>NZ_PTQX01000013.1:0-200727 GCF_002943475.1 Limnohabitans sp. TS-CS-82 | reverse complement strand
GGTATTAGCGTAATTTTCACTACGTTATCCCCCACGACTGGGCACGTTCCGATATATTACTCACCCGTTCGCCACTCGCCACCAGACCGAAGTCCGTGCTGCCGTTCGACTTGCATGTGTAAAGCATTCCGCCAGCGTTCAATCTGAGCCAGGATCAAACTCTATAGTTCGATCTTGATAATTTTTTCGGCCTTTCGACCAACTCATAAATTGGAATCGACGTGATTTTCTTTGACGAATTTCACATCTTTTTTACTTCATGAGCGTTTGTTAGCTAATTAAAGCTAAGTTCCTAAAGAACTTGGCAATCACCATCAAACGCCCACGCTTATCGGCTGTATGTTTTTAATGAACCACTCAACTACTTGAGCAACTACGCTGCGATCAGCGAAGCCTTGCAGTATACATCGGATTTTTGAACATTTCGAAGAAATTTTAAAAATCTTTTCTAACCGCCTCCGCTAACTTGTTTCTGGTAAACCCTAAACAGTTCTTATCAGCGAAGCCTGTCAGTATAGCACTACTTTTAAACCGCGCGCAACTATTTTAGAAAAACTTCACATTTACTCTTTTGAACCCTCTTCGCATCCATCACACTTATAGATAAGAAGCCGCCTGTAGGCAGCCCTTGATAATGGAGCATGTCTTTAATTACCCTACAGAACGCCCAACTCGCTTTTGGGCACGTCGCTCTTCTTGATCACGCAGAGTTTTCCCTTGAAACAGCTGAGCGCGTTGGCCTGATTGGCCGCAATGGCGCTGGCAAATCATCTCTCTTACGCATCCTAGGCGGAATAGAGAAGCCTGACGATGGTGATCTGCGCGTGCAACAAGGCCTGCGCGTCACCTACGTCGCCCAAGAGCCACAACTCGACAGCAATGCATCCGTGTTTGAGTCTGTCAGTGCAGGCTTAGCCCGCATCATCCACCTGATTGAACAGTACTGCGCTGGCGAGGGAGACCTCACAGCCATGCAAAACGAGATTGAAATGTTTGATGGATGGAACTGGGAGCAGCGCGTGCAAGAAACTTTGCACCGCTTGCACCTTGACCCTGATGCGCGTATCAATGCGCTCTCGGGCGGTACCCTGAAACGTGTGGCGTTGGCACAAGCGTTGGTTACATCGCCTGATGTGCTCTTACTAGACGAGCCTACCAACCACTTGGACCTCGACAGCATTGAGTGGCTCGAACAACTCTTGATTGACTTCAAGGGCAGCATCATCACCATCACGCATGACCGTTCCTTCTTGGACAAGGTTGCCACGCGTATCGTCGAGTTAGACCGCGGCCATTTGCTGACCTATCCCGGTAACTTCTCGCAATACCAACTCCAAAAGGAAGAACAAGCCGCGCAAGAAGCCGTCATCAACGCCAAGGCCGACAAACTACTGGCTGGCGAGGAAGTGTGGATTCGCAAAGGCGTGGAAGCCCGCCGTACGCGCAGCCAAAGCCGCATTGGTCGACTCGAAGCCTTACGCGCCCAGCGCGAAGCCCGTCGCGACGCTGTGGGACGTGTCAAGCTCGACGTGGCCAGCGGTGCTCCAACAGGCAAGATCGTGGCCGAGCTCACCGAGGTGGACAAAGCCTTCGGGGGCAAGGTCATTACCAAGAACTTCTCAGCTACTTTCTTGCGCGGCGACAAGATTGGTCTGATCGGCCCCAATGGCGCCGGCAAATCCACCTTGCTGAAAATGATCTTGGGCGAGCTCGAAGCCGACAGCGGCAAGATTCGCCAAGGCGCCAACTTACAGGTGGCGTACTTTGACCAAATGCGCAACGGCCTAGACATGGATGCTTCGCTGGAAGACTTCATCAGCCCAGGCAGCGAATGGATCGAAATCGGCACGCAACGCAAGCACGTCAAAAGCTACTTAGACGACTTCTTGTTCTCGCCGTCACGCGCCACATCGCCCGTGCGCTCGTTGTCAGGTGGCGAACGCAACCGCTTGCTGTTGGCTCGTTTGTTTGCACGCCCAGCCAATGTGCTGGTGCTGGACGAACCCACCAACGACTTGGACATCGACACATTGGAACTGCTGGAAGAGCTGCTGCAAAACTACAACGGGACCGTGTTCATCGTCAGCCATGACCGTACCTTCCTCGACAACGTGGCCACCAGCACCTTGGTGTTTGAAGCCACCGACGACAACCCGGGCTTCTGGCGCGAGTACGAAGGCGGCGTGCAAGACTGGCTCATCCAATCTGAACGCGCGCGCAGTCTTGCACCGCAAACCAAGCCAGCGGCACCTGTGGCTGCCAAAGCAGCAGCAGAAGCTCCCAAGCCCGCGGCGGCGGCAGCTTCCAGCACTGCCAAAACCCGCAAGCTGAGCTACAAAGAGCAGCGCGAGTTGGAAGCTCTGCCAGAACTCATTGCCTCACTAGAAGCAGAACACAAAGAAACCCAAGCCGCCTTAAGCGACAACAGCCTCTACGCCAGTGACCCCGCCAAAGTTGCGCAAATCCACAAACGCGACACCGAAATTGAAGACGCGCTGATGACAGCCCTAGAGCGTTGGGAGCAACTATCCTCGCCTGCATGAGCAGCGAAGAACTATTTGCCTTGATTGCCCTCGCCACCGTGGGCACCTTCACACCGGGACCCAACACCGCCCTGTCGGCCACGATTGCAGCCAACCACGGCCTGCGTCGTGCGTTGCCTTTTGTATGCGCTGTACCCGCAGGCTGGGGCCTGCTGCTTGTGCTCAATGCCGCCGGCTTAGGCGTGATGGTGCTGGGGTTTCCACCCCTGCGCTGGGGCCTGCTGGCCACAGGCGTGTTGTATTTACTGTGGCTGGCTTGGAAACTTGCAAGCACACAGCGCTTGAGCGAAGCCACACTCGGACCGGTTGTGGGCTTCAAACAAGGCGTAATGCTGCAATTCATCAACATCAAAGCGTGGTTCTTAGCGCTGTCTGTGGTGAGTGGTTGGGTCATTGGCCACGAGGACACCCTGGCACGACTGCTAGAAACCTTGCCCATCTTCATGTTCTTTGGTCTCACCAGCAACCTGACCTATGCATGGATAGGCGCCAGCTTGCGCCATTGGTTGCGCGGCCCCAACGACACCGCCCAACGGCTGCAATGGTTCAACCGCATCATGGCCTTGGCGCTTTTGGGCACCGTGGTTTGGATGGTTCGCTCTGCCGCACTGCAAGCGGCTTAAGCCGTGCCGCGCACGTGACTGAGGGTCTCTGCCGCGACTGCAACTCTGACGCCTCATCCTCAAAATGAGGACAAACAACAGACTTCACAGCCATGGGACACCTTTACTTAGTGCGACACGGGCAAGCCTCTCTAGGCGCCGCCGACTATGACCAGCTCAGCCCCTTGGGACAACAGCAAAGCCAACGCCTAGGCGAACACTGGCACGCTCAAGGCATTACCTTTGAAGCGGTCATCACCGGCGCACTCAAGCGCCATGCGCAAACCTTGGCGGGCATTCAAGCGGGGATAGGCACGCAGCACGAAGCCGCGGTGTGGCCGGGCTTAAATGAATACGACGCTGATGCCATCATTCGCGCCATTCAGCCGGGCGAGTTGGTCAAGCCCACCACGCCTGAAGGCTACAAACAACATTTCCGTTTGCTGCGCGATGGCCTCACGCAATGGATGGCTGGGGTGGTCAGCCCGCAGGGCATGCCTAGCTACGCTGAGTTTGCAAAAGGGGTCACATCAGCTTTGGACCACATTCGCCAGCAGCACGCAGGAAATGTATTGTTGGTGTCCAGCGGCGGGCCGATCGCTACTGCCGTGGCACATGTGCTGCGTACCAGCCCAGAAACCAGCATTGAGCTGAACATGCGGCTGCGCAACACAGCCGTGACAGAGTTGAGCTTTAGCACGAAGCGACACAGTCTGCTGAGTTTTAACAGCCTGCCGCACTTGGAAACACCCAGCCACAAAAACTGGGTGACGTTCGCTTAAGGTCTACTGACGCCTGCGCTTGCCTTGGCTCTCGCCACAGCAAGTCTCACACGCGAACAGTGGTCAACGGCAACGCAATGAGTTCTTTGAGCAACAGCGCCAGTTGCTCGCCGGCACTGTGCACCAGGGCCTCGCCCTTGGCGGCTGTGGCTGCAGCGGCATTGCCCGCGGCGCCCTGTGGGTTGTAGTCCTGCATGTGCCAGCCGAGTTTGGCGCTTTTGCCGTTGCCCAACACCACATAGTGCTTGGCACGGTCTTGTGAGGTGGATGCAAAGTTTTGCGCCTCAGCCATGTTCACGCTGGCTGGCGACAGCGCCAGCATCATCGAGGTTTCTATGTCGCCCGCATGGATGCCAAAGCGGTGCTCATCCGCTGAGAACTGCCCCATCACGCCAGCATCCAGCGGCAGGTTGTACCAACTGCTGCTGTAAACAATCAAGCCGTGTTGCGCGCGAAGCTCGCGGGCCACCACATCCATCAGCCCCACATTGCCGCCGTGGGCGTTGAACATCAGCAGCTTCTTCACGCCCGCACGCGCCACCGATGCGCCCATGTCGCACCAGAGCTGAATCAGCGTTTGGGGCGATAAATGCAAGGTGCCTGCAAACGCCGTGTGCTCCGTGCTCAAACCCACGGTTTGTGTGGGCAGCACCAACACGGGGTCAGTTGCCGCCAAATGCCCCAACGCGGCATTGACCACGCCATCCACCAGCACGGTGTCCACTGATAAAGGCAGGTGTGGCCCGTGCTGTTCGGTCGCCCCAAGGGGCAACACGGCCACGGTGCGTGCGGGGTCAAGCGCGGCAAAGTCACGCGTGTTGAGCTCGGCCCAACGGTGCGAGGCCAAAGCTTGGGCGGTGTGTGTGCTGGTGTTCGCAGTCATAAACGCCATCTTACTTTCCCTCCTCTTGACCTGCTGCACGCGCGCGGCTGCGGCTAGGTAACATCTGGCGCATGTTCAAACTCATCTCATGTGTTTTATGGGCCGTTGGCCTGCTCGGCTCGGCATGGGCGCAAGGTGTGCCCACCGCCGTGGTCAGCACACCGCAGCTACGTGCCGAGTTAGTCGCGCACGCACCACAAGGTCTGCAAGCAGGTCAGCCTATGTGGGTGGGCTTGCAGCTCACACACCAGCCCGAGTGGCACACCTACTGGCGCAACCCTGGCGACTCGGGCCTGCCCACGCAAATTGAACTCAACCTTCCTGCAGGCATCACAGCGGGTGAGGTGCAATGGCCACTGCCGCACAAGCTCAAAGCGGGCAACCTCACCAACTACGGCTTTGAGAAAACCGTGTTGCTGGCCGTGCCCCTGACCGTCACCCAAGCGTTCAAACCCAACGCTTCGCAAACGCTAGACCTGCAAGTGCACGCCAACTGGCTGATCTGCCGACTCGAATGCATTCCACAAGAGGGCGACTTTGCGCTGCGCATTCCCGTCAACAGCAGCTTCGCGCCCCATGCTGCGGCGTTCGACGCGCTGCAAGCGCAGCAACCGCAATCTCTACCCAACGCCAAAGTCACCACAAGTTTTGAAGCACAGCGTTTGGTGCTGCAAGTCAGCGGCCTGCCCGCCTCGCTGCACGGGCAAATGATGAGCGTGTTTCCAAACACGCCAGAACTGGTGGAATCCGCCACAGAACAACACCCACAGGCGAACCAAGCTTGGCAAGACGGCGTGTGGACAGTGCAGCTTCCCCTCAGCAACTTGCGTTTGAACGACCCCAAGCAAGTGGGCTTTTTACTCACGACAGGCATGGGCGCTGCGCGACAAGGTTTCGAAATTTCGGCGTCAGTCACGCAAGCCTGGCCTGCTGTGTCAGAGCTACCAGCTGCCACAGCTCCCGCCATCGCACCTGTCGTTAGCGACGAAGGCGCAGTGGGTTTTGTCTTGGCACTGCTAGGCGCATTTGTGGGCGGCCTCATCCTCAACCTCATGCCTTGCGTGTTGCCTGTATTGGCCATCAAACTGCTGGGCTTTGCGCAACACAGCCGAGCCCACCGTGCACACCGCGTGGCGGGCATGGCCTACACCGCAGGTGTGGTGTTGAGCTTTTTGGCCTTGGGCGCTGGCGTATTGGCCCTGCGTGCAGCAGGCGAGCAATTGGGCTGGGGCTTTCAGTTGCAATCGCCCGCCGTGGTGAGCGTGCTGGCAGCCTTCTTCACACTCATTGCGCTGAACTTGTTTGGCTTATTTGAATTTGGGCAAATACTGCCCTCCCGCGTGGCGAGCTTTCAATACAAACACCCCGTCATGGACGCTGCGCTCTCAGGCGTGCTGGCCGTGGCCGTGGCGTCGCCCTGCACCGCCCCCTTCATGGGCGCATCGTTGGGGTTGGCCATGACCTTGCCCGCATGGCAAGCGTTGAGCATTTTTATGGTGATGGGCTTGGGGCTTGCTGCGCCTTATTTGCTGGCCAGCTTCGTGCCTGCGGTTGCGCGCGTGTTACCGCACCCTGGCCCATGGATGGTCACGCTGCGCCATCTGTTGGCCTTTCCGATGTTGGCCACCGTCGTTTGGTTGCTGTGGGTGTTGGGCCAACAAACCAGCTTAGATGCCGCCATGTTTGCGCTGGGCGGTTTGCTGTTGCTCGCCGCGTTCATTTGGTCGCTCAAACAACACACGCTGGCCGCACGTGGTTTGGCTTGGTTGATTGCAGCGATCTTGGTTTGGGGCGCGTTGAACTTTGCGGAAGAACTGAAAGCGCCAGCGAATATCACCACGGCCAGCAGCGCATCGGCAACCACGAGCAGTACACCCAATATGTGGCAACCATGGTCCGAAGCTGCCGTGGCCCAAAGCTTGGCCCAAGGCCGTCCCGTGTTTGTGGACTTCACCGCCGCTTGGTGCGTGACCTGTCAAATCAACAAAAAATCCACGCTCTCCAACAGCGACGTGTTGGCAGACTTGGCAGCACGCCAAGTCACGCTCATGCGTGCCGACTGGACGCGCCGTGACCCCGCCATCACCGCTGCACTCACCGCCTTAGGCCGCAGCGGTGTGCCTGTCTATGTGCTGCATGCGCCAGGCAAAACACCACTAGTACTCTCCGAGTTATTGAGTGTGAGCAAGATGAAAGAAGCGCTCGCCACCTTGCCAGCGACCCAACCATGACCAAAGCTGCCATTCGTCAAAGCCTTGCCAATTGCAAAACCATCGCCGTGGTGGGCCTGTCGCCCAAACCGCACCGCGACAGTTTTCGGGTGGCCAAGTACATGCAAGACCACGGCTGTCGCATCGTGCCCATCAACCCGAATGCACTCGAAGTGTTGGGCGAAAAGTCATATGCATCACTCACCGAAGCTGCGCAGCACGAACGCATCGACATGGTGAACTGTTTTCGCAACTCCGAAGACATCCCGCCGATCGCGAAAGAAGCCATCGCGATTGGTGCCAAGTCGCTGTGGCTGCAAATCGGTGTGGTGAACGACGACGCAGCCAAACAAGCCACCGATGCAGGCTTGGTCGTGGTGCAAAACCTTTGCTTGATGGTTGAGCACCGTCAATTGGGCTAGGCCGGTCCTCGGCGACAATGTCGCCATGTTTGCACCACTCCAAAACGACACCTTTTTGCGCGCTTGCATGCGCCAAGCCACCGACCACACCCCCGTTTGGCTCATGCGCCAAGCCGGTCGCTACTTGCCAGAGTACTGCGCCACGCGTGCCAAGGCAGGCAGCTTCATGGGCTTGGCTACCAATACCGACTTCGCCACAGAAGTCACCTTGCAGCCGCTTGAGCGTTACCCGCTCGATGCCGCCATCTTGTTCAGCGACATCTTGACCGTGCCTGATGCGATGGGCTTAGGCCTGTCTTTCGCCCAAGGCGAAGGCCCCAAGTTCGCCAAGAACGTACGCAACGAAGCCGCTGTGAATGAGCTGGCCGTGCCCGACATGGCCAAGCTGCGCTATGTGTTTGATGCCGTCACCTCTATTCGCAAAGCTTTGAACGGCCGCGTGCCATTGATTGGCTTTTCTGGCAGCCCTTGGACCTTGGCTTGCTACATGGTCGAAGGCGCAGGCTCAGACGACTACCGCCAAGTCAAAAGCCTGATGTACAGCCGCCCCGACTTGATGCACCGCATTTTGGAAATCAACGCTGATGCGGTGGCCCTGTACCTCAACACCCAAATCGAAGCCGGCGCGCAAGCCGTGATGATTTTTGACAGCTGGGGCGGCGTGCTGGCCGATGGCATGTTCCAACAGTTCAGCATGGCCTACACCAAGCGCGTGTTGGCGCAACTCAAGCGCTCGCACGATGGCGTGGTCATTCCCCGCTTGGTGTTCACCAAAGGCGGCGGCTTGTGGTTGCCAGAGATGGCCGACCTCGACTGCGAAGTGTTGGGCGTGGACTGGACAGTCAACCTCGCCAAAGCTCGCGCACAAGTAGGCGGCCAAGTAGGCGGCCCCGGCAAAGCCCTGCAAGGTAACCTCGACCCCAATGCTTTGTTTGCCCCTGCTGACGCCTTGGCCGCCGAAGCGCGCCGCGTGTTGGACGCATTCGGTAAACCCCACACCGACAAAACCACCACCGGCCCGACCCAAATTTTCAACTTGGGCCACGGCATCAGCCAATTCACCCCGCCGGAGAGCGTGGGCGTGTTGGTCGAGACGGTGCACAGCCACTCACGCGCCTTGAGAAAACCTTAAAAGTAAGTCAAGAAATCGTGTGTCAAGTCACCAAAAGTTTTACTTCGACTTCACACTTATGCACAAAAAAGTTGATCCAGCGCACCAAATTGGTTTTTTCTTTTGCCGCATTTGGAAAAACTTTAATCGCTCGTAAGTCTTTGATTCATATAGGATTCTTGGCCTGCATTTTTTTGAGGCAGTTTGTTCAAAGCCTTGATTCATGGGCCTTCGGAGCCACTCAACCGTAGATATCAACAAAGTTATCCACAAAAATTCTGGGTTTACCCTGAAGCCTTTGTAAATCAACGACTTAAAGCCTCTTCTGCCAAAACACCTGAGCAAAACACCCCAACTCACCACTTGACATGTCGCACCAAATTTCAGTGATGGTTCACACCCCCGCGCACAGCGGTATTGGTGGCGCACTCACGTACGAAAGCGATGCAGCGCACGCGCCTGGCACCTTGGTGCGTGTACCTTTGGGTAGCCGAGAGTTGCTGGGCGTGGTGTGGGGGGAGGCCGAGCCGGACACCCCAAACGACGATAAAGCCTCGCTCGCAAACACGAACACCAGCGAGCAGCCATCGTTGTTGATGCCCGATGACCCATCGCTGCAAAACCAAGCGCCAGCCGCCATGCAACTGCGCGCCATCGCCAGCGTGCTGGAAGGCCTCACGCCGCTCAGCGCCCACTGGCGACAGCTGGTGCAATTTGCCGCGCACTACTACCAGCGCAGCGCCGGCGAGGTGGCCTTAGCGGCACTGCCCAGTCAGCTGCGCGACCTCAGCACAGAACAATGGACGCGCCGCTTAAAGCGCAAACCCAAAGCCGTCGTGCCCTATGAAGGTGACACGCAAACCATACCCACACCGACCGACGAGCAAGCCCACGTACTGGCAGACATCGCGGCCAACAAAGGTCCGTTCTTGTTGTTTGGCAACACGGGCAGCGGCAAAACCGAGGTGTACTTGCGTGCAGCACAAGCGGAGTTAGAACGCGACCCACACGCGCAAATTTTGGTGATGGTGCCCGAGATCAACCTCACGCCCCAACTCGAAGAACGCTTTCGCGCGCGCTTTTGCCCGCAGTGGGGCACCGACTGTTTGGTGTCCATGCACAGCAGCCTCACGCCAGCGCAGCGCCTGAAAAACTGGCTTGCCGCACACAGCGGAGAGGCGCGCATTGTGTTGGGCACGCGCATGGCCGTGTTTGCATCCATGCCGCATTTGCAGCTCATCGTGGTGGATGAGGAACACGACCCGAGCTACAAACAGCAGGAAGGCGCGCGCTACTCAGCACGTGACCTCGCCATCTATCGCGGACAACTCGAAGGCGCGAAAGTGATTTTGGGCTCGGCCACGCCGTCATTGGAAAGTTGGCATCACAGCCGCTCAGCCACCGACGCGGGACCCGCAGGCCGCTACATGCGCTTAGCCATGCCCTCACGCGTGGGGCAAGGTGCTTTGCCTTTGGTGCGCCGCGTGGACATGAACCGCCAGCCGTACAAAACCGTGTTCTCCAACCACCTGCTCGACGCCATGCGCGAGCGCGTGATGCGTGGCGAGCAAATCTTGGTGCTGCTCAACCGCCGAGGCTACGCGCCCGTGCTCAACTGCAACGACTGCGGCTGGAAAAGCGAATGCCCCAATTGCAGCGCCTACCGCGTATTCCACAAACTCGACCGCACGCTGCGCTGCCACCACTGTGGCTTCACACAACCCGTGCCGCGTGCGTGCCCAAGCTGCGGCAACTTAGACATCAGCCCCTTGGGCCGAGGCACCGAACAACTCGAAGAACATTTGGCAGAGCTGTTGGCCGATGTACGTCGCCCCGACGGCGAGCCCATTCGCATTGCCCGCATCGACGCCGATAGCACGCGCCTCAAAGGCGAACTCGAACGCCAGCTGGCCGAGGTCCACGCGGGCGCGGTGGACGTGCTGGTGGGCACACAAATGATTGCCAAGGGGCACGACTTCAGGCGCGTCACCTTGGTGGCTGCGCTCAACCCAGACGGCGCTTTGTTCTCAAGCGACTTCCGCGCGCCCGAGCGTTTGTTCAGCTTGCTCATGCAAGCCGCTGGACGCGCAGGACGTGATGCCAGCATGAGCTTGGTCAGCCCCTGCGAGATGTGGGTGCAAAGCTTTCACCCCCTGCACCCGCTGTTTGAAGCGCTCAAGCAACACGACTACCCCGCCTTCGCCGAGCAGCAGCTCAAAGAGCGCGAGCAAGCCACTTTGCCACCTTTCAGCTTCCAAGCCTTGGTGCGCGCAGAGGCACGCAGCCAAGAAACTGCACAAGGCTTTTTAAACGCCGCGCGCGATGCAGGCGCGGCATTGGCCGATGAACTGCTGGTCGATTTGTATCCGGCCGTGCCGATGACGATTCAGCGCGTGGCCAACATCGAGCGTGCGCAGATGCTGATTGAATGCACCTCGCGCAAAGCGCTGCAACATTTCTTGGCGCATTGGCAGGTTGATTTGCATGCGATGCGCAGCGCGCATCGGCAAGTCATTCGCTGGGCGGTGGATGTGGACCCGCTCGCGATTTAAAAAACTTAGCCGTTCAGTAAAGCGACAGCACCCGA
The DNA here is from genome assembly GCF_002943475.1 of Limnohabitans sp. TS-CS-82. Lineage (NCBI taxonomy): Bacteria > Pseudomonadati > Pseudomonadota > Betaproteobacteria > Burkholderiales > Comamonadaceae > Limnohabitans > Limnohabitans sp. TS-CS-82. The sequence goes on along the minus strand of NZ_PTQX01000013.1, from coordinate 189,587 downwards.
GAAGGTAAAAAACGCCGCTGCCGTGGTCACCAAAATAATCATGGCGACGCGCCCTGTGTCTGCATCAAAGCGTTCTGTCAACAAAGCCACATTACTGGCGCTGGGCAAGGCGGCCACCAACACCACCACCACCATGGCGAAGCGGTCGATGTGAAACCCCATTTGCACCGCGGCGGCCAGCACCAGCAAGACCAGCACGGGGTGCAACACCAATTTGAAAATGGCCACAGGCAAAAAGTCACGCCACAGAATAGGCGGATGACCGCTGTCCTTCACTTGAATTTGTGAGCGCGCCAGCACCGCCCCAATGGTGAACAAGGCCACAGGCGATGCGGCATCGGCCAACAGCCCCAAGGTCTTAGCCACGGGTCCGACCAACTGCCAATCCATCGCCGACGACAGGCCGCCCAAGCTGATGGCCCAAGGCATGGGATTGGTCAACACACCTTTGAGGGCGTTTTTGGCGGCGCGGCTTGCACCGTGCTCATCGGCCCCATCTAAGCGCGACAAGGCAATGCACAACGAAGTGGTGAACACCAAATCCACCACGATGGTCACGATGGCAGGGCCCGCAGCAGAAGCTCCTAACAACGCCACCAACAAAGGCACGCCCATAAAACCCGTGTTGGGAAACGCCCCCACCAAGGCGCCGAATGCAGCGTCGTTCCAACCGATGCGTTTGTTCAAGCTCACCGCCACCACAAAGCCCACCATCAGCAACGAACAAAACAAATAGCCAAAGAACAGGGTGGGGTCTAGCAGTTGCACGATGGGCGTGCTCGCCCCGAATCGGTACAACATGCAAGGCAGCGCAAAGAACAGCACAAAACCATTGAGGCCGGGAATCGCATCCAGCGGGAGCATGCGCCGATGTGCGGCCACAAAACCAGCCAAAACGAGCGCAAAGAAGGGAAAGGTAACAAGAAGAATATTCAGCACAGCCGCTATTTTGCCTGCTGGGCAGGTCGGTATCATTGCCCGCTTCGCATTACGCTCAATAAACTGCATATCGAATGTCTGCTGGTCTGAATCTCGCGCAACAAGAAGCCGTCAATTTCTTGCACGGTCCCTGTCTTGTGTTGGCGGGGGCGGGCTCTGGCAAAACACGTGTCATCACGCACAAGATTGGGCGTCTCATTCAAACGGGGTTAGAGCCCAAACGCATCGCGGCGATTACCTTTACCAACAAAGCCGCTGCCGAAATGCGCGAACGTGCCAAGGGTTTGATTGGCAAACCCGCCAACGATGTGTTGATTTGCACCTTCCACGCACTCGGTGTGCGCATGTTGCGTCAAGACGGTGGCGTGATGGGTTTGAAGCCCCAGTTCAGCATCATGGACAGCGCCGACGTGACCGGCATTTTGAAAGATGCCGGCGGCACCACCGACATTGCCACCGCACGCCAATGGCAATGGACCATCAGCCTGTGGAAAAACATGGGCCTCAATTCGGTCCAAGCGATGGCGCAAGCCAAAGACGACAACGAGCGCACCATCGCCAAAATCATGGCGCGCTATGAAGAGCGCTTGAGCGCTTACCAAAGCGTGGACTTTGATGACCTCATTGGCATGCCGTTGAAGTTGCTGCAAGAGCACGACGAGGTGCGCGCCAAGTGGCAAGCCCAACTCGGCCATGTGCTGGTGGACGAATACCAAGACACCAACGCCACCCAGTACGAAGTGCTCAAGTGCTTGGTGGGACCTGACCACTCCAGCGCGCGCTTCACCGCGGTGGGTGACGACGACCAGTCCATCTACGGCTGGCGTGGCGCCACGCTGGATAACTTGCGCAAATTGCCGCAAGACTTTCCCACCTTGAAGGTGATCAAGCTAGAGCAAAACTACCGATCCACCAGCGCCATTCTGCGCGCGGCCAACAACGTCATTCAACTCAACCCCAAGCTCTTTCCTAAGACCTTGTTCTCCGAACTGGGCGAAGGTGAACCCGTGCGCGTGGTCGATGCCGACAACGAAGAACACGAAGCCGAACGCGTGGTGGCCCGCATTCAGTCTTTGCGCGAGGGCACCGATGCTGGCAGCTGCGGCTTCAAAGAGCTCAAAGACTTTGCCGTGCTGTACCGCGCCAACCACCAAGCGCGTATTTTTGAAAAGGCGCTGCGCAAAGCGCAAATCCCATACAAGGTATCTGGCGGCCAAAGCTTTTTTGACCGTGCAGAAATTCGTGACCTATGCGCATGGCTGCGCCTGTGGGTCAACAACGATGACGACCCAGCGTTCTTGCGCACTGTTACCACGCCTAAGCGCGGCATCGGCCACCAGACCTTGGCCGCGCTCGGCCAGTTTGCCAGCCAATACAAACTCAGCATGTTTGAAGCGCTGTTCAGCAACAGTCTGCCCTCGGTACTCAATGCCCGCGCCTTGGGCAGCCTGCACGAATTTGGCCGCTACGTGAACGACCTTGAGTTCCGCGCCCGCCTCACCACTGGCGCAGAAGACGCGCGAGCATTTTTGAACGACTGGCTCAAAGACATCGGCTACGAAAAACACCTCTACGACGCCGAAGAAAGCGAAAAAGCCGCAGCCTCAAAGTGGAACAACGTGATGGAGTTTTGCGACTGGATGGCCCAGCGCTGTGGCGGACAGATTGACGACACGGCGGGCGTGACCACTGGCAATGAAATCAAGAACTTGCTAGAGGTGGCGCAAACCATTGCGCTGCTGTCAACGCTCACCGAACGCGAAAAAGACCAAAACGTGGTGACGCTCTCTACGTTGCATGCCTCCAAAGGTTTGGAGTGGCCGCACGTCATGCTGGTGGGCGTGACCGAGGGCATGCTGCCCTTCAAACTCGATGACGAACCAGGCTCTGAACAAACCAACGAAAACATCGCCGTGCGTTTGCAAGAAGAACGCCGCCTGATGTACGTGGGCATCACCCGCGCCCAGCGCTCACTGGCTGTGAGCTGGACACGCCGCCGCAAAAAAGGCCGCGACATGATTGCCGCCATGCCCAGCCGCTTCATTGCTGAGATGGATCTGAACAAAGACACCGTCAAAGAAGACCCGCGCGAAAAACTAAAAGCTTTACGCGCAGAGTTTGCTCAGCGCGCCAGCGCCGCCTCCGCCGAGAGCGCGGCTAACAAGTAGCAAAGCCCCGCGACTCCGCCAAGCTGCCACCGGCATGAATGGCCACGGCGCAGTACTTGAATTCGGGAATTTTTCCGAAGGGGTCTAACGCGGCATTGGTCATCAAGTTGGCAGCCGCTTCGTAATACGCAAACGGCACAAACACCGCTCCCTGCGGCGTGCCGTCATCACGGCGCACACGCAAGGTCACTTGGCCACGGCGTGAGGCAATGGTGATCACATCCCCCGCTTCCACTTTCAAACGCTGCATATCGGCAACGCACATCGATGCCGTGGCCATGGGCTCGATGGCGTCGAGCACGGTGGCGCGTCGCGTCATGCTGCCGGTGTGCCAGTGTTCCAACTGACGACCGGTGATGAGCACAAATGGGAAATCATTGTCGGGTCGCTCATTGGCCGGAATGATGTCGGCGGGCACCAAATGCACTCGACCATCGTCGGTGGCAAAGTGCTCTTTGAACACGGTGGGCTCGCCCGGATCTTCTGCCGTCAAGCAAGGGTAGGTCACGCTGGATTCGCGTTGCAAACGCTCCCATGTGATGCCACTGATGGCTGCATGCATGGCCTGGCGCATTTCCTCGTACACCTCGGTCACGCCGCTGTGCTGGCCTGCGTAGTTCCAATTCAAGCCAATGCGTTTGGCGATTTGTTGAATGATCCACAAATCGGGCTTGGCTTGTCCGGGTGGATCAATGGCTTGTTGGCCCAGCTGCACCATGCGGTCGGTGTTGCTGACCGTGCCAGTTTTCTCGGGCCAAGCGGTGGCAGGCAACACCACATCGGCGAGCCACGCAGTTTCGGTCATGAAGATGTCTTGCACCACCAGATGCTCTAGTGAGGCCAAAGCGTGGCGTGCGTGGTTCAAATCAGGGTCGCTCATGGCGGGGTTTTCGCCCATGATGTACATGCCGCGCACTTTGTGCGGGTCGCTGTCATCGGCCAAGATCTTGCCCATGATCTCCACCACGGTGTAGCCCGGCTTGTCGTCCAGCGGTGTGTCCCAAAACTTTTCAAACCAATCGTGCGCGGCCTTGTTGGTGACACGCTGGTAGTTGGGATACATCATGGGGATCAAGCCCGCATCACTCGCACCCTGCACATTGTTTTGTCCGCGCAGCGGGTGCAAGCCCGAGCCTGGCTTGCCGATTTGACCCGTGACTGACACCAAAGCAATCAAGCAACGTGCGTTGTCGGTGCCGTGCACGTGCTGACTCACGCCCATGCCCCACAGCACCATGGCGCCCTTGGCAGTGGCAAACGCGCGCGCGACTTCACGCAAAGTTTCTGCGGGAATGCCACAAATCGGCGCCATGGCTTCGGGGCTGTAGCCCTGAACGTTGGCTTTCAAGGCCTCGTAGTTGTTGACGCGATCACGGATGAACGCCTCATCTGCCAAGCCCTCTTCAATCACTGTGTGGATCAAGGCATTGATCATCGCCACATCGGTGTCGGGCTTGAACTGCAAGGTGCGCCACGCGTGTTTGCCCATATCGGTCACACGCGGGTCAGCCAGCACAATTTTGGCGCCGCGCTTGGCGGCGTTCTTCATCCATGTGGCGGCCACCGGATGGTTCGACGTGGGGTTGGAGCCGATGACAAAAATCAACTCGGCGTGTTCCACATCATTGACTTGGTTGCTCACGGCAGCTGAGCCAACGCCCTCTAACAACGCGGCCACGCTGGAGGCGTGGCACAAGCGCGTGCAGTGGTCCACGTTGTTGGAACCAAAGCCGGTGCGCACCAGTTTTTGGAATAAATACGCTTCTTCGTTAGTGCCCTTGGCAGAACCAAAACCTGCCAAGGTTTTTTTGCCATGCGTGTCACGCAAGTGTTTGAGTTGGCCCGCACCCAAGGCCAAGGCCTCTTCCCAGGTTGCCTCGCGAAACACCTGTGACCAATCAGCCGCATCGTGGTTAAGTTGGCCAATGAGCGCTGGGTCTTTGGGCACACCCGCTTTGCGAATCAACGGCACTGTCAATCGCTGAGGACTGTGGATGTAGTCAAAACCAAAGCGACCTTTGACACACAAACGGTTGTGGTTGGCAGGTCCATCACGGCCATCGACGCTGACAATCTTGTTGTCCTTCACGTTGTAGGTCAGCAAGCAACCCACGCCACAGAACGGGCACACCGAGTCCACTTGTTTGTCCACCACTTGCGAACCTATTTGCGTCTTCGGCATCAACGCGCCCGTGGGGCAAGCCTGCACACATTCACCACACGCCACACACGAGCTGTTGCCCATCTCGTCACTCAAATCAAACACAATTTGGCTGTGTACGCCACGGTTGGCATATCCAATCACATCATTCACTTGTTCTTCACGGCACGCACGCACACAACGGTTGCATTGAATACACGCATCTAAGTTGACTGCCATCGCAGGGTGTGACACATCGCACGCGGGTTGTTCGCGGCGCAACGCACGCAACTCAGGTCGCACTTGCACATCTAGACGCGAAGCCCAGTCGCTCAACTCACCATGTTGTCCTTCATCGTTCCACTTGTACCCCACATCAGGCATGTCAGACAGCAACATCTCCAACACCATCTTCTGACTCTTGATAGCTCGGTCACTCACTAGCACTTCGAGACCTGCGGTCGCTGTGCGACAGCAGCTAGGCGCCAAGGTGCGCTCGCCTTTGATTTCCACCACACAGGCACGGCAGTTGCCATCTGCACGCAGGCCATCTTTGTAGCAAAGGTGGGGAATGTCCACGCCATGACGCTGCGCTGCTTTCAGAATGCTTTCGCCCTCATAGGCTTGTACACGCTGGTCGTTGAGCTTGAACTCCACCGTTTGAGGCATCAAATCTGCGGATTGGATCGGAGCGTTCATTTAAACAATCTCCTCTGGAAAGTACTGTTGCACACAACGAACTGGGTTGGGTGCGGCTTGGCCCAAACCGCAAATCGAAGCATCGGTCATCACCTGATTCAAATCTTCCAAGGTGGCGTTGTCCCACACCTTGGCTTGCATCAGCTGCGCTGCCTTGGCCGTGCCCACACGACACGGCGTGCACTGGCCACAGCTTTCATGCGCAAAGAAGTTCATCATGTTCAGCGCTGCATCACGCGCCGAATCGTATTGACTCAACACAATCACCGCGGCAGAGCCAATGAAGCAACCATAGGGTTGCAAGGTGTCAAAGTCCAAGGGAATGTCATTCATGCGCGCAGGCAAGATGCCACCCGATGCACCGCCCGGGAGATACGCATAGAGCGCATGGCCATACAACATGCCGCCGCAATACTCATCAATCAGCTCTTGAATCGTGATGCCCGCAGGTGCGAGCTTGACGCCTGGTTGCTTGACGCGCCCGCTCACACTGAAGCTGCGCAAACCTTTTCGGCCATGGCGACCAAAGCCACTGAACCAGTCCGCGCCTTTTTGCACGATGTCGCGCACCCAATACAGGGTTTCAAAGTTGTGTTCGAGCGTGGGCCTGCCAAACAAGCCCACTTGCGCAATGTAGGGGGGTCGCATACGCGGTTCACCGCGCTTGCCTTCGATGCTTTCAATCATGGCGGACTCTTCGCCGCAAATGTAGGCACCTGCGCCACGACGCAACTCGATGTGCGGCAAGGGGCATGGTGGGTTGGCTCGTAAATGCGCCAACGCTTGCGTGAGTAACGCGCGACAGCCGTGGTATTCATCACGCAAATAGATGTAAATCGCATCAATGCCCACCACGTGGGCGGCCACCAACATACCTTCTAAAAAACGATGCGGGTCACGCTCTAGGTAGGTGCGGTCTTTGAAAGTGCCAGGCTCACCCTCGTCAATGTTCACCGCCATCAAACGTGGCGCAGGTTGCTCGCGCACGATGCGCCATTTACGACCGGCAGGAAAACCTGCACCTCCTAAGCCTCGCAGGCCTGAATCTTCCATGGCGTTGAGCACTTGCTCAGCATCCGCTTTGCCCGTGTGCAGGTCGGCCAGCAAGCGGTAGCCGCCATCGGCCACATAGGCTTCGAAGTCGACATGCTCGGTCATGGCTTGGTGGGTTTGCTTGGCGCTCACAGTGGCCGCCACCAATTCAGGCGTGGCATGTGGCACAGGGTTTTGGTGCACCACGGCCACTGGCGCTTGTTCGCAACGGCCCACACAAGGAGCTGCGATCACGCGCACATCTGGGCTGCCTAGCAAGGCTGGTAATTTGTCGATTAACTGCTTGGCGCCTGCAAGCTCACAGCTCAGGCCCTCGCACACGCGCACGGTCAGCCCTGGCACGGCTTCATCGCCACGCACCACTTCGAAGTGGTGATAGAAAGTGGCCACCTCAAACACCTCGGCCATCGGCAGTTTCATCTCATTGGCCAAGGCCACCAAGTGGCGGTCGTGCAAACAACGGTAGGTGTCGTTGAGCTTGTGCAAATGCTCAATCAACACATCGCGGCGATGCGGCGCTTCGCCAATGAGCGCGCGCACTTCTTGCAACGACAACGCATCAACCTGTCGTCCTTTGAGGTGACCTTTGCGACGAATCGCTTCTCGCATTTGGTCCACAGAGGCCACCACCACGTTAGGAATAGAAGAATTTGATACGGAATGAGTCATGAGGAAGAGGCCAGGCCTCCGAGTTTTTTCTTTCTTGCCACGTCAAGCCACTCGGGGACTGTGAATGCGTCTGGCAAGCAAGCAATTAATTTTTCGCAATGGTCTGCGTTTCGATCGTCACTGACGAGAACTTTAATGCGGCTTGTGTTCAGTCCAATTATTTCTTTGAACTCAATTTCTAGGTGCTGCGTCAATGCGTGTTCATGGTTGCTCTCCACCCAAGCCAACGTGTCCAAATCGGACCATTGAAACAAACGTTCTTTTTGCGCACGACGACCAAATATCTGCGGGGCATGACTCCAAACCAAATGCACACCGTTTTTACTAAAACTGATCCGATGCACATACAGGAGATCGTTGAGCGCCGACTTGGCGGCATAAAAAATTCCAAGCAGTAGAAAAATCAGCCCTGCGGTCTGTGGATCACCAAGTTGCTTCGACTGCCAATAGGCTGTCGCTTGCGGAACCCACAGAAAAGAAAATCCAAGCGAAAAACACACGAGTCCAAAAAACAATCGCCACAAACGAGGGCGTTTCACCAAGTAAAGGGGGACATCGACAGTGAGGTGAAACGCGTCAGCAAGTTGTCCCATAGGGTCATGTCCGTCTTAGGCTTCCATGCGTTCAAGTTCTGATTCGGAATGCTGAAGATTGCCGACCAATGCCTCTCTCGCAACGTCTGTGTGCTGTACAGACAAAGCGGCCGCCAGGTCGCCATTGCCGTCATGAATGGCTGTGACGATGGCGGCATGTTCATCCCAAATGCCATCACGGCCCACGCTTCTTTGCAAGACAGCGCCCATCACGCGGCGCAGATGAATCCAGTGCAGCATCGCGTTATCCACGATGAACGGATTACCAGAGGCTTCGTAGATGGCTTTGTGAAACGCAGTGTCCGCCTCAATCATGGCTTTGACATCTGAACCCACAGCGGCTTCGCGCCCCGCGTCAATCAACGACAAAGGAATCTTGGCATGACGCGCGGAAGCCAACCTTGCGGCCAGGCCATCCAACGCGCCGCGCACTTGGTAGAGGTGACCGATCTGAACAGGGTTGAGCTTGGCGACCACCAAACCACGGCCTGGTGCTTCTTCAAGCAAGCCGTCTTTTTTGAGCAAGCGCAACGCTTGCAAAACAGGCGACCGCGACACGTTGAGCCGTTCAGCCAGGTCTTCTTGGGTGATGCGTTCACCTGGTGCGAGCTTTCCCGCGCTGATGGCATCTAGCAATGTTTTATAGACTTCATCCACGTAGTCTGTACGACTGGGAATCTTGGCCAAACTCATTCAGAACTCCATTTTTTCTTCATGATGAGGCTACCAGATTCCCAGCGACGACACTTACGCGAACATGTCGGGTTGCGTGGCAGCCAAATGGTCGTAAATGGGTTGGAAATGCAACCAGCCAATGTATTCAGAGCCCACGTGTTCACGGCTGTAGCGTGAACGCTCTGGCGTGACCAACACAGGCTTGTGCCCCGTGGCTTCAACCATCAACTGTTGACGGCAGCAACGCTCCAAGGCGATGAACCAAAACGCCGCGGCTTCGATGCTGTGGCGGCTGGCCGTCAGCAAACCGTGGTTTTGGTGGATGGCGGCTTTCACGCCCTTGAACCAATCACACACCGCCAAACCTGCGCTCTCTTCCACCGCGACTTGACCGGCTTCGTCTTTGATCACCACATGGTCTTCAAAGAAAGCCGCGGCATCTTGCGAGATAGGCTCAAGCGGGCGACCCAGCGCGGCAAAGGCAGTGCCATACACCGTATGGGCATGACACATGGAAATGATGTCGGGGTGCGCCTCATGCACTGCGGCATGCAGCACAAAGCCCGCACGGTTGATGGCATGCTTTCCTTCCACGACATGGCCTTTGTGATCGGCCAAGATCAGGTTTGACACCTTGACCTGTGCGAAGTGCACACACATGGGATTGGTCCAGTAGAGCTCTGGATGCTCAGGATCGCGAATGGTCAAGTGCCCCGCAAAACCGTAGTCAAAGCCTTCCAATGCAAAGGCTCGGCACGCGGCCACTAAGCGTTGTTTGCGGTGCAGTCGCTCAGCTTCAAAGCTTTCAAACTTTGGCATCTCTGGGTAAATCAACCCACTTTGTATCGGGTCATAAATTGATTTTTTGTGTTGCGTTGCAACGGGTGTTTTAACTTTGTCCAACATATGTATCTCCTGATGGTTATTCAAAGATCTAACGACAATGTTTTGCCCTTGGCGCGTGACACACACACGGTGAGGCAACGTGTCTTTTCTTCGTCATTCAAGATGTAGTCGCGATGATCGACTTCACCGTCGACATAGTCCACTTTGCATGCACCGCACAAGCCAGATAGGCACGAGGTGGCAACCCTTCTGCCCGTGAGCTCAATGGCACGCACAATGGTTTGGTCTGGCCCCACTTGAATGGTTTCGCCGCTGCGAACCAAGCGCACCTCAAATGCACCGTCGGGCATATCGGAGGCCACAGGATCAGGCGCCTTGAAGTGCTCGCTGTGCACCATAGCGTCTGGCCAATGCGCACTCGCTTCTGCGCAGGCTTTCATAAATCCTCCCGGCCCGCAGTAGTACACATGTGTGTCAGCAGCCGGCTGCCACAGTAACGCTTTGATGTCTAGACCCTTGGCAGGATCTCCCTCATCAAAGTGAAAGTGCAAGCGCTCAGCAGGTACAACGGTACGCAGCGCATCGACAAATGCAACGTTTTTGGGGCTGCGTGCGCAGTAGTGCAATTCAAATGACGCGCCTTTGGCAGCCAGCGCATGCGCCATGGACTTCAGCGGCGTGATGCCAATGCCACCCCCTAACAAAATGGTGTGTTTTGCATCGGTGGTCATTGGAAATGCATTGCGCACAGGGCCGACGGTGATCACATCGCCCACGCGCACCTTGTCGTGCATGGCTTGTGAGCCGCCTCGACTCTTGGGCTCGCGCAACACACCCAGCACCCATTTACTTGCATCCTGTGGATCGCCCGCCAATGAGTAAGAGCGAACAAGACCTCCTGCCAAATGCACATCCACATGCGCGCCAGCCTCAAAGCTGGGCAACGCATGTCCGCTGGGATCCGTCAACTCAAAGGAACAAATACCTTGGGCTTCTAAGCGGATGGCCTGCACCTGCAATTGCATGTGCTCAAGCGGTTGTGACATCACGTTTTTGGGCAACGGGGCGTTCATGCGTGCCTCTTGGCCAGCACTTCTTGTTGGAGCGCTTCCATCTTGGTTTGGACAAACTGAGCGCGCTCTTGACCTTTGAGCTTTTCTGCCTCGGTGATGATCGCCAGAACTTGCTTGGCCAGGTAACGACGCAAAGTCACTTCCTCTTCTGTCGTACGTCCAACAGGCAAATCAAACACGTTACCCGAGCAGTAGCTGTTGGGCTCACCACCGCAATCACGCAGCCACTGGGCAAACTGCTCTGGGCCGGCTTGCGGGTTGGTGCCGCGCACAGCGTCACGCAGCAGTTTACGGAACATGTACAACCCTGCATCGAATTTGGTGGGGTTTTCCAACGCATGAATCGCAATCGGGCGCTGGCTGATGATGGCCTCGTAATCGCCAGGCGCGTATTGGCAGTCTTTGTAGTTTTCACGTGCGCGGTGATCTGTCGGGATAGGCGGCATGTCTTCCAGCTTGTATTTGCCGAATCGCTCAGGACGGCGCATGGCCACTTGACCTTCCAAGAAGTCGATGGTCTCGTAACCCACCATGCTCTTGTCGCCAATGCCACGCGTATCAATGCCGGGGCCCATGACACGCCAGCCGATCATTTTGCTGTTTTGGTCATCCACCGGCACAGTCCAACGGATCATGTGAAAGCGGCTGAACAATTTCTTTTTCTTGCCATCTTCTGATGTGTAGGCATGCAAGCTCATGTTGGGCAACACCTGGTGTTGCACACGAATGAACATGTGATCGTCGTCTGAACGACGTGCACCTGCACCAGCCAAGCCACGTCCACCATGCACAGGCACAAACTGCATATCGGGGGGCACTTCCATTGATGCAGCACCCACCTCGTCAAACGTGGTGCCTTGGTAGTGCTCACCTGTCACTTGGCGTTTGGCGTGCAACGCCATGGTGTGATAGTTGTCGGCTGAGTTGTCTTGCACTTGCAGCCAGTTGCAATGTTGGAAGTTGCTGTACGGCACCAGCTCATCACCATCGGCAACCGTGTAATTGCTTTCCCACTCTGGAAATGGCGGCTCTTGCTCGGGCGGGCCCATGTAGGCAAAGATCAAACCATGACGCTCGAAGGCCTTGTAGGCCCCTTGTCGGATCGAACAACGATAGCGCTCACCTTCTTCCTCTTCACCTTGTGGGAAAGGCACGCGCAAACATGTGCCATCGATGTCAAACACCATGCCGTGGTAGCAGCATGAAATGCCATGCTCTTCGATCTTGCCGTATTCCAATGAAGCACCGCGATGCACGCAATGTGCGTGCAGCAAGCCAATGCGGCCCGAACCATCACGGAATGCCACCAACTCTTCCCCCATGATTTTCAGAAAACGTGGTGTATCCGTGAGCTCCATGGCCATGCAAACCGGATGCCAAAAACGACGCATGTATTCGCCCAAGGGCGTGCCTGGCCCCGTCTCCGTCAGCTCGGGGTCATGGCCCGGCTCGCGGCTGGTGTAGTAGCCCCCAAACGGAACCAACTTCTTTTCCGTGGGTGCGTCTGCTGGATTGGTTTTGTCTCGTGTGTTCATGGCTCTGCCTGTGAGGTTTGTGGCTGATGAAGAGATTGAATTCCGCGCTCTGTATTCTGTATACATAGAATACCGTCAGAGTTTGGCCTGGTGAATCAGGAGTAACCCTTGTTGTACAACGAGACTACAAACTGCACAGCACAAAGAAAAACCCCGTAGCTTCTTGCGAAACTACGGGGTTGAATCTGGTGGCCTGGACGGGGATCGAACCTGTGACACGCGGATTTTCAAAGCATAGCGCTTCACTTACGCCTTGTTTTTATGCGGCTTGAAGCTTGTTATTTTACGCCGTGTAACAAACCGTGCAACGCATAGTTCAACTCTGCAACAGAGAACCAAACAAAAAGTGACCGTCAAATTATTAGGTGGTGCTTTAGGGAGTCGAACTAAAAATAGGCAAAAAAACAGGCGGCTTGAATTTCAAACCACCCGCTCCCAAACAAGCTCTATCGTTACAAACACTCCACGTGTCTTATGCAGCTTCTAGCAACTTGTCGTTTGCAGCCTTTGTGCTTTTAACCACTTCCACATGCCGCTTGCCATCCACTCCCTTAACAACATAACGCTGATAAGCAAGCTTCTCGACAGTTTGCACACGCTCGATAGCATCGGAAATCTTTGTATTCCCGCTAAATTTAGCCATCACCATTAGTCTCAGCATATGGTCGTAAACATTCGGCACAGCATCCTTACGCTCCCACAAGCTCACCGCATTTTCCGAAACATCTAAGAACTTGCCTAAGCCTTCCTGAGTAAGGCCCAACTGAACACGCAGGAAACGAAACTCGTAGCCAGCCAACAAGCCCTTCTTCTCGACTAGCTTTGTTGCCAACAATTTGTGCAATCCGTCTATGTCTTTTACAGAAATTGCATTGCCATACTTGGTTTCCTTCTTTGTATAGCCGTTCTCAAGCCATACGTTAGGAAGCCCGCAGGCTGTGTAGTGCAATAGGTTTTTCATAGTCTCACTTTGCTTTCGTCATAACAGTTACAACAATTGCGTCAGGGTTGTTATCGTCCAAAGCAACGATAACTGAAATGTTTCGATTGGTTCCAAAATGCTCCATTCGACATTTCAAGTCTCCAGTTTTTCTATCTCGAACTGGCGGCCGCTCAATTAATCCGTTTCGAAGACAGTCAAAAACTTGAACGTCAGTAACGCCTCTTGCAGCCATTCGGTCTTGTGCGTGCTCGCTCAAGTAGACCAAATCACTATTTTTTGCAAGCGTTCGGATGTGCTTCTGCAACTGCACATTTGTCATCGACCCGAAGTTAAGTGTAGCACCCATAAATTTTGTGGCTTCAAGGATTGGAAAATTCCCACAAAAAGTAGGGGCCATGCACGCAGGCACGACAAAATTTTAGACCATCGGCGCTGCTGCTGGAGGCACTGGCACTCGAGCGACAGCGCCCCCTGACGGCAATCTTACTTTCCGAAGCCTTCGCGGAGTTTGATAGATGCAGCCTCAATCGCAGCATCCAACTCGCCACTTGCTGCAATGGTCTTGAGTGCTTCGAGTGTCGGCAACAGCTCTTTCTCGCTGGCAACTTCGACTGCAAACTTGCCCTTAGCCAACTCCAACAGCTTTGCGCCATAGCGAACGTTGATTGCGAGTTTGCCGTTGTCCGTAGCAAACCACCACTGCTTCACACGCTTGTTGGATTCGACCAGCGTGCGCTCGCCTGTTTCAGTCGTGACGCTACGCAGCTTGGTGATAACAGGGGCCGCGCCTGTTTGCAGTGCTTTTGCGAGTGCAATTTGTTCGCCAAGTGCTTTGAGCATTTTGTTGCGCCGAACATGTACGCCAGTAACAGAGGTTGCTTTTTGTACTGCCGACAGCTTGAGTGATGCGAGTGTTGTCATGTGCTTTCCCTTTCCAATGTTGATAAAGCACAGGTGATTTTGTGATCGATACAGCTTTCGGACGACCTGAAACCCGCATAAATGGCGGGCTATTGGGAAACCTTGTTACAACCAATCAAGCATCAGTGCAAACACTGAAGAAAAATAGGATGCACAGAGGCACTTTCTGTATAAAAATAATAAACATTTGGGCCTGCCATGCAACTTCACCGCTTCCTATCATTCGGCTTCTTGGCATCATTGCTTATAGCGGTAACAGCTACTAATGCGCAAGAGCGCATCAGCTACACCTACAAAACCTTGAACGGCGCGAGCGAAAACTTGGATGCCGTTATCAGCAAAGCCCCATCCGAAGGCAAAAAACCCGCTGTAGTCATCTTGCATCACTCGGGAGGTTGGGATGCTGGAACAAACAAACAGTATGTTGATTTGCTAACGCAAAATGGCTTCATTACCGTGGAGCCCATCATGTTCCACAGACCAACAAAGACCATGTATGGCGACAGCCTCGCCAAGGCCATGGGGGCCGTTAATTACCTCAGCACACGCCCCGACGTAGATATGGGCAAGGTTTCTGTCATTGGAACTTCTTACGGTGCAAATTTGAGTGTGTTCATGGCGACGCAATGGGCTTCAGAGAAATTTCTTGCCGCACCAATCAAAATTAGCAAAGTTGCATCCCTCTACCCCGTTTGCTGGTTCTACCCCAAGTTGATCAAGCGCGACACCAACTCATGGTTCTTTAAGGAACGCCTTCAAGATTTTCCTGAAGGCTTTATGGACCACTGGACCAACATCCCGATGAAATTGTTTGCAGCGGGGCAAGACGATTACAGCGGCAAAGACGCTACTGTGTGCACGTCGTTCAAAGAGGCACTACCGAGCGAGGCACAAAAAGCGGTGACCAGCGTTGTCGTCTATCCGGATGCAACGCACGGCTGGGATCAAGGGCGTACATTCTCATTTCATGAGCCCGCTGCATGCCAAAGCAAAGGGTGCACCAATACGAATGCATCCAACCCATCAGTCACTGCACAGGCGAAGAAAGAATTGCTGGAATTCTTGCAAAAAGACTGACAGGTTGCCGTGTGCTTACTTTTAATCGCTATCAAGCACTGCAAAAGGAAACATGCCACAAGTTTCCTTCACGCAAAGCACTTCAAATAGCGCATTGCAACGCTAGGGGTAGGACTTTGTACTCAAGCGTACAGATAACGCTTTGTAGAGTGCCTACAGCGGCTAGCAGGAGTGTTTGTTGAGTGTGTGGGGAGTGGCGTTATTAGCCTAATCTTGTGTTTTTGCTCACACTACAAAAACAAAGGAATTCTTTTGTTTGCAAACGAAAATCGTGTGATGTTCGTGCAATAGAAAAGCGTAGCACGCTTTCACGCGCTACGCTTACTATATGGTGGCCTGGACGGGGATCGAACCTGTGACACGCGGATTTTCAATCCGCTGCTCTACCAACTGAGCTACCGGGCCGTGAATGAAATTATAGCACGAAGCAGCAGCCTAAGCCGCGCGCTTGGCCTTAGATAAGTCGACCCCAAGCTGCTTGAGCTTGCGATACAAGTGCGTGCGCTCCAAACCTGTTTTATCAGCCACACGGGTCATGGAACCACTCTCTTGCGTGAGGTGGTATTCAAAGTAAGCGCGCTCAAACGCATCACGCGCTTCGCGCAGCGGTTGCTCCAAATCAAAGCTTTGATGTGTCGGCGGCAACACCACGGCTTGCGGCGTGACAAGTGATGCAGCGGCATCTTTGCTCGTGCTAGAAGCAAGTCCTTTGGCAGCTGGCGAAGCCATCGGCTTACGCATCAAACCCTGCTCAACCGCTTTGAGCAGTTTCTGCATGGTGATGGGTTTTTCTAGGAATGCTTGTGCGCCAATCCGTGTCGCTTCGACCGCTGTATCGATGGTGGCATGGCCACTCATCATGATGACGGGCATGTTCAACAAACCGGCCCCTGCCCATTCTTTGAGCAAGGTCACGCCATCGGTGTCGGGCATCCAAATATCCAGCAAAACCAAATCAGGGCGTGCAGCTTGGCGTGCTATGCGTGCCTGCGCTGCGTTTTCCGCCACTTCAACGGCATGACCTTCGTCGTTGAGGATCTCAAACAGGAGGTCCCGAATGCCCAATTCGTCATCCACCACCAAAATGTTTGCCATGTCTTAACTTGTCTCGCTGAATTAAATGAGTTGGTTTTGTTGCGATTCTGCAACTTGGAATGATAACGACACTTGCGCCCCTATCACCCGCCCCTGTAATCCACGATTTTTCAAGTCAATGCGTGCCGAATGTTCATCAGCAATTTTTTTCACCACAGCCAATCCAAGGCCAGTGCCGCGCGTCTTGGTGGTCACATACGGCTCAAACGCACGGTTCAGAATTTTGGGAGGAAAGCCTGGCCCGTTGTCACGCACCACCAAGCGCACACGGCCTGATGTCGGCACCCATTGGGTGGCAATCGACACCATGGGATGTGCTTGCCCCTCGGTTGCGTCTTGCGCGTTTTGCAGCAGGTTGTGCACGACTTGGCGCAGCTGCTGCGCATCACCCAAGATGATGGGGCAAGCCACATCGAGTTGCGCATGCACTGGCACAGCAGCGTTCTCTGTCCCGTAAAGTTGCATCACGTCTTGCACCAAAGCATTCAAGTCCAGCGGCTTCAACTCAGCCACCGGCAGTCGTGCGTAATCACGAAACTCATTGACCAAACGCTTCATCGCATCCACTTGGTCCACGATGGTCTTCACCGATTTATTCAAGATCAGCTGTTCAGGCTCTTGCAGCTTGCCTGTGAGCTTCATCTCTAAACGCTCAGCCGAGAGCTGAATAGGTGTGAGCGGATTTTTAATCTCATGCGCCAAACGACGCGCCACCTCGCCCCAAGCTTGCGCACGTTGTGCAGAGACGATTTCAGAAATATCGTCAAACACCAACAAGCGACCGTTGTTAGGTAGCACGGCACCACGCGCCAGCAAGGTTATGTGCTGTTGCTTGTCATCACTCAACTGCACAGCCGGGCTGATGGCGGTGGCATGCAGTTCAAACGATTGCTGCCAATGGTCTAAACCGTGTTGACTGCGCTCGCCCAAGAAACCGTCAAACTCGTGGTGCACATGTTCGGCGAACTCCACCAAACCTTCGATATCACGCAACGAGCGGCCTTCCCATGCGGCCAATGGCACACGCAAGATCCGCGTGGCACCAGGGTTGGAAGATTTAATGCGACCATCCTCAGTCAACACAATCACACCGGCGGTGAGGTTATCGAGGATGGTTTGCAAGTTGGCACGCGAGGTGTGTACCTGCAGCATGCTTCGGTCCACCGCAGAACGGGCGTCAGCCAGTTGTTGGGTCATCTGGGCGAATGAGCGTGTCAAGCCACCCAATTCGTCTCGTCCTTGCAGTGCGGGCTTGGGGCTCAAGTCGCCGGCAGCCACATCACGCACACCCTCTGCCAACATCAGCAACGGACGAGCCAGTTGGTTACCCAACAACACGGCCAGCAGCACCGCACCAAACACTGCCAAAAATAAACTCAGGGTCAGGGTACCGATGTACATGCTGCGCAGCCCTTCTCGACCGAGTGCACGCTCTTGATACTCACGGTAGGCCACTTCTACAGCCAACGCATTGCTCACCAACGTCGGTGGGATAGCCTTGGTGACTTGCAACACACGCGGCTCAATCAACAGCCCCAAGCCAGAAGGCGCCACCAACACCAGTGCACGAATGCGCGCCTTGGCTGTGCCTTGCAATTCAGCTTCGTCCAAGCCGTCAATGGCTGTCACCACGCTTTGTGTTTTGACCAATCGCAACTGCGCAGGCGTGGGGCGGTCGGGATTGATTTTGTAGCGCGATTCGCCCGCACTGGAAATTGCTTGTCCGGCTGTACTCCACAAAATCACATCGTCTGCACCAAGCTGATCTTTCATGCGTTCAAGGGCAATGCCCACAGAAGCATCTGGCAGATCATTGATTTGCGAACTCGCCGCACGTGTTTTTTGACCGAGATCATTGGCCAAGGTGTCCAGTGTAATGCGCCCCAAGCTCAAGCCTGCATCTAAGGCCCCTTCAACCTTCACATCAAACCAACTCTCAATCGAACGGGATACGAATTGATACGACACGCTGTAAATCAACAAGCCTGGCAAAAAACCGACCAACGCAAATGTGGCGGCAATTTTGAGCAACAAACGACTGCCAAACTTTCCTTGACGTAACCGCATGAGTAAACGGCCCGACATCCAGACGATCACACCCATCAACAACGTGGCAACCACCACATTCAAGCCAAACAGTTGTCGGTAGTTTTGTTCGTAAAGTTCGCGGTTATCTGCGGCTTGCGTCAGCAAGAACAACAAAACCAATCCAAGCCCTAACACCACCGCAGCGCTGATGACCAACAACCATCTCAACTGAAAGCTAGAAAGGCGCGTGCGCTTTTCTGCAAGCTCGATCATGGCACCAGCTCCATACGCTGCGTTTTACCAAAGCTGATATTCCAATCACTTTGGCCAGCCGCACCGATTTGCAATGGACGCGGCAATTGTTTGAGATCCAGCTTGAAATTGATCGCTATGGTTTGCTTAGCATCCGAACTCACCTCGGCCGCATTCGCGATGCGCCATTGGACAATTCGACGCACAGCATTCAGCGCATCCTCGGCTGTGTCGTAACTTTGTCCCAGACTCACGCCCAAGCCACTGACATTGAAAGGCTGTGGCGAAATGTTGACGCGCCAGCGGCGCGTGAGGGGTTGGTAAAACAAACGCACATGGCGCTCTGCATGCGCAACACGTTGGTTGTAAAAATACCAACGCTCTTGACTGACATCCACTTCAGTCACGAAGTAAAGTGTGATGCCTTTGAGCAAGGCATCTTCTAGTGCGGGTGGCAAATCAAATCGCCACTGACCCGACATATACAGGCCTGTGTCTTGTCGTTCTAATTTCAGTCCTTGCAATTCAACTGTTGTATCAGCTTGCGCGACACCAGAAACAAACAGTGACATCACGACCAAGAGCGCCACGCACAGCTGCTGTCCGCGTTTGAGGCCACCCAAAATGAGCAGATCAAGGCGCAGAAGATTTTTCCAGCAGTGCGTAATAAAAGCCATCGTGGTCACCCTGTAGATTGTCGGTGAGCACGGCAGTTGTTGAGCCACTTTGGGGTCTTAAATGCCCCGGAGACGGCAGTAAACGGGCATTGGTGTTGTGTTCAACAAACGTTTTGGCTTGGTTCTCGCCTTCAGCTCTGAAAACTGAACAGGTGCAGTACAACAAGCGACCACCAGGTTTGACCAAAGGCCACAACTGTTTGAGTAAATTTTTCTGAATCGCAGCCAGCTTGTCGATATCAGCCTCACGACGCAACCAACGCACATCTGGGTGACGTCGCACGATGCCCGAGGCCGTACACGGAGCATCCAAAAGAATTGCATCAAACAATTGGCCGTCCCACCATGTTTTGGTTTGTGCCGCATCGGCGGCAATCACCTTGGCTGAGCGGCCAATGCGTTGCAAGTTTTGCGTGATGCGTTCACAGCGTTGTGGATCAATGTCGAGAGCGATAACTTCAGAGGTGTCGCGGAGCAGCTCCAGCAAGTGCGCTGTCTTGCCCCCGGGTGCTGCGCAAGCGTCGAGCACGCGCAGTTTTTGATCTACGGGCGCGAGGTCTTTGAGCAAAATTTGCGCTGAGCATTGGCCAGCGGCATCTTGTACCGAACACAGACCTTCGGCAAATCCAGGTATGTCGCGCACGCTGTGGGCTTGCGCCAGTACCAAGCCTTGCTCGCCCACAGGCTGCGAGACGATGCCGTGGTTGGCCCAATCAGTTTGTAACGCCTCACGGCTGATGCGCGAGGTGTTGACCCGCCATGTCATGGGTGCGGCTTGGTTGTTCGCCTGCAGGATGTCTTGCCAATGGTCGGGGTGGTCTTTTTGCAAGCGCTTAACCCACCACTCAGGATGATTCCATTGCGCGTGCACGTCGTTGTCTGTGGCTTTGACCAAGGCATCTCGCTCTCGCAAAAAGCGGCGCAAGCAAGCGTTTAAAAAGTTGGCTTGCATTTGCAAGCTTCGCGTTTTTTTGGCAGCTTCCACAGCTTGGTTGACCAAGGTGTGGGGCTCGTAAGGCGCATTCTCTGGGTCCCACGCCAAAGCCAGTGCGGTACACAGCAAGGCATCTGGTAAAGGTGCAGGCGCACGCGACGCCAGTTGCGCACGCAAGGCTTGCGCACGCCCCAACTGGCGCAAGGCCTGAAACAGCAAGGCTTGCACGCCAGGGCGCAAGCTTGACGGCACAGCCTCTAGGGCTGCCGTGCCAGACACACCACGCCGCACTTGCGCCAAGGCTTGGGCTACAGCTTGCAGCTGCTGCCACAGTGGGACAGAGGTGTTTTTGTGATCATTCATTCCAATATGCGTCCGGGTTTGAATTTGAACAAGCGCGCCATCAAAGTAGCGGGGAACATGTCAATCGATTCGTTGTAATGGGTCACAGCTTGGTTAAAGCGCTGCAAATCTGGCTGTGTCGCAATGCCCAGCTCGGCCCATCGTTGCGTCAATTCAGCAGGCACAGAAACGTAATACACATCGGGGTGCGTGAGGGCTTCCCATGCATCTTGCAAGTCACGACTCGTAGCCACCAAGGCAATAGAAGATGAAGGGTCCAAGGGATGCTCTTGCATGCGCGCCAAGGCCATGGCCGACAAATTGGCAGCAACTTGCAAACGCGTCCAATGGCTGGCACCCAGCTCGGGCGACACCGCGGTTTGCCAACCCGAAGGCGAAGTGACCGCCGCGGTCGTGGCCTCTTGCACCAGCGCTTGGTAACGCAGCATGAGCTCTTCGAGCACAGCAAACTGTTTGTTCACCGCCGTGCGCAAGCCCACCAAACGGCGGTACGCACCTACGCTCCAAAACACCATCACGGCCACGAACAGCCAAAACCACCACGCATCAAGCATGTTGAACTCCTTGTGCTTTCTCCGTTGAGCCCAAACAACAAAGGCCCTTTCGGGCCTTTGTTGAGGGGGTCGCTTTACGCTTCTTCGCCAGCGCCGTGATCGACTTGGGTCTCTTCGTCAGAAGATTCTCCAGCCAACTCAGCAGCTTCGGCTTCAGCAATGGCGCGGCGCTCGGCGTCGTCCATCGCGTCTTTGACCTTGCGTGCTTTGTGATAAGCCATGCCGGTACCTGCAGGAATCAGGCGGCCGACGATGACGTTTTCTTTCAAGCCGCGCAATTCGTCGCGCTTGCCCATGATGGCCGCTTCGGTCAACACACGTGTGGTTTCTTGGAAAGAAGCCGCAGAGATGAACGAATCGGTCGACAAGGACGCTTTGGTAATACCCAACAACAAGTTGGTGAAAGTCGCGGGGACTTTGCCATCACGTTGCAGTGCTTCGTTGGTGTTGAGAATTTCAGAACGCTCAACTTGTTCGCCAGCGATGTAGTTAGAGTCACCCACGCTACCGACGACGACACGACGCAACATTTGACGCACGATCACTTCGATGTGCTTGTCGTTGATCTTCACGCCTTGCAAACGGTAAACGTCTTGCACTTCGTCGACGATGTAGCGAGCCAGCTCTTCCATACCGAGCAAACGCAAGATGTCTTGTGGGTCGGCTGGGCCGTCCACAACGCTCTCGCCTTTGTTGACCACTTGGCCTTCGTGAACCAAGATGTTCTTCTCTTTAGGAATGAGTTCGTCCCACACTTTGCCTTCTGGGTCAGTGATCTGCAAACGAACCTTGCCTTTGGTTTCTTTACCAAACGACACGGTACCAGTCATCTCAGCCAACATGCCCTTGTCTTTGGGTGAGCGTGCTTCGAACAGTTCGGCCACACGTGGCAAACCGCCGGTAATGTCGCGGGTCTTTTGACCTTCAACAGGGATACGTGCCAAGACTTCGCCTGGGCCCACATCCATGCCGTCGCGCACTTGCAGCAACGCGCCAATTTGGAAGCCAATCGTCACCGCGTGGTCTGTACCAGGAATCTTGACTTCTTTGCCAGAGGCATCGATCAGCTTGACCTGTGGGCGAACCACCTTGGTAGAGCCGCGACGTTTCGGGTCAATCACCACCAAGGTGGACAAGCCAGTGACTTCGTCCATTTGCTTGGCCACAGTGAGGCCTTCTTCGACGTTTTCGAATTGCACCTTACCGGCGAATTCAGTGATGATGGGTCGTGTCAATGGATCCCAGTTCGCCAAGATCACGCCGGCCTTGATGGTTTGGTCTGGCTTGATGGCCAAGATCGCACCGTATGGCACTTTGTGGCGCTCACGCTCGCGACCATGTTCGTCGTGGATGACGATCTCGCCAGAGCGAGAAATCACCACCAACTCACCTTTGGTGTTGGACACATAGCGCATGGTGGCGTTGAAACCAATCACACCGTTCGACTTGGCTTCGACGCTAGACGCGACAGCCGCACGAGACGCTGCACCACCGATGTGGAACGTACGCATGGTCAGCTGTGTACCGGGTTCACCGATGGACTGCGCAGCGATCACGCCGACAGCTTCACCGTTGTTCACCAGGCCGCCGCGACCCAAATCACGGCCGTAACACATGGCGCACAAGCCGAAGCGTGTTTCGCAATTCAATGCGGTGCGCACTTTGACTTCGTCGACGCCTGCGGCTTCAATTTCGTCAATGATGTCTTCGTCCAGCATGACGCCAGCTTTGACCAACACCGCACGTGTTTCTGGGTTCAGCACATCTTCAATCGCTGTACGGCCCAAGATGCGGTCGCGCAAGGATTCGATCACTTCACCACCTTCAACGATGGCGCGCATCAGTTGACCATTGGTCGTGCCGCAATCGTGTTCAGTGACCACCAAGTCTTGGGTCACGTCAACCAAACGACGTGTCAAGTAACCGGAGTTCGCTGTCTTCAACGCCGTGTCGGCCAGACCTTTACGTGCACCGTGGGTGGAAATAAAGTACTGCAACACGTTCAGACCTTCACGGAAGTTCGCCGTGATAGGTGTTTCAATGATGGAGCCGTCAGGCTTGGCCATCAGACCACGCATACCAGCCAACTGACGGATCTGAGCGGCAGAACCGCGAGCGCCAGAGTCGGCCATCATGTAGATGGAGTTGAACGATTCTTGTTCGACTTCTTTGCCGTGACGGTCGATGGTCTTCTCTTTGCGGAGTTGGTCCATCATCACCTTTGACACAGCGTCGCCAGCCTTACCCCAGATGTCAACCACCTTGTTATAACGCTCGCCAGAAGTCACCAAACCAGACACGTATTGCTGTTCGATGTCTTTGACTTCTTTTTCAGACGCGCTGATGATGGCGCCTTTTTCTGGCGGCACCAACATGTCATCGATGGCAATCGAGATACCAGCGCGTGTGGCCAAACGGAAACCGTTTTGCAACAGCTTGTCAGCGAACACGACGGTTTCTTTCAAACCGCACTTGCGGAATGACACGTTGATGAGCTTAGAAATTTCTTTCTTCTTCAACGACTTGTTGATGTTCGAGAAAGGCAAGCCCTTAGGCAAGATTTCTGACAACAAAGCACGGCCAACTGTTGTGTCTACCAAGCTAGTGGTTGGCACGAATTCACCAGTTTCTTTGTCCTTGGTCCACTCGGTCAAACGCACGGCCACTTTAGCGGTCAACTCGACCACGCCAGCGTCCAAAGCGCGTTGCACTTCGGTCAAGTTGGCAAACACCAAGCCTTCGCCCTTGCCGTTGATACGGTCACGGGTGGCGTAGTACAAGCCCAACACAACGTCTTGTGAAGGAACGATAGAAGGTTCGCCGTTGGCAGGGAACAAGATGTTGTTCGAAGCCAGCATCAAGGTACGGGCTTCCATCTGTGCTTCCACAGACAAAGGCACGTGAACGGCCATTTGGTCACCGTCGAAGTCGGCGTTGAACGCTGAACAGACGAGTGGGTGCAACTGAATGGCTTTACCTTCGATCAAGATAGGTTCAAACGCTTGAATACCCAAGCGGTGCAGCGTAGGCGCACGGTTCAACATGACGGGGTGCTCTTTGATCACCTCTTCCAAGATGTCCCACACCACGGCTGAACCGGATTCGACTTCTTTCTTCGCAGCCTTGATGGTGGTCGCGATGTCCATGGCTTCGAGACGCGAGAAGATGAAGGGCTTGAACAACTCGAGCGCCATCAACTTTGGCAAACCGCACTGGTGCAGTTTCAAAGTTGGGCCCACGGTAATCACTGAACGACCCGAATAGTCGACGCGCTTACCCAACAAGTTTTGACGGAAACGACCGCTCTTACCTTTGATCATGTCAGCCAATGACTTCAAGGCACGCTTGTTAGCGCCTGTCATGGCCTTGCCGCGACGGCCGTTGTCCAGCAAGCTGTCCACGGCTTCTTGCAACATACGCTTTTCGTTGCGTGCAATGATTTCTGGAGCCTTCAGCTCGAGCAAACGACGCAGACGGCTGTTACGGTTGATCACGCGACGGTACAAGTCGTTCAAGTCGGAAGTCGCAAAACGACCGCCGTCCAACGGCACCAGTGGGCGCAAATCAGGTGGCAACACGGGCAAGACGGTCAACACCATCCACTCGGGCTTGATGCCAGACTTCTTGAACGCTTCCATCAATTTCAAACGCTTGGCGTTTTTCTTGATCTTGAGTTCAGAGCCGGTCAGGTCGTTGCGCAGCTTCTCGATTTCAACGTCGAGGTCGAGACCTTCGAGCAAATCTTTGATGCCTTCAGCGCCCATCTTGGCGATGAATTCGTCACCGTACTCCACCACTTTGGCTTCGTAATCGTCTTCCGACATGATGGCGAATTTCTTCAAAGGTGTCATGCCGGGATCGGTCACCACATATGCTTCAAAGTACAACACGCGTTCGATGTCACGCAGCGTCATGTCGAGCACGAGGCCCAAACGTGATGGCAATGACTTCAAGAACCAGATGTGGGCGCAAGGCGCGGCCAGGTCAATGTGACCCATACGCTCGCGACGCACTTTGGTTTGTGTGACTTCAACGCCGCACTTCTCGCAGATCACACCGCGGTGCTTGAGGCGTTTGTATTTGCCGCACAAGCATTCGTAGTCTTTGATAGGGCCAAAAATCTTGGCGCAAAACAGACCATCGCGCTCAGGCTTGAAGGTACGGTAGTTGATGGTTTCTGGCTTTTTCACTTCGCCGAAAGACCATGAACGGATCTTCTCAGGAGAAGCCATGCCAATTTTGATGGCATCGAAATGCTCATCGGGCGTGAACTGCTTGAACAGGTCGAGTAATGATTTCATGTTTTAAATCCTTATGTCGTCAAACCGCTTAAGCGCGGTCCAACTCAATGTCGATGCCCAATGAACGAATTTCTTTGACCAACACGTTGAACGATTCGGGCATGCCCGCTTCGATCGAGTGCTCGCCTTTGACAATGCTCTCGTACACCTTGGTACGGCCTTGCACGTCGTCGGACTTGACGGTCAACATTTCTTGCAATGTGTAAGACGCGCCGTAAGCTTCCAAAGCCCACACCTCCATCTCACCGAAACGCTGGCCACCGAACTGAGCCTTACCACCCAGCGGCTGCTGTGTGACCAAGCTGTATGGACCGGTAGAACGTGCGTGCATCTTGTCGTCGACCAAATGGTGGAGCTTCAAGAAGTGCATGTAGCCGATGGTGGTTGGACGCTCGAAAGCTTCGCCAGTACGACCGTCAAACAAGTTCGCTTGTGTACGTGTAGCTGTCAGACCCTTAGCCTTGGCGATGTCATCTGGGTAAGCCAACTTCAACATGGTGCGGATGTCTTCTTCTGCAGCGCCGTCGAACACGGGGGTTGCGAAAGGCACACCGTTGGTCAAGTTGCCAGCCATCTCGACAATTTGCGTGTCGTTGAGCTTGCTCAGGTCTTCCTTGCGGCCAGAACCGTTGTACAACTCTTCCATGAAGGCGCGGATTTCAGCGGCCTTGGCTTGCTCTTGGAGCATGTTGCCAATGCGTTGGCCAATACCTTTACCAGCCCACCCCAAGTGAACTTCCAACACCTGACCCACGTTCATACGTGAAGGAACGCCCAAGGGGTTCAACACGATGTCGCAAGGTGTGCCGTCGGCCATGTAAGGCATGTCTTCGACCGGAACGATCTTTGACACCACACCCTTGTTACCGTGACGACCGGCCATCTTGTCACCAGGCTGCAAGCGACGCTTGACGGCCAAATAGACCTTGACCATCTTCAACACGCCTGCTGGCAACTCGTCGCCTTGCGTCAACTTCTTGCGCTTCTCTTCGAAGGCCAAGTCAAAGCTGTGACGGGTTTGTTCCATCGCGTTCTTGATGCTTTCCAACTGGCCAGCAGTTTCTTCATCAGAAGGACGGATGTCGAACCAGTGGAACTTCTCGACGGAAGCCAAATAGGCCTTGTCGATCTTGCTGCCCTTGGCCAACTTGTTAGGACCACCGTTGGCGGTTTTGCCGTTCAAGAGTTTTTCGATACGGTCAAACGCGTCAGCTTCCACGATGCGGAGCTGGTCGTTCAAGTCGAGGCGGAAACGCTTGAGTTCGTCATCAATGATTTGCTGAGCACGCTTGTCACGAACAATACCTTCACGAGTGAAGACTTGCACGTCGATGACCGTACCTTGCGAACCTTGGCTCACGCGCAGTGATGTGTCTTTCACATCGCTGGCTTTTTCGCCGAAGATTGCGCGCAACAGTTTTTCTTCTGGTGTCAGTGTGGTTTCGCCTTTAGGCGTGACCTTGCCGACCAGTGTGTCGCCGGGTTGCACTTCTGCACCCACGTAGATGATGCCGGAGTCATCCAAACGGTTGAGTTGTTGCTCAGCCAAGTTTGGAATATCGCGTGTGATTTCTTCTGCACCCAACTTGGTGTCACGCGCCATCACCACGAGTTCTTCGATGTGGATCGAGGTGTAGCGGTCTTCTGCCACCACGCGCTCGCTGATCAAGATCGAGTCTTCGAAGTTGTAGCCGTTCCATGGCATGAAGGCGATCAACATGTTTTGACCGATGGCGATTTCACCCAGGTCAGTTGATGCACCGTCAGCCACCACGTCACCCTTAGCAATCTTGTCGCCACGCTTGACGATTGGACGCTGATGGATGTTGGTGTTTTGGTTCGAACGTTGGTACTTGATGAGGTTGTAGATGTCCACGCCCACTTCGCCAGCTGTGGCTTCAGCGTCGTTCACGCGAACCACAACGCGCGTTGCGTCAACATAGTCAACCACGCCGCCACGAGTAGCAGTCACCACAGTGCCTGAGTCGACCGCAGCAACGCGCTCAATACCGGTACCGACCATTGGTTTTTCTGGACGCAACACAGGCACGGCTTGGCGTGACATGTTGGCACCCATCAACGCGCGGTTCGCGTCATCGTGCTCGAGGAACGGAACCAAAGAGGCCGCCACTGACACGATCTGAGCTGGAGACACGTCCATGTACTGGATGCGCTCTGCGCCGCACAAAATGGATTCGCCGTTTTCACGGGCAGACACCAAGTCGCCAGTCAGCTTGCCGTCTTTATCCAAAGCCGCGTTGGCCTGAGCGATGACGTATTTGCCTTCTTCGATGGCGGACAAGTAATCGATGTCCATCGTCACTTTGGCATCGACCACGCGACGGTATGGGGTTTCGATGAAACCGTACTCGTTCAAGCGGGCGTACAAAGCCAAAGAGTTGATCAAACCAATGTTTGGACCTTCTGGCGTTTCGATGGGACACACACGACCGTAGTGGGTCACGTGCACGTCACGCACTTCAAAGCCTGCACGTTCGCGCGTCAAACCGCCTGGGCCCAAAGCAGAGACGCGACGCTTGTGCGTGATCTCGGCCAATGGGTTCGTTTGGTCCATGAACTGTGACAACTGTGATGCGCCGAAGAATTCTTTGAGCGCAGCAGAGATTGGCTTGGAGTTGATCAAGTCGTGAGGCATGAGCGGCTCTTGCTCGGCTTGGCCCAAACGCTCTTTCACAGCTTTTTCGATACGTGCCAAACCTGTGCGGTATTGGTTTTCGGCCAATTCGCCCACGCAACGCACGCGACGGTTACCCAAGTGGTCGATGTCATCGACTTCGCCACGGCCGTTACGCAAGTCCACCAAGATCTTCACAACTGACAAGATGTCGTCGTTGGTCAAGACCATAGGACCTGTAGATTCAGCAGTACCCACTTTGGCGTTGAACTTCATACGACCCACGCGCGACAAATCGTACGTGTCTGGGTTGTAGAACAAGCGTTGGAACAAAGCTTGCACCGCATCTTCAGTTGGCGGCTCGCCAGGGCGCATCATGCGATAGATGGCCACGCGTGCAGCGAATTCGTCCACGGTTTCGTCTGTACGCAGCGTTTGCGAAATGTACGCACCTTGGTCGAGTTCGTTGGTGTAGATACATTGCAGTTCTTGCACGCCGGCTTCGCGCAATTTCTTGAGCAAGGCTTCTGTCAACTCATCGTTGGCACGGGCAATCAATTCGCCGGTGTCGCTGTCGATGATGTTCTTGGACAGCACGCGGCCAATCAAGAAATCTTCTGGCACGCTGATGTGCGTGGTTTTGCTTTCGTCCAACTCGCGGGTGTGACGTGCAGTCACGCGCTTGTCTTTGGCAACGATCACTTTGCCTGCTTTGTCAGTGATGTCAAAGCGAGCCACTTCGCCGCGCAGACGCTCGGCCACAAATTCCATTTGTGCGCCGCTGTCCATCAAGCGGAAGTTGTCGTTCACGAAGAAGTTCGCGAGGATGGTTTCTGGTGTCAAGCCGATGGCTTTCAACAGAATAGACACGGGCATCTTGCGACGACGGTCGACGCGGAAATACAGCAAGTCTTTGGGATCGAATTCGAAATCGAGCCATGAACCGCGGTAGGGGATGATGCGCGCGCTGAACAACAATTTGCCAGAGCTGTGTGTCTTGCCCTTGTCGTGTTCGAAGAACACGCCAGGTGAACGGTGCAACTGAGACACGATCACGCGCTCGGTACCGTTGATGATGAAGGAACCTTTGTCAGTCATCAAAGGCACTTCGCCCATGTAGACCTCTTGC
Organism: Limnohabitans sp. TS-CS-82; assembly: GCF_002943475.1. Taxonomy (NCBI): domain Bacteria; kingdom Pseudomonadati; phylum Pseudomonadota; class Betaproteobacteria; order Burkholderiales; family Comamonadaceae; genus Limnohabitans; species Limnohabitans sp. TS-CS-82. The sequence continues at coordinate 160,288 of NZ_PTQX01000013.1, read as the reverse complement.
TCTTTCACTTCCTTGACCACTTTGGACTGTGGCGTCGAAGACTCACGGTCGTAAATGATGAGTTGCACGCGTGCGCGCACAGCTGAGGAGAAAGTCAAACCACGGGTTTGGCATTCGCGCACGTCAAAAGCGGGCTTGGCCAAGTTGTATTCGAGATATTTCATCTCGACAAAACCGTTGTGCGACACGATCGGGAATGCAGCTTCAAAAGCAGCTTGCAGACCTTCGTTGGTACGCTTTTTAGGGATGACGTCAGCTTGCAAAAACGCGGTATACGCGTCTTTTTGCATTTGCAACAAATAAGGAATTTCCAGCACGCTGTCGCGGCTGCCGAAACTCTTGCGGATACGCTTGCGTTCGGTGTATGAATAGGCCATGAGATCTCCGGGCTTGATCTTTCAGAACTGTTTTCTGCATGAGACATCACGTCCCATACATCAGGCTTGGCGGCTGGCCTCTACCAGCGTTGGCGGACGGTTGCGCATTGCACGCAACCCGAACCAAGGCATCTTCTGCAGTTGGGGTCAGAAGACACTCAAAAGAAGGTTAATTTCGACCTGCTTTTGGGTGCGCTCTGTAAGCACAGAAGGCTGGAGGCCCTATTCGGGACACTCCAGCCTTGAAGGGAAACCGAATTACTTCAGTTCAACCTTAGCACCAGCTTCTTCGAGCTTCTTCTTAGCGGCTTCAGCGTCAGCCTTAGAAGCGCCTTCTTTCACAGCCTTTGGAGCGCCGTCAACCATGTCTTTGGCTTCTTTCAAGCCCAGACCGGTGATTTCGCGAACTGCTTTAATCACGGACACTTTGTTTGCGCCGGCTTCCATCAACATGACGTTGAATTCAGTCTTCTCTTCTGCAGCAGCGGCACCGCCCCCAGCAGCAGCAGGAGCGGCCATAGCGGCAGCGCTCACGCCAAACTTCTCTTCGATGGCTTTCACCAGTTCGTTGAGTTCCAAGACCGTCATGCTGTCGAGCGCGGTCAAAAATGCGTCTTTATCGAATGCCATTTTTATTTCCTAACAATTAGTTAAAACACAAGCTGCGCATTAAGCGGCAGCTGTTTCGCCTTTTTGAGCAGCCAAAGCGCCCAACACCACTGCGGTGCGAGACATAGGCGACATCAACAAGCCACACAACTGAGCCAACAACACTTCTTTCGAAGGGATGCTTGCCAATTGCTTAACGCCGTTCGCGTCCAAAGCTTTACCACCGTAAACGCCAGCGCGGATCACCAACTTGTCGTTGGTTTTCGCGAAGTTAGCCACCACCTTAGCGGCAGCAATTGCGTCAACAGAGAAGCCATAGATCAGCGGGCCGGTCATCTGGTCGGCGACAACTTCAAATGAGCTACCAGTCACAGCACGGCGTGCGAGTGTGTTTTTCAACACGCTCAGGGTCACACCGTTGCTGCGCGCTTGGTTGCGCAATTTGGTCATGTCAGCGACCGTGATGCCGCGGTATTCCGCAATCACCAGCGTTTGAGCTTGGGCGGCGAGCGTGGTCACTTCTGAAATGACCGCTTCTTTCTCACTGCGATTAAGACTCAAGGTCTACTCCTTTAAATGTGTTGTCAGGCTTTTGCCCTTCAACACGCCACTTTTGCAGCGACCTAACTGTCAGGAAGAATTCCGTCGAGCGGGATCGCCATCTGCGTTGGTCAATCAAATTAAGCGGGGCAAGCCCCGCACCAACGGTCTTGGATGGCCTGTGCAACTCCGAAAAGCTGCCTCAGCCCACCACTCTGAACCACGCTTTCACGTGGTTCGGATTTTTGAGCGCGACTTGCGCGCTCAGATTCAAAGTCGTCGCCTTAAGCGCCAACAGTTTGCAAATCAACGCGCACGCCCACACCCATGGTGGAGGACACGGCGACTTTGCGCAGGTAAACACCCTTGCTTGAAGCAGGCTTGGCCTTGTTCAAAGCTTCGATCAGTGCAGCCAAGTTGCCTTGCAATTTGTCTGTGTCGAATGAACGACGGCCGATGGTGCCGTGCACGATACCGGCTTTGTCAACGCGGAACTGGACTTGACCAGCTTTGGCGTTGCGCACAGCAGTCGCGACGTCTGGTGTGACGGTGCCGACTTTGGGGTTAGGCATCAGACCGCGTGGGCCCAAGATTTGACCCAAAGTACCCACAACGCGCATCGCGTCAGGGGCAGCGATCACCACGTCGAAAGGCATGTCGCCGGCTTTGACCATAGCGGCCAAGTCGTCCATACCAACGATGTCAGCACCAGCGGCTTTGGCTTCTTCAGCCTTTGCGCCTTGTGCGAACACAGCCACGCGAGCAGTTTTACCAGTGCCGTTAGGCAAGACCACGGCGCCACGCACCACTTGATCAGATTTCTTAGCGTCGATACCGAGTTGCACTGCAACGTCGATGGACTCATCGAACTTGGCAGTGGCGCACTCTTTGACAATACCCAAGGCATCGACCAAAGCGTACAGCTTGGTGCTTTCAACTTTGCCTTCGAAGGCTTTTTGTTTTTTAGTCAACTTGGCCATCTCACACGCCCTCCACAGTCACGCCCATCGAGCGGGCAGAGCCGGCGATGATGCGAACAGCCGCGTCTAAGTCGGCAGCATTCAAGTCTTCCATCTTGGTTTTGGCGATCTCTTCGAGCTGAGCGCGAGTGATCTTGCCAACTTTGTCGACGTGTGGACGGGCAGAACCCTTGTCCAACTTGATAGCTTTCTTGATCAAGGTGGTCGCTGGAGGCGTCTTGATGATGAAAGTGAATGACTTATCCGCAAATGCAGTGATGACCACTGGCAATGGCAGACCTGGCTCAACGCCTTGGGTCTGGGCGTTGAACGCCTTGCAGAATTCCATGATGTTCAAACCACGTTGACCCAATGCTGGGCCAATAGGTGGCGATGGATTAGCTTTACCTGCTGGAACTTGCAGCTTGATAAAACCGACGATTTTTTTCGCCATGCTTTTCTCCTTGCGGGTACAAACGTTCTTTCGAACTCCCCGGGGTTAACGACTCTCTTCTAATGTTTGGCACCGAGTCGGGAAGCGCCAAACCACAAACTTTTTAAACCGATCAGGTCTTTTCGATCTGACCGAATTCCAATTCGACTGGCGTTGCACGACCAAAGATGGTGACCGAGACGCGCACCTTGCTCTTTTCGTAGTTGACTTCTTCGACGGAGCCATTGAAGTCGGTGAACGGGCCTTCTTTGACACGCACCAACTCGCCCACCATGAATTCCACCTTGTGACGAGGCTTGTCAGCACCGTCTTGCATTTGGCTCACGATTTTCTGAACTTCAGCTTCAGAGATGGGCGCAGGACGGTTCTTAGCCCCCCCCACGAAACCTGTCACCTTGTTGGTGTGCTTCACCAAGTGCCATGACTCGTCATCCATGACCATTTCAACAAACACGTAGCCCGGAAAAAACTTGCGCTCAGCGGTACGACGCTGGCCGTTTTTCATCTCAACCACCTCTTCAGTTGGCACCAAGATACGACCAAATTTGGTTTCCATGCCAGCGCGCGCAATGCTTTCGCGAATGTTGCGCTCGACGGCTTTTTCCATGCCGGAGTAAGCATGAACCACATACCAACGCAAATCAGGATTCACGTAAGCAGGTGGCGTTGAAGCCGCGTCAGCGGCGGCGTTGTCGATGATGTCGCTCATTATTTTTTCCAGCCCAGAATCAGGTCGTAAAACACCCATTCGAGGGTCTTATCGGTCAACCACAAGAACAGCGCCATGATCACCACAAAGGCAAACACATACAGAGTCATTTGCGTGGACTCTTTACGAGTTGGCCACACGACCTTATTAACTTCGCGCCACGCGTCATTACCAAAAGCCACCAACTGGCGACCAGGCAAAGACAACAAGAAAACCACCACCGCAGCCACCAAGCCACCGACCAATGTCAGCCATTGGACGATAGCACCTTGCGCAGGCAGCATGTAAAAACCTGCCAACGCAGCCACGACCAACCCCACCACCAAGACAAGTTTTGCTTTGTCGGCCGTCGTCGAGACGGTTTCAATATTTGCTGCAGACATGAATGAGGGTTTTCCTGTACCGTTTTTTATGCGTTGATTAAGACACCGAAGCCCGCCATCTTGGCGGGCTTGGTAAACCACAGAGCTTTAAAACTTTAGTGGCAGGGGCGGAGGGAATCGAACCCCCATCGACGGTTTTGGAAACCGCAACTTTACCACTAAGCTACGCCCCTAAATCTAGCGCTTAAATTTGTGAATTAAGCAATGATCTTGGCAACCACACCGGCGCCAACAGTCTTACCGCCTTCGCGGATAGCGAAGCGCAAGCCTTCTTCCATCGCAATGGGGTGGATCAACTTCACAGTGATCGACACGTTATCACCTGGCATCACCATCTCTTTGCCTTCTGGCAACTCGATAGCACCTGTCACGTCAGTCGTACGGAAGTAGAACTGGGGACGGTAGTTGTTGAAGAATGGTGTGTGGCGGCCGCCTTCGTCTTTAGACAACACATAGATCTCAGCTGTGAAGTGTGTGTGTGGCTTGACTGAACCTGGCTTGCACAGCACTTGACCGCGCTGCACGTCTTCGCGCTTTGTACCGCGCAACAAGATACCAACGTTGTCACCAGCTTGGCCTTGGTCCAGCAATTTGCGGAACATTTCCACGCCGGTACAAGTGGTCTTGACTGTGTCAACAATACCCACGATTTCGATTTCTTCGCCGACTTTGATGATGCCGCGCTCGATACGACCGGTCACCACAGTGCCGCGGCCAGAGATCGAGAACACGTCTTCCACTGGCATCAAGAAAGCACCGTCCACTGCGCGCTCAGGCGTAGGGATGTAGCTGTCCAAAGCAGCAGCCAATTTCAGGATAGCTTCTTCACCCAATGGACCCTTGTCGCCTTCGAGGGCCAGCTTAGCTGAACCTTGAATGATTGGGGTGTCGTCACCTGGGAAGTCGTATTTCTCGAGAAGTTCGCGAACTTCCATTTCGACCAATTCCAACAACTCAGCGTCGTCCACCATGTCGCACTTGTTCAAGAACACGATGATGTAAGGCACGCCCACCTGACGAGCCAACAAGATGTGCTCGCGAGTTTGTGGCATTGGGCCGTCAGCAGCTGAACACACCAAAATAGCGCCGTCCATTTGAGCAGCGCCAGTGATCATGTTTTTCACATAGTCGGCGTGACCAGGACAGTCCACGTGTGCGTAGTGACGTGTTTCAGTCTCGTACTCAACGTGAGCGGTGTTGATCGTGATACCGCGCGCTTTTTCTTCTGGAGCCGCGTCAATTTGGTCGTAAGCCTTAGCTTCGCCGCCAAACTTCAAAGACAGGATCGTGGTGATCGCAGCTGTCAAAGTTGTTTTGCCGTGGTCAACGTGACCAATGGTGCCCACGTTCACGTGCGGCTTGGTACGTTCAAATTTTCCTTTTGCCATCTTTCGACTCCAAAAAATAGGTCAATCACAAAAATTCTGGTGCCCTTGGCGGGAATCGGACCCGCGACCTCTCCCTTACCAAGGGAGTGCTCTACCACTGAGCCACAAGGGCAAATCATTGATCGCCAATCAATCCATCGAAAACCACAGGTGGAGCGGGAGACGGGAATCGAACCCGCGTCATTAGCTTGGAAGGCTAGGGTTCTACCATTGAACTACTCCCGCATCAGATCAGAAAAGATCGTCACAGTTGCAGGCCTACCGGCACTTCTACTTGTTGGTTTTCGCTGGTGGAGGGGACTGGATTCGAACCAGTGTAGGCGTAAGCCAACAGATTTACAGTCTGCCCCCTTTAGCCACTCGGGCACCCCTCCGGCGAATCGCGAACTATAGCAGAGTTTTAGGGTATTCGCGAGTCTTCGGACCCAAATGGCTCACAAATTCCATTCCAAGCTCAGGTTTTTCTGCGCCAACCAAATCTTGGCTTGCGAAAAATGACCGCAACCGATGAAGGGCCGTGGCGGGCGCAAGGCCGACAACGGCGAGGGATGGTTAGCCTTGAGCACCAAAGCCTCGCGTTTGAGAGGTGCGCCATCACGCAAACCCAGAAAACCTGTCGACTGGGCACAGGTTTCGCGCTCAATCAATTCAGCCTTGGCTTGGGCGTGACCACCCCAGAGCATGTACACGCACGCAGGCGCGGTGCGCGCCACCTCGGTCAACAAGGCATCCGTCAACTGCTCCCACCCGCGCTTGGCATGACTGGCGGGCTGGCCATCTTCCACCGTCAAACTGGTGTTGAGTAGCAAAACCCCACGCTTGGCCCAGGCCTCTAAAGAGCCACTGGTTGGCGCGGGTTGACTCAAGTCACGTTGAAGCTCTTTGAAAATGTTTCGTAACGAGGGCGGAATCTTGACGCCAGGCGCCACTGAAAAAGACAAACCTTGCGCTTGGTGCGGCCCGTGATAAGGGTCCTGCCCCAAGATGACCACTTTCACCTGGGACAAAGGCGTCAGCTGCAACGCCCACAAAGGATGCTTGGGATACACCACCGCGCCAGCATCTAAGCGCGATTGCACAAAACTTGCCAATGACATGCCTTGTGCGCTGCGCCAAAACGCATCGAGCACAGGCTGCCAATCAGACTGGACAGCCCAATCAGCTGGCGACCAACGGGTCAAATGCGGCGCACCAACCTCTGCCGGCAACGTTTCGCCAAACAAGTCACCCATCATGCGCAGTTAAGCAGCAAACAATTCGGCCAAAGCTTTACCGGGGTCAGCGGCACGCATGAACGCCTCGCCGACCAAGAACGCATGCACATTCGCATCGCGCATTTTTTGCACATCGCTGCGCTGCAAGATGCCACTCTCAGTGATCAGCAAACGGTCAGCCGGCACATCTTTGAGCATGCCAATCGTCGTGTCGAGCGACACCTCAAAGGTGCGCAAGTTGCGGTTGTTGATGCCCACCAACGGCGTTTTGAGTTTGAGCGCGCGTTGCAACTCAGCCGCGTCATGCACTTCCACCAACACAGCCATATCTAAGTTGCGCGCAATGGCTTCCATCTCCGCCATTTGCGTATCGGTCAAGCAAGCGGCAATCAGCAAGATGCAGTCCGCGCCCATCACGCGCGCTTCGTACACCTGATACGGGTCAACCATGAAGTCTTTGCGCAGCACAGGCAAGTCACATGATGCGCGGGCTTGCTTGAGGTAATCCACTTGGCCTTGGAAGAAGTCTTTGTCAGTCAACACAGACAAACACGCTGCGCCATGTTCGGCATAGCTTTGGGCGATGTCGGCAGGAATGAAGTCCTCACGAATCACACCTTTGGATGGACTGGCTTTTTTGATCTCGGCAATCACCGCAGGCAAGCCCGCAGCAATCTTGGCGCGCAGCGCGCCCACAAAGTCACGCGTGAGCACACGGCTTTCGGCATCAGCACGCATGGCCGCCAATGATTTGCGCTGTAAGGCCGCTGCCACCTCTTGGTGTTTGACGGCCACGATTTTGTTCAAGATGTCTGACATGTGTTTCTTTCTTGCGCCAAGCGCTTATTTATGCAGCAGTGAGCTGATGCGCCACGGTGACCAATTGATCCAGCTTGGCCTTGGCTGCACCCGAAGCCAGCACTTGACGTGCAAGGGCAATGCCAGCTTCGATGCTGTCAGCCACATTGGCCGCATACAAAGCCGCGCCAGCATTGAGCACCACAATGTCGCGTGCAGGACCAGCTTGGTTGTCCAACACGCCCAGCAACATGGCACGCGATTGCTCTGGCGTTTCCACGCGCAAAGCGCGGTTGCTGCTCATGGCAAAGCCAAAGTCTTCGGGGTGAATTTCATACTCGCGCACTTGGCCGTCTTTGAGCTCACCCACCAAGGTGGCCGCACCCAAGGACACCTCGTCCAGACCATCGCGACCGTACACCACCAACGCGTGTTCGGCACCCAAACGCTCTAAAGCGCGCACTTGGATACCCACCAAGTCGGGGTGAAACACACCCATCAAAATATTGTGAGCGCTGGCAGGATTGGTGAGTGGACCCAAGATGTTGAAGATGGTGCGCACGCCCAGCTCTTTGCGAACCGGAGCCACATTTTTCATCGCGGGATGATGGTTGGGCGCAAACATGAAGCCAATGCCCACATCGGCAATGCACTTGGCAATTTGCGCTGGCGGCAAATTGATGTTGACGCCCAAGCTCTCCAACACATCGGCGCTGCCGCTTTTGCTGCTCACGCTGCGGCCACCGTGTTTGCTGACTTTGCCGCCTGCAGCGGCCACCACGAACATCGAGCAAGTCGAAATATTGAAGGTATGCGAACCATCACCACCTGTGCCCACGATGTCCACCATGTGCGTGCGGTCGGGCACATCCACCTTGGTGGAGAACTCGCGCATCACTTGTGCTGCAGCAGTGATTTCTCCAATCGTTTCTTTCTTCACGCGCAAAGCAGCGATGAACGCCGACATCAACACCGGAGACATTTCGCCCGACATGATGAGGCGCATGATGTGCAGCATCTCGTCGTGAAAAATCTCACGATGCTCGATGACGCGCTGTAACGCTTCTTGGGGCGTGATTGCATGGATAGTGGTTGTCATCGCCAGCCTTTACAGAAAGTTTTTCAGCATGGCGTGACCATGCTCAGTGAGGATGGATTCGGGGTGGAACTGCACGCCCTGAATGTCTAGCTCGGTGTGTCGCACGCCCATGATTTCGCCGTCATCCGTCCACGCCGTGACCTTGAGGCACGAGGGGCAAGACGCACGCTCAATCGCCAGCGAGTGGTAGCGGTTGACCGTGAACTTCTCGGGCAGCCCTGCAAACACGCCCTCTTGCGTGGTGGTGATGATGCTGGTCTTGCCATGCATCAACTCTTGCGCACGAATGATCTTGCCGCCAAATGCGGCGCCAATGCTTTGATGCCCCAGGCATACCCCCAAGATAGGCAGCTTGCCAGCAAAGTGCTGGATGGCCGCCACCGAAATACCCGCCTCAGCGGGTGAGCATGGGCCAGGCGAAATCACCAAGCGGTCGGGCTTGCGCGCGGCGATGCCTTCGAGTGTGATTTCGTCGTTGCGAAACACCTCGACCTCTGCACCCAACTCACCAAAGTATTGAACGATGTTGAAGGTGAAGCTGTCGTAGTTGTCGACCATGAGAAGTTTGATCTTGCTCATTCCAAGCCCTCCTCAACCAATTCGCTGGCACGCAACAAGGCGCGCGCTTTGTGTTCGGTTTCTCGCCACTCCAACTCAGGCACCGAATCGGCCACCACACCGGCGGCAGCTTGCACATAGAGCGTGTCGTTTTTAATGATGCCCGTGCGAATGGCAATCGCCACATCCATGTCGCCTGCAAAACTGAGGTAACCACAAGCGCCGCCGTACAAGCCGCGCTTGGTGGGTTCGAGCTGGTCAATCAATTCCATCGCGTGCACTTTGGGCGCACCGGTCAACGTGCCCGCAGGGAATGTGGCCTTGAGCACATCCATGCTGGTGAGCGGTTGGCCATCTGCGCCGTCGAGCAACAAACCTTCCACGTTGCTCACGATGTGCATCACGTGGCTGTAACGCTCCACCACAAAGGCCTCGGTCACTTTGACGCTGCCTGTCTTGGCAATGCGACCAATGTCGTTGCGAGCAAGGTCAATCAACATCACATGCTCGGCGCGTTCTTTGGGATCGTTGATGAGCTCAACCTCTGCCGCCTTGTCTGCCTCAGGCGTTGCACCGCGTGGACGCGTACCAGCCAAGGGACGGATGGTGACTTTTTGCCCTTCGGGTGTGGACTCTTGACGCACCAAAATCTCAGGCGATGCGCCCACCACATGGGCATCGCCGAGGTTGTAGTAATACATGTACGGGCTGGGGTTCAACGAACGCAGCGCACGATACAAGGACAGCGGACTGGCCGTGAATTTTTTGTGAATGCGCTGGCCCACTTGAACTTGCATGAAGTCACCCGCTGCAATCAAGTCTTTGGCACGCAGCACAGCCGCCAAGTAATCGTCTTTCGCAAAGCTGCGCTCAGCGGGATGGCTGGTACAAGGCGCAATCGATGGCGCTTGCGCAGGGGCTTTCAAGCGCTGCTTCAATTCAGCCAGACGCGCCTGCGCTTGTGGGTAGGCATCGGGCTGTGCGGGGTCTGCATAGACGATGAGCGAAAGCTTGCCTGAGAGGTTGTCAATCACCGCCAACTCTTCTGTTTGCAGCAGCAAGATGTCGGGCATACCCAAATCATCGGGCGGGCACGAGTGGACCAACTTCTTTTCGATGTGACGCACCGTGTCGTAACCAAAGTAGCCAGCCAAGCCGCCACAAAAACGCGGCAACCCTTGGCGCAATGCCACTTTGAAACGCTTTTGGTAATCGGCCACAAAGTCGAGCGGGTTGCCTGCGTGGGTTTCAACCACCACGCCATCGGTCACCACCTCGGTCTTGGCCGCTTCGCCAAAACCACTGGCACGCAACAACGTGCGAGCGGGCAAACCAATGAAGCTGTAACGCCCAAAGCGCTCGCCACCCACCACAGACTCCAGCAAGAAGCTGCGCTCGCCCTTGTTTTGCACATGGGCCAGCTTGAGATACAGCGAGAGCGGGGTTTCTAAGTCGGCAAAGGCCTCGGCCACCAACGGGATGCGGTTGTAGCCCTCTTGGGCCAGTTGTTTGAATTCGGTTTCAGTCATTGTGAGCCTCCACAGCTCGACCCCATCGCACTGGGGCGTTCATTCGGACAAGTGCTGAGCAGCTAGCGTGTGCTTCAGCGCGGGCACGGCATCAGTGAACCTGAGCGTGCTTTTAGACAAGCGCAGACGACGGCGTACGCCAGGGCCAAGCTCCCCGGTCGTGACAACCTGTGACAGTGCTGCGGTGAATGAACATGACTGCAGTTTAGCAAAGGCTCAGACCTTGCCGACCAGCGCTTGTGGGATTTGCGTCAGGGAATCTACGTGAGCATCGGCATCCACGCCGTCCACGGGCTCGCCGTGGTTGTAGCCATAGCGCACCAACACCACAGGGCAGCCCGCGGCACGGGCGGCTTGGGCGTCGTTGCTTGAGTCACCCACCATCAAGGCTTGGGAGGGTTTGACGCCTAAGGCTTCACAGGTTTTGAGCAGCGGCAACGGGTCTGGCTTTTTACGTTCAAAGCTGTCGCCGCCAAACACATGTGCGAAAAACGAATCCAGCCCTTTGGCTTGCAGTAAAGGTTTGGCAAACGACAAGGGCTTGTTGGTCAAACACGCTAGCTGCAAACCCGCATCGCGCAACTGTTGCAAACCTTCCGCCACACCCGGATACACCGCGGCAAATTCGCCATTGATGGCGAGGTAGTGATGCTGGTAACGCTGCCAAGCAGGCTCATACAAATTCTCGGCACTGCGCGCATCGCACACGTTGGCGAGACCTTTGACTTCTGGCAAAGCCAACTGATGTGCCAGCACCGAGCGAATCAAATGCTCGGAGCCTTTGCCCACCGTGCGCTCAACCAAGGCACGCGTCACGGGCGGCAAATCTAAATCGGTCAACGAACGATTGAGGGCAATTTCAAAATCACCCAAGGTGTCGACCATGGTGCCGTCGAGGTCGACGATGGCGGCTTGTAATGTGTGTCCGTGGATCTGCATGAAGAAATAACCGCCTTTTGAATCACTGCAATTCTAAAGATTCAATGACAATGCATTCACACGCTCACGCCACTCCTCACCATGCGATTTAGCAGCACCTTGTCTCTTATAGCTACAGCAAGCAGAACACTCATCACTTGCTTGGCATGCTCGTCTTCAGCTTGGGCTGCTCCGTATGAATTACGCGTCTACTCTGACGACATCCCGAACAAAGGTGAGGCTGAAATTGAGCTGATCATGAGCGTTGCCAAGCCCAAACTCATGGATGAAGCGCCGCATGGTCAAGTTTTTCAAACATTGGTGGAGTATGGCTACGGCCTTGGCAATGGCTGGAGTATTGGCCTAGAACTGCCGATGTCACGCGCTGAAGGACACGACAAGCTCAATGGACTCAAAGTAGAAGCCCAGTATGTCGCCGAACACAATGCACACCATGGTTTCTATTTGGGCGTACGCAGCGACGTGGGTTACAGCTCCAGTGCGTATGAATCACAAGGCAATAACAGCATAGACATCAACCCCATCTTTGGCTACCGCTGGGCGACTTGGCACATCGTGGTGAACCCGTCGATTGAAATACCGCTAAGCGGTCTAAACAAGCAAACGCAATTTCAGCTCTCGGCCAAACTCGCGAGAAGAATCAACGGCACAACTCAATTGGGGCTGGAGTACTTCAGCGGCTGGGGCGCAATATCAGCCATTCGTCCACAACGCGAACGAGACGAAACGATTTATTGGGTGTGGGATGAAAAATTTGCCAGCAGCCGATGGAACCTAGGACTAGGCAAGCCCTTGAATCCATCAGGTGGCAGTGTTGACAAATGGGTGCTGAAGGTTGGTGTGAACTTAGATTTGGACTAAGTCCAATCAGTCCACTGCCTTGACCATGTCTTCGACGACCTTTTTGGCATCGCCAAACACCATCATGGTTTTGTCCATGTAGAACAGTTCGTTGTCCAAACCTGCGTAACCGGAGGCCATGCTTCGTTTGTTGACGATGACCGTCTTGGCTTTGTAGGCTTCCAAAATCGGCATGCCGTAAATCGAGCTGCCCTTTTCCAACGCAGCGGGGTTCACCACGTCGTTCGCACCCAAAACGATGGCCACATCCACTTGGCCAAATTCGCCGTTGATGTCTTCCATCTCAAACACTTGGTCGTAGGGCACTTCGGCCTCGGCCAACAACACGTTCATGTGGCCAGGCATACGACCTGCCACAGGGTGAATGGCGTACTTCACGCTGATGCCTTTGTGCATCAACTTCTCAGCCAACTCGTTCACCGCATGCTGCGCACGCGCCACGGCCAAACCATAGCCAGGCACGATCACCACGGTCTCGGCGTTAGCCAAGATGTAGGCGGCGTCATCTGCGCTGCCACTCTTCACAGGGCGTTGCTCTTGTGCGCCGCCAACAGCCGTGACGGCCTCAGCACCAAAGCCGCCCAAGATCACGCTGAAGAACGAACGGTTCATCGCCTTGCACATGATGTAGCTCAGGATCGCGCCAGAGCTACCAACCAATGAGCCGGCAATGATGAGCATGCTGTTGTTAAGCGAGAAACCAATGCCTGCTGCCGCCCAGCCTGAATAGCTGTTGAGCATAGATACCACCACGGGCATATCTGCACCGCCAATTGGGATGATGATGAGCACACCCATCACAAACGACAGTGCCAACATGGCGTAAAACGCGTTCATGTCTTGCGTGACGGTATAGACCAGGCCCAGACCTAAAGTAGCCAAGCCCAACACCAAGTTGAATTGATGCTGACCTGCAAACGTCACCGGTGCGCCTTGGAACAAGCGGAACTTGTACTTGCCAGATAGCTTGCCAAACGCAATGACAGAGCCACTGAAGGTGATCGCACCAATCGCAGCGCCCAAGAACAGTTCTAAACGGTTACCAGCTGGGATTGCGGGCACAGTTCCGTCTGCTGCTTTCTGAACAATTTGAAAGGCAGCCGGTTCAACCGTGGCGGCAATGGCGATAAACACCGCAGCCAAACCAATCATGCTGTGCATGAAAGCGACCAGCTCAGGCATCTTGGTCATTTCGACGCGTTGCGCCATGATCGTGCCAGCGCCGCCGCCGATCACGAGGCCCAGCAACACCCAGCTCATGCCCATGCCCGAGCCCGACAACTTGACGATCAAGGCCGCGGTGGTGATGACCGCAATCGTCATACCTGTCATGCCAAACACGTTACCGCGAATGGATGTGGTGGGATGACTCAAGCCTTTGAGCGCTTGAATGAAACACACGCTCGCCACCAAGTACAACAAGGTGACCAAATTCATTGAAACAAAGTCTAAGTTCATGCTTTGTCTCCTGCAGCTGCTTTAGCTGGCTTCTCTTTTTTTCTAAACATTTCCAACATGCGACGCGTGACCATGAAGCCACCAAACACGTTCACTGCGGCCAAAGCCACAGCGAGTACGCCCATGGTTTTACCCAAAGTGGTTTCAGTCATCGCAGCGGCCAACATAGCCCCCACGATCACGATGGCGGAAATCGCATTGGTCACCGCCATCAGAGGCGTGTGTAGTGCGGGTGTGACTGTCCACACCACGTGGTAACCCACGTAGATGGCCAGTACAAAAATAATCAGGTTGACGAGGGTGGGGGAAACTGCATCCATTTTTGTATCTCGTTTATTTCTTCACAACCGCGCCGTCGCGGGTGACTAAGCATGCGGCCACGATGTCATCTTCCATGTCAATGTGCAAAGCACCTTCTTTGTTGATGACGAGCTTTAAAAAGTCCAACACATTGCGCGCATACAGTGCACTTGCATCTGCTGCCACCAATGCAGGTAAGTTGGTCTCACCCACAATCGTCACACCGTGTTTGATGACAGTCTTGCCAGCTTCAGTCAAAGGACAGTTGCCGCCTACGCCATCAGCACCTTTGCCTGCAGCGATGTCGATGATGACTGCACCTGGCTTCATGGCCTTGACCATGTCTTCGGTCACGAGCACAGGTGCTGCGCGACCGGGGATGAGTGCTGTGGTGATGACGATGTCTGCCAATGCCACGCGTTTGGCCACTTCGACCTTTTGACGGTCGAGCCAGCTTTGTGGCATAGGGCGGGCATAACCGCCAACGCCTTCGGCCGCATCTTTTTCGTCTTGGCTTTCAAACGGCACGTCGATGAACTTCGCGCCGAGTGACTCCACCTGCTCTTTCACGCTAGGGCGCACATCGGTGGCTTCAATCACCGCGCCCAAACGCTTGGCGGTGGCAATGGCTTGCAAGCCCGCCACGCCCACACCGAGGATGACCACGCGCGCAGCTTTAACTGTGCCCGCAGCCGTCATCAGCATGGGGAAGAAACGTTGGTATTTGTCTGCCGCCAGCATGACGGCTTTGTAGCCCGCGATGTTGGCTTGGCTAGAGAGCACGTCCATGCTTTGTGCACGTGTGGTGCGCGGTGCGGCTTCAAGCGCAAAACCAGTCGCACCGGCAGAGGCCAAGCGTTGCAAACCTTCGGCATTGAACGGCTCCAACATACCCACCACGGTGCTGCCAGTTTTGATGCTAGAAGCTTCTGCGGCCTCAGGCGCACGCACCTTGAGCACCAAATCGCTCGACCATGCAGCTTGTGCACCTACCAGCTCAACACCCACAGCCGCATAAGCATCGTCGGGCACGCTAGCAGCAACGCCAGCACCTGACTGCATGCGGACCACATGGCCTTGCGCAATTAATTTTTTAGCTGTTTCAGGCGTTATTGAAACGCGCGACTCACCTGCTGCAGTCTCGGCAGGTACACCGATGACCAGTGATTTTCGATTTTCCATGAGCGAAGCCTAGATAACACGACCAATCATTAAATCAGTCATGACTTATTAAAGAGGGCATGGTATGCCTTTAAGGTGCGGCTAACGTCAATCCGTGAGATTGAAATAACTTCAACAATTCGCCACTCTGACGCAATGCTGACAAGGCGCCATCCAATGCAGTGGCCAACTCCTTGTTGTCGGCTTTGACCGCCAAACCCAACGGCCATCCAGCGGGCATCACACCTGGCAATGCGACCGAGGATAAAACCCATGCCGATTTATCCGAAGCCGCATGCACAGCGGCTTCTGCCTGTGCACGACTCACATAAGCTGCATCAAATTGACCGGTCGTCACCATCTTGGCAGCATCCACACCGTCTTTGAAAATAGAAATCTTTTCACGCAACATGCCGCCGCGATAACCCATCAACGCACTGGCCGCACCACTGCCTTTTTCTACAGCTATCGTTTTCCCTTGTAGGTCTTCTGGATTTTGCACATGAGGCAGCTTTGTAACGCTGTGCAACACCACCAAATGTTCACGCACATAAGAGCCAAAAATCAACACCTGCTTGTTCTCGTTCATTAAGTAACGATCTACAGGCACATGGATCATCACATCGGCCGGTCCGTAGCCTAAGTAATGACCTTTCCAAACCATGTTGCGCAAATCATCATTCATGTTTTCGCCCGCATCAAAGGGGAGCAAGGCCAACTGCAAATTTAACTTTGCAGCTAGCGCCCTGGCGAGTGCCACATCTAAACCCTGAATGTCAGCATTAGGCCCGCTGGAATATGGCGCGTTGTCTTTGTAAACCGCGACCTTAAGCACGCCCCTAGATTTAATCTTCTCCATGGGACTTGGCTCTTGCGCAGCAACCAATCCATTCACGCCAAACAAAAGTGGCGCAGCCACCAACACTTGTCGACGCGACAAGCCTGATCGCTCGTTCGATTTGAGAACTTTCAAAAGGGGCTCCTTAACGCTCACGGCGTGTTTCGAGGTAGGTCTTGATTGACCAAATCGCTTCTTGCGAGAGTGTGCCCTCAAACGGAGGCATGTAAACACGGCCATCGCGAACGCGACCGCGACGCACAGTGGCTACAAAGTATTCGCTGATCTCTTGGTAGCAGGCATTCTTTTTGGCTGCATCTGCCAAATCAGCACAGTCGTTGTCAATTTTGCGCAAGTCGGGTGAGATGCCACCAGAAATAGCTTCAAGTCCATGACAACGTGCGCAATTTTGGTTGTAGGCAGATGTACCAATTCGCAACGCTTCCTTGTTCGCTGCACCACTTGAGTACGGGTTGTTATCTAGCCACTTTGCGCCCAGCTGTGGCAAGGTGGATGTATCAACAGATTGAGGCACAACATCGCCATGCGCCCAGCTTTGTTGCGCTGTAAGCGTGAGCATCAGCGCGAAATAGGCAGCAATCAATGGACGGGAGGAAGATTGGCGAACGATAGACATAACTTGCGGGCCTCGGTTTTATTGAGTGAATGAATTGTGATGAAGCAACAAGCAATTACCAAGCCATTGATATTTGGCCCCAAGTGTTTCAATTTGAAACACTTATTTGCAACATCCTAGGGAAACAACTATCTGCTGGATCACATCGCCGCGCTGAAAATATTTACAACTTAAACGAACAAATGCCAGCCGCACTTCACGGGTTTTAAATCATGAATACCAGTCAACCTTCGACCCGTGGCGTGATGCAGGCCTACCCGCAAAGTGCCTCGTACAACAGCCCTGAACATGCCGCCATCATTGCGTCGTCACAAGAACGCTCACGAAACTACGGGCTAACCCCAACATACAGCCCAGACTACAGTGGCACGACCTTATGTTGCGTAGACACGTTGCTAGAAGAAAACCACTTTTTGTACCAGCATGCAGCACCCGTCATGGAAACGCTGTACGAACAAATTGCCAACACGCATAGCATGGTGCTGTTGACCACCCGCACAGGAACAATTCTTCACTCGCTTGGTGATGCTGACTTTTTAGAAAAGGCATCGCAAGTTGCCTTAGCGCCAGGCGTAGATTGGTCCGAAAAGAGCAAAGGTACCAATGCCATAGGCACAGCATTGAAAGAAGGCCAAGCGCTGGTTGTACATGGCAGTCAGCATTTTCTCCAAGCGAATCAATTCCTTACCTGTTCTTGCACGCCCATTCTTGACCCTCACGGCGATGTCATTGGAGCCCTTGACGTGACGGGTGACTACCGCAGCTATCACCAGCACACCATGGCCTTGGCACGCATGTCGGCGCAGATGATTGAAAATCATATGTTTGCTGACGTGTTCCCCACCGAGGTGCGCATCCACTTTCATGCGCGCCCAGAGTTCATTGGCACGATCGTTGAAGGCATTGCTGTTTTCACGACCGACGGTCGTTTCTTATCTGCCAACCGCAGCGCTCAATTCCAATTCGGGATGTCCATCAACGCGCTTCGTGCACACACGTTCTCATCGCTTTTTGGCATTGGCATTTCGCAGTTTTTTGACCATGCACGATCTGCCAATGGTCAACACTTTCGTCTGTGTCTGCACGATGGCGTGAGCGTATGTTGCAAAAGTGAACTTAAATTCAACAGCACTATTTCACAACTGTCACATCTAGGCGGCGACTTGAAACAGCCCAATCCTGCTTATAAGAGACGAAAGGAAGAAAAGATCCCTCTCTCCAGCTTGCGCTATCTGGACACTGGAGATCCACAAGTTGCGTCCGTTGTGCAAAAACTTCGCATCATTCAAGGGCGCGACATTCCCATCATGATTTTGGGAGAGACTGGCACGGGCAAAGACTTGTTGGCTCAAGCGATCCACAACGACTCCACGCGCAGCCATAAAAACTTTGTGTCTGTGAATTGCGCCTCTATTCCTGAAAACCTCATCGAATCAGAACTGTTTGGCTACGAAGAAGGTGCGTTCACTGGCGCCAAGCGTAAAGGCTCAACAGGCAAAATTTTGTTTGCCCACGAAGGCACTTTGTTCTTGGACGAAATTGGCGATATGCCTTTGCACCTGCAAGCCCGCTTGTTGCGCGTGCTGCAAGAGCGCAAAGTCAACCCACTAGGCTCAGGCCGTGAAGTTGATGTCGATGTCACTGTCGTCTGCGCCACCAACAAAAATCTCAAAGAAATGATCGCCAACGGCACATTCAGAGAGGATTTGTACTACCGACTCAACGGCCTCGTGGTTAAGTTACCCGCTTTGCGAGACCGCAAAGACTTAGATGTGGTGACCAAGAAGATCTTGGCAAGCTTATGCAGCGCCGACAAACTCATTGGCATCTCTCCAGATGTCATGGAGGTATTTCATCGCTATGCTTGGCCTGGCAACTTCCGACAGCTTTACAACTTGCTGCGCACTGCCGTGGTCATGGCCGAATGCGAAGGTGACATTCAGATGCACCATTTGCCTGATGATTTCTTATCTGAAATTCAACAAATCGCACCGCTACAAGCTCGTATCGAGCCGCTTGAGCCCGTGGCTTCACCAGTTCAACCACAAGCGTCAACACCTACGTTTACAACGCACCCCACGCAAGCTTTCACTCTAGAAAATGTGGCCATTGACGCCATCGTTCAAGCATTACGGACATCCAAAGGCAATGTATCTGCCGCCGCAAAACTTTTGGGCGTCTCGCGCAACACGATTTATCGCAAAAAGCACCTGCTGCCTGACGCGGCATGGCACTGATCAGCGGCATAACCTCAGGACTTTTGCGACGCCTGCGCTTCCTCTGCAGCCAACTCATCTAGCTCTTCTTGCGTGAATACGCGAGAACGCGTGTGAAAGGCTTTGCCCTCTGGCCCTTCTAATGAAAAGGTTCCGCCAGTGCCTTCAATCACATCAATGATGAGTTGCGTGTGCTTCCAGGTTTGGTATTGATTGCGGCCAATGTAGAAATCGCACTCACCAATCCGTCCTAAAAACACATCACCTGCACCCATCGTAATTTCGCCTGGCAAGTAACAGTTGGCAGCACTGTTATCACAACAACCGCCGGACTGATGAAACATCAACGTACCGTGTTTCTTCTTTAAGAAATCCACCAGCTCTAATGCAGCTGGGGTTGCCACTACTTTTTCGACCATCGTGTGCTCCTATGCAAAAAGCGCGTGGCAATTCCTCGCCACGCGCAACCCTTACCCTTAGGCGTTGGATTTAGAAAAAGCCCAACTTGCTTTCGCTATAGCTGACCAACAAGTTTTTGGTTTGTTGGTAGTGGTCGAGCATGACTTTGTGTGTTTCACGGCCAATGCCTGACTCTTTGTAGCCACCGAAAGCTGCATGTGCTGGGTAGGCGTGGTAGCAATTGGTCCACACACGGCCCGCTTTGATGGCACGGCCCATACGGTAAGCCACGTTGCCGTTACGGCTCCACACACCTGCACCCAAACCGTAGAGCGTGTCGTTGGCGATGGCCAAGGCTTCTGCTTCGTCTTTGAATGTGGTCACAGCCAACACAGGACCAAAAATCTCTTCTTGGAAGATGCGCATTTTGTTGTGGCCTTTGAACAGCGTCGGCTGCACGTAGTAGCCGCCTTCGAGGTCACCACCCAGATGGGCTTGTGCGCCACCGGCCAAAACTTCCGCGCCTTCTTGCTTGCCCAAGTCGAGGTATGACAAGATTTTGGTCAGCTGCTCTTTAGAAGCCTGCGCTCCCATCATGCTATCCGTATCCAATGGGTTTTGGTGCTTGATGGCGGCCACGCGCTTCAGCACGCGCTCCATGAACTTGTCATAGATGCTCTCTTGAATCAAGGCGCGTGATGGACATGTGCACACCTCACCTTGGTTGAATGCAAACAGCACCAAGCCTTCAATGGCTTTATCAAAGAAACCATCGTCCTTGTCCATGATGTCGGCAAAGAAGATGTTGGGCGACTTACCACCCAACTCCAAGGTGGCTGGAATCAAGTTATTAGCTGCGGCTTGTGCAATCACGCGACCTGTAGTGGTTGAGCCTGTGAACGCGATTTTGGCAATGCGTGTGCTGGTAGCCAATGGCATTCCAGCTTCGCGGCCATAGCCGTTGACAATGTTCAACACGCCGGGCGGCAACAGATCGGCGATGAGCTCAGCCAACACCAAGATAGAAATTGGTGTGGATTCAGCGGGCTTCAACACCACGCAGTTGCCAGCGCCCAAGGCTGGGGCCAATTTCCATGCGGCCATCAAAATGGGGAAGTTCCAAGGGATGATTTGACCAACCACACCCAGAGGCTCGTGGTAGTGGTAAGCCACGGTGTTTTCGTCGATGTCAGACAGTGCGCCTTCTTGGGCACGTACGCAGCCAGCGAAGTAACGGAAGTGGTCCACTGTCAATGGAATATCGGCATTGAGTGTTTCGCGAATAGCTTTGCCGTTGTCTACAGTTTCTGCATAAGCCAACATTTCGAGATTGGCTTCGATGCGGTCTGCAATCTTGAGCAAGATGTTCGCGCGATCTGTTGGCGATGTTTTACCCCATGCATCAGCTGCTTTGTGTGCAGCGTCCAATGCCAACTCGATGTCTTTTGCACCTGAACGCGCAGCTTTGGTGTACACCTTGCCCGTGATAGGTGTGATCACATCAAAGTATTGGCCTTCGACTGGGGCGACAAACTTGCCTCCAATGAAGTTGTCGTAGTGAGCCTTGTATTGCACTTTTGCACCGGCTGCGCCTGGGTTTGCGTAAATCATGTCATCTCCATTTTTTGAACATCAAGAATTTCCCTCTCGGGTATTTCTGATTTCGCAAGAGCTGTACCAGGCCTATCTCAGTGATTTCGTGTCGTCTTGTCACAGTGTTGTGTTCCGCAAGGACACACATGCTCCAACTTGTCACAATATGAAAATCATTTCATAGGTCATGCAAAGAATGCGCCGCTGCCACTGCAGAAGGATAGTTTTGCGCGGCAGAACGTTTGAGCCATACCAAGCTTTGCGCATCGTCACGCATTCGGCCGCGCCCCGTGCGCAACATCACTGCCAACGCATACTGCGCTTCTGCATGACCTGCGTTGGCGGCAATCTCAAAGCGTCGCGCGGCTTCACTCAAGTCTTGTGAAACGCCACGGCCTGCCTCGTACATCCAAGCCAAACGGGTTTGTGCTGTGGCATCCTCTTTATCAGCAAGAGCGCTGTAAAGCTTGGCCGCTTGCATGTGCTGCCCTTGTGCACTGAGTAAATCTGCTTGTTGAAGTGGCGTGGGTGCTTGTGATGGATCGCTGAGTTGCGCTAACAACGATGCTGCATCTTTGTCACCATGCTGGGAAGCCAGGGTGAGATACACACGCGCTTTAGTCGCGTCTTTGGCCAATAGCCCACCTGTGCTGTAAAGCAGGCCAAGTCTGTATTGAGCTTTGAAGTTATTGCCATTTGCTGCGCTCACATAGAGCGCTTCGGCTTTGGCCATATTGCGAGGTTCACCCAAGCCATCTTCGGCCATCACACCTAAGTTAAACAAGGCGTCGCCGTTGCCCACCTCTGCCAAGGTTTCCCATACCTCACGGGCCTTGGCGTAGTGTGTCATTTTGAATTCTGCATAGGCCTTGTAATTGCCCATGGCAGGGTTGCGCAACCAGTCTTGACGATCACTGTCTTGCGCCAGCGCACTCGATGCCAAGATACTGCCCCACAGCATGGCGAGGCATATCCGCACCCAGGCTTTGTAGGGCATCACTTACCTTTGATGGTCAACACCCAGCGCGCCAAGAGGTTGATATCTTCTTGATTCATATTGCCGTGTGCAGGCATAGGAATACGCCCCCACTTGCCAGATGAGCCGTTGCGGATGGACTGAGCGAGAGATGCAGCTGCATCTTTGTCGTCACTGTATTTGGCGGCTATTTTTGAATAAGCAGGACCAACAATTTTTTCGTCCATGGCATGACAACTTAAGCAACCATTGCTCTTGGCCAAGTCAGCGGCAGCTGCCGTTTCTTTGGCACTCAATGCAGGCGATGCATATGCCAGATGCCCACAGGCCATCATCAAAAAGAGTGTGATTTTTTTCATAAAGTTCACCTTGATTAAAAAGGGGCTTCAGAGGGCTTGCGCCATCTAAAACCCCTTCATGGATCAACGCAATAACTGGTTAGGTCATTACTTTGAAGCTACGTTGGTTGACGATGGCAGTTTGAATGTCCAAACAGAACCACCCTGCTCGAGGAAGTTGACCTTCTTGGCAACTTCACCGCCCCACAGAGGCACAGCACCACCCCAACCAGAGACAACGCTCACATATTGGTCAGTGCCATCGTTCCAAGTAATGGGAGGAGCCACCACGCCAGAGCCAGTTTGGAACTGCCACAAGACTTTGCCAGTCTTGGCGTCGGCTGCTTTAAGGTAACCCTCAGGCGTACCCCAGAACACCAAGTCGCCAGCGGTTGTCAGCACACCGCCCCACAAAGGCGCGTTGTTCTTAACTTCCCAAGCCACTTTGCCTGTCTTAGGATCGATGGCACGCAAGGAGCCAATGTGATCGTCAAACAATGGCTTCATCGTGAAGCCTGCGCCCAAGTAGGCAGCGCCTTTTTTATAGCTGATTGGCTCGTTCCAAATGTCCATGCCCCATTCGTTGGTAGGCACATAGAACAGTTGACTCTTGGGGCTGTAAGCCATTGGCATTTGGTTCTTGCCACCCAAGAAGCCGGGTGCTGCAAATACCGATGAGCCTTTTTTGCCGTCAGAACTTGCTGTTGGATCGCCAGGGCGATTGGCTGGATCAAACACTGGGCGACCTGTTTTGATGTCAATGCTTGAAGCCCATGTGACCTTCTTGACGAATGGGAAAGCATTGATGAGCTTACCGGTCTTGGCATCGTTCACGTAGAAGAAGCCGTTGCGGTCAGCCTTGCCACCGACGCGCTTGCCGTCCATGTCAAAGGTCACAAACTCGTTCACACCATCAAAGTCCCAAGCGTCGTTGGGCGTGTTTTGGTAGCTCCATGCAATCTTGCCAGTCTTGACATCGATCGCCACGGTGGACGATGAATACAAGTTGTCGCCTTTACGCACGTGGCTATTCCATGGACCGGGGTTGCCTGTACCGAAGTAAGCCAAGCCAGTGGATGCGTCATATGAACCGCCCAACCAAGTAGAAGCACCACCGGTCTTCCATGTCTCGCCGGGCCATGTGGCGTTGGTTGTGCCACTAATGCCGTTTTCTTTGCCGTCTTTGTAGCCCATGTGGCCTTCAACGGTCGGACGTGTCCACAGCAACTTGCCGGTCTTTGGATCGCGCGCATCCACACGACCCACCACACCAAACTCGCCACCTGAAACGCCGGTGAGCAACATGCCTTCAGCGATCAGAGGTGCCGCTGTGTAGCTGTAGCCTGCGGTGTAGTCTTCAATTTTTTCGCGCCACACCACTTTGCCGGTGTTTTGATCCAAGGCCACCAACTGTGCATCCAAGGTACCAAAGATCACCAAGTTGTCATACAGCGCAGCGCCACGGTTAATCACGTCGCAGCAAGGCATGATGCCTTCTGGCAGACGGTGTTCGTATTTCCAAAGCTTTTGACCTGTTTTCACATCCACCGCAAAAATGCGGGAATAAGAAGCCGTGACAAACATCTTGCCTTTGTGAACCAAGGGCTGCGATTCTTGGCCGCGCTGTTTCTCGCCACCAAAGGACATCGACCACACGGGCACGAGTTTGTTGACGTTTTTGGTGTTGATGGTGCTCAAGGGCGAGAAGCGCTGACCTTGTGTACCCATACCCCAGCTCAACACAGACTCTGTGTCGGCTGCATCTTTGGCAATCATGGCGTCAGTAACTTGGGCCGTTGCATGCGCCGTGGCGAGCATGACGAGCACGCTTAGAAGTTTTCTTTTCACAGCTTTTCTCCTGTAATTTCAATTAATAAATCAACGTGCGCACACGTTGCTTGAATCGTTGCGGAACCAGCAGCCTCTTCCACGCCCACTTATCCGTACAAAACGTGTGTGCAATACACATGCCAACTCGTCACTAATGAGACTCAAGAAATCTATTGCGGGAATCCATCCCAAACTCAGTAATTACCCTTGCTTAAACTGGGCATATCAACCCTTGCATGTGACATACGACTGTGACAACTGTTCACATTTGGAACAGTCTGGTGTTGCACATCATGACCCTGCAACACGCGGCAACGAATGGGACGCTTTCCATTCCCCATTCTTTTGTACGACCAGTGCCGACACGCCCCAGCTCTTGGCAATTTGCAACGAACGCTCGTAACCGCCTACAAATAGCACCTTGGTCAAAGCATCTGCCATCGCACAGGTCGGGGCAGCCACAGTGACGCTGGCAATGTCTAGCGGCGAATAGCCTGTGTGTGGATTAAAGATGTGATGGTGCTTGCGGTCATCACTGAAGGTGCATTGGTCATCTGCCGACGTGGCAATGCTCAAACCGTTCATGGCCACCCGTGCCAGCCATTGGTCTGCTGCGCGGGGATCGCTCACGCTCAAAATCCACGGCCGTTGGCCATCGGCCAATCCAATCGATGACCACTCTCCCGTGTTGATCAAGGCATGCGCCACACCATCGCGGCTCAAACTCGCACGCACCAAATCTGCGGCATAACCTTGGGCCACGCCATTCAAAGACACGCCCATCCCGGGCTTGGCCAGTGAGACCTGTGTCGCGCTAACTTGTAGATGCTGCCACCCGACGAATCTCTGCGCCTTGGCCACCTCCTCAGGTCGAGGTAATCGGCCTACTTGCTGTGCCTGCGCATAGAGCTGCCAAAGCGGCTGCACGGTCACATCAAATGCACCTCGGCTTTGCTGCGCGACACGCTGGCTCAGTTGCAACACGTGCAACAACTCTGGCGATGGACGGTGCAACACGCCGGTTTGATTGAGTTGGCTAAGCTTGCTGTTCGGGCGAAACAAACTCATTTCATCTTCTACATGCGCAACCACCTGCCGAGCACGCTGCAGCGCCAGCGCCAAAGCTTGCGCATCAGCATGTGCCGCACGAATCGACAGGGTCGTGCCCAAGCCTGAAAATGTGGTGTCCCTCCAATAAAGGCCACTGGCAGGCGTAGCACTCTGTACGGCGTCATGGGCTGCAAAGAGCAAACCGCTACCCAGATTGGACTGAATAAATTGACGGCGCTTCATCTCTGCCCCTTGTCTGCCACATCAGCGACGGCCGCTTGAATTGGAATGACGGCGCGTTGCTCTCGAGTTTCCAGAATACGTGGAACACACAAACTGTCACTCTCGTAAATCACCACGCAATCCATGCACTGGAAGCACTCGTCGTAATCCACCGCGCCTTGCTTGTCGATGGCCTGATATGCGCAGTCGTTGCGGCAACGCTGACAAGGCTGGCCGCATTCGCTGCGACGCGCAATCCAATCCCAGCGGCGTAGCTTGCCCAACACGCCCATGCCTGCACCCAAGGGGCACAGATAACGGCAATAACCCTTGTAAACAAACGCACTCAGCAGCACCATCGCCACAGCCCACAACACAAACGGCCAGGCACGTACAAAGTTAAGCGTGATGCTGGTTTTGAATGGCTCAATTTCCACCAATCGATCAGTCCACGTCACAGACACCGCCGCACTCAGCAGCAAACCTGCCAACACCACGTATTTCACCTTCTTCAGCTGCGTGTCCCATCGCTGCGGCACTCTCTGCCAAGACAAGCCAAAGCGCTTAGTCACTTGGCTGATCAACTCTTGCAACGCACCAAACGGGCAGAGCCATCCGCAAAACGTGCCACGGCCCCACGCAAAAAAGGTGAAGACTACAAACACCCACAACACCACGGTCATGGGGTCATACATGAAAAACTCAAGGCTCTGCCCCGCCACTGCGGCCTGCACCACCGCAGTGAGGTTCACGATAGACAACTGCCCCTGCGCGAACCAGCCGATGAAGCACAAAGTGAACAACAAATAACCACGACGAAACCAGGCCATGCGCTGCGGATGCCGCACCAGCCACGGCGGCTCACGCAGCGCCCACACCAACACAACCAAGGCGCTGAGCAACACGGCCAGCTCCCACCAGCGGTCTAGCCAAATGCCATGCCATGTCTTCTGATCTGATTCAGCCATCTCCACGTAATCGTGCGGCAGCTCGGCGGCGATAGTAAAACTCTTGGTCACCAACTCCGGAAACAATATGCCCTTGCTTCGCGTGACATGCAGTTCGTAGTTCAACGCCTGTGCGGGATCTAGGCCTGCGGGGGCTATGACACGCACAGCCAACCATTGCGCATCAGCCAATTCGGGAGGTAAATTTAAGGCCACGTCCAAATCTAGATCGCGTATTTCGATGGGTAACTTTTGCTGATTCAGCGACACACGATCAGGCACCGTGCCGCGCACAAAGTCTTCGCCCATCAGCGCGTAACGCCCCTTGGCCAAAATCAACAAGGCATGGTCGCCAGGGTCAAGACGCTGCTGCAAGTAAGCCCATTTGTCAGCTGCCAGCAGGTTTTTACCGACAGAGGGAACGCTCAAATGTGCAACATATAACTCAGCAAACAAATCGCTTGGGTTTTGCAGTGCCTCCGCATCTACCCCTTCACCGGCGGTGTCTTTGAAGGCCTTCTCAATGTCACTGTTCTTCCATGTGGCGTGGTGTATCAAGCCTGCTTTGCGCAAGCCTGCCCAATCCATGGACTTAAACACGTCAGGGCGAATTTTGGCGATCTGGTCCGGGTCGCGCCCTTCGCTGTAACCCAACTTGGCTCGCGCCACCTTCAGCGAAGCCGCCAACAGCGTCTGGTTCAGGATGCGCACAGAGGCTGTGGCCTTGGTCACGCCATCAATATAGACATTGGCGCCCGTTTCTTTGCCACTCTTACTTTGACCAGTACCGATCTTGATGCTTTGCTTCAAAGACAAGTCTTTGTATTGCTCTACAAACGCAAACAACGGCTTCTCGCCCAACCCCTCTAAAAACACGGGTTCGTGATGCGACAGCACGCGCACATCCATGAACTGCCCATTGGGGTCCAACGCAATCAGCAAATTAAAGGGCGTGCCTGAAAAGCCGGGAATGCTGGCGAAATCTTGCGATTCAAAGGCATAGGCTGCAATCGTGGTGGACGTGAGCTCTTGCCGATAAATCGGCCACACAGGCAAATCACGATCTTTCTCGCCCACCACCAACGGAGCTGGGAACGCCAGCTCCATCGCCTCGCGCGTCATCACCCCCGCATGTGCACTCATCAGGAACAACCCTGAGAGAAACACCACCACGCTTGTTAGAAGATGCGTCAACACACGAACTATCAATTGATCAACCTTGGTACACCTAGTTTTTGAATAGAACTGAAGTAGCACGAACGATGCCATCGTCAATGGAACACTTTTGGGTGGAATGGGTTTTGCTAACTAATCTAAGAGACAACTGATTCATCGAATTTTGAAAATTGCGCGAACCATGAAATTTAATAAAAGCAACACTCCCCATCACACACTGACCGTCGGCGCGCTCCTTTGCCTCAGCGTTTTCCCTAGCTCGGGCCTGTATGCGCAAACCACCAGCAATGATTTGAAAGAAATCATTGTGCAAAGCGGGCGTTTGGAACAAAAACAATTTGACGCGCCAGCATCGATTTACACCATCGATGCTGACACCCTGCGCAACTCAGGACCGCAGGTCAACATCTCTGATGTGCTTAACCGCGCACCAGGCGTGGTGGCACTCAACCGCAACAACTATGCACAAGATGTGCAAATTTCAATTCGTGGGTTTGGGTCACGCGCTGCGTTTGGCATGCGCGGCATCCGCCTCATTACCGATGGCATTCCCGCATCGATGCCTGATGGGCAAGGTCAAGCATCGACCGTGAGCATGACTTCTGCTGACCGCATGGAAGTTCTAACAGGTCCACTCGCACAGTTGTATGGCAATGCTTCCGGTGGTGTGATTCAGACCTTTACGCGTGAAGCCGGCGACAAACCAGAAGCACAAGTGAGTTTGTACACGGGCTCGTTTGGATTGCAACGCACCGATTGGCAAATCAGCCAACGCTCTGGCAATGTTGGACTAGTGGCTGACTACAGCACCTTCTCAATTGATGGCTATCGGGCCAACAGCTCGGCTGAACGCAAGCAACTCAACAGCGTCATCACGGTTGATGCCAAACCCGATACACGCTTCAAGTTCATCGTGAATATTTTTGATATGCCCATCGCGAACGATCCTTTGGGATTAACCGCTGCACAACTAGCATCAGATCCTTCGCAGGCTGGCACCAACGCGCTTGCTCGCAGAACACGTAAAACCGTCAAACAAGAACAAGTGGGTGCTGTGGCCGAGCACCGCGTGAGCAGTGACCTCAAACTACAAGCCAGAATTTACGGCGGCACTCGCAGTAACTTGCAATATCAAGCCACTAATGCATGGACAGGACTTGAACGCAGATATGAAGGCTTTGGCTTGCAGGCAAATGGTAAAACTTCTTTGTTCAATGGCCGATCCATGAACTGGGTTGTGGGCACAGACATTGATCACGCGCAAGAACAGCGCCAGGCAGGCGCTGCTTCAGCCGGGGAAAAATCTGGCGCACCCACTCGTAACGAGCTCAATGAAGCCAGCAACCGCGACTACTTTGCACAAGCCAACTGGTCTTTGAGCGAGCGCTACACCTTAACCACAGGCGCACGCCAAAGCGAAGTCACACTGAAAAGCCGAGACGACTTGCCTACGCCAGTAGATGGCTCAGGCTCTGTCACCTACAAAGCCACCAGCCCTGTACTGGGTCTGACGTGGCATGCACAAGACAATCTGAACCTGTACATCAACCAAGGTAAAGGTTTTGAAACACCCACCATGGTAGAGGCCGCTTACTCTCGCGACAGCAACAACAATTTTGTTGAAAAGTTCAATCCTAATTTGCAAGCTTCCCGCAGCAAGCACTTAGAGATAGGCTCCAAATGGTTGGCAACACCAAGCACAAGAATTGATGCGGCATGGTTTCAAATTGACACGACCAACGAAATCGTTGCGGCATTGTCTTCTAACGGTAAGACAGCCTACGACAACGCAGCGCAAACCAAACGCGACGGTTTTGAGTTGGCGATTCGCAACCAACACACATCCAACTGGCGTTCACAAGCTTCGGCTTCAGTGATCAATGCCACTTACCAAGCTGGCAGCGCAAGCTACAGCCCACCTAATGGCAACAGCCTGCCTGCCATCCCAAAACAGCAACTCTTCGCCTCGGTACAGTGGTCTGAAAAAGGTTTTGCGCAAGCAGGCCAAAAACCCAAGATGGGCTTGGAAGCTGGCTTAGATGTGGTGTACCGGTCGAGTATGTGGGCCAATGATGCGAACACTGCCACCAGCGCAAACTATGCTTTGGCCCCTAGCCATACCTTGCTCAATGCACGCGTTCGTCAACGCTACCAAATCGGCTCCGCTCGTGTTGAAGCTTTTGTGGGCGTGGACAACTTAACCAACAAAGATACGGTTGGCTCAGTCATCATCAACCAATTTTCTAAACAATACTTCGAACCCGGCCTTCCCCGCTCTTGGGTGATTGGTGTGCAAAGTCAAATTCCACTCTAAGCGTTTCATACGTTTCATCTGAAGTTCATTCACCCATGAAAACCCATCTCCGCATTGCCAGCCTATGTCTGTTTGCCGCAGTCGCATCTTCAGCGTTTGGTGCAGACCAAGTTTTTGTCACTAACGAAGGCAGCGCTGATATTTCTGTCATCAATGCAAAGACGCAGGCCGTGAGTCAAACCATCGTCACGGGCGGCAAGCCACGCGGTTTAGCTTTGTGCAAGAACGATGTGCACTTGTATGTGAGCAACCAAAAAGACTCGCAACTGCAAGCCATCCACACACACTCCGGCAACATCGCCAAGACGCTGACACTCGGCGACTCGCCCGAGGCCGTGTATTGCTCACCCGATGGCGCATGGCTGGCCATTGCCAATGAGGGCAGCAACAGTGTGAGCTTTGTATCCATTGCCCAATGGAAGCTGATGTTTGACATCGTGGTGTCAGGCAAGAACCCAGAGCATGCGGTGTTCAGCCCTGATGGCCAACGCATGCTGGTGTCCGCCGAAGAAGCCGATCAAGTTGACGTGCTTGACCTCAAAACACGCAAACAAATTGCCAGCATTCGCGTGGGGAATCGTCCGCGCGGTATCGCGTTCAGCCCCGATGGCAACATGGCTTATGTCGCTGTTGAAAACGACAGCTTGCTGGCTGCGATTGATATGCAAAAACTCACTGTCAAAGCGACGCTGGCGGTTGGCGCACGCACCAACGGCTTGGCCATGCACCCCAACGGCAAGTGGTTGTTTGCCAGCAACGGGGGCGATGCCAATGTGGCGGTCATCGACACGCAAAGCTTCACCGTTCACACCAAAGTGCCAGTAGGTCTGCGCCCATGGAACATGGCCATCACACCTGATGGCAGCAAACTGTATGTGGCTGCAGGTCGCAGCCATGCCGTGACCGTTGTGGACGCCCATACCTTTACGCCTATCAGCACCGTGCCGGTAGGCAAGCTGCCCTGGGGCGCTGCTGCCAACTGAACGAAAGCAACTCATGGAAGAGAACAACGCAGAAGTCGCTGAATTACACGATCAACCGTCGCGCTACACAGGCCTTGCCATTGCCCTGCATTGGCTGCTGGCCATCGGCCTGATTTACCAACTCTGGTTAGGCATGTGGATGGGCGACATCCCTAAAACGCCACCTGGCTTGCGTGCGGAGTGGTTCAACTGGCATAAATCTGTTGGCATTGTGTTGGGCTTGCTCATTGTGTTGCGCGGGCTTTGGCGTTTGACGCATCGCCCCCCAGAACTCCCAGACTCCATGCCTCTGTGGCAAACATGGGCGGCGAACGCAAGCCATGCCGTGCTCTATATCTGTATGGTGGCTATGCCTGTGAGTGGCTTCTTGGGCTCTAGCTTCACGGCCTACCCCATCAAGTTTTTTGGCACACCGCTCCCTAGACTTTGGGAAGCCTCGGCTGATTTGAAAGAGATATTTAGTGGCATCCACACGGCATGTAGCTACCTGTTCATGCTGATGATTGCCATACACATCTTGGCAGCTGTGTTGCACATGATGCGACGAGATGGCATTGCCAAACGCATGCTGCCATGACACCCAAAGCCACGACGCCCGCTTGGCGCGACTTGCTTCGCGTGTTGGTGGTGGTCGCGTTGTTTTGGGCTATGGCAATGCAGTGGGAGCTATCTGAAAAACTTGCACACTGGCTGCAAAGTTATGAACGTTTTCAGTTGGACGAAATCCCCCTGACTCTGTTGGCCTTGTCTCTCGGCTTGGCTTGGTTCGCCTTTCAGCGCATGCACGAAGTGTCTGCACTACTCGAAGCCAACCGTCATCTCACACAGCGCTTGATCAGCGCACAAGAAGATGAACGTCGCATCCTTGCCCAGGAGTTGCATGACGAAGTAGGTCAAACTTGCACAGCACTCCGCATTGAGGCAGCCTACATTGGCAAAGCAATTCACAACAACCCCAACGCAGCACTTGAATCCGCTAAGCGAATTGACCAGTCTTCACTGCGCATGCACAGCCTTGCACGTGACATGCTCAAGCGCTTGCGTCCCCCAAACCTTGACAGTTTGGGTCTAGAAGAAAGTCTGAAAGAACTCTGCAGCAGTTGGGAACAGCACTGCCGCATTCAATGTCACACACTGATCAATGCTTTGCCGCATGATCTGCCAGATGCGCTCAGCACCACCATTTATCGTGTCACCCAAGAGGCGTTGACCAACATCGCCAAACATGCCAACGCCAGCCAGGTCTGGATCAGTCTAGATGGCAGCCAAGATGTGCTGACTCTTTCCATCTCCGACAACGGACAAGGTTTGCATCCAACGCCAAGCGGTTCGCATGGCCTTGGCCTTACAGGCATGCGTGAACGCATTGCCAGCTTGCAAGGACACATTCATTTTGAAGACGCACAGCCCGGCCTGCGCATTCACGTCCAACTTCCAATCACACAGGTGACTTCATGATTCGTGTCTTATTGGTCGATGACCACCCTGTCGTTCGTGCAGGCTACGCACGCTTTCTGGAGCAAGAAGGCGACATCACCGTTGTGGCCGAAGCTGGCTGCGCCACTTCTGGTTACATCTCGTACTTGCAGTATCAGCCCGACGTGACCATCTCCGACATTTCCATGCCCACAGTAGGCGGGCTTGAGTTACTGCGAAAAATTAAACTGCGTGATGCGAGCGCAAAGGTATTGATGTGCAGCATGTATGACGGCCGCAACTTGGTACGCAGTGCTTTGGATGGTGGTGCGATTGGTTTTGTCACCAAAAACTCTCCACCTGAAAACTTGGTCACTGGTGTGAAGTCCGCCCACAACGGGCAACGTTACTTGAGCGACGACTTGTCGCTCAACCAATTCGAACATACGGCGGATGACGAAGCCGATCGCATTGCCCAACTCACTTTGCGCGAGTTAGAAATTTGGCGCTTGCTGGCCCGAGGCTGTACGCCAGCGGAATGCGCTGAGCGTTTGAACATCAGCCTCAAAACGGTGGCCAATAACCAAACGCAAATCAAAGAAAAGCTTGCTGTCAACAACACAGCGGCGTTGGTCCATATGGCCCAACGCCATCAGTTGATTGATGCCGTGCTTAATTAAAACTGTGACGCATGCTCAGCCACACACTGCGTGGCGCACTTGGCGCGACTGACATCGAATGTTGCTCGCGCGTTGAGCTTGACACAAACTGCTGCCCATTAGCGCTGAATGCAGCAGGGCCCAACTGGCCGGCTGATGCATAGCGACGATCGAACAAGTTCATCACGTTCAACATCCATTGCGTATTTTTACTAGAGGCGTAGCGTGCGTTCGCATTGAACACGGCATAGCCTGCCGTTCTTCCCGAACCTAAGTGCTCATCACCATCGGGTTGGTGTTGGTTGTTCTCATTGCCACGGGCATACACGCCGCTAAACGCCGCCATGCCCAGACCTGTGCTCCACACTGGCGACCAAGCGTAATCAGCATGAATTTTCAAAATGTGTTTAGGCGTCAACGGAATCGTGTTGCCTGGCTGAATAGCGATATTGCCACCCGTATTCGTGCTGTTTGAATCACCACCCAACACCTCACTACTTTGATACGTTGCTTGCAGCCATGTGTAGTGAGTTGCAAACTTGAAAGCCCCTTGCTGGCTATTCAAGCCGAGCTCTATGCCTTGTCGCTGTGTCTTGCCGAAGTTCTTGAAATAGCCAAATGAGCTGACATCTGGCGCGGCGACAAACAAAATGTCATCTGTGCTTTGTGCGTGAAACAGGCCAGCTGTCCACTGCGTTTGCTTAGACAGTGCGCCACGCAAACCCGCTTCCCATGTTTTTGTGACCACTTGCTTTAATGGTGGATCGCCCGCCATTGCATTCGGCAGTTTGCATGGATTGGCGGGGTCGGCACAACCCAACTCGATAGAGGTAGGCGTGCGGTTACCTTCGTTATAGCCCAGGTAAGCTGTGAGTGCGGGTGTCCAAGCGTAAGTGGTTCCGATTGCTGGATTGAAGCGTTGGAACACATGGTTGCCATCTAATGAGCCCGCACCACCCCCGGGCAGAATTTGATCTTCGTTGATGATGCGCGAGCGGTTGTAACGCCCAGACATCGTCACATGCCAACGGTCATGCAAAGAAATGGTGTCCGTGGCAAACACGCTCCACGTGCTGCCTTTGCCCTTCAAGTGAACATTCGGATCCAACTCGTCAGCAAACACTTGTGTGCCGGTCACGCTTCGGTCTGGATTGATGTAGCCAAACTCACTGGACTGTTTAAAGTCAGTGCGGTTGGTGTCATAGGCAAGGCCCGTGGTGAACTGATTCTTGTATCCCGCCAATTTTTCGAGCAAAGTGACTTGACCTGAGAAACCATAGTTTTTTTGCTTGGTTGTGCTGCGATTGAGCAAGCCAGTACAAACTGGCTCTGCATCGTCATCATCCGCAGCAGCAAGGCATGCGGAATTTGGAAATACGCCGCCGCCCAACAGGCCCGGAGCGGTTTCCAACGCGTCGTCATTCACATCGCCATTAAGCGTTCGCGTGCTGATCGAGCGGTAATACGCATTGCCAGCAAACAAGGTGTTGTCATTGATCACATGCTTACCCGTGAAGTTAAGCAACGTAGACCGGTTATGCGTTTCGTCGGGTTTGGTGTAGATGCTGCGGTAGTCGTTGGCGAGCATTCGCTGTTCTTGCAGACCGTTTCCGGTGAGTGCGTTGTTGGCATGGCTCAGCGTCAAAGCGACATCGGTCGGGCCATCTTTCCAGCCCAGCTTGCCAAAGGTTTGGCGTACGCGTGAGGGCGAAGCATCGCGCCAGCCATCTTCGTTAAACACATTACCCGTGACAAACCAATGCAAGCCTTTGTCATTGCGCCCACCATGCTCCAACTCGACAGCACGACGTTGGTGCGAGCCGATCGTGGTTTGCACAGCAGTCCCTGCATGCGTGAGACCGGACTTGGTTTGCACAGCCAGTGCGCCACCCAGCGTGTTGAGGCCAAACAACGGGTTTGAGCCAGGCATCAAGGTCATGCTGCTGATGGCGGATCTTGGAATCAAATCCCAGCTCACCACGTCGCCAAAGGGTTGGTTCATGCGCACACCATCCATGTACACAGACAAGCCTTGAGGCGTGCCAAGCAAGGGGGAGGCTGTGAAGCCACGGTAGTTCACATCCATTTGATGTGGGTTTCCTTGCACCTCGTTCACATACACACCGCCCATGCGCTGGTTCATGAAACTAGACAAATCCAAAGCTTGGCTATTCGCGAGATCCGAGCTGTTGGCAGTTTGAACGGCCGATGGAATCTCCGACAAAGGCTGAGAAATCGCAGGGATTGGCATCGTGCCAACAACCGTCACCACCGGTAACTGTTCAACCGCTTGCGCCAGGGCTCCTGTACTTGTACAGACAGCCAGAACTGCCAATGAAACTAATGTGGGGCGGATATTTTGCATACGAACTTTTCAAAATCAAAGCCAAACAGTGAAGGTGTTGCACCTTCAAAACATGGTTCTTAATTTAGACAGTTCGTCTCAAAATTTGTAGGGAATTAATCCCGCTCACCACAGCCAAAGCACTAGGTAAAACCCGAGCACTAACCAGATTGCCACAAAGCACACAGCCGCCAGCCAGCTGCGCGGCTTGGCCAACACGGTGTCCGCTTTGGCTCGAGCATTCGCCATCACCTCTTTTGGCATCAGTCGCATGACCAACAACAAGCCCAATGGCACGATGAGCAAATCATCCAAATAACCCAGTACGGGGATGAAGTCTGGAATCAGGTCTATCGGGCTGAGCGCATAGGCCGCCACCAAGCCAGCCAAGATACGCACCAGCATGGGGGCTTGAGGATCGCGAGCAGCAAAATACACCGTCACCACATCGCGCTTGATGCCACGCGCCCATGTCTTCAGCCGACTGACAACCGAAGCTTGTGGCGGCGCTGGATCAGTCATATCAACAATGCGTGGTATGCCTTGCGCTTAGGCCAAGGCCACACGCATCTGGTCAATCACCGCCTTGTAGTCGGGCTTGCCAAAAATAGCACTGCCCGCCACAAAAGTGTCTGCACCAACATCGGCCACTTGGCGAATGTTGTCGGGCTTGATGCCGCCATCCACCTCAAGGCGAATGTCTTTGCCACTGCGCTCAATCCACTTGCGCGCCATCTCGACTTTGCGCAGAGCTGAGTCAATGAAGCTTTGACCACCAAAGCCAGGGTTGACGCTCATGATGAGGATGAGGTCAATCTCGTCAATCGTCCACTCCAACACGTCCAACGGCTCGGCGGGGTTGAACACCAAACCGGCTTTCACGCCTTTGCTCTTGATGGCTTGGATGCTGCGGTGCACATGGGCGCTCGCGTCGGGGTGAAAGCTGATGTAGTCCGCGCCAGCTTCGGCAAACGAAGCGGCCAAAGCGTCGACCGGCGAAATCATCAAATGCACGTCGATCGGCACAGCCACGCCAGCAGGCGTTTTGGCGTGTGGCTTCAAAGCTTGGCAGATCATGGGGCCGAACGTGAGGTTGGGCACATAGTGGTTGTCCATCACGTCAAAGTGAATCCAATCAGCGCCTGCGGCGATGACGTTTTTCACCTCGTCGCCCAAACGGGCGAAATCGGCAGACAAGATGGAGGGAGCGATATTGAATGGGGTGCGTGGGCTAGTCATGGGGTGATTATTTCACCCCTTCAGCAGGGTTTTCAGCTTAGGCCAAAATCACCCCATGCTGCGTTACAAATTCCAAGTCGAAGTCCACCCGCAATACCTGTCTGAGCAGTCCGACCCAGACGGCGGTTTGTACACCTTCGCTTACACCATCACCATCACCAACGTGGGCAATGTGGCGGCACAGCTCATATCGCGTACTTGGAATGTGAACGATGCCAACGGCACGCACGAAAAGATCAAAGGCTTAGGCGTGGTAGGCCACCAACCCTTGCTGCAGCCGGGTGAACAATTTGAGTACACCAGCGGCACCCGCCTGCGCACGCCCACAGGCACCATGCACGGCAGCTACTTTTGCGTGGCCGAAGACGGTGAAAAGTTTGATGTGGACATTCCCATGTTTGTGCTCGACGCGCTCAGCGATGAGCCAGGCAGTCGCAAGCTGCACTGAGGCCACACACCATGGGTGAATTTGACCTGATCGAGCGCTACTTCAAGCGCCCCACACACAAAGCCGCACTGGGCGTGGGCGACGACTGTGCGCTGCTCCGCCCCACCGAAGGCATGCAACTGGCAGTGTCTAGCGACATGCTGGTGGAAGGCCGCCACTTTTTAAGCACGGTCGACCCAACCCGCTTGGGTCACAAAGCCTTGGCAGTGAACCTGAGCGATTTGGCAGCCGTGGGCGCAGAGCCTTTGGCCTTCACCCTCGCCCTGTCGCTGCCCCGCGTGGACGAAGCATGGCTGGCTGGCTTCTCCATGGGTTTGTTGCGTTTGGCAGACGCCCACGGCTGCGAGCTGGTGGGCGGCGACACCACGCAAGGCCCGCTAAACATTTGCATCACGGTGTTTGGCGAAGTGCCCCCCGGCGACGCGCTGCTGCGCCAAAACGCACAAGTGGGCGACGACATTTACATCAGCGGCACCGTGGGCGACGCCCGCTTGGCACTCGAAGTGTTTCGCGGCACGCACACGCTTTCGGGCGAGGCTTTTGAGCAAGCCCGTTTGCGTATGGAGCAACCCACACCACGCGTCGAACTAGGCACTGCACTTCGCGCCGTGGCCAATGCTGCCATTGATGTGAGCGATGGTTTGTTGGGCGACCTAGGTCACATCCTCAAACGCTCAGGCGTGGGCGCACAAATTGACACCACATGGCTGCAAACCGCTGGCCACTTTGGCGAAGCACGCTTAGCCGCAGGTATCTCCACCGTCATGGCTGACTTGCCTTGGAACAAACGCCTAGAGTTCGCGCTCTCGGGTGGTGA
The DNA here is from genome assembly GCF_002943475.1 of Limnohabitans sp. TS-CS-82. NCBI lineage: Bacteria > Pseudomonadati > Pseudomonadota > Betaproteobacteria > Burkholderiales > Comamonadaceae > Limnohabitans > Limnohabitans sp. TS-CS-82. The sequence continues at coordinate 122,510 of NZ_PTQX01000013.1, read as the reverse complement.
CGATTACGAGCTGTGCTTCACCGCACCGGTGAACCAACGCGAACTGGTGCACGCTGCTGCATGGGAAACCCACACGCCCGTCACGCGTATTGGTCGCATCATGCAAGAGCAAGGCTTGGTGGTACTGGACCCGCAAGGTCAGCCCATTGCCAAACGCTTTGCGTCGTTTGATCACTTTGCTTAAAGCGTCTGTGCCATCTCGCGGCGTTGTTGCTGCGTGTAACCACCATAGCCCCAATCCGTAGCCGCCAGTTCTTGCACACTGATGTAGCTGGTGGCATGCAACCGCTGGCCCTGCGCCAAATGCAGCGGCAACAAAGCAAACGCAGCTGCAACGAACGCAGCTTTCTCGGTGGTTGAGTTCGTCCCGTGCGTGATGCGAATGTCTAGCTGCATCAGCACTTGAGCTGACACTTCACCGCCCACCCACCAGTCATTTGCGGAGATACGTTCAAAGATCACAGAGGTCACATCCGAGCGTTTATGCAGCACTTGCGTGCTGAGCGCGGTCAACGCTCGCGCCAAAGCTTGGGCATCGGTGAGCTGCGCATGGGCGGATAGCTTGAGGGTCAAAATGGGCATCTCAAACCACCTTTGCCTTTGAACTGTCCGTGCACATGGATACGCGTGACTGATGGTGTCGAGCCAAACGACTCAAAAACAGTGACAAACTTCTTGTTGCTTTTGCACAGCTTGCATCCACATCCTCCCAAAAATTCGGAACAGCTTGGCGACGCAAGTGACGCGCCTGTTGCTTGGCCTGGGCAATCAAAGCGGCACGGTCGAGGGGCTCATAGCCTGCTGGGGGATTACGCATCTCAGTTCTCCATTTGATGAATCGGTGAGATAACTTTAGGTTTTCACCTCCTTGCGCGAAACACCACCGAGCGCAAATTGGTGTTGCACAAACTGCAAGGCCACTCCATTACCATGCACACATGATTGACTTGAGCTTTGACGATTTGCGGCTGTTTTCACGCGTGTCTGCGCTGGGTACGTTGTCAGCTGTCGCCCGCGAGCGCAATGCACCGGTTAGTCAAATTTCACGCGGACTACAACGCATCGAAGCAGCCTACGGCACGCAGCTGGTGCTTCGAACAACGCACGGTTTATCGCTCACCCCCGAAGGGGAAATTCTGCAAAGCTACGCCATACGCATCTTGGGTGAAGTGGATGCAATGGATGCTGAGTTCGGACAAGTACGCGAAAAAGTTTCGGGCTTGGTACGCGTCAGCATGAGTGCGGTCATTGCTCAGCATTTGCTGGTCGACAGCTTGCCGCTTCTGCACGTTGCTCATCCGAATTTGCGTGTGGACTTTCGCGTGGATGACGCCCTGGTTAATATGGCACGTGATGGCATTGACATCGCCATCCGTACGGGAGAGCCTCACTCTGACACGTTTGTTGTGCGCCGTATCGGCCAACTGACACGACGCCTCTATGCAAGCCCCAACTACATCAAACAACGAGGCATCCCTTTATCTGTGGACGAGTTAAGGCATCACGCCCTAATTGCCAACAGCCAACACGAGCACTTGAATGTGTGGCAATTCAAGAATTCGACACCTATTCACGCCGAAGGTCCTTTCAGTGCAGATAACACCGCCACGGTTGCCTCTATGTGCATCGCAGGCCTAGGCGTTGCACGCATCACCTCGGTCGTTGCAACACCCTTGGTCTTACAGGGGAAACTTGTTGCCATCCTGCCTGAGGAGGTGGACGAGGCACCCATTCCTTTGAGTGCCTTTATGCTCGCCGGGCGCCACCGCCTGCCTAAAATTCGCGCCTGTATTGACCACTGGGCTCAGTGGCTGCACAACACATCACCGACATGCTGAACCGCCGCTTTCTACTCTCACACCCAGCGCACTTCATCGCGCTTGGCGCAGGCTCAGGCTTGTCGCGTTTGGCACCAGGCACAGCAGGCACCTTATGGGCATGGGCCGTGTTTTTGCTCTTGCAAATTTGGCTGACCCCGCTACAAATGGGCGTGCTGATTGCCGCGTCCACGCTGGTCGGTTGGTGGGCTTGCACCATCACCGCACAGCACATGGGCGTGGCTGATCCCGGCGCGATTGTGTGGGACGAGGTGATTGCGTTTTGGTTGGTGCTGTGGCTGGTGACGCCCACGACGTTTTGGGGCCAACTGAGCGCGTTTGTGTTGTTCCGCTACTTTGATGCAGCCAAGCCTGGCCCTGTACGTTGGGCCGACAGCTTGTTCAAAGGGTTTGGTTGGCGCGGAGGCTGGGGCATCATCTTTGATGACTTGGTGGCTGCGTTTTGTACCTTGTTGGTCATCGCCATTTGGAGGTCGCTATGAGTTCACATTCTTTGACAGAGCAACTGGCCGACGTGCTGCAACAACACGGCTGGATGTTGGCCACGGCGGAGAGCTGCACAGGCGGCATGATCGCCGCCAACTGCACTGATTTATCAGGCTCAAGCAATTGGTTTGAACGCGGCTTTGTCACCTACTCCAACGAAGCCAAGCACGACATGCTGGGCGTGGACTCGGCCTTGATTGCTGAGCATGGCGCAGTGAGCGAAGCTGTGGCGCAAGCCATGACGCTGGGTGCGATGCGCCGCTCACATGCGCAAGTGACATTGGCTGTCACTGGCGTGGCTGGACCTACAGGCGGCTCAACCGAAAAGCCCGTGGGCACAGTTTGGTTTGCATGGGCGACACCCAGTGATGCGGGCCCCACACTGGGGGCAGAAACAGCATGGGTCAAAACCGAGGTGATGCACTTCAGCGGTGACCGTGCTGCCGTGCGCGAAGCGGCCACACAGCATGCATTAAAAACTTTGCTGGATTTGCTGCAACAGCACTGAAACATGCACGCGCTTCACATGGCGCTTAAAGCGTTGTCGTCTTTTTAAGCAGGCAATGCAGCAGGAAACGCTTTACCCACCGCCACACCCAAGCGCGCCATGCGGTTGCGCATGGTCAACACCGCTTTGTCTTTGCTGATGAGTTGAGTTTGGTGTTGTGCTGCCAAGTCGATGAATTTTTGGTCATCGCCGTCTTTGCACACATAAAGTGCTTTGGCGGCGATAGGCATGAGCTGCACATGTGCATCAAACTGCGCCAAGATATTTTCAGCCGTGAGTTGACTGAACGCCAAGCGCTTGACGATGTGGGTGTAGGCCAACACGCGCTCAAGCTCGTCACGCATGACTTGCGTGGCCAGCCATTGCACCGACTTTGTTTCAAGCGCCTCAAGCAATGCAGGCGTAGCCACATCTTTGTAAAGCCACAGGTCGAGCACGATGTTGGTGTCGAGCACCACACGCACAGGTGCTGCAGTCTCACCCGCAGTCAACGCGACGCTCACGGCTGCGCTGGCCCGTTGCCCTCGGTGGGCTGAGCATCATTTGGCTTGTTACGCATCGAACCCGCACGCAAGTCAAAGCGGAACATGCGGCATTCAATCGGCCCGTTCCACATGGGTACGCGGCGTGACTCCTTGAAGCGCATGCGGCTTGGCAGCTTGAGGTCAGGCGTCAACATCCATGCGGTCCAACCGGCGTAGTTCTTCTTCCAGTGGCTGGCGAGCTGCGCAAAGAAATCGCCACCGTCTTCAGTCTGTGCAATGTCGCGTGCGCCAAAGCGCGGCACGTCGTCCCGCAGCATGCCGTTGCTATTTCCACCACCATGCGCTTCGTCATCAAAACCGGCATCGCCGTTTTGATTCACATCTTCGTAGGGCGACACATATTCGGTGGGCGGTGAGTAGCGCGCACGGCGGGCTGCACCCGCAATACCAGCGGCTTCGATACGTTCGCCATAGGGTGGATTAACCAACATCACGCCCGGCACATCGCTGGGGGGCATACGTTGCAATGCGTCACCACCGCGCAACTGCACGGCATGGGCAACGCCACCGCGCTCGGCGTTGCGTTGCGCGAAGTCGACCATACGGAAGGCCACATCACTGCCAAACACTTCAGCACGTGGCTCGCACTCTTGTGCACGAGCGTTGTCTAGCAAGCCGTGCCACACGTGCTCTTGGTAAGGGATGAGTTTTTGAAAACCAAATTTACGCATCGAGCCCGGCGCGATGTTGCAGGCAATTTGTGCCGCTTCAATCGCAATGGTGCCGCTGCCGCAACAGGGGTCATACAGCGGCACACCTTGGGCAACGAGGCCATCGGGGTTGGCGGCGGTGCCATCGCCTTGGCTCCAGCCGCTCGCAGCCAACATGGCTGCAGCGAGGGTTTCTTTCAACGGCGCATCGCCTTTGTCAGCGCGCCAGCCGCGTTTGAACAAAGGCTCGCCCGAGGTATCGATGTAGAGCGTGCAGCTCTCTGTGGTCAGGTGGGCGTAGATGCGTGCATCGGGCCACTGCGTGTTGACATCAGGGCGCACGCCAAACTTGTGGCGGAAGCGATCGGCCACCGCATCTTTGATTTTGAGTGCCGCAAAGTTCAAGCTCTTCAACGGGCTGTGCTGCGCGGTGATTTCAATCTTGAAGGTTTCTTTGGGCGAGAACCACAGCTCCCACGCCACCTCGCCCGCAGCGCGATACAAGTCTTGTTCTTGGCGATACATGGTGTGCGACAACTCGACCAGCACGCGTTGCGCCAAGCGACTGTGCAGGTTGAGCAACAACACATCGCGCCACGAGGCGCGCACCATCACACCCGCACGAAAGGCGCGCAAGTCGTCGTCACCCACGCCAGTGATGCGACGCACTTCCTCGGCCAAATAGGATTCAACGCCTGCCGCACAGGGCAAGAAGAGATGTAATTGATTCATAGGATTCTTTAAAGCGCTTTGCGCAATGTCGTGGGCGCAATACGCAACGCCTCACGGTATTTGGCCACGGTGCGGCGTGCGCACTCAATGCCTTGCTCTTTGAGCATTTCGGAGAGCTGATTATCCGACAGCGGCTTTTTGGGGTTCTCGCTCGCCACAAATTGCTTGATGAGCGCGCGCACCGCTGTGCTGGAGGCGTTATTGCCGCTGTCGGTCTCTAGCCCCGAACCAAAGAAATACTTGAGCTCAAACGTGCCAAAAGGCGTGCTCATGTATTTGTTGGTGGTCACACGGCTGATGGTGGACTCGTGCAGCCCCAACTCTTCGGCAATCTCGCGCAGCACCATAGGGCGCATGGCGAGTTCGCCGTGGATGAAGAAGTTTTTCTGGCGCTCGGCAATTGCATTGCTCACGCGCAAGATGGTGTCAAAACGCTGCTGAATGTTTTTGATGAACCAACGCGCTTCTTGCAAACGCTGTTGCAAGCCCGCGTGGTTATCGCCCTTGCCGCCTTTGAGGGCGTTAGCGTAAATGTCGTGCACACGCAAACGCGGCATCACATCGGGGTTGAGCGCGACCTTGAACTTGGGTGCGATGGTGGATTTGCCCACGCGGGTCACCAACACATCGGGCACCACCACATGGCGCTCTACGTCAGCAAAGCGGCGGCCGGGCTTAGGCTCTAACCGACCAATGAGAGCAATCGCTACTTTGACGTTGGTTTCGCTGTCGCCCACGATGACCGCCAAACGTTTGAAGTCGCGCTTGGCCAACATCTCCATCGGCTGCTTACACATGAGAATGGCGGTGTCGCGAATCTGCAAAGCTTCTTCGCCCTTGGGCTCTAGCGCTTTGAGTTGCAGCGTCAAGCACTCGGCCAAATCGCGCGCGCCCACACCCACGGGCTCGAGGCTTTGCAACAACGACAAGGCCACTTGAAAGCGATGTTCTAGCTCTTCGATTTGCTCTTCGTCGTCCCCGCCCAAACCTTCGGCCAAGCTGCGCAAGGTGTCTTCAAGATAACCATCGTCGTTGAGGTTTTCAATCAAGTAGCGCAGCGCAGCGGTGTCGGTGGGGCTGAGGCGCAGCGACAGCGCTTGGCGGTGCAAATGCGAGGTGAGCGACTCTTGCATGCGCGCCAACTCAGTGGCGTCGGCGGTGTCACTGTCAGCGGTGTTGTTGTTATTGCTGGCGGGTGCATCGCCGCCCCACTCGGAATCGTCGGCAGAAAACTCCACACTGCCATCGCCATCCCAACTTTCAGCAATGCCGTCCACGCTGGGTTCGGTATCGCTGGCCGTGTTGTCTACGCTGATTTCAGACATGCCGCCGTCCATCGACGGCACTTCGCGCATGGGCTCAACCTCTTCGTCGCGGCTCGGTGTATCGGCTTTATCGAGGCCGAACTCTTCGCGCGGGGCTTCTTCAAACTCTTTGTCGAGAAACGGGTTCTCGTCGAGCATTTGCTCAATCTCTTGGCTCAGCTCCAACGTCGACAACTGCAACAGTCGGATCGACTGCTGCAACTGGGGCGTGAGCGCCAGATGTTGGGAGACACGGAGTGATAAGCCTTGCTTCATGATCACATTCGGAAATGTTCGCCGAGATACACGCGTCGCACATCCGCGTTCTCGATGATTTCGCGCGGCGTACCCTGCGCCAGCACACGGCCGTCGCTGATGATGCAGGCGTGGTCGCAAATGCCCAGGGTTTCGCGCACGTTGTGGTCAGTGATGAGCACACCCATGCCACGCGCCTTCAAGAAACCAATGATGCGTTGAATCTCAATCACCGCAATCGGGTCAATACCTGCAAACGGCTCATCCAACAAAATGAAGCGGGGGTTGGTCGCCAAAGCACGTGCAATTTCCACGCGCCGACGTTCACCGCCCGACAGCGCCACAGAGGGCGAGGCACGCAAGTGGTCTACGCGCAACTCTTGCAACAGAGACGTCAAACGTTTTTCAATCTCGTCATGTTGCAGCGGCTTGCCGTTTTCGTCGCGTTGCAACTCCAGCACCGCGCGCACGTTGTCTTCCACATTCAGCTTGCGAAAGATGGAGGCTTCTTGCGGCAAATAACTCAAACCCAAACGCGAGCGGCGGTGAATCGGCAAATGCGCCACGGGCTGACCATCAATCGTGATGCTGCCACCATCCGCACGCACCAAACCCACGATCATGTAGAACGAGGTCGTCTTGCCTGCGCCGTTGGGGCCCAGCAACCCCACCACTTCGCCTTTTTTCACCGAGATGGACACGTCGTGCACCACCTTGCGGCTGCCATAAGACTTTTGCAAATGACGTGCTTCTAAGCGACTCTCCGTCGTGTCAACAGGGTGTGCAGGTGAAAGCGTTTCGATCACGGTTTTTTATCCAATGCTTTGCTGCGCGGTGACAAGACGGCTTTCACGCGACCACTGCTGGCCTTGCCACCTTCTTCGCGCCCCTGACCGTCAATGGTGAACACATCGGTCAGGTTTTCATAAATGATGAGCTTGCCGGTCATCGTGTCGTTCAACACAGCGCCACGGTAGCGACGCACTTCGGCTTGGTCAATGAGTTTGATGCGATCCGCCTTGCCATCGAACTCGATGCGTGAGGCTTCGCCTTCCATGAATTCATCGTTGCCTTCACGTTTTTGACGAAAGAAAGCACGCTTGTTAGCTTCGGGAAGGATGACGCCAAATTGATAACCGTCGGCGTCTTCGTGCATTTCAATGCGGGTACCGCGCATGACCATGGTGCCTCGGGTCAACACAGCACGCCCCGTGAAGATGCTGACTTGGTTCAGCTCGTCGTGCACCAAATGATCGGCCTCAATGTTGGTGGGTTTCTCACGGTCTGCTTTTTCTGCGGACGCCGCTACCGGCACGATGGCCATCAGTAACGTGAGTAAGAAAGAAGCAAATGAAGTCAAGGCACGAATATTGCTCGTTAAGTTGATGGCATTCTAACCATCAAGATAGCAATTTCCGTGCTGACTTGGCAGGCGTTAGCGGCCGCGGCGCACTTCGCCAATCAAATACTCGGCAACCTGCAAGGCACGGTCCATGGTTTGGGTCAATGAGCCGTCTGTGTAAAAACGACCAGCCACGCCTAAAGCGGGCACGCCTTGAACCTTGAACGCCTCTTGCAACTGAGTCGCACGACGTGCCTTGGTGGCCACGCCAAAGCTGTTGAAGGTGTCAAGGAACTTCTTCTCAGGTAAACCATTTTTATTGGCCCAAGCCGCCAATGCGGGTGCTGTATTGAGCTGCTGACGCTCGGTATGAATGGCGTGGAACAACTTGCCGTGCATGGCGTCAACCATGTTGAGCGACTCAAACACGTAGTACGCACGTTGTTGCGCCTCAAAGTCGTCACGGAAACGCACAGGCACACGCACTACCACCACATCTTTGGGCGCCGCCTTGACCCAAGCAGCAAACTGAGGCTCAAAAGAATTGCAGTGCGGGCAGCTGTACCAAAAGAACTCGATCAACTCAATCTTGCCTGCACCCACATCGGTGGGCACACGCTTGTCGAGCGACAAATAGTCAGTACCTTCGACAGGTTTTTTAGCCCCAGGGCCTTGGGCTTGTGCAGCCAAAGGCAAACCAGTCACAGTAGCGGCACTGATGGCAGCCAAAGAAAAATCACGTCGTTTCATAGGTTGACCTCTTGGTGTTTAACGTTGCACCCGCACCATGGCGGAATCAATATGCGCAGCTTCGAGTTTGGCGCGCACGCGTTCGGCTTCGACTTTGTCGAGTGGGCCCACACGCACGCGGTAAACCGTACGACCACCTTGGTCACGCTCGCTGATTTTGGCGTCTAAGCCCAGCAATGCAGTTTTGGCGCGTTGTGCTTGGGCTTCTTCATTGCTGCGGTAAGCACCGGCTTGAACGAAGTAAATGAACGGATCTGCAATGGCTGCTTTAGCCTCAGCGGTGGGTTCAGCAGCTTTGGGCTCAGGCGCTTTGGTTTCTGCGGGCTTGGCCTCAGGTGTTTTCACCTCAGGCTTGGCTTTGGCCTCTGGTTTAGGCTCGGCGGTTTTCGACTTAACCAAATCACCCAAAGGGTCTGCGCTCTTAGGATCGACTTTGACCGCAGCGTCTGGCTTAGGTTCAGTCTTCGGCTCGTCGGTTTTGTCGCCTGACTTGCTGCCCTTCTTGCCGTACAACGGCGCGTTCGGGTCCCAGTCTTTGTTCTTCTCAGCTTCCGCTGCATCTTGGTCGGCAGAGCGCGTTTGGCCTTTGTTCATGAACGGTATGGGCACTTTGGTCACATACACCGCGACGCCCAAGGCCACGGCCAGGCCCACCACCAAACCAATGATGAAGCCCACCAAAGTGCTCCCGCGTTGCTGATTCATGCTCAAAATCTCCGTCGTATTTACATGCTGGCGGGGGCTGACACACCCAACACCGCCAAGCCATTGTGCAGCACCTGCGCAGTGGCAGCCACCAGCGCCAAACGCGCTTTTTTGACCGCTTCGTCGTCCACCAAAATGCGCTCGGCATCGTAGTAGCTGTGGTAACTGGCCGCGAGGTCGCGCAAGTAGAAGGTCACATCGTGTGGCGCAAAGTCGGCCGATGCTGCGCTGAGCATGGCGGGGTACTTGGCCAGTTGCAACATCAGAGCTTGGGCTTGTGGGCTTTCGAGCGCAGACAAGTCCACGTCTTTGAGCGTCGCCACATCGCCGCCATCTTTGTCGACCCATGCGCGCAACACCGAGCAGATGCGGGCATGCGCGTATTGCACGTAGTACACGGGGTTGTCGTTGTTCTTTTGCACGGCCAAGTCCACGTCGAAGGTGTACTCGGTGTCGGGCTTGCGGCTCAGCAAGAAGAAACGCACCGCGTCTTTGTTGGTCCACTCGATCAAATCGCGCAGGGTCACGTAGCTGCCGGCGCGCTTAGAAATTTTCACTTCTTCGCCACCGCGCATCACGCGCACCATGGTGTGCAACACGTAGTCGGGGTAGCCCTCGGGAATGCCCACATTGGCCGCTTGCAAACCTGCGCGAACGCGGGCAATCGTGCCGTGGTGGTCTGTGCCTTGGATGTTGACCACCTTGGCAAAACCACGCTCCCACTTGGTGATGTGGTAGGCCACGTCCGGCACAAAGTAGGTGTACGTGCCGTCTGTCTTTTTCATCACACGGTCTTTGTCGTCGCCGTAGTCGGTGGACTTGAGCCACAACGCGCCGTCTTGCTCGTAGGTTTTACCAGCAGCTTGCAAACGGCTCACCGCATCGGCTACTTTGCCGCTGGTGTACAGACTGCTTTCGAGGTAGTAGTTATCGAACTTGACGTCAAAAGCTTTCAAGTCGAGGTCTTGCTCGTGGCGCAGGTAGGCCACGGCAAATTCGCGCATGCCGTCGACATCGCTCACATCGCCGCTGGCGGTGAATTCGCGGTCGTCGGACTTGACAGTTTTGCCCGCCAAGAAATCGGTGGCGATGTCTTGAATGTAGTCGCCGTTGTAGAACGCTTTGCTCTCTGGGTTCTCGGGGTCCACCGGCCAACTGGCATCGCCAGGCTTGATGCCTTGAGCGCGAAAGTGCGTGCTCTTGGCCAAGGTGTTGATCTGCACGCCCGCGTCGTTGTAATAAAACTCGCGGTAAACGTTGAAGCCTTGGGTGGCAAACAAATTACAAATCGCGTCACCCAGCGCCGCTTGACGGCCGTGGCCCACGTGCAGCGGACCAGTTGGGTTGGCAGACACGAACTCGACCAACACGCGTTGCCCGTTGTCGGGTTGAAAGCCAAAGCAATCTTTGACAGCCAACACCTCGCGCACGATTTGTTGCTTGGCAGCAGGCTTCAAACGGATGTTGATGAAACCGGGGCCTGCAATCTCGATGTCTTGCACCCACTGCTGGTACACGGGGGCGGCCAGCAACGCGTCGCGCAGTTGTTCGCCCAGCTGACGGGGGTTGAGCTTGAGGGGTTTGGCCAGCTGCATCGCAGCGGTGATGGCGAAGTCGCCATGCGCGGCGACCTTGGGCGATTCAAAAGCGGCCTTGTTGCCGGAACCGGGCAACAAACCGTCGAGGGCTTGGCCTAAAGCGGCTAGCAATTCTTGTTTAACTTGGAGCATGGCTAGATTTTACGGGGCGCGCCTGTGCTTAAGGGGATTGGGTGTTTTTTTTGGCATGATCTACCTATGCGCGACGCCCATACCCTCACCCCCATCGACCGTTTCCAATACACCCCCACTTTGTCGTGCGTCATGCCCGCTTACAACGAGGGCAAAAACTTAGGCACGCTGGTGCCTCAAGTGCTGCAAGCTTTGCAAGCACTGGGTTCTCAGGTCGAGATCGTGTTGATCAACGACGGCAGCCGTGATGACACAGCACAGGTGATACAAACCTTGTGTGCAGCGCACCGCGAAGTGGTGGGCATCAACCTGTCGCGCAACTTTGGCAAAGAAGCAGCACTGACGGCAGGCATTGATGCCGCGCGTGGCGAAGTGGTGGTGCTGATGGACTCTGACGGCCAGCACCCTGTGTCGCTGGTGGCCGAGATGGTTCAGCGTTGGCGCGAAGGTTCGGACGTGGTGTACGCGATTCGCCGCACGCGCGACGACCAGTCAGCTTTGCATGCAGGCCTGACGGGCATGTTTTACAAACTCATCAACGCGGGCAACCGCGTGAAGATCCCAGCCCACGCGGGTGACTTCCGCCTCATGGACCGCCGCGTGGTCGAAGCCTTGAAGCAGCTGCCCGAGCGCAACCGTTTCATGAAGGGCTTGTACGCGTGGGTGGGTTTTGCCAGCACCGCCATTGATTACGAACCTTTGCCCCGCGCCGCTGGCGAGAGCAGCTTTGGTTTGCGCGGCTCATTTGCGCTGGCGCTGACCGGGGTGTTGGCGTTCTCGATTGCGCCTCTGCGCGCCCTGACCATCACAGGCTTGATGTTGGCCATGTTGGCCATGGGCTACGGCGCCTGGGTGGTGGCCGAGTATTTCTGGTGGGGGATTGATGTGCCAGGCTACGCCACATTGGTGGTGGGCATGATGTTTTTCAGCGGCATTCAATTGCTGTCGATTGGCGTTCTCGCCGAATATGTGGGCCGCATCTACGAGGAAGTGAAACAGCGCCCCATGTATTTGGTCAGCCAACGCTGGGGCTCGGGCCTAGGCATCGCGCCTGTGAAGCCCGTAGCGCCTGCGGTGATCGACAACGATCCACCACACCCCGTCTAAATCTATGCGTACTGGGTTTTGGTTTTTGGTGGTGGGTGGCTCAGCCGCCGCCGTACACATGGCTGTGTTCATACTGGCATCGCCCTACCTCTGGCCTGAAGTGGCCAATGCCGCAGGATTTTGCGTGGCATTTGTGGTGAGCTTTGCTGGCCACCGCTTTTTGAGCTTCAGCGATGCAGACACCGATCTGTGGCAAAGCTTTCGACGCTTTGCAGCCACAGCGTTGGCCGGCTTTGCCGCCAACGAGCTGATGTTCATCGCGCTGCTGCGCGGGGTGGATTTGCCCGATTGGTTGGCTTTATTGTTTGCCTTGGTGTTTGCATCCGCGCAAACCTTTTTGCTCAGTCGATTCTGGGCTTTCAGACGCAAGGCCTGATCGGAACAAACTCCACGCTTGGCCTGTCGCAACAAGGGTGAAGCCTTCATGCGATTGCGCATTGAGAACGGCTGACGCATTGGGCGCAACCACCCATGCATGCGGCTCTTGTTTCAACGTTTGCAAGCGCGCCATGGGCACCAAGCTACGCGCAGCGCTGGCATCAAAGTCAGCCCCTTCAAACAATTCACGCCGCCAGTTGTCACCTGCCGTTTGGCGCAAGGTGTCCCAGTCTTGAATGACTTCTAAGGGGCGGGTGAGCTGCGCGTAGAAAGGTAAGTCGTATGGGTAATCATCGACTGCGGCCACCACATCCGTCGACTGCGCGGCACATGCCAACACCTCAGCCACATCGCGTGTGCTGCGTTGCTCGGTGTAGCGGCTGGCGCTCGCCTGCGCCACGATGGCCAAGCCCAAATTCACAACCACCAAGGCACCAAACACAAATCGCCCCCAGCTGCGTGGTGCCACATGTTGCTGCCACCACAACGCGGCCAGCACGGCAAGCGCAGGCATGACAGGCAAGGCATAACCAATCAATTTGGAATTGGGAATGGAGAAGAAACCAAGAATGGCAACGATCCAAATCCAACACAGCGCCACCCAACGTGCATCCACATGAGCTGCGCCCACATCATGTGCATCTGAACGTGACATTCGCATGACCGCAGAGCGCAATCGTTGCACCCCGTCTGCAGCCACCACAAACACCCAAGGGAACATCAACACCGTGATGGCCAAGCCATAAAACCACCAAGGCCGGCCGTTGTTGAACGTGGTGGCGGTGTAACGACCAAACTGATGCTTGCCAAACATGTAGGCCAACATGTCTGGGTGTTCGCGTGCTGCCAACACAAACCATGGCAACGCAATGATGGCAAACAACAACAAGCCACTCACCCAAGGCAAGACCAAAATTTTTCGCCATTGCCAGGTGTAAGCAATCCAAACAAAGAGCACCAAACCGGGCAGCAGCAAACCAATCAGTCCTTTGCTCAAGACGCCCAGTGCACACGCCACAAACCCCCAGCGAGCCCAGCCGGCGTGCACGCCGGCGTCGTGCATGAAGGCGCGCGCGAAACACCAAATAGCCACACCCATCCACGTCGCCACCATCATGTCGTGGTTCACGTATTGGCCACCCACGAGAAACGCCAAGCTGCTGCCAAACATCCATGCAGCACGTTGTGCCACCTTGGCACCAGCGATGTGGCGCGTACACACCCACATCAGCCCCAACATCAAACACGCATGCACAGCCACCACCAAGCGCGCAGCCCAAGGCGTAGCGCCCAGCACGCTCATCACAGCGGCTTCCAGCCAATACAGCAGCGGCGGTTTGTGAAAGAACGGAATGCCGTCTAGTCTTGGCGTGAGCCAGTCACCACTCATCGCCATCCAGCGCCCGACTTCGGCGTAGCGCCCCTCATCGGGCAAGGCCAACGGACGAAGCGCAGCCAACACCAGCAAGAACAAGGGCAGCAACACCCAACCCCAAGTACGCCAGCGGGGAGATGCAAAAAATGATGAGGTCATTGGGTGATCAAGCTTCTATGGATTTACCGCTGCCGCGCACCAAGCGCACGCCCGCATCAAACATGTGCTGCACAAAATCGTGGCCAGCAAGGTAAGCAAATTCGCGTTTGCGCGCGTTACCAATCGCGTCATCCGCTTGTGCAGACACTGCAGGGTGGCACATGATGACGGCAGGTTTGTCTTGGGGCAAGTTGACCAACCAGCTTTGCATGTGACGCGCGTAGTCGTCCATGCTGCCGTCAAAACCATACGCGCCCAACAACGGGCCAACCGTGGGCCAGTTCTGCTGCGTCGCCCACTGCTGCAAGCCATGCGCGCCCATGGCTGAAATCACCTTGGCTTTGAGGCCAGGCTGCGCCACTTGCGACACACGCAACCACGGACGCTTCGCTGAATTGCCATATCGGCGCATGAGCACCTCTGCCAAGGCATGTCGAAACACAGCAAACTGTTGCACATGCTGATGGCCATCGATGTGGTCTGGCTCCGCTTGCCAATGCACCTCGAACGCATCGAGCTGACGCTCAATTTCATCTTCAATCAATTTGGGGCTATACAAGCGCAGCGCCGCACGCGCCATGACCGTGCCCAAGCCACTGCCATGCCCAGCGTCCACCGCAAAACTGCTGGTCCAATCCAAATGGACACCCACATCCAAACGCTCGCGCACATCACGCAAGGCCACCACGTCTTCCGCCCAACGGGGTGAGAGGCTCATCACGCTGGTGGCACTCAAGCGACCGAGCACCGCCAAAGCAACGATGCCTTGCGACACTGGCGCATTCAGCGCGTAGTCATCGGCGCACAGGACGACTTCTTTGATTTGATGTTGCGTCATGCAGCAGCACTCCAGTAGTTGGCATGACCGTAGTGGTCTTTGAGAAAGTCAATCCACAAGCGCAAGCGCAGTGGCAAGTGCTTGCGTTGCGAGAACACCGCATAAATGCCATTGGGAGGTGCGGCGAATTCTTCCAGCACCGGCACCAATTGCCCGCTGTTGATTTCTGTTTCCACTTCCCACGTGCTGCGCCATGCAATGCCGTGGCCTGCCAAACACCAGTCGTGCAGAACTTGACCGTCTGAGCAATCCATCGGGCCACTGGGGCGCAGGTGAATCACCTCATGTGTTTGGCCTTCATGGCCTTTGCCATTGACGGGCACGCGAAATGCCCAGCCGCGTGTTTGCGAAGCATCGCTGGAAAGCGTCAAGCATTTGAAACGCATCAAATCACTTGGCACTTTGGGTGCGCCGTAGCGTTTCAAGAATTCAGGCGTGGCCACGCACAAGCGGCGGTTGTCGGCCATGCGCACACTCACCAACGACGAGTCGGGCAAATCGCCCACGCGCACCGCGCAATCAAAACCTTCGGCAGCCAAATCGACCACGCGGTCGCTCAGGTTGAGTGACACCGTCACATCGGGATGCATGCTGTGAAACTTGGGCACCAAAGGCGCGACATGGCGACGACCAAACCCCGCGGGCGCCGTGATGCGCAAGTGCCCGCTGGCTTTGAGGCCGCCCGCACTGACGCTCGCTTCGGCATTGGCCACATCGGCCAGCAAGCGTTGACAGTCTTCGAGGAATGCCGTGCCTTCGTGTGTGAGCGTGATGCGTCGCGTGGTGCGCACCAAGAGCTTGACGCCCAAGTGCGCTTCTAAGCTATCCAAGCGACGCCCCATGATGGCGGGTGCCACGCCCTCGGCTTTGGCCGCAGCGGTCAAGCTGCCCTTCAAGGCTACCGACACAAAAGACTCAAAGGCTTTGAGTTTGTCCATGCACCAATTATCCACGCCGACGGTTTTGAAGCTACAACCTAAAATCCACCGCATGAATACCCAAGCGCCTACGCATCGCCCCAGCCGAATCACCCGCGCGATTGCGCTGTTAGAGCACCTCGCCCCCGCATGGTTTGCCATGGTCATGGGTTGGTGTGGTTTGTCACTCGCTTGGCTGCGTGCCACCGATGTGTTTGGCGACACGGCTCTGGGCTTAGGGTTGGTGGGCTCTCTCTTCGCTCTATTTGTCTTCGTCTTGCTGTGCATTTCATGCGTGGTGCGTTTGACGTTTCACCCCAACGCCGTGGCTGCTGACATGCGCCACCCCGTGCGTCACGCCTTCATGGCCACCCTGCCGTTGTCCATCATGCTGTTGGCTGGCATTGGCGTGTCTTTGTTTTGGAACACCTCACGCACACTGGATACGCTGCTCACATTTGCGTGGGTGTTGGGCTCAGTGTTAGAGCTGGCAGCGTCTGTGTGGGTGATGGCGCGTTGGCTCAACACGCCTGACAACGGTGGTTTGCAATGGGCGGCTTTCACGCCCGTGTTTTTCATTCCCGTCATTGGCAACGTGTTGGCACCGCTCGCGGGCGTGACCATCGGTCTTGAGTCTTGGGCCACTGCTCAGTTTGGCATTGGTCTGTTGTTATGGCCGGTGCTGCAAACCATGCTCCTCATTCGCATGGTGCAAGCCGGCCCACTGGCTGCGCGCCTGAGCCCCAGCATCTTCATCACCATGGTGGCACCATCGATCATCGGTTTGTGTTTCTTGCAATTTGATGCACCGCTGAGCTTGGCGTGGGGCTCATGGGGCATTGGTCTGTTTTT
Organism: Limnohabitans sp. TS-CS-82; assembly: GCF_002943475.1. Taxonomy (NCBI): domain Bacteria; kingdom Pseudomonadati; phylum Pseudomonadota; class Betaproteobacteria; order Burkholderiales; family Comamonadaceae; genus Limnohabitans; species Limnohabitans sp. TS-CS-82. Next base: position 106,039 of record NZ_PTQX01000013.1, on the reverse strand, counting down.
CTTAGCCCTATCGCTCACGCAAATTCACACCATTCTTGAACAGCCTTTTGGTTTGCCACATTGGGCCATGAGCTTTCCGATGGCAGCCTTCACCACACTCAGCTTGCGCATGTCGCAAGAGCCAGGTGGCGCATGGTTAGAGTTGCCCGCCACTTTGTTGTTGGCTGTCACGTCCTTATTAATTTTGGGGTTGACCCTAGGCACGTGGCGCGGCTTGCGTCATGGCCACTTGCTGGTGCCTAACCAGTAAAGCGCGTCCGCCCACACGATTACCACCCTATTTGTCACGACAGCCCAAAAGCTGGCGATGCAATCGACCCAACGCAATCCAATAAGATTCGCCCTGATTCCCGTTTTTGATTTATCCAGAGAGACTTCACCATGAGCCAAGACACCACCAAACGCACTGCTGTGCACAGCTTGCAAGTTGCCACCAACCTGCACAAATTCATCGAGACCAAAGTGTTGCCCGACACCGGCGTGAGCAGCGATAAATTCTGGAAAGGTTTCGACGCCATCGTGAAAGACTTGGCGCCTAAGAATGTCGCCCTGTTGGCCGAACGTGACCGCCTGCAAACCGAGATGGACGCATGGCATAGCGCCAACCCTGGCCCCATCAAAAACATGAAGGCCTATCGCAAGTTCTTGGAAAAAATTGGCTACCTCGTGCCTCAACCCGAGAAGGTCAAAGCCACCACCAAAAACGTCGATGCTGAATTGGCCTTGCAAGCTGGCCCACAACTGGTGGTGCCCGTGCTCAACGCACGTTACGCCTTGAACGCCGCTAATGCACGTTGGGGCTCTTTGTATGACGCTTTGTACGGCACGGACGCTTTGCCAGAAACACACGGCTGCGAAAAAGCCGGCGCATACAACCCCAAGCGCGGCGCAAAGGTTATTCAATACGCACGCTTTGTGCTCGACCGCACCGTGCCATTGAAGAGCGGCTCGCACATCGACTCCACCGGCTACGCCGTGGTGAACGGTGAATTGGTTGTCACGCTCAAAGGTGGCAAGACCACCAAGCTGGCCAAGGCCGCGCAATTCGTGGGCTTCCAAGGCAAGATGTCTGAGCCATCGTCTGTGCTGTTCGTGCACAACGGTTTGCACCTCGACTTGCAAATCAACCGCAACACCGCCATCGGCGCAACTGACCCAGCGGGCGTGAGCGACCTGATTGTGGAAGCGGCTTTGTCCACCATCCTCGACTTGGAAGACTCCGTGGCCGTGGTGGATGCCGACGACAAAGTGGTGGCCTACAGCAACTGGTTGGGCATCGTCAAAGGCACGTTGACTGAGACTGTTGAAAAAGGCGGCAAGACCTTCACACGTGGTTTGAATGCAGACCGCGAATACAAAGGCAAAGACGGCCAGCCCGTCAAATTGCACGGCCGTTCATTGCTGTTCCTCCGTAACGTGGGCCACTTGATGACCAACCCCGCCATTCTTTACAAAGGCAAAGACGGCGCGATGCACGAAATCCCAGAGGGCATCTTGGACGCTGTGGTCACCACCACCATCGCTTTGCACGACCTGCAAGGCCACGGCAAAAAAGGCATTCGCAACTCGCGCACAGGCTCTGTGTACATCGTCAAACCCAAAATGCACGGCCCCACCGAAGTGGCGTTTGCTTGCGAATTGTTTGGCCGCGTCGAGAAGGTTTTGGGCTTGGCTGACAGCACCGTCAAGCTGGGCATCATGGACGAAGAGCGTCGCACCAGCGTGAACTTGAAAGCCTGTATCGCCGCAGCGGCCAGCCGCGTGGCGTTCATCAACACCGGCTTCTTGGACCGTACTGGCGACGAGATGCACACCGCCATGCAAGCCGGCCCCATGTTGCGCAAAGGCGATATGAAAACCAGCGCATGGATTCAAGCCTACGAAAAGAACAACGTGTTGGCTGGTTTGTCATGCGGCTTGCGCGGCAAAGCGCAAATCGGCAAAGGCATGTGGGCCATGCCCGACCTGATGGCAGAGATGCTGAAACAAAAAATTGGTCACCCCAAAGCAGGCGCCAACACCGCATGGGTGCCAAGCCCAACTGCTGCTGTGTTGCACGCCATGCACTACCACCAAGTCAAAGTGGTGGACGTGCAAAAAGAGTTGGAAAAGGTCAACTACAACAAGGTGCGTGACAGCCTCTTGAACGACTTGCTGCAAGTGCCTGTGACAGCCAACCCCAACTGGAAGCCTGCTGAGAAGCAACAAGAGTTGGACAACAACGTGCAAGGCATCTTGGGCTACGTGGTGCGCTGGGTGGACCAAGGCGTGGGCTGCTCCAAAGTCCCAGACATCCACAACGTCGGCCTGATGGAAGACCGCGCCACGCTGCGTATTTCTAGCCAACACATCGCCAACTGGTTGCACCACGGTGTGGTGACACCGGCTGAAGTGAAAGACACCTTCAAGCGTATGGCTTCGGTGGTGGACAAGCAAAACGCAGGCGACAAGGCTTACCAAAAAATGGCTGGCCGCTTTGCCAAAGCGCCCGCTTACCAAGCTGCCCTCGACTTGGTGTTCAAAGGCAAAGAGCAGCCTAGCGGCTACACCGAGCCATTGCTGCACGCATGGCGCTTGAAGGTGAAAGCAGGAACGGTTTAATCAAAACCAGCACAGCTGATAACGTCTCACAACAAAGCGGCTTCTTCGGAAGCCGCTTTTGTTTGTTAGGACCACTATGATTCAGCACATTGAACTTATTTTGAAAGCCCACACATGACCAACAACTTCATCAGCACGCTAATTCGCTTTGCGCTGCGCACCGTCATTGGCTTGGTGTTGACTGTCGTCATCGGTCTGGGCTTGTATTTGGTATTCGCTTACCACTTCACCTACTCCAAAGGTGAGAGCGTGGGCTTTGTGCAAAAGCTTTCCTACAAAGGTTGGGTCTGCAAGACATGGGAAGGCGAGCAAATTCGCGCTTTGGCAACATTGCCCGCTATTCCAGAAAAATTTGCATTCACCGTCCGTGACGATGCAGTGGCTGACCAGATCAACAAACAGATTGGTCAAAAAGTAGTGGTGGAATACGAACAACACAAAGGCCTACCCGGCTGCTTTGGCGAGACGGAATACTTCATCACCAAGGTCACGCCCGCGCCTGGCGAGTAAGCCGCTTCAATGCAGGTTTAAGGCGCTGGTGTTCGCGTCGGCAGCGGGTACACCAGTTGCTGCAAATGGCGCACGTTTTTGTTCACCTGCACCCACCATTTGCTGAACGAGTCCATGGGTTTGTCGAGTTGACGAAACAAACGCGGCGCTGGCCGCATTTGCACCTTGCTCTCAGCAAGGTCTGGCAAACACAAATGCGCCACGGTTTGCACACTTTGCGCATGGGCCAAGGCTTGCAACACTTCCTCCGCCGACGCAAACCAACGGTGCGGCGTGAGTGCCGCCATGCGTTCACCCACAAAGTTCCAGCGCAAGGCATTCCACGGATGCGCTTGCGTGTGCTCTGCAAATGCCACGGCCACGCACACCACGTCCGCCGGTAAATCTTTTGGCACATCGGCCAGCGCCCAAAGATGCACCAGCCACACATGTTTACCCGCCACATCGCTGGCCACAGCTTGTGTAAAGCCGAGTTCTGCAGGCGGCTCGGCGAACACCTGGGGCTCATCCCAGGCCAATTCGTTTTTACGAACTTGCGCCACCGTAGCAGCGCTGTTGGCCAAGATGTCCATCAACTCGTAGCTCACATCAATCGATGTGCCACGGCTGTGCCAAATTTCAGGTGCAAATTTTTCAACGGTATCGGCGTTGAACAAATAAGGTTTGCTGCTGCCGGTTGCCGCCACCCATTGCCAGCTGAGGTAGTTGCTGGCCAAGTCACCGTCCAGCAAATGGCTGTACATCCAATCTGCTGCGACACGCCAATGCACCTTGCGCAAGTGCACGATGTAGCTGGCCACCCACAAGCGTGCATGGTTGTGCAAATAGCCCGTGGTGTAGAGCATGCGAATCGCGTTGTCGATGACGGGCACACGGGTGCACGCGTGGCGCACGTCTTCGGGCAACTCGGTGCTGTACTCAGCTTCAGGCAATACGCCTTCACGCAACGACTGCGCAATGCCATCGCCCAAATGGTGGTGCACGTGTTGAAAGTACTCGCGCCAACCCAGCTCGTAAATCAGCTTGTGTTGCACGCCCACGCGGTACTGGTGGTACATGGCGCTGGCCACATCGGGCACGCTTAAAAATCCATGCGTGAGGTACGGCGACAAATGCGTGACTGCACCATCCAAGGCGTTGCGTGTGTGCGCATAGTCTTTGGGGCTGACGTGGTCAAGCCGCAACTGGGCGGCTTCTGGCGTGGGCGGAAATTCGTACATAAGATTTTTTGCGATTGTGCCTTGTTCGCTTCGCTACACTTTAGGTCATGCCCAGCCAAATGCCCGCCCCCATTGACGCTTGCGCTTGTCCCTTGTGCGGCAAGCCAAACCAATGTGCGATGGAAGTCGCCAAAACCAGCGGGCAACCCGTGGCTAAGTGCTGGTGTGTCAACGTGTCTTTTCCGCCCGAGTTGCTGGCAAAGGTCCCCGTTGCATCCCAACGCAAGGCTTGTATTTGCCAAGCCTGCGCCACGAAAGACGCACATGGCTGAACGCGGCTCACTGGCCGATTTGCAAAGCCGCTACGGCACACGCCACCGCTGGCTGATGCTGACCACGGTGATGATTGGCTCGATGGCCGCCATCATGTCGTCCACCATCATGAACGTCGGCATTCCCGACATGAGCATGCAGTTCGGTATTGGCCAAGAATCGGCGCAATGGGTGAGCTCGAGCTTCATGGTGGCGATGACCGTGTCCATGCTCACCACGCCTTGGCTGTTGGCGCGATTTGGCTACCGCACCACCTACATGGGTTGCATGTGGGTGCTGCTCATCGCTGGCATTGCAGGCGGACTCTCGACGGACTACAACTGGGTGCTGGCCGCGCGTGTGATTGAAGGCTTGGCGGCTGGCGTGGTGCAACCCATTCCCGCGATCATCATCTTGCGGGCGTTTGACACGTCTGAACAAGGCCGTGCCAACAGCTTCTTTGGCATGGGCGTGGTGCTGGCACCGGCGCTCGGCCCCAGCATCGGCGGCTTGTTGGTGGACTGGATGAGCTGGCGCGCGCTGTTCTTCATGGTGGTGCCGTTTTGCACAATTTCGATGTGGATGGCCATGCGCTATGTCCCCACCACGGCACCTGGCGGCGTGAGCGCCAACCACGGCAAACCCTCGCTCGATTTAGGCGGCCTCGCACTCGCCACAGTGGGCACCTTGTGCTTGCTCAATGGCTTGGTGATGTTGCACAGCGGCAATGTGACGGCCGCTCTCAGCTTGATGGGTGCTGCGGCGTTGTGCACCGTGGGTTTTGTGGTGTGGCAACGTGTGCAAACTCAAAACGATGGCAAGCCGCTGATGAACTTGGCATTGTTTGCGCATCGCCCATTTGCCATGGGCACCACCGTGGCCTTCATCTACGGCATTGCAATGTTTGGCTCCACCTATTTGCTGCCTTTGTATTTGCAGCTGGGTTTGGGTTTATCGCCTAGCTATGTGGGCACCTTGCTGCTGCCTTCGGGTTTGTTGTTGGCCCTCACGATTGCCGTTGTGGGTCGCTACTCCAGCACGCACCCCACGCACTTGATGGTGAGTTTTGGTTTGGTGTTGTTGGCACTTTCATTCGCACTGATGCTGACCGTGAATTTGCAAACTGGTTTGTGGGTGCTGGTGGTGTTCGCGATTTTGGGTCGCGTGGGCTTGGGCTTTATCTTGCCATCGCTCAACATCGGCGCCATGCGTGGCATGGACGGCAGCTTGATTCCTCAAGGTGCCAGCGTCATCAATTTTTTACGCATGTTGGGCGGCGCTGCCGGCGTGAGCTTGTGCGGTATTTTGTTGGAGTGGCGATTGGCTGTGCACGGTGATTCGCTCACCAACGCCAAGACATCGGCCATGCGCTTGGCGGCTTTTGACGAAGTGTTTTTGATGCTCGCCTTGGTTTGCATGTTGGCACTCTTAGCGGCGTGGCGCATTCGCCAACCCAACCAAGACACCCATTGATTTTGAATTGAAACGCCATGTGCCAACTGCTCGGACTCAACTGCAAAAACCCCACCGATGCGACGTTTAGTTTCAGCGGCTTTGCCCAACGCGCAGGTGTGACTGACCACCATGCCGATGGCTGGGGCATCGCTTTTTTTGAAGGCTCAGAACAAGACCGCGGTTTACGCCACTTCATCGATCACCTGCCCGCCAGCACCTCACCCGTAGCTGAGCTGATTCGCAAGTACCCCATCAAAAGCCGCAATGTCATTTCGCACATCCGCAAGGCCACACAAGGTGTGGTGTCGCTGGAGAACTGCCACCCCTTTGTGCGTGAACTATGGGGGCGCTATTGGGTGTTTGCGCACAACGGCAATTTAGAAAACTACGCACCGCGTTTGCACGGCAGCTTCAAACCTGTGGGGCACACCGACAGCGAACGCGCGTTTTGCTGGTTGATGCAAGAGATGGCCAAATCACACGCGAATGTGCCGTCGATTGACGAACTCACACTGACCTTGAAAGAGCTGGTGCCGCAAATTGCGAAGCACGGCACGTTCAATTTTTTGTTATCAAACGGCCAAGCACTGTGGGCACATGCCTCCACCAATCTTTGCTACATCGAGCGCAAGCACCCATTTGCAACAGCCACCTTGAGCGACCAAGACATGAGCATCAATTTTGCGGAGCACGCGTCTGCGGATGACCGTGTGGCTGTCGTTGTCACTGCGCCTTTGACAACTAACGAGGTTTGGACACCGTTTGCACCGGGGGAGTTGAAGGTGTTTGTGGATGGGCAGGTACGAAGCTGACTGCTGTGCAACTGGCTTACTTTTTTGCTGCGGCCTCAAGCGCGTCGATGAACATCGCAGCGACATCAAAACCCGTTTGGTCAAAGATCTCTTGAAAGCACGTAGGGCTGGTCACGTTGACTTCGGTGAGACAGTCACCAATCACATCCAAACCCACTAGCAACAAGCCACGTTTGGCAAGGATGGGGCCAAGGGCTTCAGCGATTTCTTGGTCGCGTGCTGAGATGGCTTGTGCCACGCCTTTGCCACCTGCAGCCAAGTTGCCACGCACTTCGCCGCCTTGCGGGATACGGGCCAAACAATAGGGCACAACCTTGCCGCCGATGACAAGCACGCGCTTGTCGCCTTTATCGATAGCGGAAATGAATTTTTGCACCATGACGGTCTGTGCACCGTCACGGTTGAGAGTTTCGGTGATGGCACCTAGGTTCAAGCCATCGTCCTTCACACGGAAAATACCCATGCCACCCATGCCATCGAGTGGCTTGAGAATGATGTCGCGATGTTCTGCATGAAAAGCACGAATGGCATCGGCACTGCGTGTCACCAGCGTGGGGCTGATGAACTGCTCGAACTCCAGAATGGCCAACTTTTCTGGATGGTCGCGCAAAGCCGCAGGCTTGTTGAACACCTTGGCACCTTCGCGCTCGGCTTGCTCTAGCAAGTGCGTGGCGTAAAAGTATTCGCTGTCAAAAGGCGGGTCTTTTCGCATGACGATGGCGTCGGCACTTTTGAGTGCGTAATGCTCGTCCACGCTTTGCACTTCAAACCAATCATCAGCATTGCTCGTCAAACGCACCAGCTGCACGCGTGCCGACACTTGCTGGCCGCTTTGCCACACGATGTCTTGCGGCTCGCAGGCCAGCACTTGGTGGCCGCGAAGCTGCGCCTCACGCATCATCGCAAACGTGGTGTCCTTGTAAATTTTGAAGGACGACAACGGGTCTGCGACGAAAAGGATGTGCATGGGTTTTAGATTTCGATTTTGCTGCCCAGCTCCACCACGGAGTTGCTAGGCAAGTTCAAGAAGTCGGCAGCGGAGCTGGCATTGAGGTGCATTTGTGCAAACAGTTTTTCACGCCAAGCCGACATGCCGCTGCCCACGGTGGGCACGATGCTGTCACGCGACAAGAAGTAGCTGGTGGTCATGGGGCTGACTTCACAGCCCATGCCGTTGAGATGACTCAAAGCGCCTGGCACATCAGGATCATCTTTGAAGCCATAGTGAATCACCACCTGCCAACATTCGTTGCCAATCGCTGTAATTTCAAGGCGCTCTTTTTCTTCAATCCAAGGCACTTCATGGTTTTGCACGTTCACAAACAAGTTTTGTTTGTGCAGCACTTTGTTGTGCTTCAAGTTATGCAGCATGGCGTTAGGCACCGCGCCTTTGCCTGAGGTCAAGAACACCGCCGTGCCCTCCACGCGTGTGGGAGGTGACAAAAACACGGCCTCTAAGAAGCTCGTCAAATCCAATGCATCTTCTTTGCGTTTCTCGTAAAGAATGCCGCGGCCGTCACGCCATGTGAGCATGAGCATCATGATGACGGATGCGATCAACAAGGGGAACCAACCGCCGTCAAATAACTTCAACAAGTTAGATGCCCAAAAAGCCAAATCCACCACAAAGAAAAAGCCTGTGGCAGCTAAACACCACCAGAAGGGGTATTTCCAACCGTAGTGAATCACAAAGAAGGTCAACACAGTGGTGATGAGCATGTCTGTACACACCGCAATGCCGTAGGCCGCTGCCAAATTGCTGGACGACTTGAACATCATCACTGCCAACACGATGACAGCAAATAAGCCCCAGTTCACGAACGGGATATAAATTTGCCCCGTGTCTTTGACGCTGGTGTGGAGGACTTGCAAGCGTGGCAAAAATCCCATTTGCACCACTTGTTTGGTCACACTGAACGCGCCAGAAATCAAAGCCTGTGAAGCAATCACCGTCGCCGCCGTCGCCAACCCGACCAGAGGCACGAGCAACCAATCAGGTGCCATATTGAAGAAGGGGTTGGCCACCGCCGTAGGATCGCTCAACAACAAAGCACCTTGGCCAAAATAGTTCAGCGTTAACGCCGGCATCACGACGAAGAACCAGGCGATGCGAATGGGCTTCTTTCCAAAATGCCCCATGTCGGCATACAAAGCCTCGCCACCCGTCACACACAACACCACCGCACCCAAAATCAGGAAAGTGATGCTGGGCTCGTTGACCATGAACATCACAGCGTAGTGTGGGCTGATCGCCCACAAAATTTCTGGATGCGAGGCGATGTGATACACCCCCAAAGCAGAAATAGCGGCAAACCACACGACTGTGATCGGGCCGAAGAATTTACCGATGCCACTGGTGCCTCGCTTTTGCACGGCGAAGAGGCCAAACAAAATGATGATCGTGATTGGAATCACATACTTCTTAAAAGCGGGTGACACCACCTCCAAACCTTCGACCGCGGACAGCACCGAAATGGCGGGCGTGATCACACCGTCACCATAAAACAAACAGGTGCCGAAGATACCCACGATCAACATGCGCTGACGCAACACGGGTCGGTCTTTCACGGCCATTGAAGCCAAGGCCAGCATGGCCACCAAACCACCTTCACCGTGGTTGTCCGCACGCAGCACCAAGGCCACATACTTGATAGACACGATGACAGTCAGCGTCCAAAAGAAGATAGACAAAATGCCGTAGATGTTGTCGGGCGTGAACTCCACGTGCCCAGAACCAAACACTTCTTTCATCGCATACAGCACGCTGGTGCCAATGTCGCCATAAACGACGCCAATCGCGCCCAAGGTGAGCGCCGCGAGCGACGATTTACCGTGTTGATCCATGACTAACCTCAGTCGTAAATTTCTGCTTCGGGATCGGTGGCTTCGAGCTCATAGCTCGCAGCCAACATGGCCAAACGACCAATGACGCCATACATGTAAAAGCGGTTGGGGGTGCTCGCACCGGGCTTCATGCCAGGCTGCGGTGTGTGCGCGCTTTGCTCGAAAGCCAGCGGTACAAAGCTCGCACCGGGTGCGTTCAAGTTTTCGTCCACGCCACGGTCAGCATGCACGCGGTAGAAGCCGCCCACCACATAGCGGTCCATCATGTAGACCACAGGTTCAGCCACCGCATCGTTCAAGCGCTCGTGCGTGAGCACGCCTTCTTGGATGATGACTTGGCTCACCTCTTGACCGTCTTTGACCACGCTCATTTTGTTGCGTGTTTTGCGGTTGAGTGCATCGAGGTCTTTGACATCGCGCACGGTCATGATGCCCATGCCGTAAGTGCCGTTGTCGGCTTTGACGATGACGAATGGTTTTTCGTTGATGCCGTACTCTTTGTATTTGCGCTTGATCTTGGTGAGCAAGGCGTCCACATTGGTTTGCAAGCACTCCATGCCTGTGCCTTCGGCAAAGTTCACTTCGCCGCACTGGTTGAACATGGGGTTAATCAACCATGGGTCAATGCCCAGCAGCTTGCCAAAACGCTTGGCCACTTCTTCGTAGCACTCAAAGTGTTTGCTCTTTCGGCGCACGCTCCAACCCGCATGCAATGGTGGCAGTAGATGTTGCTCGTGCAAGTCTTCCAAGATGCCGGGAATGCCAGCGCTCAAATCGTTGTTGAGCAAGATGGTGCAAGGGTCGAAATCTTTGAGCCCCAAGCGGTGCTTGCCACGAATCACTGGCTCCAACGTGACGCTGTCGCCATTGGGCAAATTAATGGTGGTGTTCTCTTTGATCTCGGGATTGATCGATCCCACGCGCACATTCAACCCTGCCATGTGGAAGATGCGCTGCAGCTGCGCCACGTTCGACAAGTAAAAGGTGTTGCGTGTGTGGTTCTCTGGAATCAACAACAGGTTGCGAGCCTCGGGGCAGATTTTTTCAATCGCAGCCATGGCGGCTTGCACCGCGAGGGGCAGCATCTCAGGCGTGAGGTTGTTCCAGCCGCCTGGGTAGAGGTTGGTGTCTACCGGTGCAAGCTTGAAACCTGCGTTGCGAATATCAACCGAGGTATAGAACGGAGGCGTGTGCTCCATCCATTCCAAACGAAACCAGCGCTCGATGGCGGGCATGGAATCGAGGATGCGTTGTTCAAGTTCGTTGATGGGGCCGTTGAGGGCGGTGATGAGGTGAGGAACCATGGTGTCCTTGGGAGGTGGAGGCTAATTCTAGGCCTTCACCGCAGGCAAATAAGTTGCCTTTGTTTAGAGGACTCAAACGGTTAATTACGCCTTCTTTATATTTAATTAATAGTAATAGTTTTATACTTATTGGCTTTTAAATAATTCAAAGGTATTCAAATGAGTTGCTTTTCACGGGTTTCATTGCTCGCCGTCTTTTGTGCTTTTTCACTGTTCATAGCGGGCTGCGCCACAGAAACATCACAGACGGTCACCCCCCAACAAGTCACCGCCGCAAAAACCAGCTACAGCGGCACTAGAAGTACGGTTGCGGTTGGCAAGTTTGACAACCGATCTAGCTTCATGCGCGGTCTGTTTTCAGACGGCGTCGACCGTTTGGGCGGTCAAGCCAAAACCATTTTGATCACGCACATGCAACAAGCCAACCGATTCAAAGTGGTTGACCGCGACAACATGGGCGAAATCAGCCAAGAAGCCAAGTTCAAAGGTAAAACACAAAAAATCAGCGGTGCTGATTTTGTGATCACGGGCGACGTGACCGAATTTGGTCGCAAAGAAGTGGGTGACCAACAGCTATTCGGTATTTTGGGGCGCGGCAAAACACAAATTGCCTACTCAAAAGTGAGTCTGAACGTGGTTGATGCAGTGACTTCTGAAGTGATTTTTTCGGTCCAAGGTGCTGGCGAATACGCCCTGTCAAACCGGGAAGTCATCGGCTTTGGCGGCACGGCCAGCTACGACTCCACACTGAACGGCAAAGTACTCGATTTGGCTATTCGTGAAGCGGTCAATCGCTTGGTCGAAGGTGTTGAATCCGGTCAATGGAAACCTGCTCAGTAATCGGAGGTAATCCAAATGCGTATTCAAAACACCCTATGTGCACTGCTGCTGTTTACCCTTGTGGGCTGCGCAGCGCCTAAACAATCGCTTTATCAATGGGGCGACTACGAAAGCCAAGTTTATTCACTCTACAACGACCCAGGCAAATCGCCCATCGAAGCACAGATTGAAAAGCTAGAAGCAGATTATCAAAAAGCTCGCAGCACAAACAAAGCCGTGCCACCAGGCTTTCATGCGCATTTGGGCTACTTGTATTTCCAAACCGGCAAAGGTGACCAAGCTGTTCAGTCCTTTCAAACTGAAAAAACTTTGTTTCCAGAGTCAGCGGTTTACATGGATCGCATCTTGGCCAAAGTAAAAAAGTAAAGGATTGGTATGTCACGTTATTTGAAACTCTTGGCTCTGTTGGCGACTGTGTTGATCTTCACAGGTTGTGCAACAAAACAGGCGGATGTGGATTACTCAGCATTTCGTCAGCACCAGCCCAAGTCCATCTTGGTCTTACCGCCCCTGAACAACACATCCGACTTACGCGCCACCTACAGTGTGATGTCTTCGACCACATTGCCATTGGCCGAGGCGGGTTATTACGTTTTTCCTGTGGCCTTGGTCGATCAAACCTTCAAAGAAAACGGTTTGCAAAACCCAGGCGAAATGCACCAAGCATCGCCCAAAAAGCTGAATGAAATTTTTGGTGCGGATGCAGCGCTTTACATCACCATCACCAACTACGGCGCATCAAGTGCACTCTTGGGTGGTGATGTCGTGGTCACTGCGCAAGCCTCATTAATCGATACGCGCACCGGAACCGCACTATGGGAAGGTAAGGCAAGCGCATCAGATGCGGAGGGTAAGCAAAACCAAAACGGCTTAGTCGGCTTGCTTATTCAAGGCATCATCAATCAGATTGCTAATTCTGTAAGCGATCCTGGGTATCGCATTGGACGCATTACCAACCATCGCCTGTTAAGTACAGGAAACCGAGGGCTGTTACCAGGTCCGCGATCTCCCAAATTTGAGCAAGCGCAAGGTCAATAAATCTAAAAAGCCCCTAGGCATTTACCTCGGGGCTTTTTAGTTGGCAGCGCAGCTGCATCAAACGCGAATTTCGCCCTGACCCAGCACCACGTATTTCAGCGAGGTCAGGCCTTCGATGCCCACAGGGCCACGCGCATGGAATTTGTCGGTGGAAATGCCTATTTCAGCACCCAAACCATATTCAAAACCATCTGCAAAGCGGGTGCTGGCATTGACCATCACGCTAGATGAATCTACCTCGCGCAAAAAGCGTTGGGCGTGCATGTGGTCACGCGTGAGGATGGATTCTGTGTGGTGGCTGGAATAGTGGTTGATGTGCGCAATCGCCGCGTCCAAACCTTCTACCACTTTGATGCTGATGATGGGGCCCAAATACTCTTCAAACCAATCTTGCTCAGTCGCGTCTTTAAGGTTGGCACCTTTGACTTGCGTGAGGATGGCTTTGGCCACTGGACAGCAACGCATCTCCACGCCTTTGGCAGCATAGATCGCGCCAATCTTGGGCAAAAACTCCGCTGCCACACCACGCGCCACCAGCAAGCTTTCGCTGGCGTTGCAAGGGCTGTACTTTTGGGTCTTGGCGTTGTCCGCCACGGTCACCGCCATGGCCATGTCGCAAGGATCGTCCACATAGGTGTGGCAGTTGCCGTCCAGGTGTTTGATGACGGGTACTTTGGCCTCACGGCTGATGCGCTCAATCAAGCCCTTGCCGCCGCGCGGAATGATGACGTCCACAAACTCAGGCATGGCAATGAGGTGACCCACAGCTTCGCGGTCGGTGGTTTGCACCAGTTGCACAGCGTCTGTGGGCAAGCCGCTTTCGATCAAGGCTTGCTGCACCAACTTGGCCAAGGCTTTATTAGAGTCAATCGCCTCTGAACCGCCGCGCAAGATGCAAGCATTGCCACTCTTGATAGAGAGCGATGCAGCTTCAATCGTCACGTTGGGACGGCTTTCGAAAATCATGCCGAACACACCTAGTGGCACGCGCATTTGACCCACGCGAATACCGCTGGGCTGCTGCTTCATGCCAATGATTTCACCAATCACATCAGGCATGGTCGCGAGTTGTTCGCAGCCTTGTGCGCAGGTTTCCAATACTTTGGGCGTGAGCTTCAAGCGGTCCACCATGGGGGCATCGAGGCCTGCAGCGATGGCACGCTCAATGTCTTTCGCGTTGTCAATTTGCAAGGCGTCAATGTTTTCGCGCAGCAAAGCAGCGAGCTTGCGCAGAGCGGCGCTTTTGACCGCTGCAGAGGCTTTGGCCATTTGCGCAGACGCGGCTTTGGCTTGTGCGCCCAGCGCGTGCATGTGATCGGCAACATTGAGAGTCGTCATGTGTATCTTCCTAATTAAGCGTTGCGCGGCATACAAGCGCGGCACAAACGCATGGCCAAACGGTGCAGGGCCTGCCAGTTATCAGCAGGCCATTCTGGCGTTTTCAAACCTTTGACAATGCCGTCGACCTGATGGGCCGACTGCAACAATTTTTCAAGCATGCCCACACTCAAGCGCGGCAACACGCGTTCAAACAAACGCTCACGCGGACCCCAAATGCGCTGCTCGCGCAGAGCCATAGGCAAAGCCTTACCCGAAGCCACAGCATCTTTGACGCGCTTCAAGGCACGGATTTCTTCGGCCAGCGTGTAGTGCACCAACACCTCGGCCTCACCCTCGGCCTTCAAGCCATCGAGCATGCGTTGCACGCGCAGGGGCTGACCACTGAGCACGGCCTCTGAGAGTTTGAACACGTCGTAACGCGCCACGTTCAACACGGCACGTTCGACTTGCTCAAAGCTCAATTCACCTTCTGGGTACAAGAGGGCGAGCTTTTGAATTTCCTGGTGCGCGGCCAACAGGTTGCCTTCCACACGATCGGCGAAAAACTGCAAGGTGTGTTGACCCGCTTCGCCAGAGGCTACACGTTGTTGTTGCGCGCCCAAGCGCTGTGCAATCCACGTGGGCAAAGCGTGGCGCTCAACGGGGTCGACCTGCACGCTGATGCCGTTGTTCTCTAAGGCGCTGAACCAAGCCGAACTCTTCGTGGCTTTGTCCAGACGGGGCAATAGCACGACGGTGAGGGTGCTGTCATTGCCCACGGCCAGTTCAGCAATTTGCTGCAAGGCTGTGCTGCCTTCTTTGCCGGGCTTGCCCGAGGGAATGCGGATTTCAATGAGCTGTTTGTCTGCAAACAAACTCATAGAACCACCTGCGGCCAGCACTTCGCCCCAATCAAAATGTGCACCTGCCACGGTGTACACACTGCGCTCGGTGTAACCCTGCGCGCGTGCGGTGTTACGCAACGCATCGAGCGCCTCTTGTTGCAGCAGCGGCTCATCCCCGTGAAAGGTGTAGAGGCTACGCAAGCCTTTGCTCGCCTGCGCTTGCAGGTGATTGGCAAATTGAGCGCTAGCGACTTGCATGCTCAGAGTTGGCGCACGGCGGCCAAGCGACGTTGAATTTGAAGCACCAAGTCGTTTTCCATGTCACGGTAAAGCAAAGCCTCTTC
Source organism: Limnohabitans sp. TS-CS-82 (assembly GCF_002943475.1). Taxonomy (NCBI): domain Bacteria; kingdom Pseudomonadati; phylum Pseudomonadota; class Betaproteobacteria; order Burkholderiales; family Comamonadaceae; genus Limnohabitans; species Limnohabitans sp. TS-CS-82. The sequence continues at coordinate 90,654 of NZ_PTQX01000013.1, read as the reverse complement.
CGACTCTTTTGACAAAGCGCCAGTTTCATTGAAGTTGATGTCACGCGTGAGCATGATTTCTGTATCGGGAATCAACTCTGTGCCATTGCGGCTGCGCAGTCGAAAGCGATAGCGATAGCGCAATTGAAATTCACGAATGGCACCTGTTGAGGTGCGCCCCACCACCACCTTCTCACGCAACTCAAACAACTGATCAAAGATGACCTGTGCGCGCTCAATTTGACGCGCATCATTGATCACTTCGACTTGACCCGAAGACTCCAAACTGCGCTTGAGCTTGGCACCAAAAGGTGAGACCACAGGGATAGAGCTGTACAAGGTGTTGAACGCGTAATTGGGCGCTTTGCGCAACTCAAAACCACACCCGACCAACCCCGTGGCGAGCAAGGAGGACATCAGCAATGAGCGGCGCGTAGTCATGATGGAACCTTTAAACCACGATATTGACCAAGCGGCCGGGCACGACGATGACCTTCTTCGGTGCAGCACCATTGGCTTGCTTGATGAAGGCTTCGGTGGCCAAAGCAGCCTGCTCGATTTGCTCTTTGCTCGCTGTGGCACTGACTGTAACTGCGCCACGCAACTTGCCGTTGATTTGCAGCATGAGTTCTAACTCATCGCGTTGCAAGGCGCTCTCGTCCACTTCAGGCCATGCGGTATCGAGCAAGTCACCCAAGCGGGCTGCATAACCCAATTCGATCCACAAATTGGCCGTGATATGCGGACAAGCTGGGTAGAGCATGCGCAGCAAAACAGACACGCCTTCGCACAGCACAGCGTTATCGCCATCGCTGCCATCGGTTTTGAAGTCTTCCAAAGCATTGAGCAACTTCATGCAGCCCGACACCACGGTGTTGTATTGCATGCGGTCGTAGTCGTAGCTGACTTGCTTCAAGACCACGTGCATTTCGCGGCGCAGGTCAGCAGCTTCTTTGCGTGGCTTGGCCGCACTCAAGTTGCCAGCGGTGGCAGCCTTGAGTGTGGCTTCATGCTTGTGCGCAAAGTTCCACACGCGGCGCAAGAAGCGGTAACTGCCTTCCACCGCCGCATCGTTCCACTCCAGCGTGGCTTCGGGCGGCGCGGTGAACATGGTGTACAGACGCGCGGTGTCTGCGCCGTAGCGCTCGATCAGGTCTTGCGGGTCCACGCCGTTGTTCTTGGACTTGGACATGGTGCCCACGCCTTCGTAGTCGATGGCGGTGCCCACGGGCAATTTGCCGTCGCTGCTGTCGGCCGCGTTTTTGAGCTTGGCGCCCACCACTTTGCCTGCGTCGTCCAGCACATGCTCGACATCGTGTGGCCAGAAATAATCTTTGCCACCTTTGGCCGTGCGGCGTGAGTAAATGTGGTTGAGCACCATGCCTTGCGTGAGCAGCTTGGTGAAGGGCTCGTCCACTTTGACCAGGCCCATGTCGCGCATGACTTTGGTCCAGAAACGTGCGTAGAGCAAATGCAAAATCGCGTGCTCAATGCCGCCAATGTATTGGTCCATCGGCGCCCAGTACTGCGCGCCCTCAGCCACCATTGCATCCGTGTTGGTTGGGTCGCAATAGCGCATGAAGTACCACGACGAATCCACAAACGTGTCCATCGTGTCGGTCTCGCGGCGGGCTGCTTTGCCGCACACCGGGCAAGTCACACCCGCATGGAAACCTTCGTGCTTGTGCAATGGATTGCCAGAACCATCTGGGATGCAGTCTTGCGGCAGCACCACGGGCAAATCTTTTTCGGGCACGGGAACTGCGCCGTGTTCGTCGCAATGGATGATTGGGATTGGGGTACCCCAATAGCGCTGGCGGCTGATGCCCCAGTCGCGTAAACGCCAGGTGGTTTTCTTTTCGCCGAGGCCTTTGGCAGCGAGCAGCTCGGCTACTTTGTTAACAGCAGATTTTTGGTTCAAGCCATCGAGTTCGCCAGAGTTGATGCACACGCAGCTCTGCTTGTCGCCGTACCACTCTTGCCACTCTTTGTCGTTGAACGCTTGGTCTTTGACCGACACCACTTGCTTGATCGGCAAGTCGTATTTCAATGCAAACGCAAAGTCACGCTCGTCGTGCGCAGGCACACCCATGACCGCGCCATCACCGTATGACATGAGCACGTAGTTGCCCACCCAAACTTCAACCTTCGCGCCGGTCAGTGGGTGCGTGACGAACAGGTCCGTGGGCATGCCCTTTTTCTCTTGCGTGGCAAGCTCAGCTTCGGTCGTGCCGCCGCTCTTGCATTCTTCGAGGAATGCAGCCATGGCGGGGTTGCTTGCCGCAGCATGCAGCGCCAGCGGATGCTCAGCAGCCACTGCACAGAATGTGACGCCCATGATGGTGTCGGCGCGTGTGGTGAACACATACATCTTGCCGTCGCCGATCAACGCGCCATCTGCACCTGCAATGTCGTGGGTGAACGCAAAGCGCACGCCCTCAGACTTGCCAATCCAGTTCTCTTGCATCAAGCGCACTTTGTCAGGCCAGCCATTCAAAGTGGCTTTGTCGTTGCCCATTTGCACATGCTCCAACAGCTCGGGCGCATATTGGGTGATGTTCAAGTAATAGCCTGGAATTTCGCGCTTCTCAACCGGTGCGCCCGTGCGCCAGCCTTTGCCATCAATCACTTGCTCGTTGGCCAACACGGTTTGGTCGACTGGGTCCCAGTTCACCACTTGGGTCTTGCGGTAAGCGATGCCTTTTTCGAGCATCTTCAAAAAGAGCCATTGGTTCCACTTGTAATACGTCGGGTCGCAGGTGGCCACTTCGCGTGACCAATCGATGGCCAAGCCCATCGCCTGCATTTGCTTCTTCATGTAGGCGATGTTTTCATACGTCCACTTGGCAGGTGGCACACCGTTTTTGAGCGCGGCGTTTTCAGCGGGCAAACCAAATGCGTCCCAGCCCATGGGCATCAAAACGTTGAAGCCCTTCATGCGCAGGTTGCGCGTGAGCATGTCATTGATGGTGTAGTTGCGCACATGACCCATGTGCAGCTTGCCGCTGGGGTAAGGCAGCATGGAGCAGGCGTAAAACTTTTTCTTGGACGCGTCTTCGGTCACGCGGTAGGCGTCAGCTTGGGTCCAAGCGGCCTGAACGGCACGTTCGACCTCGGTGTGGTTGTATTTGTCTTGCATGGAATCAGTCAGAGAACCCCCGCAGGGGTCGCGAGGCAGCGCCTTCAAACAAAGGCTAGGAATGTTCTGATTTTAGGCCTTGGTTTGAGACCAATTAGGATCGCGAAGAAGGTAACGATCCGTGAATGAGGACGAGGCTAATTAAGGCGTGGTAACGGCTTGTTTGCGCTCGGTCACAAAGCCAATGCGGTTCATGCCCGCTTGCTGGGCGAGACCCATGACTTCGACCACTTTGCCGTAGGGCACGCGCTCGTCGGCGCGCAGCTGGAGTTCGGGCAATTCGCCATGCGCGACAGCCAAGGCCTTGGAGGCTTGGGCGTTGAGGCTGCGTTTGAGGTCATCTAGCGAGGTCGCTTTGTCGTCGAGATACACCACACCTTTGGCGTCGATGCTGAGTTTGACAAAGCGCGGCGGTGCGTTACTGGCCTGCGCGCCCTCGGTTTTGGGCAAATCAAGCTTCAAGGCACTGACCATCAAGGGAGCGGTGATGATGAAAATGACCAACAACACCATCATCACGTCAACCAAGGGGGTGACGTTGATGTCGCTCATGGGCGTTTGGCCCGGTGTGCGCTCAAAACGTCCGAAAGCCATCAGAGCTCTCGCAGGTCGTGGGCAAAGCCTTCCAGCTCTTGCTCCAAGCGGTTGATCACGCGGCCCATCACGTTAAAAGCCAAGACAGCTGGCAAGGCCACAGCCAAGCCCGCAGCCGTCATGACCAAGGCCTCGCCCACGGGGCCAGCCACACGTTCGATGGTCAGCTGACCTGCGGTAGCGATGCCAGTGAGCGCGTGATAAATGCCCCACACGGTGCCGAGCAAACCCACAAACGGCGCGGTGGAACCCACCGTGGCTAACAACACTTGACCCGATTGCAAACGATGCAACACGCCATGCAAAGCATCGCGCAACACGCGGGTGCGCTGGGCGGATACATCGCCTTGCGCACCCAAGGTACCAGGCATCAACTGCTGGTTGGCCTGTGCCAGCGGCAGCAAAACCACTGAACGATCGACAGATGCCAAGGCTTGCAAAGCCTGAGCCACATCACGCGCTTGCCAGAAGGCAGCTTTGCCATGGGCCACATCTGCACTCACGCGATGCAGCAACCAAGCCTTATAAAAAATCACCGTCCAGCTGGCCACCGACATGGCCAACAAAGCCAAGGCCAGCGTGATGCTGAGCGCATCGCCTTCAAACACGGTTGCAAAAAGCTCCATGGCGATCAGCGCAGGTTCAACACGTCAAACATGTCGAACAAGCCTTTGTTTTTGCCTGCCAAGAAGCTCGCGGCACGCAAGCTGCCTTGCGCGTACGTCGCACGGCTTGACGACTTGTGTGTGATTTCAATGCGTTCACCAATGCCAGCGAACAACACGGTGTGGTCGCCCACAATGTCGCCGCCACGGATGGTGGAGAAGCCAATGGTTGATGGGTCACGCTCGCCAGTGTGGCCGTAGCGCTCATACACGGCGCAGTCTTTGAGGTCGCGACCGATGGCATCCGCAATCACCTCGCCCATTTTCAAAGCGGTGCCCGAAGGCGCATCCACTTTGTGGCGGTGGTGCGCTTCGATGATCTCAATGTCGTAGCCTGTGGGCATGGCTTGTGCCGCCATTTGCAAGAGCTTCAAAGTCACGTTGACACCCACACTCATGTTGGGCGCCATGACGATGGCGACGTCTTTGGCCGCCTCGGCGATTTCTGCTTTTTGCTCGTCGGTAAAACCCGTGGTACCAATGACGAGCTTGACGCCCAACTCGCGGCAAATCTTCAAATGCGCCAGCGTGCCTTCGGGACGTGTGAAGTCAATCAACACATGGCTGTTTTGCAAGCCTTTGCGCACATCAGCCTCGATGTTCACGCCGCTGGCTTGACCCAAGAAGCCAGTGGCGTCGTTGCCAATGCCGGGGCTAGAGGGCACGTCCAAAGCGCCAGACAACTGGCATGTGGGGTCGTTGCGCACAGCCTCAATCAGCATGTGGCCCATGCGGCCGCTGGCACCAGCGATAGCAATTTTCAAAATATCAGGAGATTGGGCCATGGTGTATCGGCGCTTTCAATAATCAACGAGCCGCGTTTTCAAGCGGCGGGTAAGAAACAGGGCCAGCAGGTGCGGCAGACTGAGCGGCGCCTGCAGCAGATGCAGGCTTGGCAGGGAACTTGGCCAAATCAGCCTCGGTGGCTTTGAGTTCTGGCAACTTGGTGGGCGGGCGACGGTTGTCGAGCTTGGCCGCAAACTCAGCTTCGGTGGGCAATGGATCGCCTTCAATGCGATCAAGTCCATCGCCTTTGAAGAACACGCTGAAGCGGCGTTGTTGTGGCTCAGAACCTTGACGGCGAATGGTGAAGGCGTAATCCCAACGATCTGCATGGAACAAGCTGGTGACCAACGGTGTACCCAGCACATCGCGCACCGCTTGGCGCGGCATGCCAGCACGCAAGGCTTGCACTTGCTCGCGCGAGACAAAGTTGCCTTGCACGACCTCGGGCTTGTAAATCAGGTTGCTCGAACAAGCCGTGAGCCCTAGGCCCGCGACCACGCAAGCAAGGACAACGAAGCGCCGTTGCTGAGGCAAAAATTCTGGGGCATTTCGACAGGATTCAAACATGGTGTGAAAGGCCGAATGAGGCGCTGAGGCTATGATTCATTCATTGTAGCGGTGGGCCTGTTTCCACTGCCGAGTGAAAGAAAAAATGGCACATCCAGACGACCTCAAAAGCATTGGCCTCAAGGCCACCGCGCCTCGCCTGAAAATTTTGGAGCTTTTCCAACAAGGCACCCAACGCCACATGACGGCAGAAGATGTGTATCGCCATTTGCTGCTGCAAAACATGGACATTGGCATTGCCACGGTCTACCGCGTGTTGATGCAGTTTGAGCAGGCCGACATTTTGAAACGCAGCCACTTTGAGAGCGAGCGTGCGGTGTATGAACTCAATGAAGGCGAACACCACGACCATTTGGTGTGCCTAGACTGCGGGCGCGTGGAAGAGTTTCACGACGAAGAAATCGAATCTCTGCAGGTCAAAGTGGCCAAGCGCCATGGGTTTGAGATTGCAGACCATGCACTCAGTCTGTATGCCCACTGCGTGAAAAAGAACTGCGAACACCGCCCCGCGGGCAAGTAAGGCTTAGCCTTGCGACATGGCGCGCTGATGGCGCGCAATGAATTCTTGGTAAGTGTCGACACCACGCAACTGCAAAATTGAGTTGCGCACTGCCGCTTCCACCAACACCGCGATGTTTCGGCCCGCCACCACTTGAATCACCACCTTGCGCACGGGCACGCCCAGCACGTCTTGGGTGAGGGGCTCGTGGGGTAAGCGCTCGTAGTCGCGCTCTAGGGTTTCTTTGCGTACCAAATGCACGATGAGTTTCAGGCGCATCTTGCGGCGTACAGCGGTTTCGCCAAAGATGGCACGGATGTCGAGCAAACCAATGCCGCGCACTTCCAGCAAGTTTTGCAGCAACTCGGGGCAGCGGCCTTCGATGGTGGTTTGGTTGATGCGGTACAAATCGACCGCATCGTCGGCCACCAAGCCGTTGCCACGTGAAATCAACTCTAAGCCCAGCTCGCTTTTGCCTAAGCCAGACTCGCCGGTGATCATCACACCCAAGCCCAAAATGTCCATGAACACGCCGTGCATGGTGGTGCGATCGGCGAAGTGTTTGGACAAATAAGCGCGCAGCAAGTCAATGACAAACGCGGCAGATTCGTGCGTCGCAAACAAGGGGATCTGCGCCCGCTCACACATGGACACCAACGCCTCGGAAGGTTGCTGGCCATCGGCCAACACCAACATAGGGGGTTCCAAGGTGACGATGCGTGCAATGCGACGCGCGCAATCTTCGGGCGTAGCCTTGCTCACGTAATTGGCTTCGCGCTCGCCCATCACTTGCACGCGGTAGGGATGGATGTAGTTGAGGTAGCCCACCAAGTCTGCACCTGAGCGGGCGCTGCGCACGGCAACTTCGTCAAAATGACGCTCGGAGGCGCCTAAGCCAGCAATCCATTCCCAGCGCAGTCGGCCGCGAAAGGCTTCGAACAGCACATCCGCGCTGATGACGGAAGGCCTCACGGCTGCACCGCGTTCCAGGTCGAGATGATGCGGTGGAGTTCCTCCGCATCACCACAGGTTTTGATTTTTTCGCGCAAGCCCGTATCGCTAAGCAACTCGGCAATCTCCGACAAGATTTCCAAATGCTTTTGTGTGGATGCTTCAGGCACCAACAAAAAGATCAACAAGCTCACAGGTTGCTCGTCTGGCGCATCAAAGCCAATTGCTTTTTCAAGCTGGAATACAGCCGCCATGGGCGACTTCAAGCCTTTGATACGGCCATGCGGAATCGCTACACCATGTCCTAAACCAGTAGAGCCCAAACGCTCACGCGCAAACAAGCTCTCAGCCACCAACGCGCGGTTGAGGCCATGCAGGCCCTCAAACAACAAGCCCGCCTCTTCAAAGGCGCGCTTTTTACTGGTGACCTCGACTTGCACAAGAACTTGTGCAGCAGGAAGAATGGAAGCTAGGCGGTTCATGGTTGAGCGCAGATTATGCACCCTCAAAATAACAAGGTCAGAAACGACAAAACCGCCGGATTCCGGCGGTTTTGAGAAGCTTTCAAAAGATCACATTAGACGCTTGGGGCTCTCATGGTGGTGATTTTGAAGGCGGTCTTTGTGCCGAACCACTTGGCGGTCTAATTTATCAACCAATTCGTCCACGGCTGCATACATATCTTCATGTGCGCTTTCGGCAAACATGTCGCTGCCTTTGACATGAATATTGCATTCAGCCTTTTGGCGACGTTCTTTTTCTGTTTGGTTTTCAATGCTGAGCAGCACCTTCACGTCAACCACCTGATCGAAATGTCGGGTAATGCGGTCTAGTTTGCCTGTCACATAGGTGCGCAAGGCGGGGGTTACTTCCAGATGGTGTCCACTGATCGTCAAGTTCATAAAAACCTCCATTGAGTTAGCGCTTTCACTATGCGCCCCTGTTTGAAAAAAGGCAATGGGTACAGCTCAAAATCCATTTAAAAACGCACTACGGGAAACCCTTAGGCTAGGCTGAGGCAGTGCGATAATCTGATGCATATCAACAGCGGAGCTCTCTCCTTGGAAACCTACCCTAGTCGGTAGCTTTCGGATTGCATCAGGCCTCCCAAGCGCCACGCAAATTCGAAAGCTGCATTTTTTACTTTTCGAATTTCTGTGCCCCACGCGCAAGGACTGCCATGCTCAACATCTTCACGCTGGCCAACGGTCGTCTCTTCCAAGAAGAGATCGAGTCGCTGGAAGAACTCTCCAAATTCCAACCCATCTGGGTTGACCTCGAAGCGCCCACGCTTGAGGAAAAACGCTGGATCAAGCAGTACTACGAACTGTCCATTCCCGAAGATGCAATGGACGAGGACATCGAGGAATCTGCCCGGTTCTACGAAGAAGACAACGGCGAGCTTCACATCCGTAGCGACTTTCTGATTGCAGACGAAGACGAACCCCGCACCGTGCGCGTGGCATTCATCTTGAACCAAAACAACGCCTCGCTGCGCAGCCGTGGCGTGTTGTTCTCGATTCACGATGAAGACGTGCCCGTGTTCCGCCTGCTGCGCATGCGCGCCCGCCGGGCACCTGGTTTGATTGAGGACGACAAAGACGTTTTACTCAAACTGTTTGACGCCGACGCCGAATACTCAGCCGACACCCTCGAAGGCATTTACGACCAGCTCGAGAAAGCGGGCAAGCTGGTGCTGTCCGAAGATGTGACCGACGAATTGGCCGGTGACGTGCTGGGCGCCATCGCCCGTCAGGAAGACTTGAACGGTCGCATTCGCCGCAACGTGATGGACACCCGCCGCGCCGTGAGCTTCATGATGCGCTCGCGCATGCTCAACGCTGACCAGTTTGAAGAAGCCCGTCAAATCTTGCGTGACATTGAATCACTCGATAACCACACAGCTTTCTTGTTCGACAAGATCAACTTCTTGATGGACGCGACCGTAGGTTTCATCAACATCAACCAGAACAAGATCATCAAGATCTTCTCGGTGGCCAGCGTGGCCTTGCTGCCGCCCACCTTGATTGCCAGCATCTACGGCATGAACTTCCAATTCATGCCTGAGCTCGACAAAACCTGGGGCTACCCCTACGCACTGGGCTTGATGATTGCCAGCGCCTTGGTACCCATGTGGTACTTCCGCAAACGCGGTTGGCTCAAATAGTCAAACCGCAAGCGAAGACAGCAAGCGATCCAGCACTGCCACGCTGTAGCGACTGGCGATGCTTTGAATGAAACGCGGAAAGTCGACATGCGCCGCATCATCGGCGCGGTCTGAAATGGTGCGTACGGCCGCCAAGGGCACACCATAGTCGTAGCAGACCTGCGCCATGGCGGCGCATTCCATCTCTACAGCCAACGCATCGGGCAGCTCACGCTGCAAGGCTTGGCTTTCCACGGTTTGTGACACAAAGCGGTCGCCACTAGCAATCAAGCCTTGGTGCACTTGGGCGTTGGGTAAATCTAAGTTGAGCCACTGGGATGTAGGCAATGTCGCCAGCATGTCTTGCATGGCCAAAGGTGCCGCAGCTGCCAAAGCATCGCTCAACGTGGGGTCGGCTTGAAAGCGTGTCATGCCTGTTAGCGGTACTTCGTGACGTGGGAACAAAGGTGATGCATCCATGTCATGCTGAATGAATTCACGCGCCACTACGACATCGCCGACATTAACCTGTGGCGCTAAGCCACCTGCCACGCCGGTAAAGACCATGCGGCTCACGCCGAAACGTTCAATCAGGGTTGTAGCGGTGGTGGCTGCGGCCACCTTGCCGATGCGAGAGAGCACGGCCACCACCTCGTGGCCATGCCAATGCCCCACCCAAAACTCACGACCAGCAACAACCGTTTTTTGCTCGTCGGGCATGCGAGCCAGCACAGCGGCCAGCTCTTCGTGCATGGCGCTGACCAGCGCGATGCGACTCATGCTGGGTTTTTGTCGCGCAGTTCGCGGCGCAGCACTTTGCCAACAGGCGTTTTAGGCAACTCGGTACGGAACTCCACCACGCGTGGCATCTTGTAGCCAGTGAGGTTGTGACGGCAATGTTCCAACACTTGCGTTTCGGTCAATGCGGGGTCTTTCTTGACCACCACCAGCTTGACTGCTTCGCCTGAACGTTCGTCGGGAATGCCAATCACTGCACACTCCATGACACCAGACAAACCGGCTACCACCTCTTCCACCTCATTGGGATAGACGTTGAAACCACTCACCAAGATCATGTCTTTCTTGCGGTCCACGATGCGGAAGAACCCGCGTTCGTCCATCACCCCCACATCGCCCGATTTGAAGAAACCATCGGCGGTCATCACACGGGCGGTTTCGTCGGGACGCTGCCAATAACCGGCCATCACTTGCGGCCCACGAATGGCAATCTCACCGGGCGTTCCAATCGGTGCTTCGTTGCCCTCATCGTCGATGATCTTCATGTCGGTGCTGGGCAACGGCACACCAATCGAGCCATTGAAGGCTTTGTTGGTCACGGGGTTACCACTCGCGGCAGGGCTGGTTTCAGACAAACCATAGGCTTCGCAAATAGGACAACCTGTTTTCTCAAGCCACAACTTGGCAACCGGACCTTGCACGGCCATGCCGCCGCCAACGGACACCACCAAATGCGACCAATCCACTTTGTTGAAATCGGGGTGGTTGGCCAAGGCGTTGAACAAAGTATTCACCGCAGGGAAGACATGGAAGCGATGCTTGCTGATCTCTTTGAACACCGCGGGCAAATCACGCGGGTTGGGGATGAGCACCGAGCACCCGCCCATGCGCATACACGCCATGATGTTGAGCGTGAACGCGAAGATGTGATACAGCGGCAGCGGGCAAATAAAGGTCGGAATCTCGTGAGACGGAATCCGTTTGAGTGCAGGCTGAAACCACGCCGACGCTTGCAACATATTGGCCATTACATTGCGATGCAATAGCTCCGCACCTTTCGCTACGCCGGTGGTGCCGCCGGTGTATTGCAACACCGCCAAGTCATCGCCATGGATCTCAGGGGACGTCAACGTGCAACCCTCGCCGACCGCCAACGCATCATTGAATCGAACGGCGGTGGGCAACTCAAATGCAGGCACCATTTTTTTAACTTTGCGCACCACATGGTTGACCACCATGCCTTTGAGCAAACCTAGGCGATCGCCCATCGCGCACAACACCACATGCTTCACAGGGGTACGGGCCAGGCACTCTTGCAAAGTCGCGCCGAAGTTCTCGAGGACCACGATGGCTTTGGCATCTGAGTCTTTGAGCTGAGCCTCTAACTCACGAGCCGTGTAAAGCGGGTTGATGTTGACCACCACAAAACCCGCACGCAACACGGCCGCTACAGCAATGGGGTACTGCAGCACATTGGGCAACATGATGGCCACACGGTCACCAAATACCAGACCTAGACTTTGCAAATAGGCGGCAAACACTTGGCTCAAACGGTCAAGTTCTTTGTAGGTCAGCCCCTTACCCAAGAAACTGAAAGCGGTGCGATCGCCGTATAGGCGAAAGCTTTCTTGCATCAAGTCCACCAACGAGCTGTACGCGGTGGTGTCAATTTCTGCAGGCACGCCCTCTGGGTAGGCGCTTAGCCAAGGTTTCATTGTGGAGTTCATTCGATCGCTTTCACCATATCTTCAACCACTTTCTTGGCATCTCCAAACACCATCATGGTCTTGTCCATATAAAACAATTCGTTGTCTAAGCCCGCATAGCCCGAAGCCATGGAGCGTTTGTTCACGATCACGGTCTTGGCTTTGTAAGCCTCCAAAATCGGCATGCCGTAAATTGAGCTGCCTTTCTCCAACGCGGCGGGGTTCACCACGTCGTTCGCACCCAAAACGATGGCCACATCCACTTGGCCAAATTCGCCATTGATGTCTTCCATCTCAAACACTTGGTCGTAGGGCACTTCGGCCTCAGCCAGCAGCACGTTCATGTGGCCGGGCATACGGCCTGCGACAGGGTGAATCGCATACTTCACGCTGATGCCTTTGTGCATCAGCTTCTCGGCCAACTCATTCACCGCATGCTGCGCACGCGCCACCGCCAAACCATAGCCAGGCACGATGACAACGGACTCGGCATTGGCCAAAATGTAGGCTGCGTCATCGGCGCTGCCACTCTTCACAGGACGTTGTTCTTGCGCACCGGCGACTGCCGTGACTGCCTCTGCACCAAAGCCACCCAAGATGACGCTGAAGAACGAGCGGTTCATCGCCTTACACATGATGTAACTCAGAATCGCGCCCGAGCTACCCACCAACGAGCCCGCAATGATGAGCATGCTGTTGTTGAGCGAGAAGCCAATGCCCGCTGCCGCCCAGCCCGAATAGCTGTTGAGCATGGACACCACCACCGGCATGTCTGCACCACCAATCGGAATGATGATGAGCACGCCCATCACAAACGACAGTGCCAACATGGCGAAGAAAGCAGTCCAGCTCTCAGTCGCGACAAACATCAAACCCAATCCAACGGTAACCAAACCCAACACCAGGTTGAGCATGTGTTGCCCCGTAAAGCTCACGGGCGTGCCTTGGAACAAACGAAATTTGTATTTACCTGAGAGCTTGCCAAACGCAATCACGGAGCCACTGAAGGTGATGGCACCAATCGCCGCACCGAGGAACAACTCCAAACGGTTACCCGCGGGGATGGGGAAGCGCTGCATCATTTCAGTGATAACCATGCCAGATGCGGTTTGCACCTTGGTCACCACCTCTTGAGGCGCAGCCGTGATGCCAAAGGCCCAAGGCTCTGCCACGGCGGCCACACCGATGAACACCGCCGCCAAACCAATCATGCTGTGCATGAAGGCCACCAGCTCAGGCATCTTGGTCATTTCAACGCGTTGCGCCATGATCGTGCCAGCGCCGCCGCCGACCACAAGGCCCGCCAAAACCCAGCCCATACCCATGCTGGAGCCCGACAACTTGACAATCAATGCGGCTGTTGTGAGCACCGCAATCGTCATGCCCGTCATGCCAAACACGTTGCCGCGAATCGATGTGGTGGGATGGCTTAAACCTTTGAGCGCTTGAATGAAACACACACTGGCCACCAAGTACATCAGGGTGACGAGATTCATTGAAACAAAGTCCATGTTCATGCTTTGTCTCCTGCTGCTGCTTTAGCAGACTTGTCTTTTTTTCTGAACATTTCCAACATGCGGCGCGTGACCATGAAGCCGCCAAACACGTTGACCGCAGCCAAGGCCACTGCGAGCACGCCCATGGTTTTGCCCAACGTGGTTTCGGTCATCGCAGCTGCGAGCATGGCACCCACGATGACGATGGCAGAGATGGCGTTGGTCACAGCCATCAACGGCGTGTGCAGCGCAGGCGTCACCGTCCACACCACGTGATAGCCCACGTAAATGGCGAGCACAAAAATAATCAGGTTGACGAGGGTGGGGGAAACTGCATCCATGTTTTGATATTCCTCGTTTTTATTTCTTCACCACCGCGCCATCGCGGGTGACAAGACAGGCGGCCACGATGTCATCTTCTAGGTCGATGTGCAACGCGCCTTCTTTGTTGATGACGAGTTTTAGGAAGTCGAGCACGTTGCGGGCATACAGCGCACTCGCATCTGCTGCGACCAAGGCGGGCAAATTGGTCTCACCCACAATCGTCACGCCATGCTTCATGACGGTCTTACCTGCTTCGGTGAGTGGGCAATTGCCGCCCACGCCATCGGCGCCTTTGCCTGCGGCGATGTCAATGATGACTGCGCCTGGCTTCATGGCTTTGACCATGTCTTCGGTGACCAGCACTGGCGCGGCACGCCCCGGAATCAAAGCCGTGGTGATAACGATGTCGGCCAACGCCACGCGCTTGGCCACTTCCACCTTTTGTCGGTCGAGCCAGCTTTGTGGCATAGGACGGGCATAACCGCCCACGCCTTCGGCGGCATCTTTTTCGTCTTGGCTTTCAAACGGCACGTCGATGAACTTCGCACCGAGTGACTCCACTTGCTCTTTCACGCTGGGGCGCACATCGGTGGCTTCAATCACCGCGCCCAAACGTTTGGCGGTGGCAATGGCTTGCAAGCCCGCCACGCCCACACCGAGGATGACCACGCGTGCGGCCTTGACCGTGCCCGCCGCTGTCATCAACATGGGGAAGAAACGTTGGTATTTGTCTGCCGCCAGCATGACGGCTTTGTAGCCCGCGATGTTGGCTTGACTAGAGAGCACGTCCATGCTTTGTGCACGTGTGGTGCGAGGTGCAGCTTCAAGCGCAAAACCTGTGGCGCCCGCAGTGGCTAAGCGTTGCAAACCTTCTGCATTGAAGGGCTCCAACATGCCTACCACCGTACTGCCTGCTTTGATGCTCGAGGCCTCGGCCGCTTCTGGCGCTCGCACCTTGAGCACCAAATCTGAGCCCCATGCCGTGGAGGCATTGACTAACTCAGCCCCCACCGCTGCGTAGGCCTCATCTGGCACGCTGGCGGCAACACCCGCGCCTGACTGCACACGCACGGCGTGCCCTTGGGCAATCAATTTTTTAGCCGTCTCTGGCGTCACCGCCACACGGGCTTCTCCGGCGGCAAGCTCAACGGGTACGCCAATCAACATGGGAGGGCTCCTAATAGAAAAGTTCAAGCGTGTCAGAACGCTGAAAGGTTACACCAGAATCACTATATCAATGAGTCGGACTTACCCGAAAGATAATGAGCGAATGAATAAACGTTGGAAACCCAGTGTCACCGTCGCCGCCATCATTGAGCGCGAGGGTCGTTACCTCCTCATCGAAGAACACACACCCGAAGGCTTGCGCCTCAACAACCCCGCAGGTCACCTCGATCCGGGCGAGTCGCCTGAAGACGGCTGCGCACGCGAAGCACTAGAAGAGACCACACACACGTTTAAGCCCACGGAGCTTGTGGGTATCTACATCTCGCGCTTGCAGCGCCCTGCCCGCGAAGGCCGTGCCGCAGAAGATGTCACCTACCTTCGTTTGGCCTATTGCGGTGAACTGGGGGCGCAAGTGCCGGGCGCCAAACTGGACAAAGGCATCGTGCGCACGCTGTGGATGACACCTGACGAAATTCGTGCCAATGTGCACCGCCTGCGCAGCCCACTCGTGTTGCGCTGCATGGAGGACCACTTGGCTGGACAACGTTTTCCCATGAGCCTAATCTTCACCGACGCCAGCGTGGTCAATCTCGCAAAGGGATAATTGCCGCATGGCAAATAACAAACGTGTGGTGGTGGGCTTGAGCGGCGGTGTGGACTCCGCCGTCAGCGCCTACCTGTTAAAGCAACAAGGCTACGACGTCGTCGGCATCTTCATGAAAAACTGGGAAGACGATGACGACAGCGAATTCTGCTCGTCCAACATCGACTTCGTCGACGCTGCCGCCGTGGCTGATGTGATTGGCATTGAAATAGAACACGTCAACTTTGCCGCCGAATACAAAGACCGCGTGTTCGCCGAATTTTTGCGCGAGTACCAAGGCGGCCGCACACCCAATCCCGACATTTTGTGCAACGCTGAAATCAAGTTCAAAGCGTTCCTAGACCACGCCATGCGCCTAGGCGCTGAAAAAATTGCCACCGGCCACTACTGCCGCGTGCGTGAAGTGAATGGCGAGTTTCAACTGCTCAAAGGCTTGGACCCCAGCAAAGACCAAAGCTACTTTTTGCACCGCTTGAACCAAGCGCAATTGTCCAAAACCTTGTTCCCCGTGGGCGAGCTGCACAAAACCGAAGTGCGCCGCATTGCAGATGAAATTGGCTTGCCCAACGCCAAGAAAAAAGACTCCACCGGCATTTGCTTCATCGGCGAACGTCCTTTCCGCGAGTTTTTAAACCGCTACATCGCCAACGAACCGGGTCCCATCAAAGACGAACGCGGTCGCAAGATTGGCACACATGTAGGCTTGAGTTTTTACACACTCGGCCAACGCCAAGGTTTGGGCATTGGCGGTCTCAAAGAAAAAGGTGCACAGCGCGGTGGCGGTGAACATCAACCTTGGTTTGTAGCCCGCAAAGACTTGGCCACCAACACCTTGTATGTGGTGCAAGGTCATGACCATCCTTGGTTGCTTTACGGCTCACTGCACGCCGACGACCTGAGCTGGTGCGCCCCGCATCAGCCAGCCCCCGGCCGCTACGCCGCCAAAACGCGCTATCGCCAAGCCGATGCGCCGTGCGCGCTGAGTTACAACGACGAAGGCGAGCTGGTGCTCGCCTTTGATGACCCTCAGTGGGCCGTCACACCCGGCCAATCGACTGTGTTGTATGACGGCGAGGTGTGTATGGGCGGCGGGGTCATTGCCAGCGCTGCAGCGCTGAACACAACCCTCGCCTAACTGCGCAACGCAGCGACGCGCTTACTTGGCAGCGTCAGCTTTGGGTGCGGCTTCTGCCTTCTTGCCGCCTTCGGTTTTTTTCGCAGCCTTCTTTTCTTGGCCGAGGTGCTTGCCTTCGTTCTTCACTGCGGGTATGGCTTCAGCCTTGGCTGCAGAGGCGGGCGTGGCAGGGGTTGCTGGTGTCGCCGGTGCCGCAGGTGTCACGGCAAAAGCTGCGGCAGAAAATGCACCAACGATCAAAGAGGCAATCAGCTTGTTCATATAAATTCCTTTACGGTGGTTGAACAACTCCAACATCGGAGTGATCAAACAACGGCGCCCGACACACAGTTGTTGACGCAAATATTTAATTATTTAGGTCAACGTTTTTGCACCCACTTCGTTACGCCTCGCGCACCGGCGTAAAAAAAACCGACTGGCTTTCGCGAGTCGGTTTTTTGTTCCATGCTGCGTTCGCAGATCAAAACGGGATGTCGTCATCCATGTCGTCAAAACCACCTTTGGCAGGTGCGGGTGCCGCAGGGCGTTGCGCTGCAGGCGCTGCGGCGCGAGGCGCAGCCGCTGGGCGGCTGTAGCCACCACCGCCTTCTTCACCACCACCGCTGGGGCCGCCCATGCCTTCACGGCCGCCCAAAAGTTGCAACTCAGTCGCAATGATGTCCACGGTGTTTTTTTCCACGCCTGTGGTTTTATCGGTGTACACGCCGTATTTCAAGCGGCCTTCCACGTAGATGGGACGGCCTTTTTTGACGTATTCGCCAGCGATTTCGGCCAAGCGGTCATAAAACGTGACGCGATGCCACTGTGTGTCTTCAATCATCTCGCCGCTGTTTTTGTCTTTGCGGCGGCTTGATGTGGCCACGCTCACGTTGGCCACGGCTTGGCCGCTGGGCAGGTAGCGCACTTCGGGGTCGCGGCCGCAGTTGCCGACGAGGATGACTTTGTTTACGGATGCCATGGGTAAATTCCTCCAGATAGGGGCTAATTATGGGGTCTTTGCGGAATGGGCTGGACGCTTGGGCGCCGCCATGGGCCAAGCTACCACCAGCCACAGCACCATAAGTGCTGCGCAAGTTAAAAACAGGCCTTGTGTGCCGTAGCTTTTGACAAGCTGACCGCCCATCACGCCACCCGCAAAAAAGCCCAACGATTGCAGCGTGTTGTACACACCCATGGCCGCACCACGCGACGAAGCGGGCGCGATGCGCGACACCAAACTAGGCTGCGTGGCTTCCAACACGTTGAAGCCACAAAAGAACGCAAACAACAACCAAGCCAAACAAGCAATGCTGGGCGCGCCAGACGACACCCACAGCAGGGCCACTTGCACCAAAGCAATCAATGCAATGGCGCTTAAAAACACGGCGCGCAAATAGCCACGACGCTCCAGCGGAAACACCGCGCCCATCAACACGAACGAACCGAGCACGGCGGGCAAATAAATTTGCCAATGGTCGTCCTTGCCCAAACCGGCTTGCACCAAGAACGCAGGAATCGCCACCCACATCGCCAGCTGCACCGCGTGCAACACAAACACACCAATGTTCAGGCGCAGCAGCGCAGGGCTAGACAGCACATGGCGCAGGCCGCCACGGGCGGCATCTTTGTGCGCCACGGGCTCAGCCGGCACACCCCACACCACCACGGCCGTGCCCAGCAGCGCCAGCACTGCTGTCAGCACAAACAAGCCCGACAAACCAATGTGCGCCGCAATCACGGGCGACACCACCAGAGACAACGCAAACATCAACCCAATACTCGCGCCCACCAAGGCCATCGCTTTGGTACGCACGCTGTCACGGGTCAGGTCGGCCAACAAAGCGGTGACCGCAGCAGACACCGCGCCTGCGCCTTGCACCGAGCGGCCGAACAGCAAACCCGTCAAGGTGTCGGCACTGCCAGCAATCAAGCTGCCCAAAGCAAACACCAGCAAACCAAAAATAATCACCCGCTTTCGGCCCAAGCGATCAGATGCCATGCCAAACGGGATTTGCAACAGGCCTTGCGTAAGGCCATAGATACCCATGGCCAAGCCAATCAGCGCGGGGTCGTCCCCGCCCGGGTACTTGCGCGCTTCCAGCGCAAACACGGGCAACACCAAAAACAAGCCCAACATGCGCAAGGCAAAGATGGACGCGAGCGAACCACTGGCGCGCAGCTCAGTGCGCGTCATGGTGGGGCTTTGGTCCAGCGTGGGGTCGGGGGTCAGATTGATCGTCACAGCCTGCCATTGTCCCGCATTCCTGGCCAAGTAAGCCCGCCGCCACTATCATGTCGGGTTGCCCTTTTATTTTGAGTGTCCAGTGAACGCACCTTCTGACGGCGCCTACTTAGGCCAAGCCCTGAACCACCCCTCTGCCATGCGAAACATCAGCATTCGCGGGGCGCGCACGCACAACCTGAAAAACATCGACCTGGACATTCCGCGTAACCAGCTGGTGGTGATCACGGGTTTGTCGGGTTCGGGCAAGTCCAGCCTCGCGTTTGACACGCTGTACGCCGAAGGCCAGCGCCGTTATGTGGAAAGCCTCTCGGCCTATGCCCGCCAGTTTTTGGGCCGCTTGGACAAGCCTGATGTGGACCTGATTGAGGGCCTGTCACCCGCTATCAGCATTGAGCAAAAAGCCACCAGCCACAACCCCCGCTCCACCGTGGGCACGGTGACCGAAATTCACGACTACCTGCGCTTGCTGTTTGCCCGCGCGGGCACGCCCTACTGCCCTGACCACAACTTGGCACTGCAAGCGCAAAGCGTGTCGCAAATGGTGGACGCCGTCATGGCGCTGCCCGAAGACACCAAGCTCATGCTGCTCGCACCCATTGCGCGTAACCGCAAGGGCGAGTACAGCGAAATCTTCACGCAGCTGCAAGCGCAGGGCTATGTGCGTTTTCGCATCGAGGGCAAGGTGTACGAATACGACGAGCTGCCCGAGCTGAAGAAAACCGAGAAGCACGACATCGACGTGGTAGTGGACCGCATCAAGGTGCGTCACGAAGCGCCAGCTGCACCCGCGCCTGTGGCAGCGCCCAGCATTGGCGACATTGCCGTGGCCGCGCCGCCGCCCGGCCTGCGCCAGCGTTTGGCCGAGAGCTTTGAAGCCGCCTTGCGCTTGGCCGAAGGCCGCGCCATCGCGTTAGAGATGGACACGGGTGTAGAGCACGCGTTCAACGCCAAGTTTTCTTGCCCGCAGTGCACTTACTCCATCAGCGAACTCGAACCGCGCTTGTTCTCGTTCAACTCACCCGTGGGCGCTTGCCCCTCGTGCGACGGCTTAGGCCACCAAGACTATTTCGACCCTGCACGCGTGGTGGCGTTTCCGTCACTCAGCCTGGGCAGCGGCGCCATCAAAGGCTGGGACCGCCGCAACGCGCATTACTTCACCCTGCTGGAGAGCTTGGCCAAACATTACAAGTTTGACCTCGACACGCCGTTTGAAGACCTGAGCCCCGAGACACGCCAAGTGCTGTTGTATGGCTCGGGCGAAGAAGAAATCAAGTTCAATTACAGCCTTGAAAACGGCTCTGGCAAAAAGCTGAGCAAGAAGCACCCCTTCGAAGGCATCTTGGTCAACATGGAGCGCCGCTACCGCGAGACCGACTCGACCGTGGTGCGCGAAGACCTGTCGCGCTACCGTGGCGTACGTGCGTGTACATCCTGCGGCGGCACACGCTTGCGTCGCGAAGCGCGTAATGTGCGCATTGGCGAAGGCGAACAAATGCGCGGCATTTTCGACATCAGCCACACCACGCTGGGCGAATGCTTTGGCTACTTCAACACGCTCAAACTGCAAGGTGCAAAAGCAGAAATTGCCGACAAAGTGGTGCGCGAAATTGCCTCACGCTTGAAGTTTTTGAACGACGTAGGTTTGAACTACCTCAGCCTAGACCGCAGTGCCGACACCCTGTCGGGCGGCGAAGCGCAGCGCATTCGTTTGGCTAGCCAAATTGGCTCGGGCCTGACAGGTGTGATGTATGTGCTGGACGAGCCCAGCATCGGCTTGCACCAGCGCGACAACGACCGCCTCATCGACACGCTCAAACACCTGCGTGACATTGGCAACAGCGTGTTGGTGGTGGAGCACGACGAAGACATGATTCGGGCTGCTGACTTCTGCGTGGACATGGGCCCCGGCGCGGGCGTGCATGGCGGCCAAGTGATGGCTCGTGGCACACCTGCCGAGATTGAAGCCAACCCCAACTCACTGACGGGCCGCTACTTGGCTCAAGCGCTGCGCATCGACGTGCCAGCCAAGCGCAACGCCTTTTTGCCCGTGGAAGCGGAAGAGCTGAAGTTCCAACGCAAGCTGCACAAAGATGCGTTCGAACACCAAGTCATTCGCATCCGTGGTGCGCGTGGCAACAACTTGAAAAACGTCACCGCTGATTTCCCTGTGGGCTTGCTCACCTGCGTCACCGGCGTGTCGGGCTCTGGCAAATCGACATTGGTGAACGACACGCTGTACACAGCCGCCGCGCACACCATTCACCGTGCACACGACGAGCCAGCGGCACACGATGAGATTACGGGCCTCGACTATTTCGACAAAGTCATCAACGTCGACCAGTCACCCATTGGCCGCACGCCACGCAGCAACCCAGCCACCTACACCGGCCTCTTCACCCCCATTCGCGAGCTGATGGCCGAAGTACCGATGGCTCGCGAACGTGGCTACGGCCCAGGGCGCTTCAGCTTCAACGTGGCCGCAGGCTCAGGCGGTGGCCGCTGCGAGGCTTGCCAAGGCGACGGCATGGTGAAAGTGGAAATGCACTTCTTGCCCGACGTGTATGTGCCCTGCGACGTTTGCCACGGCTTGCGCTACAACCGTGAAACCTTGGAGGTGTTGTACAAGGGCAAAAACATCGCGCAAGTCTTAGATTTGACCGTGGAAGCCGCCTTGCAGTTCTTCAACGCCGTGCCCAACATTGCCCGCAAGCTGCAAACCTTGATGGACGTGGGCTTGTCGTACCTGCAACTCGGCCAAGCAGCCACCACCCTATCGGGCGGTGAAGCGCAGCGCGTGAAGCTGGCTTTGGAGTTGAGCAAACGCGACACAGGCCGCACGCTTTACATCTTGGACGAGCCCACCACGGGTCTGCACTTTGCCGACATTGCGCTGCTGCTGAAAGTGCTGCAACACCTACGCGACGCGGGCAACACCATCGTCATCATCGAACACAACCTCGACGTCATCAAAACCGCCGACTGGCTGATTGACATGGGCCCAGAGGGGGGCAGCGGTGGCGGCACGGTGGTGGGTGTGGGTACGCCGGAGGACTTGGCGGCGAATCCAGCTAGCTTTACGGGGAAGTATTTGAAGAGGTTGTTGGGGGGGTAACGTTCGAGTTAGGCATCCGCGTAACGCAGCTCGTACGACCCAGTGGCTTCTTGTGCGATAAACAGCTTTGCCTCCGGGTACTTTTCGTTTACCAGCCGCCGAACATGGTCTCGAAAACCCTGTTCGGACCGGCAACCGAGATATACAGCCTTAAGCTCGGAGGGCCTGATCGGCGAGAAGTCGTATTTGTCAGTCTTAGACAGGGGATACCAGACTCTCCACTCCTTCTCGTATGCCCAGTGCAGACTTTTCGTGCAGGCATATCGACGGTACAGTGCCCGAATGTCGAGTTTGCGGATGCCGACCATGTCATCCACAAACTCTTTCATGCTGAAGAAGGCAATAGGGCGCTCCACATAGTTGACGGGTACAGCCACTGACAGTGGGTTGTCTTCATCTGGGAGGGACCATAATTCGAAGACCGCGCCCGTGTGATCCTTCGCGTAGTGGGACCACATGAGTAGGTTGTCCCGGTCTTCGGAGACACAGAAGACCCTCATCTGTGGCAACTGGACTTCATGCCAATGTTTTTGATACTGGGCCTGCGTGTCACGGATGACTTCAAGGAGGTTCGCGAAAGACGGCTCTGTCATAAGCATCCAATGCTCCCGGTCGAAGCCGTGCGTTCTGAAGTGGCGCCGTGCCATCAGCACTACCTTTCCCCAGATATCTTGCGGATCGACTGGCGGCTCGTCACTGCTTGCAGCAAGTTCGCCGATCCGATCGACCACGGCTCTGTGCAACTGCTCAGGATCAAAGTCGAAGTGAAGGCCGGCCTGAATATCAAACGGATCGTTGAACAATAGCGGGGTGCTGTACCGGGCAACACCCGAGTTCAGCATCGCTAGCGCTCCGTCAGGTGAGCTGTACTTGTAGAAGGGTCGAAGACCTGGTGGCATAGTTGTCCGGATGCCTAACGTGAAGGTGACCGGCACGTTGCGGCGAGAGGCCGCACGGTGCACGATCTCCAATGGCACTGTGCGGCCTCTCGCCGCAACGTGTCCGAGTCGACCGACCTGTTAGACGTCAGCGCGCACAGCCCTCGTGAGACCTTCGATGCCGTTGCGAGATGCGCGTACACGGACGCCACGATCGCCCTCATGGCAGGGCCGGGAAGAAGACATGAGCAGAGCCAAGTCGCTGCATGTCGTCGGAGAGCTCCCGGCCAAGATAGCTGAAGTAAGCGGAGGGACGGCCAGGCTCACGAGGCCGACACAGCATGTACGGCTGAAAGCCAGAAGCATTCGCAATGCCAAGTTGCAGGTCACCTCCAATGGTCGGATGCGCATCTGCAGCTATATGCTCCTCTATGACGAATTTCGGCGCTCTCGACTGCGGACGCCCAGGCGTGCTGTCCTTTGAAAGAGCGTTGGCGATTTCCGCTTCCATATACGTGCTGTAATCACCAAGGTACACGAACTTGGTTTTCGAGAAGTCCGTCGTCACAGTAGAAGCGACCTCGTACTGGCCGGATGGGTTCTTGGTGGGTTGAAATTTGTAGACTCCCACCGCCCTCGCTACGGGACACCAGCCAAAGATTGCGATGCAAAAGTGTCCTTGTGGTCCGAGACTCACCTTTAGGTCGTCATAGGATGTGCGCAGGTATCGGTGAATGTAGTCGGCGACTTCAGCAAGCGACGGGGAGTAGTCGACATGTACATTTAGGCTGCTCAAGAGCGGCAGCAGAGACAAGTACACGTTCTGACCAACCAACGTACTTCCCGCGAAGGCGTAGCCGTACGAATGCACGGACGCCAGCTTTGAGAAGAAGCCTTGGGAGTCTGGCCTTCTGCAAACGACCTGGAGAGGCATGATCTTGGCGGCGTCTCCGATCAGCCGAAACTTGCCCGCTCTCGTAACGAAACTGTCCGCAGCCACCCACAGCGCGGGTCGATTGGGGTCTTCCTCATTCAGCCAAATTGCGATTGCGGTCATACCTGTAGGTCTAACTTAATTTATCCCGCAAAACCTGCGGTACAAAACCAGAGCCGTCGGATAAATCCTGCAGCCCTACCCTCTGCAAGTCGCTTGTAGACTGGGTTTCAAAGAAACCCGTCAATTTTTTGGCTTGTCCATCCAGTCAAGCCTGCGCATGCATTGCCGAAAATGTAATTCAAAAATATCTACTTTCGCCCAACCTCTCTGGATCATCATTGAAATTTTAAAGTCTCGCGTTAAAATTTCAATGATGATTCCACGCCAAACCCTCTCCCAACTGCAAGACAAGCTCCAGCAAGCCCCGGCTGTGGTGTTGCTCGGCCCGCGCCAAGTGGGCAAAACCACGCTCGCGCTAGAGGCGGCGCGCACGTGGCCGCAAGCCTCGGTGTACCTCGACCTCGAACGCCCTGCCGACCGCCTGAAACTGGACGATGCCGACGGCTTTTTGCGCATGCAGGGCGACAAGCTGGTCATCCTCGACGAGATTCACCGCTTGCCCGGTTTGTTTGAGGTGCTGCGCGGCATCATTGACGAGCGGCGCCGTGCGGGGCAACGCTTTGGGCAGTTTTTGTTGCTGGGCTCGGCCTCGCTGGACTTGATGCAGCAAAGCAGCGAAACGCTGGCGGGGCGGGTGTCTTACCTAGAGGTCACGCCCGTGAACGCGCAAGAGCTGCAAGGGCAAAGCCTCAGCACCGATGCGCTGTGGCTGCGCGGTGGCTTTCCAGACAGTTTGTTAGCCGCCAACGATGCGGCCAGCCTAGGCTGGCGCGAAGACTTTGTACGCAGCTATTTGCAACGCGATGTGCCCATGTTTGCGCCACGCCTGCCCGCCGAAACAGTGGGCCGCCTGTGGACCATGCTGGCCCACCAGCAAGGCGCCCTGTTGCAGCAAACTCGTTTGGCCAGTAGCTTGGGGCTGACCAGCCCGGCGATTGGTCGGTACATTGACTTGTTGGTAGACCTGCAATTGGTGCGGCGGCTGCGCCCTTGGAGCGGCAACGTGGGCAAGCGCTTGGTCAAAGCGCCCAAGGTGTTTGTGCGTGATAGCGGTTTGGTGCATGCGTTGCTGGGCTTACGCACACTCGACGACCTAGCCGGGCATCCCGTGTGCGGCCCCAGCTACGAAGGTTTTTGCATTGAAAACCTAATTACCGCCGCAGGCCCGCAATGCACGCCTTACGCCTACCGCACACACACGGGCGCAGAGATTGACCTGTTGTTTGAAAGAGCAGGTCGGCCATGGATGGCGATTGAAATCAAACGCAGTTCAGCGCCCGCATTGAGCAAAGGCTTTGGCGTGGCGTGTGACGACTTGGGCGTGTCGCAACGCTATGTGGTGTACCCAGGCGCTGAGCGTTTTGGCATGCGCCATCAAGCTACCGCGATAGGCTTGACCGATCTGATGGGCATACTCTGCGCCAGTTAATGCTGATGCCCATGCGTGCCATGCACATGGCGGTGGGCAATTTCTTCAGCCGTGGCGGCGCGCACATCCGTCACGGTGCAGCTGAAACGCAGTGCTTGGCCCGCCAACTCGTGGTTGCCGTCTAAGTGCACTTCGGGGCCTTTGATCTTCACCACGTTGAACACGCGTGGCTGGCCATCGTCGCCCGCGCCTTGCAACTGGCCGCCCACTTTCACGCCCGGTGGAAACTCCGCCTTAGGGATGACGCGCACCAATGATTCGTCACGCTCGCCAAAGGCATCTTCAGCACTCAAATCTAGCTTGACGGCGAAACCCACGGCTTGGCCATTGAGTGCGGCTTCGACCTTTGGAAAAATGTTTTCGTAGCCGCCGTGCAGATACGACAAATGCCCCGAGTCCAATGGCTTGCCTGCGGGTGAGGTGACTTGGTATTTGATGGTGACGGCCGTGTCTTGAATGATTTGCATGGCTAGGCTCTGAATGAAAAATGCCATTGTCTACGACCTCTGCGATGGCGCGTCATCAAGCCTTACCATTCACCCCCATGAAACCTGTCATCCGTGCCTTTTTCCAAACCCTGCGCCTTGTGCTGGGCCCAGTCATGCTGCTCAAAGAGCGCCTCACCCAACCTAAGGGCATGCAACGCGATGCTGCGGCTCAAGCGGCGGTTGATCTGCAATGCCAAAGCTTGGCGCTGTACCAGTTCAACACCTGTCCGTTTTGCATCAAGGTGCGCCAAGAAATGCGCCGCTTATCGCTGCCGATTGAAAAGCGCGATGCGCAACACAACGCGGCCAACCGTGAAGAACTTATGCAAAGCAGCGGCGCTACCAAAGTGCCTTGTTTGAAAATCACAGAAGCCAATGGCCAAACACGTTGGCTGCAAGACTCGAAGGCCATCGTGGCCTACTTGCGCGAGCGTTTCGGCACGTCAGCAGCCTGAACCTCTGCATCTGCTGGCACACCGCATGGAAACCGAACTCAAACTCAGCCTGCGCCAGCAAGATGTACCCGCGCTGCTGGCTCACCCGCTGCTGGCCGTGCCAGCAAAAGTGCAGCGCCTGCTCAACACCTACTTTGACACGCCGGCTTTGGATTTGAAGCAACGCCGTATGGCCGTGCGCGAGCGTTTGGCTGGCGAGCAATGGCTGCTGACCGTGAAGACCGCAGGCAAAAGTGAAAACGGTTTGTCACGCCGCCAAGAATGGGAAGCGCCCACCACGCCCGGCGCGTTGGACTTTGCGGCGCTGGTGGATGACGCTGACTTGGCAGCATCTTTGATAGCTTTGCGTGCTGAACTCAAACCCTTGTTTCGCACCGACTTTGAGCGTCACAGCTGGGTGTTGATGCATGACAGCGCCAGTATAGAAGTGGCACTGGACCAAGGCCACATCACTGTGCCGGGCACAACGTTGAGCGAAGGCATTTTGGAGTTGGAGCTTGAGCTGCTGAGTGGGCCAGAAGCAGCCCTGCATGCATTGGCGGATGCGCTGCGCCAAACGCCTAGAGGTGCAATTGCGCTCACGCCATGTGATGCGAGCAAGGCGCAGCGCGGATTGGCGCTTTTCGCGCAATCCGCTCAAAGCTAAAAGTTAAGCCGCTTTCGCCGCCTGCAAAGTCTCGCGCGTTTGCAAGGCCACGCGACGCGCAGCTTCTGCAAAGTCGTCACCCTTGGACGCATACAAAATCGCACGCGATGAGTTGACGATGATGGGGCCGGTGGTCGTGTCACCGCTCACACGCAAACCAGCTTTGACGGTAGCCACCGCATCACCACCTTGTGCGCCCACGCCTGGAATGAGCAAAGGCACTGAGGGTGCGAGTTCACGCACACGCTCGATCTCTTTGGGGTAAGTTGCGCCCACCACCAAACCCAATTGACCGTTGAGGTTCCAAGGGCCTTGTGCCAATTTGGCGATGTGTTCGTACATCAAGGGCTGGCCTTCGACAGATGCGAGGCGTTGGTTTTGCAGATCGTCACCGCCGGGGTTGGAGGTGCGGCACAACAAGAACGCGCCTTTGCCGTGGTACTTCAAATACGGGGCTACCGAGTCCCAGCCCATGAAGGGCGAGAGGGTCACGGCGTCTGCACCGTAGCGCTCGAAGGCTTCAATGGCGTATTGCTCGGCGGTGCTGCCGATGTCGCCGCGCTTGGCATCCAAGATGATCGGCACATGGGGCGCGACGCGGCGCATGTGCTCCATCAAACGCTCCAACTGCCCTTCGGCGCGGTGCGCAGCAAAGTAGGCAATTTGGGGTTTGAAGCTGTTCACCAGATCGGCGGTGGCATCGACGATGGCCGCACAAAAGTCGTAAATCTTGTTCGAGTCGCCCTTGATGCGGTCTGGGAACTTGGTCGGTTCTGGGTCAAGGCCCACGCAGAGCATGGAGTTGTTTTGGCGCTCTGCGCCCTTAAGCATGTCAAGGAAGGTCATGCGGTGATTTTAGAAGGCTTACCATGCACCCCATGTCAGCCCTGCCCAGCCTCACCCGCCGCCAACTTTGGACGCTCATCACACTCACCTTGGTGTGGGGCTTGAACTGGCCCATCATGAAGTTTGGCGTGACGGGTTTTCCACCGCTCACCTTTCGCAGCTTGTCGATGTTGATTGGCTTGCCGGTATTGGGCTTGGCGCTGGTGCTGATGAAAATTCCGTTTCGCATTCCGCGCAGCCACTGGCGCGAGTTGTTCACGCTGGCTGTGTTCAACATGTTTATCTGGCACGTGCTGGTGATCTTGGCTCTGCCCATGTTGTCGAGCGGGCGGGCGGCGATCTTGGGCTACACCATGCCCATCTTCTCGGCCATTTGGGGCGTGATTTGGTTCAACGCACCGCTGCGTGCGCGTCAATGGTTGGGCGTTGCTGCAGCGGGGATTGGCGTGTTGCTGCTGCTGTGGAATGAACTCAGCCACTTGTCGGGCCAACCCGTAGGTGTGCTGATGGTGTTGGTGGCTGCATCCACTTGGGCCTATGGCACGCAGCGCCTGCGCCACACACCGATGCCCGTGCCCACGCTGACCATCGCGTTTTGGATGACGAGCATGACCACGGTATTGCTGACAGTGCTGGCCTGTGTGTTTGAGCAAGACCGCTGGCAAATGCCCACCGAGAGCACGCAGTGGGCGATTCTTTACAACGCGCTGGGCGTGTTTGCGTTTGCGCAGGCCGCGTGGCTGACACTGGCACGTGGGCTGCCGCCTGTGGCATCTACTTTGAGCGTGATGTTCATTCCCGTGCTGGGCGTGTTCACAGGGGCGTGGCTATTGGGTGAAGTGCTGCACTGGCAAGACTGGACCGCCGTGGTGCTGATGGTGGTGGCCATTGCGTCAGTGCTGTGGCCAGCGAGGTCTACTCAGAACCCTTGAGGTGCGCCATGGCCAAACAAAGGTCGGCCCATACCTTGGACTTCTCAGGCAAGTTACGCAGCACATAGTTGGGGTGGTACGTCACCACTACCGGCACGCCTTGATACTGATACACGCGCCCACGCAGCTTGCCGTAAGGCGTGCCTTCTAGCTCGGGCACGCTGTCGCGCAACAAGGCTTGCACCGCAAAGCGGCCCATGGCCAAAATCATTTTGGGTTTGAGCATGGCCACTTGGCGCTCTAGGTAGGGCAGACACTGGGCCACTTCTTCGGGCTTGGGGTTGCGGTTGCCGGGTGGGCGGCACTTGAGCACGTTGGCGATGTAAACGCCGCCACCCTCTGCAGTGCGTTCACCAGTGCGAGAGAGCTTCATCGCGCCCAGCATGTTGTCGAGTAGCTTGCCGGCTTGGCCCACAAACGGCTCTCCTTGGCGATCTTCTTCTTCGCCCGGGGTTTCGCCCACGATGAGCCAATCCACTTGCGGCGTTTCGCCTTCGGGTGCAGGTGCGCCCACACCAAACACAGTGTT
The DNA here is from genome assembly GCF_002943475.1 of Limnohabitans sp. TS-CS-82. NCBI lineage: Bacteria > Pseudomonadati > Pseudomonadota > Betaproteobacteria > Burkholderiales > Comamonadaceae > Limnohabitans > Limnohabitans sp. TS-CS-82. Next base: position 61,562 of record NZ_PTQX01000013.1, on the reverse strand, counting down.
TTGACGCGAGCCGCACAAGGTGCAAGCTTGGCAGCCCGACACGGTGCTGTGCAAGGATGACCAATCCATTTGGTCAATGCCTTCGGGGCGTTGGATGATGATGGGTGCTGGTTCTGTCTTTGCCACTGGCGCGGGCATTTGTCGCGCTGCGGTTTCATAACCCGCTGCATTGGCAATGGCTTGTGTGGCCAACTCACTGGCAGCGGCAAAGCTGTGCGCTTCTTCTGCATGGGCTTGCATCACCACGTCAGCGGGTGCAGAAGCAGATGTGTCCACCACCAAGGTTTCCACGGCAGGCGCGCCCATGACGGCGGCCTCAGACATGGGCGACCACACGCGCACGCCCATCTCGGCCAGCATGGCGCGTTGGCGTTTGTCGAGGTGCAAGGTGTCGGTCATGGGTGAGTAGCTTACAGCTTGAGCGACATGACCACCGCGTGCTCGCGTTGGCCGTGGTCGGCGGGGTAATAGTTTTTGCGTTCGCCCACGCGGCGATAACCATAGCGCTCGTACACCTGCATGGCGCGGGTGTTACCCACGCGGACTTCTAGCCATAACCATTCGGCTTGGCGGCCACGTGCCCAGACTGACAAGGCATCAAGCATGAGCACGCCGTAGCCTTGAGCCTGAAACTCGGGCGCGACGGTGATGTTGAGCAAATGCACTTCTTCCACGCCCTCCATGGCCACAAAGTAACCAATCAAGGTGTCGCCGCCCATCAGCGCCAGCAACTGGTAGCCCGACTTGAGCGAGTCCGCAAAGTTGCCCCGCGTCCACGGGTGGGCGTAAGCGCTGTTTTCGATGCGCAGCACGTCGTCAAGCAGCGCTTCGGTCAGCGGCTCTAGGCGTACTTCGGGTTTCAAAACAGCACTCATGGCGTGGGTGGATGTGGCTATGAAAAGTTAGGGCGTGATTGTCGGTGAAGCAGTTTTATTGGCTTCGTTGGCTTGCGCGGCTTGTTCAGCTTGTTGCGCTTTGATTTGCATGCGCTCATCGGTGGTCTGCGCCACTTTGTCGCGGATGTAAAGCGGCAGCGCTTCTTCAGGAGGTACGGCAGCACCTGCGGCCCATGCAGCGGGAGCAAGGCGCAGCAGCGCGGCGGCGGCGGGCAAGGCCATCACTTGAACTGCCGTGAATGCGGTGGGCCAACGGCCTGCGTATACGGGCCACGCATTGCCTGCGGCAATGAAGCTGTCTTGCGCCCAATCAGCGGGCCAATGCAAAGATTCCGGGCCGTGCAGCTCGGGCGGCTGCACACATCGCCAAGTGCCTTGCATGAGGTTTGTGCCGTCTGCCGCATCGCTGGCGTTTGGCGTGAATTCGTACGCCGCCACATACACCTGCTCCATGCGCGCATCCATGACAGCCAGCACGCGCGTCACGGGTGCAGGGCCTGTTGAAGCATTGGCCGCACGGGCCTCTTCGGCCACAGCCAACAGAGTATCAATCGGCAACACGAGCAAGTCAGCGCCGAAAGCCAAACCCTGCGCCACCGAGCACGCCGTACGCAAGCCCGTGAACGCGCCCGGCCCACGGCCAAACACCACGGCTTGCAAATCGGTCAATGCCAAACCGGCCTCTTTCAAGAGCGCCAAGGTTTGCGGAATCATGTGCGTGGACGTGAGCGCACCGCCTGCGCTGGTGTGCGTCCATGTCTGCGTGCCGCTTGCGACCGCAAGAGAAAGGGTGTCGGTGCTGGTCTCTAAAGCCAGCCACTGGTTGGTGTGCATCCGCTGATTATCCCAGCCGTGATAATTTGCCTATGACTCGCTCGCATATGTCCACTTTGTCTCCGCTCACCCTCGGCATCAGCACCGCACGATGGGGCGTTGCGCACTGGCCTTTGGCGTATGCGCTCGCCTTGGCCCAAATGTTTGCCCTGATCTACGTTGCAACCTTGCCAGCACACGCAGCACCGCACTCCAAAGTCGTGCGCAGCGAGCCGCCCAAGCACACCGCAGGCGACATTGGCCAACTGCCACCCGAAGTGCAAGCCGCGCTGCAACGCGCCAAAGTGCCGAGCGACAACTTCCATGTCATGGTGATCGACACACACACGGGCAGCACGCCACGCCTAAGCCACCAAGCCCAAGAGCGCGTGAACCCTGCTTCGCTGATGAAGCTAGCCACCACCACCGCCGCACTCGACACCCTCGGCCCCGCCTTTGTGTGGCGCACGCCTGTGTATGTGGACGGCACTGTGCGCGACGGCGTGTTGCACGGCAATATCTACATCAAGGGCAGCGGCGACCCTCGCTTGGTGGTGGAGCGTTTGTGGCTGCTAATGCGCCGCATTCAAGGCTTGGGCATTCAAAAAATTCAGGGCGACATCGTGCTCGACCGCAGTGCATTTGATGTACCCGCACGTGACGCCGCCAGTTTTGATGGCGAACCTCTGCGCCCCTACAACGCCGCACCCGATGCGCTGCTGCTCAACTTCAAATCACTGCTGATTCAGTTTGTACCGGACCGTGCCGCCAATGTGGCGCGTGTGCAAATCGAACCACCACTGGCCGGTGTGCAATTCCCAGCCACCGTGCCATTGAGCAACGGCGACTGCAGCGACTACCGCAGCGCCTTGCGCGCCGATTGGAGCGACGCCACACGCATCCGCTTTGCCGGCAACTACCCCGCTGTGTGTGGCGAAAAAATGTGGCCCATCGCCTATGCCGCACCTCAGCAATTTGCACCCCGCGCCATCGCGGGCATGTGGCAACAACTCGGCGGACACCTCAGCGGCCAAGTGCGTGATGGCAGCATTCCCGGCAACTTGCAGCCTACCTTCAATATTGAATCGGCCACCTTGGCCGAGACCATCCGCGACATCAACAAGTACAGCAACAACGTGATGGCTCAGCATGTGTTCCTCACACTCAGCCAACAACAACGCGGCGTGGGCAGCTTTGATGCTTCACGCGATGTGATGCAGCGCTGGTGGCGCGAGCGCGTTGGCGGCGAAGTGCCCACCTTTGACAACGGCTCTGGCCTGAGCCGTGAAGAACGCATCAGTGCACAAGCCCTCGCACGCTTGCTACAAGTGGCATGGGCCTCGCCCCATATGTCTGAGCTGATGAGCTCGCTGCCCGTCACCGGCTTAGACGGCACGATGAAACGCAGCAAGGCACAAGCCAGTGCGCATTTAAAAACCGGCAGCTTGCGTGATGTGGCGGGCGTGGCTGGGTTTGTAGACACCGCTAGTGGCAAGCGTTTGGTGGTGGTGGCCATCCTGCACCACGCCAATGCGAATGCGGCCCGCCCTGCGCTTGACGCGATGATTGACTGGGCAGGTAAGCAGCCTTAACTAGCTTAGAAGAGCCGTCAACGATTTAGAAAGACCCGAATGAACTACACCGAATGGATCGGCTACGCCGCTGCCAGCCTCACCACTGCGAGCTTTGTGCCGCAAGCGTGGCTGACCTTCAAGACCCGCGACGTGAGCGGTATTTCGTTGGGGATGTACAGCGCGTTCACCCTTGGCATTGCGCTGTGGTTGGCCTACGGCTTGCTGATTGAAGCCTGGCCCGTGGTGATTGCCAACGTGATCACGCTGGTGTTGGCTGCCAGCATTTTGGCGATGCGCTTGCGCTTTGGGCGCAAGGCTTAAGGAGCCCAACCAAACGTCTGCATGGTGTAGATCATGCGATCCGCTAAGAATCTATTCGCCAAGGGTGTCAAGTTAATGTCGTCGGCGAAGACATAGGTTTGATAGCTCGTGGCAGTCAGCGGGCTTGTGGTGTTTAGACCCCCAAGCGCACAACCAGCCATCGCCGTATGCGCTGTACACACGGGCACGTAAAGACCTGTATCTGCCGTTAAAGCCATGCCACTCACGTTGATGATTCGGGTCGAGCCGTTGGTATCAAATTGGCCTGCAAAATTATTGAAATCACTGGAACGATCTAGCAAATACACAGGTTTTCTATCTTGTCTAAAGGCTGCATTTAATTTCGTCAAAAGTAAGAAATTAAAAGAATTCAAACCCGGCAGTGAGGACGTTGTGATGCTCAGCTGCTGGATGCCAGCCAAGGATTTATTTGCAGCCCATGGTGTTCGCGCCATGTTGATCACTGGCATCACAACAACATGCTCAGCACCTGCGGTCGTTAAACGTTGAATGGACGCAACGAGTGCACTGGCATTGCTGTCCATGCTGGTCACACCATTTCTATAAGCATCGTAAATGTCCCAGTTACCCACGGCGATGATGATCAAGTCTTTTTTTGCAACAGATCCGGCTGAGCTCAAAAACGCAGTGATTTGTGCATCCACATCAGCAACACGTGCATTAGCAGTTGCATAACTGAAACCGCCTGTTGCAGCCAAAGGGTTGGTCTGCACATTTTTTACAACGATGCCATATCGCGCAGCAATACGCCCCGCAATCGTGTTGTCCGTCTCTCCCGTTTGCACGGTGGAAAGACCAGCGCCGGCGCCATCGACGTAGTTAAAACCATCACCGAACGCAATCACGCGTGTCGCCACAAATGGATCGACCGTACTGCTGGCACCACCACACGCAGACAACAGGGTGGCGGCCATCACGGCGCACAAGGCTTTGAGGGTTCGGCTAAAAATTGGGTTCATCACAGGCTCTCTTTTGAGTACCACGTTAGTTTAACGAGTTGGCGTGGCGGCCCGCATCAAGCGGTCTCGCACGCCATCCCATTCGGGGGATAGGGGTGGGGTTTCGACCCAAATGTATGCGACGCCTTGGGTGTCAAAGCTGCGCAATTGGGCAAACAGTTGGTGGGCGCAGTCTTGTGCTGTTGCTGGCATGGCCTGGCATGCGAATTGATTCACATGGGTTGCAGGCACTTGCACGAAGCTGCGCGCCCACACGGCGACCGTTGGATGGGCGTTGTCATTGCTTGACACGGGTTCTCTGACATAAGCGTCTATTACTTTTTGCAAATCAACCGCCGACATCAACTGCACACGTGCCATTGGCGCGTAGTGAGATTCAAGGGTGCCTGAGGCGCGCGGCGCATCGGCATCCGGCGCAGTGGGTGTGATGACCGTCTCACCACACGCCTCGCTGAGTTGTTGCGGCGTAAGTACGCCTGGGCGCAGCAACACGGGCGCTGCGCGTGTGCAGTCGACGATGGTGGACTCAATGCCCACATCACATGAGCCGCCATCGATGATGAGCAAGCTATCGCCAAACTCACCCGCCACATGCGCGGCGGTGGTGGGGCTGACGCGACCAAACAAATTGGCGCTGGGTGCGGCAACGCCAAAGACACCCAAGGTTTCGGCACTTTGCAGCACGGCATGCGCTGTCGGGTGTGAAGGGCAGCGCAAGCCCACCGAGTTTTGCCCGCCAGCAGCCACAGCAGCCACCTCGGGTCGACGCGGCAAGATGAGCGTCAAAGGGCCGGGCCAAAAAGCATCGATGAGTTTTTGTGCAAAGTCAGGCACATGGCTGGCAAAGCGCTGCACACCTTGCGCGCTGGCCACGTGCACGATGAGCGGGTGGTTGGCGGGGCGGCCTTTGGCTTCAAAGATTTTGGCCACTGCGGCGTCGTTGCCAGCATCAGCGGCCAAGCCATACACAGTTTCTGTCGGCAAGCCCAACAACTCACCGCGCTGCAAAGCTTGCGCAGCGGCGGTGATGGATTGAGGAGACTGACCGTCAAGAATCATGGGGCAAGTGCGTCGTAGTTAAAACAGCGCGATACCAAGAACAGCTGCAGCTTGCAAAGCCATAGTTCGCGCGGCTTCTGGCGTTGGGGCCGTGATGTTGAGGTGGCCCATCTTGCGACCCACGCGCGCTTCGCTCTTGCCGTACAAGTGCAAATGCGTGCCAGGGAGCGCCAGCACTTTTTGCCATGCAGGTTCGGCCTGTAAAGAATTGGGTTCTGACCCCAATTTCTCTGACTTCGATGGCTTGAACCACAAATCACCCAGCAGATTGAGCATGACAGCAGGGCTGTGCAAGCGTGGCTGAGTCAAAGGCAAATCGGCCATGGTGCGCACTTGCAGTTCAAACTGCGACACGTCACACGCGTCTTGGCTGTAGTGGCCACTGTTGTGCGGGCGAGGAGCAATTTCGTTGACGACCAACGAACCATCAGCCAACACAAAAAACTCCACGCACAACACGCCCACGTAGTTCAACTCTTGCGCCACGGCTTTGGCGGCTGCGATGGCTTGGTTGGCTAAGGCTTCAGGCACGTTGCCAGCAAACACCTCGGTCACGGCCAAGATGCCGTCGCGGTGCAGGTTGCGTTGCACGGGCAAGTTCACCATCGCGCCATCGCGGCCACGCGCCACGATGACCGAGCATTCGCTAGCCAAGGGCAGCATTTTTTCTAACACGCATGGCACGCTTCCAAGCTTGGCCCAACCGGCGTTGAGCTCGTCACGCGTGGTCACACGCAACTGGCCTTTGCCGTCGTAGCCCATGCGGGAGGTTTTCAGGATTCCTGGCAGCAAGTTGTCAGTCACAGCGGCGAGTTGCGCTGCGGTGTCGATCACCGCATGTGGGGCCACTGGCACGCCGCATTTCACAAAGTGGGCCTTCTCACGCGCACGGTCTTGCGCTACGGCCACAGCAGACGCAGCGGGCGACACAGGCAATGTGGCAGCGAGTTGCGCCAGCGCGTCGGCGGGCACGTTTTCGAACTCGGTGGTGACCGCTTGGCACACAGCTGCGAGTTGCTTCAAGCCTGCGGGGTCCAAGTAGTCGGTGTGGATGTGGTGATGGCTCACCAAGCCTGCGGGGCTGTGCGCATCGGGGTCGAGCACCGCAGTGTTGTAGCCCATGCGCTGCGCCACATGCGCCCACATGCGGCCCAATTGGCCACCACCCAACACGCCCAAGGTGGAGCCGGGCAGCAAGGGTTTCAAAGTAATGCTCATAGGGGTGGCAACGTCATGTTGCGAGCCACTTCGGTTTGCGCCACACGGAAGGCTTGCAGCTTTTCAGCCAAGGCCGCATCGGTCGAGGCGAGCAAGGCCACCGCAAACAAAGCCGCATTGGCCGCACCTGCATTGCCAATGGCAAAGGTGGCCACCGGAATGCCTTTGGGCATTTGCACAATGCTGTGCAAGGAGTCCACGCCTTGCAAATGTTTGCTGGCCACCGGCACACCCAACACGGGCACGATGGTTTTGGCGGCAATCATGCCGGGCAAGTGGGCGGCACCGCCCGCACCTGCGATGATGGCGCGCAAGCCACGGCCTTTAGCGCTTTCAGCGTAGGCAAACATGTCATCGGGCATGCGGTGGGCTGAAACGACGCGGGTTTCAAAAGAGATGCCAAATTCTTGGAGAATCTGGGCTGCATGTTGCATGGTGTCCCAATCGGAATTGGAACCCATGACGACACCGACTTGGCACTGGGTCATGATGTGGCTGTGTGTGAGCAAAAACGAATTTTAAGACGGGACCCCCATGATTGATGTGACGATGGAAAATTTCGAGGCCGATGTGATTGGCGCCTCACAAACCACCCCTGTGCTGGTGGACTTCTGGGCCGACTGGTGTGGCCCCTGCAAATCGTTGGGCCCAGTCCTCGAAAAGCTAGAAGCTGACTACCAAGGCCGCTTCAAGCTGGTGAAAGTCAATGCGGACACGCAGCAAGAATTGGCTGGTGCCTTTGGCGTGAAGAGCCTGCCCACCTGCATCTTGCTCATGGGCGGCCGCCCTGTGGACGGGTTCATGGGTGCGTTGCCCTTGGCACAAGTGCGCGAATTCTTAGACAAGCATCTGCCGTCCGACAACGAAGTGGCTGCTCAAGCCGATGCACAAGAGGCCGAGCAACTCATCAACGCGGGTGATGCGCAAGCCGCCATCGCCAAACTGCAAGAAGCTTTGAGCCTCAACACCGCTGACGACGAAACCCGCTACAACTTGGTCAAGCTGCTGATTTCTGTGGGCGAGCTGGAAGAAGCGCAAGCGGCGCTGGCGCCTAAGCTGACCGAAATTCCACTGCAACTGCGCTTTGATGCGCTCAACTACTGGCTGCAAGCTTTGGTGTTTGTGTCGACCGACGAGCGCGCCGCTTGGACATTCGAGCAGGTCGAAGCCGCCATCGCCCAAAACAAACGCGATTTCGACACCCGCTTGGCCAAAGCCCGCGTGTTGATTGCCGCAGAATTGTTTGAAGCAGCGATGGATGAGCTGCTGGAAATCATCATGCGCGACAAGACGTGGAATAACGATGTAGCGCGCAAAACCTATGTGTCCATCTTGGAGCTGATGACACCACCCAAGCCCAAAACGGACGATGCCGCCTTCGGCAAATCCGCAGGCGGCATCGAGTTAACTGGCAAAGCTGCGGTGCAAGAAGACCCCGTGTTGGAGTTGATCTCTCGCTACCGCCGCAAGCTCAGCATGGCGCTGAACTGAGGTTTCAGTCCTTCAACCGATCCCAAGCCTCTTGGTACTTGGCGGCGGTTTGGGCAATCACCTCTTGCGGCAAATGCGGCGCAGGGGGTGACTTGCTCCAAGGCTTGCCTTGCACTTGGGCAGTTTCCAGCCAATCGCGCAAGAACTGCTTGTCGTAGCTCGGTGGGTTCACGCCGTCTTTGAAACTTTGCGCGTAGCTGTCCGCAGGCCAGTAGCGTGATGAATCAGGGGTGAGCACCTCGTCCATCAACACGAGGTCGTTGTTGGCATCCAAACCAAACTCAAACTTGGTGTCTGCAATGATGATGCCTTTGGCCGCTGCCACATCGCGCGCGGTTTCGTACAAGGCGATGCTGACGGTTTTGATCTTCTCGGCCAAACCGCCACCAATCATCTCGACCACTTGTTCGTAGGTGATGTTCTCGTCGTGGTCGCCCACAGCCGCTTTGGCGGCAGGCGTGAAGATGGGCTCTGGCAACTTGCTGGCGTTCTTCAAACCTTTGGGCAGCTTGACGCCGCATACGGCTTGGTTCTCTTGGTATTCCTGCCAGCCGCTGCCGGCCAAATAGCCGCGCACCACCGCTTCCACGGGAATGGGCTTCAAGCGTTTGACCAACATCGAGCGACCAATAACCTGACCCACTTCGTCCGCACTCACCACGCTCTCAGGCGCTTCGCCTGTCAGGTGGTTGGGGCAAATGTGGCCGAGCTTGCCAAACCAAAACAAAGCCATCTGGGTGAGCAATTCGCCCTTGCCTGGAATGGCTTCGCCCATGATGACGTCGAACGCGCTGATGCGGTCTGAGGCCACCATCAAAATGCGGTCGTCGCCCACGGCGTAGTTGTCGCGCACTTTGCCGCGTGCGAGCAAAGGCAAAGAAGTAAGCGCAGAGGTGTGCAGAGCTGTCATGTATTACTTCACCAACTGAGCGAGTTCGCCCTTGGCGTACTTGGCCGCCACCACAGAGAGGCTGTCGCCCTTTACCTTGCTGCCTTGGCCTTCGCAACCGAATTCCAAATAACGTTGTTTACAGATGTTCATCGCGGCTTCGCGGGCAGGCTTGAGCCATTCGCGGGCATCGAATTTTTCTGGATTCTCAAACATGAACTTGCGAGCCGCCGCCGTCATGGCCAAGCGGATGTCGGTATCTATGTTGACCTTGCGCACGCCGTGCTTGATGGCTTCTTGAATTTCAGACACGGGCACGCCGAATGTCGTTTTCATCTTGCCGCCGTACTGGTTGATGATGGCCAACAGGTCTTGCGGCACGCTGCTAGAGCCGTGCATGACCAAGTGGGTGTTGGGGATGCGCGCGTGAATTTCTTTGACGCGACTGATGGCCAAGATGTCGCCGGTGGGCTCGCGTGTGAACTTGTACGCGCCGTGGCTGGTGCCAATCGCAATCGCCAGGGCATCGAGCTGTGTGGCTTTGACAAACTGTGCGGCTTCTTCGGGGTCGGTCAACATTTGGCTGTGGTCGAGTTTGCCCACGGCGCCGATGCCGTCTTCTTCACCCGCTTCGCCCGTTTCTAAGTTACCCAAGCAACCCAACTCGCCTTCGACCGACACGCCCACTTTGTGCGCCATGGCCACCACTTGCTGGGTGACTTGCACGTTGTACTCAAAGCTAGAAGGCGTTTTGCCGTCTTCCATCAACGAGCCGTCCATCATGACGGAGCCAAAGCCAAGGTCAATCGCGCCTTGGCAAATCTTGGGCGAAGTGCCGTGGTCTTGATGCATGACCAAAGGAATGTGTGGGTAGGCTTCGGTGGCGGCTTGAATCAAATGCTTGATAAACGGCTCACCCGCGTATTTGCGTGCGCCAGCACTGGCTTGCAAAATGACTGGCGCGCCCACAGCGTCAGCAGCCATCATCACGGCTTGCACTTGTTCCAAGTTGTTGACGTTGAAAGCTGGAATGCCGTAACCGTGCTCTGCAGCGTGGTCCAGAAGTTCGCGCATCGATACGAGTGCCATGGGGAATCCTCAAAAATTAAAAACTTGTGTAACTGCTGACAATTTTAAAGGCCGCAGTTACCCCCATTAACGAACTTCGCAAATACGCAGCATGTTGGTGCCGCCAGGCGTGCCCATCGGGTCGCCACAGGTGATGGCGTACACATCGCCCGCATCCACGATGCCGCGCAGCTTCAAGTGCGCTTCAGCTTGCGCGAGAGCGGTATCGCGGTCAGCGCTGGTGTCCATCAACAAAGGGCGCACATTGCGGAACAAGGCCATGCGGCGTTGCGACGCCACCTTGGTGGTCACCGCATAAATAGGGATGTGAATGCGGTGGCGGCTCATCCACAGCGCGGTGGAGCCCGACTCGGTCAAGGCCACGATGGCTTTGGCGCCCAAGTGGTGTGCCGTGAAGAGCGCCCCCATGGCAATGGTTTGGTCAATGCGGTTGAAGGTTTGGCCTTTGAAATCAGCGTCCAGTTCTACGTCCTCGGCAGCCTCGGCGGCCTCGCAAATTTTGGACATTTCTTCCACGGTTTCCAGCGGGTACTTGCCTGCGGCAGTTTCGGCGCTGAGCATGACGGCATCTGTGCCGTCAATCACGGCGTTGGCCACATCACTCACCTCGGCGCGAGTGGGCACAGGGTTGGTGATCATGCTCTCCATCATTTGCGTGGCGGTGATCACCACCTTGTCGTGCTGACGTGCCAGCTTGATCATGCGTTTTTGCAGCGCAGGCACTGCTGCGTTGCCCACTTCTACCGCCAAGTCGCCTCGCGCCACCATGATGCCGTCGCTGGCACGCAAAATTTCGTCGAGCAGCGGGATGGCCTCAGCACGTTCAATCTTGGCTATCAAGCCCGGCTTGTGTTTGTACTCAGCGCCAGCCACGTTGGCCAGTTGGCGCGCCATTTCCATGTCTGTGGCGTTTTTGGGAAAGCTCACGGCAAGGTAGTCGGCTTGGAAGCTCATCGCGGTTTTGATGTCTTCCATGTCTTTGGCGGTCAACGCAGGCGCGGTCAAGCCGCCGCCTTGTTTGTTGATGCCTTTGTTGTTCGACAACTCGCCACCAATCTTCACTGTGGTGTGCACTTGTTCGCCGCGCACGGCTTCGACGGTCAACACAATCAAGCCATCGTTGAGCAACAGCAAATCGCCGGGCTTCACATCGCGTGGCAGCTCTTTGTAGTCAAGGCCCACGCCTTGCAAATCGCCGGGCTCGGTGCGTGAGGCATCGAGCACAAACTTCGCGCCGTTTTCCAGCATGACCTTGCCATCGACAAACTTGCCCACGCGGATTTTTGGGCCTTGCAGGTCGGCCATGATGGCCACTTCGCGGCCTGCACGGGCTGCGGCTTCGCGCACCAAACGGGCGCGATCGATGTGGTCTTGAGCTTTGCCGTGGCTGAAATTAAGGCGCACCACGTTGACGCCGGCGCGAATCATGGCTTCAAGCAATGCAGGGTCGCTGGAAGCTGGGCCTAAAGTAGCAACAATTTTGGTCGCGTGACGTGCCATATTCTTTGTCTCCGTATGTGTTTTGTTTGTTTCATTCTTGCACGCCTCAAGCGCCCCAGCGCATGGGGTTGCAGGGTTAAGGGCCTTAAGAACGAATTCTTTTTGTCTCTTTTTAACCGATGGCCTTGACCCACCAACGGGTAAACACCCTCTTTTTTGGCGTATGCAGCGATAATGGCGTGAACAGTTGATGCAAATCAGTGCGCATCTTCGCAGGCCACCTAAGATTCAATTCCTATGACCACACATATCCAACCGATCCTTCCCGGCGAACCCATGCCACACCGCAAAGTCATGCGCGAGTGGCTGATTCCTTTGGCTGAGCGCACCACAGCGCTGGCTATTGTCATGCTCGTCGTCGACTACGTGCTGTGGGCAGCACTGTTGACAGGCACCGTGTACTTTGACGCATGGTGGGCCAAGCTTCTGTGCGGCTGCGTCGCAGGCTTTGTGATTGGCCGCTTGTTCATCTTGGGCCACGATGCTTGCCACCAAAGCCTCACACCGCACCGCAACCTCAACAAGTGGTTGGGCCGCATTGCTTTCTTGCCCTCGTTGACCGCCTACAGCTTGTGGGACATCGGCCACAACGTGGTGCACCACGGTTACACCAACCTCAAAAACTTCGACTTCGTGTGGGCCCCTTACACCCCCGAAGAGTTTGAAGCGCTGAGCCCCATGCAAAAGCTCAAAGACCGCGTGTACCGCAGCGGCTGGGCACCTGGCCTGTACTACATGATCGAAATCTGGTGGAACAAGATGGTGTTCCCCAACGAAAAGAACATGCCTACACGCCGCCCTATCTTCACAAAAGACTGCTGGCTCATCACTGGCTTTGGCGCTGCTTGGGTGGCTGTCATGGCTTGGGCCGCAGTGGCCACAGGCCAAACCATTGGCTACATCTTACTGATGGGCGTGATCATTCCATTCTTCTTCTGGGTGACCATGATTGGTTTCGTGGTGTACGTGCACCACACCCATGTGGACGTGTCTTGGCACGAGGAGCGCACCGGCTGGTCAAAGGCTTCGCCTTTTGTGTCGACCACCGTGCACTTGACCTTCCCATTCAACATCGGCGCGCTGATGCACCACATCATGGAGCACACCGCGCACCACTTGGACATGAGCATTCCTCTGTACAAGTTGAAGCAAGCGCAAAGCAAACTCGAAGAGTTGCTGCCAGAACGCATCATCGTTCAGCCTTTCTCTTGGAGCTGGTATGTGCAAACCGCCCGCGACTGCAAGCTGTATGACTTCAAAACGGACAGCTGGATGACATACGAAGGCAAGGTCACAAGCCCTCGTGCCATGAAAGCAGCCTAATCGCCATCGCCAGATTCAAAGCCCCGCAAGTTCACACGAATTTGCGGGGCTTTTTCTTGTACGCTTCTCACCCATGAAACTCATCGTTTTGCTTTTGTTGGCCGTTGCCTCTGCAGCGTCTCACGCCATGTGGGTGACGGTCACGCGCAATGAAGTGGCCACCGTCTACATCGACTCCAGCGCCATCAGCAAGCTGGGTTACAACCGCCGTGTTTGGGTGGTGTACGACCTGACGAGCCCTGATAAAACAGGCCAGCAATCGGTCAAGTCCAACATCGACTACGACTGCACCGAAGGCAAGTACAAAACCCTCAGCGCCACCAGCCATCCCAACAAGATGGGCAACGGCCCTGCCATCAAGTCACTCCCTGTTCCCGAGGGATGGCGCCCTGTGAGCCAAGACAGCATGAGCCGGCAGTTGTTTTCGTTTGCTTGTGCTTGGTAATTAACCCGCAGCGCGCTTGGTCAAAATTTCAAACGCTGGCAAGGTCTTGCCTTCCAGCACTTCCAAGAAAGCGCCGCCGCCGGTAGAGATGTAGCCCACTTGTTTTTCGATGCCGTACTTGGCAATGGCAGCCAAGGTGTCGCCGCCACCTGCGATGCTGAACGCGCTCGATTCGGCAATGGCGTGCGCAATGGTCTTCGTGCCGTTCCCAAACGCGGCAAATTCAAACACACCCACAGGGCCGTTCCACACAATCGTGCCGGCCTTCATCAGCTGCTCGGCCAACTTGGTGGCGGTCTCTGGGCCGATGTCCAAAATCATGTCGTCGTCGGCCACGTCGGTGGCTTTCTTGACGGTGGCCACTGCATCAGCGGCAAAGGTCTTAGCGGTCACCACGTCGGTGGGGATTGGCACCTCTGCGCCGCGTGCTTTCATGATGTCGATCACAGCTTTGGCCTCATTCACCAAATCGTGCTCGGCCAAGCTCTTGCCGATGTTCAAGCCAGCGGCCAGCATGAAGGTGTTGGCAATGCCACCACCCACGATGAGCTGGTCCACGTTGTTAGCCAAGCTCTTGAGGATGGTCAGCTTGGTGGACACCTTGCTGCCCGCCACGATGGCGGCCAATGGGCGTTTGGGGTTGGCCAAGGCTTTGGTGATGGCGTCAATCTCAGCCGCTAACAGGGGGCCTGCACAGGCCACGGGCGCGTATTGCGCGATGCCGTAGGTGGTGCCTTCGGCGCGGTGCGATGTACCAAACGCATCGTGCACAAAAATGTCGCACAGCGCACCCAGCTTGCGGGCCAATTCGTCGTTGTTCTTTTTCTCGCCTTTGTTCACGCGGCAGTTTTCGAGCAGCACCACTTGGCCTGGTTCGACCTTCACGCCGTCCACCCAATTAGCCACCAGCGGCACATCGCGGCCAAGCAACTCGCCCAAGCGCTTGGCCACAGGAGCCAATGAATCTTCGGGCTTGAACTCGCCTTCGATGGGGCGGCCCAAGTGGGACGTGACCATCACAGCCGCACCGGCCTTGAGCGCCATTTCGATCGCGGGCACAGAGGCGCGCACGCGGGTGTCTTCGGTGATGTTGCCTGCGTCATCTTGCGGCACGTTGAGGTCGGCGCGGATGAAAACACGTTTGCCTTTGGCCGAGCCGTTGGCGCACAAATCAGAGAAGCGAATGACGTTCATGGATGTAAGCGGAAAAGTTAAAAACTACCGCTATTCTAAAAGTTCAGCCTTGCGCCAAATTGGCGGCCAACTGAGTGGTTTAACCGCGCCCCACAAACGGCATCTTGGTCGCCATGACCGTCATAAACAGCACATTGGCGGTCAGCGGCAAACGCGCCATGGCCATGAAGGTGTCGGTCACGCCTTGCATGTCCATGCGAGCTTCGGGCTTCACAGTGCCGTCGGCCTGCAAAGCGCCAGCAGCAAACTTCTCGGTCATGTCGCTGGCCACGTTGCCAATGTCAATCTGGCCCACCGCAATGTCAAACGCGCGGCCATCCAACGACGCAGCTTTGGTCATGCCCGTGATGGCGTGCTTGGTGGCCGTGTAGGCGATAGAACCTGGACGCGGTGCATGTGCAGAAATCGACCCGTTGTTGATGATGCGACCGCCCTGTGGGCTCTGATCTTTCATCAACTTGAACGCGTGCGAGAGGCAATAAAACGCGCCATTGAAATTCACGTCTACCGACCTACGCCAGTCTTCACCCGTCAAATCGCCGGGCATGGTGGCGGGCAAGAAGATGCCCGCGTTGTTAAACAACAAATCCAAGCGGCCGTAGTTCACGCGCACCTGCTCAAACAGTTTGGCCACATCGTCCTCGTTGCTCACGTCGCAGGGCACAGCCAGCGCATTGCCTGCATTCGCGCCCGCCGCTTGCACGGTGGCTTGCAACGCGTCCGCACGACGCCCCACCAACACCACTTTCCAACCTTCGGTCAACAACGCCAATGCGCATGCTTTGCCAATGCCAGAACTGGCGCCTGTGACGATTGCTACTTTGCTCATGGGGATGCTCCTGTGTAATGCCTTGATTGTGAACAAGCTGGCGTCTAACTCAAGCATTCATTGTCTCGTGCGCGAAAGACACGCATTGCCGGCGGCGCGCTAAAGTAGCGCCCTATGAATCCAATTTTTAACAAAGTCATCCTCTTCACCGACACCGACGGCTTCGCACGCTTCCGCGAAGAAACGGTGGAACTCACCGAAGGCAAACCACAAGCGCGGTTGTCGCCTCTCATGGCCAGCGGCGGTATGCAGCTGCGCCGCAGCCCTGTGGGGTTTCGCAGCGACTTTCATTGCACCGACAACCCGCAATGGTTGTTTGTGTTGGAAGGTCAGATGGAAATCTTTTTGCAGGACGGCACGTCACGCGTCTTTGGCCCGGGCGAACACTTTTACTCAGCCGATGTGTTGCCTGCAGGCGTTACGTTTGATGCCAAGGTGCACGGCCACTGGAGCCGCCAAGTGGGGCCTGACGAACTCGTCACACTTTTTGTGCGCGGCTAATTACCAGCCAAGCCCCAAGTGCAAGGGCAAGTAAACGCCCATACCCAACACGATGGTCAGCAACACATTGCGCTTGGCAAAGTAAACCGCTACACCCACCGCTGCGGCAAAGATACGGGCGTCTTGCCAAGTGGCAATCAACTCGCCTTGCGTCATCACAATCTCGGGCACCACCACCGCCGACAAGGCAGCAATGGGTGCGTATTGCAAACCACGTTGCGCCCAGTGGGGCAAGTGCCATTCGGTGTTGCTTAAAAAGAAAAAGCTGCGCGTGACTACGGTGATGATGGCCAGGCCCACGATGACCCACAAGGTCCATGCGTCGGTCACGTTCAAGTCGGTGCTGCTCATGTCAGCCTCTCTTTCGCGGCCTTGAGCTGCTCGGCCATCAAGCATGCGAACACCGCCATGAGAATGGCCAACACGATGTTGAGTTTCAAAGGCAAGGCATACGCCAGCACCGCCGCGATGCCAGCGACGATGGCCGACAACACGCGCAAACGCGAGCTAGCCAATGAGCATTGAATGCCCAACAAACACAAAATGCCCGCAAAGCCCAAGCCCCATGACGTGGGAATGGCGTTGGCCAAAGCAATGCCCAACAAACTGCACGAAATCCAACTGGTCCAGTTGGCAAAACTCAAACCGGCCAAGTAGGCTTCTTGCGTGTGGCGCAGTTCGTCAGTGTTGGCAGGGTGCGCGAAACGACGGGTGAACAACACATAGGTGGGGTCTGTGTTGAAGTAGCCCGTCACGATGCGCGGCCACCGCGGCAAATGCATGAGGTAGCCACGCATGTGCAAGCTGAACACCACAAAGCGCAAATTCACACAAAAGCCCGCAGCCAGCACCACCCATGCAGGCGCACCTGCCACGATGAGTGGCGTAGCCGCCAATTGCGAGCTACCGGCGTACACGATCAGCGTCATGAATACGGCTTCAAACACGCTCATGCCCGACTTGACCAAAGCCACGCCCGTCATCAATGCCCACGCAATTTGCCCGAAGGCTTGTGGCGCGAGGTCACGCACGCCGAGTTTGAACTCAGGGTGTTGGTAGAGTTTGCGTTGCCAAAACATCAGACAACTTTGTGAGCCGCGTGAGGCTCAAAACATTGGCCAGCGGTGATCGGGAAGCCACGCAAAAAGTCGGCGGCGTTCAGACGTTTACCGCCTGCGCGTTGCAGCTCGGTGATGCACAACACGCCTTCGCCGCAGGCCACGCGCACGCCGTGCTCGTCAGCGCTCAGCACGGTGCCTGCTGGCTTATGGTGTGCGGTGCCTTCCACTGTGGCGCGCCACAGTTTGATAACGTCTGCACCCAGCTGCGCTGATGCGGCGGGAAATGGGTTGAACGCACGCACGCGTCGGCCAATCGTCTCGGCGGACTGTTGCCAATCCACCGCGGCTTCGGCCTTTTCAATTTTGTGGGCGTAGGTGATGCCAGCCTCGGGCTGCTTGCGCGGCTGCAACTTGCCCGCTTGTGCATCGGCCAACGCACGCACCACCAAAGCGCCGCCCATGTCAGCCAAGCGGTCGTGCAGGCTGGCGGTGGTGTCGTCTGCGGCGATGTCGAGCACGTCGGTCAGCAGCATGTCGCCGGTGTCTAAGCCTGCGTCCATTTGCATGATGACCACGCCGGTTTGCGCATCCCCCGCCTCAATGGCGCGGTGAATCGGCGCAGCACCGCGCCAGCGTGGCAAGAGCGATGCATGAATGTTCAGGCAGCCCAAGCGCGGCGCATCCAAGGTCCACTGCGGCAGGATGAGACCATAGGCGGCCACCACCATCACGTCGGCCTTATGTTTCGAAATAGCTTCGGCAATTGCTGCTTGTGCAGCGGCTGCATCGTCTGGGTATTTGCCGTCTAGGCGTAGGCTCAAGGGTTGCGCCACAGGGATGTTGTGTTGCACAGCCAATTGCTTGACGGCAGAGGCTTGCAGTTTCATGCCGCGACCGGCAGGGCGGTCGGGCTGGGTCAGCACCAAGGGCACGGTGTGGCCAGCGGCCAAAATTTTGGCCAAGGCCTCAGCCGCAAATTCAGGCGTACCGGCAAAGATGACGCGCAACGAATCACTCATCGTCACGCAAAGCTTTGAGCAATTTGGTTTTGATGCGATTGCGCTTCAAAGGCGATAGGTATTCCACAAACACTTTGCCCATCAAATGGTCGAGTTCGTGCTGAATGCACACGGCCAGCAAACCTTCGGCTTCGATGGTGCGTTCTTTGCCATGCTCGTCGAGGGCTTTCACCTTCACATGCGTGGCGCGCTCCACGCCGTCGTAAATACCGGGCACCGACAAGCAGCCTTCGTCACCTTTGACGCGCTCGTCACCCATCCAAGTAATTTCAGGGTTGATGAGCACCATGGCTTCGTTGCGCTCTTCAGAGGTGTCAATCACCACCAAGCGCTCGTGCACATCCACTTGTGTGGCGGCTAGGCCGATGCCATTGGCGTCGTACATGGTTTCCAGCATGTCGGCAATCAAGGTCTTGATGCGCGCGTCAATCTCTTTGACGGGCTTGGCGACGGTGTGGAGCTTGGGGTCGGGGAATCGGAGGATGTCTAACTTGGGCATAGCAATATTGTCTCCGGTTCTTGTACCCATTTCCGCGACTAAGGATTCAACACCAGCTCATGCACCCACGCATCGGGCTTGCTACGCAGAGGGCGGTATTTGCCTGTGACCCATTCTTTTTTCATGTTGCTGTAGTTGTCCGACCAGACCAAGCCGCTTTGGCCGGTTTGGTAAATGAACTGCGATTGCTCCAGGTCTGACAGGTCGTACACCACACGCAGTGATGCCGCATGGCGATTGGCAAAAGGCAGGTACTTTTCATTCGCCCAATACTGGCCCACGTTGACGGTGAACATGTCGCCATCCGAAGGCACACGCACGCTGAACACATCGCGCAATACGGGCACTTGGCCAAAGGGCTTGTGTGTGCTGAGTGCCACATGCTCGTCACCCCAATCCCAGCGGGCGGGGGTATTGCCTTGCTTCGCGGCAATTCGGTCCAGCGCACGGTCTAGGGCGGCGGTGGATTGCTCGGCGCATGTCTTGGGCGCGCACCAAGGGCTATTGGGTTGTTGCATGACTTTTTCCAGCAACAACCTGAAGTGGCGTTTGCCGTATTGCGCTTTGAACACATCGGCACCCAGCTTTGGCTCGATCAAACCACGCGTGAGTTCATCGGCCCACACCGCAAAGACAAGTGGTGCGGCTTGGTCTGCATCCATGCGGCCATCAAAACCATCTAAGGTTTGCTTCGCTTTCGCGGCCAATGGGTGTTGCGATGGGGTGGCTTTGAGCACAGGCAACAAGGTCAATGTGGACAAGGACACGGTGTCGTTTTGCAACGCCTGCATGTCTTTGAAGCTGTGTTTGGGCTTGGCTTTGAGCACTTGTTCAATGCGGTCAAAGCGATGCGGCGTGTTCCAGTCTTGACCCAAGTAGTGGGGATAGTTAGGCGGCGTGATGCGCTGGTTGGCCGTGGCGACCCAACCTTTTTTGCCGTCATCGGCAGGCATGTCGGCATAAGCCACCCAGTCCATCCAGTCGTAACGCGCATCCCAACCCGGGGCGGGGGCCACGCCACGAATGTCGTTGGCAGCGCTGCGCACGGGCACGCGACCTGCGGCCTTGTAGGCGATGTGGCCTTGGGTGTCCGCCATGACGATGTTGTGGGTGGGCGAGTGGTTGTCGCCATACGCCTTCAACAAGTCAGCCACGCTTTTGGCTTGTTGCGCTTTGAGGCCGCCCACCAAGGTGCGGTTGTCGGCATCCAAAGCACTCCAGCGCAAGGCCAACACAAAGCGGGACACATCGATCACTTCTGCGTGTGAGGCTTGTGCATCGCTAATCACAGGGCCATGACGTGTGCTGCGCACCACATGGGTCACAGCGGGTTTGCCTTTGACGGCGATGGTCTCGGTGCGTGTGTCAAACGCTTGCCAACCCGTGGGGGTTTTGTAGCGCGCGGGGTTGTTTGGGTCGATGTGTTCCAAATACAAATCTTGCACATCCGGCCCAGTGTTGGTGAAGCCCCAAGCCACATGCGCGTTGCGGCCCAGCACCACGAAAGGCAAGCCGGGCAAACTGGCACCAATCACATCGGTATCGGGGGTTTGCAAATGGGCGTAGTACCAAATGGCCGGCGCGCTCAAGGCCAAGTGCGGATCGTTGGCCAACAGCGGTTTGCCTGTGGTGGTGTGTGAGCCAGCCACCACCCAGTTGTTGCTGCCACGGCCTTCGTTAAACCCAGGCTCGCCAATGACAGGCAATGAAAACGACGTTTGCAAGGCTGCGTCATTTTTGTACACGCCCAAGTCACGGTAGAGCTTGGCGAGGTCCACGGCAGAAGCGGGCTTCTCGCCGGGATAAGGCGGGTACAGGTCCCACAACTGTTCGGTGCTCAACTTGCGCGCGGCCACCAGACGCGCAAACTCGTTCCCCCAGTTGCCTCCCAAATCCAGCGCCATGACCAACGACCACGCCACGCTGTCGACCGGTTGCCACGCCACGCCTTTGTCACCACCCGGCTGCGTGCGCAGCAGCGCAAATTCAGGTGGCAATCCTTGTGGGCGGTTGGCATGAAACGCGTTGATGCCATCGCTATAGGCCTGCAAGTGTTCACGCACATCAACAGGCAACAGGTCGAGCTGCTTTTGCGCCACGTGCATCAAACCCAAAGTGCGCATGAGCTTATCGGTGGGCAGCGTGGCTTCGCCCAAAATTTCTGACAGCTCACCGTGCATCACACGGCGGTTGAACTCCAACTGCCAACTGCGGTCTTGCGCATGCGCAAAGCCCAAAGCAAACGCGGCATCGCGGTTGCTTTGCGCCAAGATGTGCACCACATCGGCCGCATCGCGCTTGATGTTGACCGACGCTTTCAAGCCTTCGCTTCTGAGTTGCCCGTCATACATCGGCTGGGTATGGAACACCCACAGCCCCAAACCTGCTGCAAGCGACAGCACCAGCCAAAACACGGCTTTGAACATTCGATGGAGCCAGCGGGTCATACGCATCCTTTGCTTGTCATGGTTGGACTTTAAAGCACTTGAGAAGTTTTCGACTGCTGGCCGTGCACGCCAGCGACACCCGTTCTGACAATGAATTCTTCATTCAGTAGGAGGGGCACATGGACAAAGACGAGTTACGCGCATGGCTGCGCTTGAGCATGACCGACGGCGTGGGCAACGATGCCGCACGCCAACTGCTGGCTTGCTTTGGCAGCCCGCAAGCGGTGTTTGAACAAACCGAAACCGCGTTGCGCCAAGTGGCCACGCCGAAGCAAGCGCAAGCCTTGTTGACGGTGCCCAACGAATTGGCTGTGCAATGCGTGCGCACCCATCAGTGGCTGATGCACCAACCCGACACATACACCCACGCGCTGTGGACCTTGGGCGATATGCACTACCCACCCGAACTGCTGCAACTGGCAGACCCACCGCTGATGCTTTATGTGGCAGGCCAAACCCAGCGCACCTTGGGCAACGCCGTGGCCATTGTGGGTAGTCGAAATCCCACACCGCAAGGCGCACAAACGGCAGAGCAGTTTGGCGAAGCACTCAGCGCAGCGGGCTTGTGTGTGGTGTCGGGTTTGGCGCTCGGGGTGGACGGCGCCGCGCATCAAGGGGCATTGCGTGGTGGCGAAGTTCGCGATGGTGGATCCGCACACACACAGCATTGGCACACCGTGGCCGTCGTGGGTACGGGCCTAGACCGCGTGTACCCGCGTCAACACCAAACACTGGCGAATGAGATTGCACGCAACGGTTTGGTCATCAGCGAATACTTGTTGGGCACTGCACCGCTCGCGCACAATTTTCCCAAGCGCAATCGTCTGATTGCAGCACTGGGCCTCGGCACCTTGGTGGTGGAGGCCGCGTTGAAATCGGGTTCGCTCATCACCGCCAAGATGGCACTCGACCTCAACCGCGATGTGTTGGCCATTCCGGGTTCTATCCATGCGACGCAATCACACGGTTGCCATGCGCTGATTCGCCAAGGGGCGAAGTTGGTAGAGAACGCACACGACGTGTTGGAGGAGTTGCAACTTGCACCGCAACAACAAGTGAATCTATTTGCCCAAGCATTGGGGGCAGACGATGACACCACCTCTGACCCTGCAGAACATCCACTGCTCACTCACATGGGCTATGGGCCCGTGAGCTTGGATGCCTTGCAAACGCGCAGTGGGCAAGACACCGCCACGCTGCAAGCGCAATTGCTCACGCTAGAGTTAGACGGTGCAATAGGTCGATTGCCTGGTGGTTTGTTTCAACGTTTGGCCATGACCTGATCAGGGTGAACACCGATGTTTGTGGGCAAGACAGAAACAAAAAACAGGTATATTGGTTTCATGTTTGAAGTGCTTGTATTCGTCTATGAAAACTATTGGCGAGGCGATGCGTGTCCCGAGCTAGAGCAGCTCGGCCGCAAACTCAACGCCGTAGGTTTTAACTTAGAAGACATCCAACAAGCTTTGTCATGGCTCGACGAGCTGAACTTGGCGTCGCACAAAACTGAGCTGATTGACATCAGCCAATCTGCACGCGAACACCACACCGAATCCGCCCACAGCATGCGCGTGTACTCGGTGGCCGAGCAAGACCACTTGGGCGCCGAGTGCTTGGGCTTCATCAATTTCCTCGAATCGTCCGATGTGCTGTCGCCTCACATGCGCGAAATCGTGTTGGACCGCGCCATGGCCATCCCGGGTCATCCCATGGACTTGGACGACCTGAAAATCATTGTGCTGATGGTGTACTGGAGCATCGGGCTAGAGCCTGATGCGCTGGTGTTGGATGAGCTGTGCGACGACGCAGATCGCGTCGCACACTGATCCGTATCTGGGCTACTTAGCCCTTCTTGCCGCCAAAGCGGTGCTCAATCTCACCCACGATGCCGCGACGGAACACCAACACACAGGTGACAAAGGTGCAACCCATGATGATGGTGACCCACGAGCCGAGGCTGGCCAAATAATTTTCCATCGTGATGATGATGGCCGCGCCCACAGATGGCCCAATCATGGTGCCCATGCCGCCCAGCAATGTCATCAACACCACTTCGCCCGACATTTGCCAGCCCACATCGGTCAACGTGGCCAAGCCAAATGCAATGGCTTTGGTGGCGCCCGCCAAACCAGCCAAACCCGCAGACAACACAAACGCCACCAATTTGTAGTGGTCCACGTTGTAGCCCAAAGACAAAGCACGTGGCTCGTTCTCGCGCACTGACTTCAACACTTGCCCAAAGGGCGAATGCACCACGCGATAGATCAACGCAAAGGCCGCCACAAAAATGGCCAGCACCACGTAGTACATGCTGGTGTCGCTGCTCAAATCAAACACACCAAACAACTTGCCGCGTGGAATGCTTTGAATGCCGTCTTCTGCATACGTGAACGGCGACTGAACGCACAAGAAGTAAATCATTTGCGCCAATGCCAAGGTCACCATCGCAAAATAAATACCTTGCCTGCGCACCGCCAACCAACCTGTGAACAAACCAATGCATGCTGCACTCAAGGTACCGGCCAACACGGCGAGCTCAGGCGTCATGCCCCACACTTTGGCGGCATGGCCCGACACATAGGCCGCAAAACCAAAAAACATGGCGTGACCAAACGACAGCAAACCCGTGAAACCAATCAACAAGTTAAAGGCGCTCGCAAACAAAGCAAAGCACAGCACCTTCATCAAGAACATGGGGTAGCCCACAAACGGCGCGACCAAAAGGGCCAACAGCAGGCCGCCGTAAATCAAACGTTTGCTCATCATTTCTCCCGCCCGAACAAACCTGCTGGTCGGATCAACAACACAATCGCCATGATGACAAACACCACAGTCGTCGACGCTTCTGCAAAAAACACTTTGGTCAGGCCTTCAACCAGGCCCAGCCCCAAGCCGGTGACGATGGCGCCCAAGATAGAACCCATGCCGCCAATCACCACCACGGCAAACACCACGATGATGATGTTGGAACCCATCAACGGGCTCACTTGGTAAATCGGTGCGGCCATCACACCTGCCAAACCAGCCAAGCCCACACCAAAGGCATAGGTCAAGGTGACCATCAGGGGCACGTTGATGCCAAAGGCTTTGACCATATTGGGGTTTTCTGTGCCCGCACGCAGGTAAGCACCGAGCTTGGTTTTTTCAATCACGTACCAAGTCGCAAAACACACAACGATGGACACCACAATCACCCACACGCGGTACTTGGGCAACATCATGAAACCCAAATCAAACACGCCACGGAAGACATCTGGCAACTCATAAGGCAAGCCTGATGAGCCATAAAACTCGCGGAAGATACCTTCCAGAATGAGCGCCAAACCAAAGGTCAACAGCAAGCCATACAAATGGTCGAGCTGATGCAGCCAACGCAGCATGGTTTTTTCAATCACCACGCCAATCAGTGCCACACCGATAGGCGCAATGACCAAGGCCATCCAGTAATTGATGCCCGCATAGTTGAGCAGCATCCACGCAAAGAAAGCGCCCGCCATGTAAAGCGCACCATGCGCAAAGTTGACGATGTTGAGCATGCCGAAAATCACGGCCAACCCCAACGACAAGATGGCATAGAAAGAGCCATTCACCAAGCCAAGCATGAGTTGCCCCATCAACGCTTGTATGGGCACGCCAAAAATTTCAGTCATACATCCGATTCAATGAAACGGACCGCATCATGCGGCCCGTCGTGTCAACACATTACTTCTTCACAAATGCAGGGCAGCGGCTTTGGGCCAATGGCTGGAATGCATCTTCACCCTTGATGGTGCCTTTGAGGTTGTAGTAGTCCCATGCGCCTTTTGATTCAGAAGGCTTCTTCACTTGGAACAAATACATGTCGTGCACCATGCGGCCATCAGGACGCAACTTGCCGTTCTTGGCAAACATGTCATTGATAGGCGTCTCTTGCATCTTCTTCATCACGGCAGCGGTGTCGTCGGTGCCAGCAGCTTGCACAGCCTTCAAATAATGCATGGTCGATGAGTACACAGACGCATGGTTAGAGTTGGGCTTTTTCTTCATCACAGCTTCGTACTTTTGCGTCCAGGCACGTGTCTCTGGGTTCAAGTCCCAGTACCAACCTTCGGTCAGGTACAAGCCTTGCGCGGTGTTCAAGCCAATGGCGTGCACGTCCGTGATCAACATCAACAAAGCCGCCAAGTTTTGCTTCTTGGTCAAACCAAATTCAGCCGCCGCTTTGATGCTATTGACCGTGTCGCCACCGGCGTTGGCCAAGCCCACCACTTTGGCGCCTGAGCTTTGCGCTTGCAACAAGAAGGAAGAGAAGTCACCCGTAGACAGTGGGTGGCGCACAGCGCCCTTCACCGTGCCGCCTGCGGCCTTCACCACATCGCCCGTGTCTTTTTCGAGCGAGTGACCGAAGGCGTAGTCAGCCGTCAAGAAGAACCAGCTGTCGCCGCCGTCTTTCACAATCGCTTTGCCCACCACATTGCTCAACGCAATGGTGTCCATCAAGTAATGCACGCCCGTGCCTGGTGCGCAATCTTCGTTGGTCATACGGGCAGTGGCCGCGCCAGTGACGATGGTGATTTTGTTTTTCTCTTTGCCCAAGGCTTGCACGGTCAGTGCCACGGCCGAGTTCAAGTTCTCTACTGTCATGTCCACGCCATCGCGGTCAAACCATTGTTGGGTGACGTTCTTGGCAATGTCGGGTTTGTTTTGATGGTCGGCATTCACCACTTCGATGGGCTTGCCAAACATCTTGCCGCCGAAGTCTTGCACCGCCATCTTGGCGGCGGCCACAGCACCAGGGCCGCCGTAGTCGGCGTACACGCCCGACATGTCGGTCAACACGCCAATCTTCACGCTGTCGCCAGACAGTTTGCCCTGCGCCAAAGCACTGGTGGATACGCCTGCCAAAAAGACAGCAGTTGCGGCAGCGATAGCCGAGGTCACGAAAGTACGCTTCATAGTTTGCTCCTGTTGAAAAAGGGCTTAGACGCCCAGATACTCGTTCAGCATTTGCGCTTTGTTATCGAGCTCATCTTTGTGGACTGTGGCCACGATCTGGCCATGCTCCATCACGTAGTGCCGATCTGCCAACGGCGCAGCGAATCGGAAGTTTTGTTCGACCAAGATGATGGTCAGCCCCTTGGCCTTGAGTTGGCGAATCACGCGACCCAGTGTTTGCACAATCACAGGCGCCAGACCTTCGGTGATTTCGTCGAGCAACAAAATACGTGCGCCTGAACGCAGGATGCGCGCCATGGCCAGCATCTGTTGCTCACCACCTGACAAGCGCGTGCCTTGGCTATTTCGACGCTCTTTGAGGTTGGGAAACATCTCGTAAATTTCTTCCACCGACATGCCGCCCGGCCCAATCTTGGGCGGCAACATCAGATTTTCTTCGCAGCTCAGGCTGGAAAAAATGCCGCGCTCTTCTGGGCAATACCCCAAACCCAAGCGAGCAATTTGGTTGGTCTGCATGCCAATCGTTTCCACGCCATCAATTTGTACGGACCCCGTGCGTCGACCGGTCAAACCCAAAATAGACTTCATGGTGGTCGAGCGACCCGCACCATTGCGGCCCAGCAAGGTGATGAGTTCACCTTCGTGAATTTCAAAATTCACGCCATGCAAGATGTGCGATTCGCCGTACCAAGAATCAAGTCCCGCGACTTTTAAGAGGGGCTTGCTCATGCAGCCTCCTCGACAGTGCCCACATAGGCTTCAAGCACGCGCGGGTCTTTGGACACTTGGGCGTAAGGGCCTTCAGCCAACACAGAGCCGCGTGCCAACACCGTGATGGTGTCTGACAAGTCAGCAATCACGTTCATGTTGTGTTCCACCATCAGCACCGTGCGGTTGGCAGACACCTTGCGAATCAAATCCACCACACGGCTCACGTCTTCGTGGCCCATGCCTTGAGTGGGTTCGTCCAACAACATCAGCTCAGGGTCGAGCGCCAAGGTGGTGGCAATTTCAAGGGCCCGTTTACGGCCATAGGGCAGTTGCACCGTTTCGGTTTGCGCAAAGCTGGCCAAATCCACCTGCTCTAGCAAGTGCATGGCTTGCTCATTCAAGGTGTTGAGGCTGGACTCAGGTTTCCAAAAATGAAAGCTCGTGCCGAGTTTGCGTTGCAAACCAATGCGCACGTTTTCTAAAACACTCAGGTGTGGAAACACAGCGGAAATTTGAAACGAACGCACCATGCCCATGCGCGCCACTTCAGCGGCTTTGAGGGCCGTGATGTCTTGACCGTTGTAAATGATCTGACCAGAGCTCACCGGTAAAAACTTGGTGAGCAAATTGAAGACGGTGGTTTTACCCGCACCGTTAGGGCCAATCAGAGCGTGAATCGAGCCACGTTTGATTTGCAAATTCACGCCATCCACAGCGATGAAGCCTTTGAATTCGCGTGTGAGTTGCTTGGTTTCTAGGATGAAGTCGTTGCGTGTCAAACCTGATGCCTTCGATGGAAGTCCGTGTGTCTAGGACGCGGATGCTAAGCATCGGCAGTGGTCGTCGCAAAGGGGTAAACCCTTTTTCAAGTCACCTGCAAGACAAAGAGTGGTCTGACCACTCAGCCAAGCGGGCACAAAAAAGCCGGTTCGCAAACCGGCTTTTCCATTGACGGCAAGTGGTTTTAAACCACAGCGCCCGAGTTCTCGTCATCCGGGTCACCCGCCACTTTGGCCGTGTGTTTGATCAGGTCTTCACGGCGAATGCCCAACCACATGGCGATGGCTGCCGCCACGAACACGGATGAGTAAATACCAAACAAGATGCCAATGGTCAGCGCCAGCGCAAAGTAGTGCAGGGTTGCGCCACCAAACAACAACATGGACAACACCATGAGCTGTGTACAGCCGTGGGTGATGATGGTACGGCTGATGGTGGACGTGATGGCGTTGTCGATGATCTCAACTGTGTCCATCTTGCGAAAGCGACGGAAATTTTCACGGATACGGTCAAAGATCACGACCGATTCGTTGACGGAGTAACCCAACACCGCCAGCACCGCAGCCAACACAGGCAGCGAGAACTCCCACTGGAAGAACGCGAAGAAGCCCAAGATGATGACCACGTCATGCAAGTTCGCAATGATGGCCGCCACAGCAAACTTCCATTCGAAGCGCATGGCCAAATAAATCATGATGCCCACCACCACAAAGGCCAGGGCCTTGAGGCCGTCAGCAGCCAACTCATCGCCCACTTGCGGGCCGACAAACTCGGTGCGGCGCAGCTGCACATTGGCGTCGCTGGCTTTGAGTGCGGTCAGCACTTGCTCGCTTTGTTGAGCCGAGCTTTGACCTTTGACGGCTGGCATGCGAATCATCACATCACGCGCCGTGCCAAAGTTTTGTACTTGCACATCGGTCAAGCCGAGCTTGGCGATTTGGTCACGCACGGCATTGAGGTCAGCCGGTTGGCTGTAGCTGACTTCCATCAGCGTGCCGCCCGTGAATTCGACCGACAAATGCAAACCACGGCTGAACAAGAAGAACACCGCAGCCACAAACGTGATGAACGAGATGGCGTTGAACGCCACCGCGTGCTTCATGAACGGGATGTCTTTTTTAATCTTAAAAAATTCCACGATGACTTCCTTTTAAGCGCGCCAAACAGTGCCAATAGACACGCTTTGCAATTTCTTCTTGCGGCCATACCAAAGGTTGACCAAACCGCGCGAGAAGAACACCGCAGAGAACATGCTGGTCAAAATGCCCAAGCAATGCACCACGGCAAAGCCGCGCACAGGTCCAGAGCCAAAGGCCAATAAGGCCAAGCCCGCAATCAGGGTGGTGACGTTGGAGTCAAGGATGGTGGCCCACGCGCGGTCGTAACCGGCATGGATAGCCGACTGTGCGGATGCACCATTGCGCAGCTCTTCGCGCACACGCTCATTGATCAGCACGTTGGCGTCAATCGCCATACCCAACACCAAGGCCATCGCAGCCATGCCAGGCAGCGTGAGCGTGGCTTGCAACATAGAGAGCACCGCCACCAAGAGCAACAAGTTCACCGCCAAAGCCACGCTAGAGAACACTCCGAACAACATGTAATAAATACACATGAAGGCGGTCACGGCGACAAAGCCCCAAGTGACGGAGTCAAAACCTTTGGCAATGTTTTCAGCACCAAGGCTTGGGCCAATGGTGCGTTCTTCAATGATTTCCATGGGCGCTGCCAGCGATCCAGCGCGCAACAACAACGCGGTGTCATTGGCTTCCACGGTGCTCATGCGGCCAGAGATTTGCACACGGCCACCGCCGATTTCGCTGCGAATCACAGGCGCGGTGACGACTTCGCCCTTGCCTTTTTCAAACAGCAAGATGGCCATGCGTTTGCCCACGCTCTCACGCGTCACGTCTTTGAAGATGCGTGCACCTTTGGCGTCGAGCGTCAGATGCACGGCTGCTTCTTGGTTCTGTGTGTCAAAGCCCGGTTGCGCATCGGTGAGGTTCTCACCCGTCAAAATGACTTGCTTTTTCACAATCACGGCTTGGCCGTTGCGATCCATGAAGCGCTCAGTGCCAAAAGGCACGGGGCCGTTGCCAAACTCTGCACTGCGGGCTTCGGCGCTGTCGTCCACCATGCGGATTTCCAGCGTGGCAGTGCGACCCAAAATGTCTTTGGCTTTGGCGGTGTCTTGCACGCCTGGCAGTTGCACCACGATGCGGTCTGTGCCTTGCTGTTGAATCACAGGCTCAGCCACGCCCAACTCGTTGATACGGTTGTGCAAGGTGGTGATGTTTTGCTTGATGGCTTGCTCTTGCACGCGCTTGGCGGCCACAGGGTTGATCACCGCAGTGAGCTTGAAGTCTGCGCCATCGGGGGCGCTTGTGGTTTGCAAATCCAAGAACTGGTCTTGAATCACACGTTGTGCGGCTTCGAGGGTTTCCATGTCACGGAAACGAATCTCGATGGTTTGGTTGTTACGGCTGATGCCGCTGTGGCGCACGTTCTTTTCGCGCAAGCCGGTGCGAATGTCGCCGGCTAAGGACTCAGCCTTTTTGGTCAGCGCCGCAGGCATGTCGACTTGCAACATGAAGTGCACGCCACCGCGCAAGTCCAAGCCCAAATACATGGGCGCTGCGTTGAGCGAAGTCAGCCATGCGGGTGAGCGGGCCAACAAATTGAGCGCCACGACATACGACGCATCGTTCGCATCAGGCACCAAGGCTTGCTGTATTGCGTCCTTGGCTTTGAGTTGTTTGTCAGTGCTGTCAAAGCGCACTTTGAGCGAGCCGTTGTCCAAGGTCACCACATCGGGCGCGAGGCTGACAGCGGCCAAGGCCGCTTGCACGCGCTCTTGCACAGCGAGGTCAACTTTGACGGACGACTTGGCGGCAGACACCTGCACCGCAGGCGCTTCGCCAAAAAAGTTAGGCAGCGTGTAGATGCTGCCAACCAACAAAGCGATCACGATGATCGCGTACTTCCAAAGGGGGTAACGGTTCATGATCGCTTCGTCGTCTCGTGGCTGATATTTACAGAGTGCCTTTTGGCAAAACTTGCACCACGGCTTGGCGTTGCAATTGCACTTCCACGCCAGCAGCGATTTCGATCGTCACGGTGGCATCCGCCAACTTGGTCACCTTGCCGAGCAAGCCGCCAGCTGTGGCGATTTCGTCGCCTTTGGCGATGGCTTCGATCATGGCTTTGTGTTCTTTTTGACGCTTCATTTGTGGACGAATCATCACGAAATACAAGACCACAAACATCAACACCAAAGGCAACATGCCTTGCAAAGAAGTCATGAGGTCACCACCTGCAGCAGCGGCAGGTGCGGTTTGGGCAAAAGCAGAAGAAATCAACACGGTCAAACTCCAATTTGAGGGACGACTGCCAGAGCACAAAACGCCCCAGCAGACCAACCGCGGATTGTATGCGGCTGGCTCAGTGCCTCAGTTCAGGGCAGACCACTGCGCTTTCAAGCCATCCCACTTTTGACGCGCCGCCGCCAAGTGGCGCGCTTTGACGTGGCCAAAGCCTTTGATTTGTTCAGGTATTCGCGCCATCTCCACCGCCAAGGCGTGGTTGCCGGCGTTGAGCTGCCCCAGCATGGTGTCAACGCTGCTTTGGTATTGAGCGATCAAGGCGCGCTCGATGCGACGCTCTTCGGGGTACCCAAACACATCCAACGCCGTGCCTCTGAGCCACTTGAAATGCTTGAGCACCTTGAAACCCGTGAGCATGAGCGGGCCAAACTTTTGCTTTTGCAACTCGCCTTTGCCATTCGTCTTGGCAATCAAGGGCGGGGCCAAGTGGTAGTTGAGCGTGTAGTTGCCTTCAAACATGCCTTCGATCTTTTGCAAGAAGGCTGTGTCGGTGTGCAAGCGCGCCACTTCGTACTCGTCTTTGTAGGCCATGAGCTTGAACAGGTTGCGTGCCACGGCTTCGGTCAGTGTGGTTTTGTGCAACGCAGCCTCTACTGTGCGCACGCGCTCCACCACGGCACGGTAGCGATTGGCATAGGCTGCGCTCTGGTAGTCAGTCAGAAAATCTGCGCGTTTCGCAATGAGCGCATCCAAGCCTTCGGGCTTGTGGAACTGCACCACTTGCGCGGGAGCCAACAAGGCCTGCACGGCTTCCCAATGCTCAGCGCAGTGACGGCCCCATTCAAACGCCGCTTTGTTTTGCGCCACCGCCATGTCGTTGAGTTCCATCGCACGCATTAAGGCCTCCAGCCCCAAGGGCACCCAACCCTTTTGCCAAGCAAAGCCCAAGACCATGGGGTTCACAAAAATGCTGTCGCCCAGCACTTGTGTGGCCACACGGTCGGCATCAAAGGCGCTCACGCCGTCAGCGCCCACGGTGTGCACGATTTCAGCCACACACGCTTCGCCTGGGTTTTCCCAGTTGGCGTTGCGCACAAAGGCTGCGGTAGGTGCGCTGTGTGCGTTGAGCGCCACATGCGTGCGACCGGCGCGCATGCGTTGCAAGGTTTCCTTGCCCGCCACCACGATGGGATCACAACCAATGATGAGGTCTGCCGCGGCAAGACCCACACGCGTGGTGCGAATGTCGTCTGGGTGGTTGGCAATGAGCACATGGCTCCACGTCGCACCGCCTTTTTGTGCCAGGCCTGCAGCGTCTTGCGTGACCACGCCTTTGCCTTCGATGTGCGCAGCCATACCCAACAACTGGCCAATGGTGATGACACCCGTGCCACCCACACCCGCCACCACCATGCCCCACGCGTGTGTGGCATCAGGCAATGTGGGTTCAGGCAAGGCCAATGCGGGCAACGCCATACGCGACACGCCTTTGGCTTTTTTCTTCAGGCTGCCGCCCTCCACCGTCACAAAGCTCGGGCAAAAACCTTTGACGCAACTGATGTCTTTGTTGCAGGTGCTTTGGTTGATGGTGCGTTTGCGACCGAACTCGGTCTCAATCGGCTCCACGCTCATGCAGTTGCTTTGCACGCCGCAGTCGCCACAGCCTTCGCACACCAAGTCGTTGATCAACACACGCACCGCAGGGTCGGCCATGGTGCCGCGTTTGCGGCGACGGCGTTTTTCGGTGGCACAAGTTTGGTCATAGATGATGACGGTGCAGCCCAAGATTCCCCGCATCTCGCGTTGGATGCGGTCTAGCTCGTCGCGGTGGAACACGGCAACACCTTCGACCAAACCGACACCTTCGTATTTCTCGGGCTCATCCGTCACCACCGTGATCCGTTGCGCACCTTCGGCTTTCATGCTTTGGGCGATTTGCAAAACACTGTGCCCCTCGGGGCGCTCGCCTACGCGCTGCCCGCCCGTCATCGCCACTGCATCGTTGTAGAGCAACTTGTAGGTGATGTTCACACCCGCCGCAATGCTTTGGCGAATCGCCAAGATGCCGCTGTGAAAGTAAGTGCCGTCGCCCAAGTTGGCGAAGATGTGCTGGTCGTTCACAAACGGTTGTTGCCCCACCCAAGGCACGCCTTCCCCGCCCATTTGCGTAAAACCATGCGTGTCGCGGTCCATCCACAACACCATGAAGTGGCAACCAATGCCGGCCATGGCGCGTGAACCCTCGGGCACCTTGGTCGAGGTGTTGTGCGGGCAGCCCGAACAGAACCACGGCATGCGGTCGGCCTTCAAAGTCACCGCAGTCATGGCTTGTTCTTTGGCTGTGATGATGGCCAGCTGCGCGTTGATGCGCGCGGTGGTGTCGGCATCCACACCGAGCTTCAAGACGCGTTGTGCAATCGCCTTCGCAATGAGCGCAGGATTCAGGTCCGCGTTCGCGCGCAACAAAGTATTGGCGCTGGGGTTGGGCATGGACCATTCGCCACCGCCGCCGCCAAAGGGGCCTTGCTCTGCATCGCCTTCGATCTCATTGAACTTGCCCAACACATTGGGGCGGACATCGGCACGCCAGTTGTACAGCTCTTCTTTGAGTTGGTACTCAATAACTTGGCGCTTTTCTTCAATCACCAGAATTTCTTGCAGACCCTTGGCAAACTCACGCGTGAGCTGCGCATCCAACGGCCACACTACGGCCACTTTGTGCAAACGAATACCCAAGCGGCGGCAGGTGTCATCGTCCAACCCCAAGTCAAGCAGCGCTTGCCGCGTGTCGTTGTAGGCCTTGCCACTGGTGATCAACCCTAAGCGGTCGTTCGGGCCTTCGATGACGTTGTGGTTCAAACGGTTGGCGCGCACATACGCAAGGGCTGCGTACCACTTGTAGTCAAACAAACGCGCCTCTTGTTCCAACGCGGTGTCGGGCCAACGGATGTGCAGGCCGCCTGCAGGCATTTCAAACTCTGGAATGACAATGTTCACGCGCTGTGGATCAATCACCGCAGTGGAGCTGG
Organism: Limnohabitans sp. TS-CS-82; assembly: GCF_002943475.1. Taxonomy (NCBI): domain Bacteria; kingdom Pseudomonadati; phylum Pseudomonadota; class Betaproteobacteria; order Burkholderiales; family Comamonadaceae; genus Limnohabitans; species Limnohabitans sp. TS-CS-82. The sequence goes on along the minus strand of NZ_PTQX01000013.1, from coordinate 27,636 downwards.
ACTCCACAATTTCTTGAATCGTCTTCATACCCGACCACACACCGCTGAAGCGGCTCATGGCGATGGCATGCAAACCCAAATCCAAAATTTCTTGCACGTTGCTGGGGAAGAACACGGGCGTGCCGCAGGCCTTGAAAATGTGATCGCTTTGATGCACCGCAGTTGAGCTTTTGGCCACATGGTCATCGCCCGCCACAGCCAGCACGCCGCCCCAGGGTGTGGTGCCCGCCATGTTGGCGTGCTTGAACACATCGGAGCAGCGGTCCACGCCCGGGCCCTTGCCATACCAAATGCCAAACACGCCATCAAACTTGTTGCTGCCGGGCGGCGCAAAGCCCAGTTGCTGCGTGCCCCACAGCGCAGTGGCGGCTAGCTCTTCATTCACACCGGGTTGGAAGACGATGTTTTGCGCTTCTAAATACGGCTTAGCTTTCCACAACGACTGGTCATACGTGCCAAGTGGTGACCCGCGATAGCCGCTGATGAAGCCTGCGGTGTTTTTGCCTTGCAAGGCATCGCGTTGGCGCTGCAGCATGGGCAGCTTGACCAAGGCTTGCACGCCGCTCATGAAAGCACGGCCCACATCGAGGCTGTATTTGTCGTCCAGCGTCACCGTATCAAGGGCGCGGCGAATATGCTCGGGCAAGGGTGCATTCATCGGTGTCTCCGTTTGTTTTGTGTTTGAAACAAAGTGTAGGGTTTGCGTCCAGATAAAGGTTTGCGTTTTACGCTCTAAATTACCCTATTTGCGCAAGATTCTTTCTAAAATCTTCACGAAACGAAACAAAGGGGCGTTACCTTGGAGACACTCGACAAATTTGATCTGGCGATTTTGCGCGAGCTACAAGCCGATGCACGCCTGACCAATGCAGAACTGGCGCAGCGCGTGGGCTTGAGTGCGGCGCCTTGTTGGCGACGTGTGCGTGTGCTCGAAGAAGAGGGTTACATCACCGGCTATCGCGCAGAAATCAACCGCCACAAAATTGGCTTGGGTGTGCTGGCATTTGTGCGCGTGGATGCGGAACGCAACACAGGCGATGTGGCCCGCAAGTTAGAAGTGGCGATTCGCAAAATTCCAGAAATCGTGGCCTGCCACTACATCAGCGGCACAGGCACGTTTGAGCTGCAAGTGGTGTCGCAAGATTTAGAAACCTTCAGCCAATTTGCACGCGAGGTGTTGATCAACTTGCCGCATGTGAAAGACATACACACCAGCTTTTCACTCGGTGAAGTCAAAGCCAGCGGGGCTTTGCCTTTGACGCATTTGAAAAAATGATCGTCGACTGACATAAAAAAGCCCCGTGCAAACGGGGCTTCCGAAATGCGCAACTAACTTAGTTTGCGCAATACACCTTGGCGTCGTAAGGCGTGTAGATACCGCCAGTCAACATACCCAGCACGCCGTTGATGAATGAAGTTTGACGTTCAACCTTGACCACCTTGTTGGCACCGCCGCAAACCGCAGCTGCGTCGATGGTTTGTGTTTGACCCAAGCCGCTCACAAAGAAGGTTTGCATGTCTTCTTTGCCCAACTTGCCGGTTTGACCGTTGATGTAGGCAGTTTGTGTTGAGCAAGCAGCCAATGTGGCAACCAAGATCAAGGGAAAAAAGATTTTTTTCATGATGCTGTCCTAACGATTAACGGGTGCAATAAACACGAACTTGACGTGGGGAATAAATACCCAGCGTCACAATGGTCAGACCCACGTTGCCAGCGGTCATTTGTGTTTCGACGCGCTGCACTTTGGCAGCAGAGCCACACACCTTGGCGGCATCAATCTCTTCGCTTTGGCCAATGCCACCCACCCAGAAGGTTTGCAAGTCGTCATGTGTTGGTGCGTTGTGCGCGTCAGGGCGAACATCAAAACGCTGAATCGCGCAGCCAGTCAAGCTGAGCACAATGGCTGCAATCGCTAGTTTTTTCATTTCAAACACTCAAAAAGTTAGATGGGCGTCTATTTTAGTAGATATTAGTATTCAATTCATCGAGGCCATAGCACCCAAAGACGTAAACCCTGCTTCATGCGCCCCGCAAAGTCCCCCGCCTCCGCTCCTGTGCCCGCAAAGTAATCGGCCCGCACCGCGCCCACGATGGCGCTGCCCGTGTCTTGCGCAAACACCAAACGCTGCAAACTGCCATTGGGCCCAGCGCTGGCCAGCCATACCGGTGTGCCGTAGGGAATCGAATCTTTATCCACGGCAATCGAGCGTCCCGCGGTCAGGGGCACACCTTGTGCGCCACGCGGACCGAGGTCGGCATCCGCCGCGCTGCGCACCTCTTCACGGAAGAACACATAGCGCGGGTTGCTCCACAACATCTCTTGCACCAAGCGCGGATTGCTTTGTTGGGCGCTAACAATCCATGCCTTGATGCCTTGCCACGACGCATCACGAATCAAGCCACGGTCTAACAACCAACGGCCCACGCTTTGATACGGCTGCTCGTTGGAGCCGGCAAATGCCAAGCGCACCACGCGCGTGGTGCCATCGGGATTGGCCATGCGCACGCGACCTGAGCCTTGGATGTGCAACACCAAGGCATCAATCGGATCAGCAAGCCACGCCACTTCGCGGCCACGCAAGGCGTCACGCGCTTGCGAGTTGGTGTCGATCTCTTGTCGGCTGAACCATGGGCGGCCCGCGCGTCGCGCTTCGGCCAACCCTTCAGGCGGGGCGTACAACGGCACTTCAAAGCCGGGACGCATTTGTGCTGACGCATCAAACAGCGGCTCGTAATAGCTGGTGAGCAAACCATCGACGGCACCGTCAAGCGATTCAACACGGTAGGGCTGCAAGTGGCTCATCATCCACAGGCGGCGGTCATCGTCGCTGCCCAGCATGAGTTGACGCACGTCTTTGCACAACGGCGCAAACAAAGGGCCCGGGCGTTCACAGTTTTGCAGCCATGCATTCCATGCATCCTGCGTGGGGTCGTTTTGCCAACCGGGCACATCGTTCCATGACGTGGCCACCCAACGGCTGCGGTAGCTTTGCTGCGGACTCGGTGTGCCGGGTGTGCCAGCCAAACTGCCGCTGGCACGCGGTGTTTCTGCGGGCGCCCTAGCAGCAGGCGCTGAACGACCGTAGTCCGTCACGGGCGCGTAGCGTGGGGTGCCGCACGCCACCAAGCTTCCTACAATCAAGGTCCATGTCAAACGCCACAGGATTTGTCTCATGCTGTTAATTTTGCTAGAAGCGCTGGGCGCGGGTTGCATCTTGGTGTTGATCGTATGGTGGACGATGTTCTCAGGTCGGGAAGAAACCGAAGCTGAACACCTTGCCGCACAAGAAGAAGCCGCCAAAGACGAAAAATAACTCACTCGCCACGCAGCAAGTTGGCCAACTCCACGGCCGACTTCACATTCATTTTGTCAAACACACGGGCGCGGTGAACTTCCACGGTGCGCACGCTGATGTCCAGCTGATCTGCAATCAGTTTGTTGGGCAAACCCTCTACCACCAAGTGCATCACGTCGCGTTCACGTTCCGTCAAATCGGCCAAGTTGTGTTGCAGGTCTTGTTTGGCTCGTACGCTTTGCAAGGTTTGCGCCGAACGCGCCAAGGCTTGTTCAATGCGGTCGACCAAGGCGTTGTCTGAAAAAGGTTTTTCACAAAAATCAAACGCGCCCCGCTTGACGGAATCGACGGCGGTGGGCACATCGGCATGGCCTGTTAAAAAAATCACAGGTAAGGCATCAAGCAGTTGACGCTCAATGAGATGCTCAAACAAAGCCAAGCCGCTCATGCCTGGCATACGCACATCAAGCAACAAGCAACCGGGCTGCGAAGGCTGCCACGCATTGCTGCCTCCCCCTAAAAACTCGGCAAATGCATCTGCACTGTCAAACGATTGACTGGGCAAACGGCGCGAACGCAACAGCCACGCCAGCGCTTCGCGCACGCCAGCGTCATCGTCAACAATAAAAACCAAAGCGTCTTCTGTGGGTTGCATGTGTCAGGTCTCGGGGGACGATTGTGGCAGGGTGAAACTGAACACCGTGCCGCGCGGTGTGTTGGGGCGATGCCCCAAAAATCCACCATGTTGTTCCACCACGGTACGACACAAACTCAGACCCAAGCCCATGCCTTCTTCTTTGGTGGTGAAAAACGGTGTGAACAATTTCTCTGACACGCCATCAGGAATGCCTTGGCCAATATCAGCCACCGAAAACTCCAACCAACGGCTGGTTGCGTTGGATGCAGCGCTACGTACGCTGAGTGTGAGCACTTTGTTAGGCGTTTCATCCGCCATGGCTTGCATGCCATTGCGCGACAAATTCAACAGCACTTGTTCGACCATGGTCCGATCGCAGAACACGGTTGGCAAATCGGTCGGGCATTGAACCACCACACGCACACCCAATTTGCGGGCTTGCAAAATCACCAAGGGCATCACGTCATCGAGCAAGGCACGTGGCTTCACTGCCTCGCGCGCTTGGTCACGGCGACGCACAAAGTCGTGCACGCTCTTGATGACCTTGCCGGCACGTTCAGCTTGCTGGCCAATGCGCTGGATGGCACTGCCCAAGGTCTCCGCCAACTGCGGGTCTTTCACAGCGGCATCTTGCAACAGGTTCATGCTGCCGGTGGCATAACTTGAAATCGCAGCGAGCGGTTGGTTCAACTCGTGGCTCAACAACGAGGCCATCTCACCCACCGTGGCCAAACGTGCGGTGGCTTGCAAACGTTCTTGGCTGGCACGCGACACTTCTTCCACGCGACGCTGCTCGCTGATGTCCAACACCGCGCCCATCCAGCCGGTTTGTTCGCCTAAGGCGTTGATCAGCGGGGCTTCAAAAATCATCACGGCAAAACGCTCACCGTTTTGGCGCATGAAGACCGATTCCACGCCCTCACGCGGCGGCGCATTACCCGCCAAACGCAAGGCTTGGCGCTGGCCGTACTCGTCCACCATCTCGGGTGGCCAATAAGGTGCAGGAATGCTTTTGCCAATCAACTCTTTGGCCTCGAAACCCACCATTTCGCAAAATGCGGGGTTCACATAGGTGATGCGACCTTGGTTGTCACGGGCGCGCAAGCCGGTGACGAGGGAGTCTTCCATGGCTTTGCGAAAGGCCAACGCATCGGCCAAGTCCAGCTCCACGCGTTGACGGCGACGCATGTCACGCGCCAACATGATGAGCACGGTGACCAAGGCAATCGCCATGGCCGTGACCAACGCGGTCAAGACATTGGGAAACACATCAGGGGCACCGCGCCAGCTGTCCATGCGCAGCACCATGGTGTGGCCCGGCAAATCAATCAGCTGCTTGGCAATGAACACGCGCGAGCCGCGACGTGCTGTGCCGTGCATGGCCAAACGCGTGCCATCTGACTCTGTGAATGACACCTCTTGGCTGCGCGTGAGCTGTGGCCCCACCATGTTGACCAAGATCTCACCCAAGGAATAGGTGGCAATGGTGTAGCCCGTGAGCTGGCCATCGGTGATGACCGGCAGGCACAAATCCATGATTTCCAAGCCCAAGCCATCAGCTTGTGGGACATAGGTGCTCGCGCCATAGCCGGGGCCGCTTTGGCGGCGTGCCACACCACACGCTTGCACCACTTCAGGCTGATTGGCCGCGCGACCAAAACGGTTGAACACGGGAGCCCGAAACGGGGTGTCGATGCTTTTGAGCACGCGTAAGTCCGCATCACGCAGCTCTAAACGCAACCACTCGCGATGTTCACGCAACAAGGTGTGGGCATCTTGCTCCCACGGCGTGGCAGCGCGATCGGCGTATTGCAAGGCTTGCAAGCTTTGCACATTGCGGGTGAGCGCGGTGCGGATGTCGCTCACCGCATCTGCCGCGTCGCGCTCTAAGCGGCTTTGCACCTGGCTCACCTCATAGCGCCCAGCCAGCCACACCAAAGTGCTCAGCATGGACAACACCAGCACCACCAAGAGCCCCCACAGCACCCAGCGACGTACTTGTGGTCCCACAGGCAACAACATCAATCCACCTTGGTCACACGGGGATCTGCCCACGTGCCATCCACTTGAAACTCACTGGTGCCTGCACGCACCAGAGGTTTGCTCAACACCATCTGGGCCAAGTAGCTGGTCAATCCAACCAACGGGTTGATGGTGGCCACATAAAGCGATGCCGTTCCCGCATTGATTTCAGGCACCACCACCACTTTGAGTTTTTGGGTTTCGCGCACCAGGTCGGCGCTGCCTTCAATCAAAGCGCCAGCAACCACGCCCTTCATCTGCAAGTTGTTGGTGAATGCCACGCCTTGGTCAATGCGCACATCACCGCGTACAAAGTCGAAAGCAAATCCATCGCTGAACAAATCGCTGAAGTCCAAGGTCAAACGACGCGGCAAGGCTTGCAAATTCAACACACCCAGCAAGCGCGCAGCGCCTGGTTCTGTTTTTAAAAATTGACCTTTTTCAATCGCCAAATTCATCTTGCCGCTCATGCTGGCGTAATCCAAAGTGATGGGCGAGCCTTGCCAAGACACTTGGCCTTCTAAACGCCCCTCACCATAACGAATAGCGCCAGGCGTCCCCAAACGCGTCAACAAATCACCGCTGTCGCGGATGGCCAGCACAAAATTGAACTGGGTGCGACGTACGCGTGGCCCCTCGGCGGCCCAGTTGCCATTGGCCGTCAAGGTGGCCTCGGGCAAGATCACATTGAATTTGTTGAGTCGCCATTCACGCACAGCATTTGCGCCCACGCGATTCACCGCATCAATTTCTAAGCGCCCCAGTTTCTTGCCACGCAAGGTCAACTCATTCACCACGATGTCCAACGTAGGAATGCTGCTGGGCTGCTCAGTCAACAGACGCTCCACATCGGGCACCGAGCTGGGCGGAATATTCAAATACGCCAAACGCACATACAACTGCGCGGGCACGTTGCCATTGGGCGGACGAACTTCCGCGGAACCATTTAATTCATCGGCGCTGATGTTGAGGCGCCACAAATCACCTTGGCGTGTGCCTCCCACCACCACTTTGTGAATCACCCGATCTGAGACCTTGATTTGTTCTGCCAACAACGCAGCAAATGTGGGCATGTAGTCTTGAGCGCCTTCGCTTGTGGCTTCGCTGCCAATGACCGAGGTGGCGGTTGATTTGCGTTTGAGCGGCGACGCACCGGTGAGTTGTGTGAGCGTGGTGTTCCATGCATCCAGGTCTAAAGCCGGCAGTTGCAAATTGAGGCTGACCGCGTTGTCACGCATAGGCACAGCATCCATCACCGACTGCCCCACGGCAATGCCGCCACGCACCACACGGGGTCGTGACCCAGTGAGGTCACGCACATAGTTCACCGACACCACACTGCCTAAGGTGACTTTGATTTGGTCTTGCAACACGCGTGATTTAGCTGCTAGCGATTCGCGTGTGAGTTGCGTCTCAACGCGCAAAGGCATGACCGCCTGCGACGTTTTATTCAAAGGCGCCGGCAAATTCAAGGCCATGCCCTTGAGATCACTGTTGATCAACAGCTCGGGCTCACCACGGCGCAAACCCAAAGTGGCGGTGTAGCTTGACTTGCCAGATGCGCGTTGTGCCAACCGAGAAACAAAGCCAAGCTCACGGGCACGCTGCAAACCCTCAGCGGTCAGGTCGCCATGAATTTTGAGTTGCAAAGGTGATTCGCCATCACCCACCACAAATGACAACCCGCCATCTAACACCGCATCGCCGCCCAACAACTGGGCCTGCATCGCCTTGAGCTGAAACCCTTGTTCGCTGAACTGCAAGGTACCGCGTGTGCGGTTGAGCACAGGCGTACCAGGAATAATTTGCAAAGCATTGTCGGCAAACACCACGCTGCCCTGAACCTTAGACGTCTCTAGCTTGTCGATGGGCAAGCTCAGTGCCAATTTGAAATTTGCATCGCCCGTGGCTTGGCTTTTGTTCAGCACGGTGCCCGTCAAGTCGTTGAGGGCAGATTTGGCAATCACATCCAGCACCTGTGCCACAGGCCCGCGCGCTTCGCCCGTCACGCTCACCACAGGTTGTGCCAACTGAGGGATGTGCGCTTCCACTTTTTGCCAAGTCACATCTGGGGCACCCGCCAACTGTGTACGTCCTTTGAAATGCAACGCAGATCGGTCAAACACCAACTCGCCATTGAGCTCTGTCAGGGCAGGCCATGCAGGACGTGGCGCAGTTTTAGGCTTAGGTGGCTCCGGTGGCACGTAGGCATATTTAGCTTGTGCCACTTGCGCAACAACGCGGAACTCACCCAGCTTGGGGTTGTCAAACGGCATGTCGTTCAAGTTGCCGCGCAAGCGCAGGGTCACATGGCTGGCGTCTCCCGTCTTGACCGCATCACGCACATAGGCACGCACGTCAGCGGGCAAGGTGTTGGGCAAATAGCGATGGACGTGTGCCACTTTGGCGCGGCTGAGCGAGGCCGTCAAATCCAGCACGCCGGGTAAGCGCGCATCGCCTTCGCCTGTTTTCCAATTGCCATTGAATTCACCCGCCATGTCGTCGTTCACCACGCGGCCCTGCGTGAATTGCACGGCCACGTCATCGCCTTTGAGCTGCCAAGCGATTTGTGCCGAGGCTTCTTCCAGCGCGATGTACGGCTCATCTAAGCCGAGGGGCAAGGTCAAGCTGCCTTTGTGAATGCTCACACGGGCTTTGCCACCTTTTTGCGTCACGTCAAATTCCAGTTGCGCGGCTTGCATGCCAGGCACATGGGCCAATGGGCTGTTGGGCAGTGCATCGCGCTGCATAGAGAATTGACGCACTTGGCCGCGCGCGCTGTACTGAAGAGAAGCGTCGTCGTTGGTCTGCCATGTGGCCTTGAGCTGGTTGACTTGACCTTGCGGTTGGGCACGCGCCAAGAGGTCACGCACCTGTTCGGACAACGGCACACGTTGGCTGATTTGCACCAGAGCATCCAAATCCAAACGGTCTGCACTGAACGTGCCAGATTCAAATGTGTCGCCGCGCCAGCTCAGACGCACCACACCACCCGGCCAGTGTTCACCCTCTTGGGTGTCGAACACCAAATCTTGACTGCTGATTTCCACTTCACCGTCTTGCCACTGTGCACCCACGCGACCATGCATATGACGCAAACTCAAGGGCAACAAATCTGCCCCCAAGCGTGCAGCCACAGCATCTAGCGCCACATCTGCTGTCACACCGATGGGTTGTCCTTTTTGCACATCGGTCCACACACGCACGGCACCACGGCCTTCTTGCAAAGACAAACCTTTGTCCATCGCCACCCATTGGCGCAAGGCCGCAAGATCGACATAAGGCAAGTCGGCAAACAACTCACCCGACCATTGCGCGGTATCGCCCGCGCGCTGCCAAGGCAATTGGAAAAACTTGCCACGCACAGACAGGCGCTGGCCAAAGGCCTCGGGCGGGGTGGCATCTACCCTCAGCTCGTGCTGAAACCACTGGTTTTTCACCGAGACATCCAAACCTTGAAGCGACAGCACCGGTGCGCTCGTTTGCGCTTTTGCTGGACGGCTTTCATCACGCCAATGCACCGCGCCTTGACGCACCATAAACGCGGGTTGTGAAAAGAACCAATCTGCGCCGCGGCCATCACCCGCCGCACTGGTGTCCAAACCAGCAACCCACACATGGCCTTGCGCATCACGACGAATTTCTAATTCGGGTTGCTCGATGTCCAGTTGCTCAAACTGACCGAACAGCACCGAGAGTGGCGACACCGCTGCAATCACGCGCGGCAAGCGCAAGGCGTCACGCCCTTCACGGTCAAACAACACAATGTCATTGGCTTCAAACCATGGCACCAACCAGCCGCCTTGGGCACTGACATGGCCGATTTCCACACGAATGCCCAATGCACGTGAGGCTTGTTGTTGCAGCACCTCACGGTAATCGCTGATTCGCGGCACAATGAAAATGTGCAGAGCGCTCCAAGCCATCAGCACAGCCACCCACGTGAACACCACCAAACCCAAAGCCCAGTTGAGCGCACGTCGCCAGCCTGACTTGGTTTGCAAATCAAGCATCAAATTTTCGGGGGTGGCATTCACGGCGTCAGACAACTGTTTCACGGTACGAGCAATATGACGGGAATTATCCCCTGCCCTATGGAAAACTTGAGTACTTATTCGCGCTTCGTTCAACGATTACGCCGCCGCTATGCCAATGCGCTGCATTTGCTGCCGCAGGGGGCGCCTGTCTTGGCAACGATGCAGACCTGTTTTGAGGCACTGCGCCAAACCCACAGCTGCAGCGATAGCCTGCGCATGCTGCGCCAGCTGGTGATGGAACGTTTGGTGGTGCTGGACTGTGAGCAGAACGCCAACCTAGACACCATCACCTGCGCCGTGACCGAATTGGGCGAGTTCACGCTCAACATGGCCTTCCAAGAAGCACAAGCCCAACTCGATGGCAACTACGGCATGCCCACCACCCCCAGCGGCGAGCGCGCCACTTTGTGGATCATCGGCATGGGCAAATTTGGCGCACGTGAACTCAATGTGTCCAGCGACATCGACCTGATTTATGTGTACGACGAAGACGGTGAAACCACCGGCTTGCCCGATGGCCGCGGACGCATCAGCAACCACGACTACTTTGCCAAAGCCGTCAAACTGATTTACACCTTGATTGGTGACACCACCGAACACGGCTTTGTGTTTCGCATGGACTTGGCCTTGCGCCCCAACGGCAACTCGGGGCCAAGCGTGGTGTCGCGCCAATCGCTGGAAGAATATTTCTTGGTGCAAGGGCGCGAGTGGGAACGCTTTGCCTGGCTAAAGAGCCGCGTGGTCGCCCCCTTCAGCGCCAAAGCCAATGCGTTTGAGCTGCGCGACACCGTGCTGCCCTTTGTGTTCCGTCGCTATTTGGACTACAGCGTGTTTGAGTCGTTACGCGGACTGCACCAGCAAATTCGCAAGCACTCGGTCTCACGCAGCGCAGGACGGCCTGAGCGCGCCAACGATGTGAAGCTTGCACGCGGCGGCATTCGAGAAATTGAATTCACCGTGCAGCTGCTGCAAGTGGTGCGCGGCGGCCATTTCCCTGAGCTGCGCACACGCCCCACGCTGCAAGCCTTGCAGCGCCTGAGCCAGGCTAACCTCATGCCCGCCGCCACCGCCGATGCGCTGGCCAAAGCCTATGTGTTTTTGCGCCAAGTCGAACACCGCATTCAATACTTGGACGACCAACAAACCCATGCACTGCCCACCCACGACGAAGACCTGAATTGGATTGCGTTGACCTTGGGCTTTGGTGATGTGTGCGACTTCCTGGCACAACTCGACAGCCACCGCGAATTGGTGGCGCAAGAGTTTGACCGCTTGTTGGGCTTGGGCGAAAAAACCGAATCCAACGGCAACGGCGAATGCAAAGGCTGCACGCCTAAAAACGATTACGTGGATTTGGCGTCTTTGCTGCCTGACTTGAACCCTCGTTTGCGTGAGCGCGTGAGCCATTGGTCTGAGCAGCCACGCATGCGCGCGCTGCGTGATGACGGCGTGCAACGTTTGCTCAAACTCTTGCAGCGCACCAACGCGTGGATTGACGATGGTCGTGTGACCGAAGAAGCCGCCATACGTTGGAGCGATTGGATGGAGCCGCTGCTGCGCCGCGAAAGCTATTTGGCTCTGTTGATCGAACGTCCACGTGTGCATGAGCAACTCATGCGATTGCTGGGGCTTGCGCGTTGGCCAGCCAAGTATTTGCAACAACATCCCGGCGTGATTGATGAGTTGGCAGGTGAAGCCTTGTTGGCCGAACGCTTTGTGCCGGCTGAGTTTGAGCAAGAGTTAGAGCGTCGCTTGGGCTCGCTGCAAGCCACCGGACAAGCCGACGAGGAAACCCTGCTCAACTTGCTGCGCCGCGCCCACCATGCCGAAGTGTTCCGCACTTTGGCGCGTGACGTGGAAGGCCGCATCACCGTCGAACAAGTGGCCGACGACCTGAGCGCATTGGCCGATGCGGTATTGAAAATCACCAGTCGTTGGGTGTGGCAACACTTCAAGCAACGCCATCGCGACGAACCACAATTTGCCATCCTCGCCTACGGCAAGCTCGGCGGCAAAGAGCTGGGCTACGGCAGTGACTTGGACATCGTGTTTGTGTATGAAGACGAGCACGAGCGGGCGGGCGAAATTTACGCGTCGTATGTGCGCAAACTCATCAACTGGTTGACCGTCAAAACAGGCGAAGGCGACTTGTACGAAATCGACACCGCCCTGCGACCCAACGGCAACTCAGGTCTGCTGGTGTCCACCTTTGAGGCCTATGCCGACTACCAGGGCCAACGCGGCGACAACACCGCGTGGACCTGGGAGCACCAAGCCATGACGCGTGCGCGATTCTGCCAAGGTGCGCCCGAGCTGCAAGCACGCTTTGACGCAGTGCGCGCCAGCGTCATCAACGCCAAGCGCGACCCAGTTTTACTGCGTCAAGAAATCGTGACCATGCGCGACAAAATGCGCACAGCCCATCCCGTCAAGCCTGATTTGTTTGACGTCAAACACAGCGCGGGCGGCATGGTGGATGTGGAATTTGCCGTGCAGTACTTGGTGCTCGCCCATGCGCAACAACACCTCGAATTGCTCGCCAACGTGGGCAACATTGCCTTGCTGCTCAGTGCTGAAAAAGCAGGCTTGTTGCCCGCTGGTGTGGGTGAAGCGGCAGGCAGCGCTTACCGAGAATTGCGTCGTGTGCAACACCGTGCGCGTTTGGATGAGCAACCCACACAAGTGCCAACGGCTGAACTAGAAAAAGAATGTGCGGCGATTCAGTCTTTGTGGCACGCGGTGTTTGATTGATTAGCCTTGACGAATCTTCTTCACCAAAGCGGTGGTGGAGTAACCATCCACAAACGGAATGGCTTGGGCACGACCGCCGTAAGCCTCGACCACTTGGGTTTCGGCCAGTTTGCTCATGTCGTAGTCGCCACCTTTGACCAACACATCGGGACGCAACTCGGTGATGAGCTCCAAAGGCGTGTCTTCGTCAAACCACGTGACCAAGCTCACCGACTCCAAGGCAGCCATCAAGGCGGCGCGGTCCAGCTCGTTGTTCAGCGGACGGTCTGGGCCTTTGCCCAAACGACGCGCAGAAGCATCGCTGTTCAAAGCCACCACCAAACTGCCACCTAAGCTGCGGGCTTGTGCCAAGTACGAGGCATGACCTCGGTGCAACACATCAAACACCCCGTTGGTGAACACCACAGGTCCTTGGGTGCGTAAGGCCGCCACGCGTTGCACGGCGTCTTGACGCGAAGCCAACTTGGATAAAAAAGCAGGAGGGAACAAAGTGGTGTCGGTCATGGTGCGCCAATTCTAGGCGGCACCCGACCGAACACGGGCAGCCTCAAGACCAGCCGTCGGCCTTGCTTTCAGAGCTGGTTTTGTGGCGATGCCAGTGGCTCACAGCTTCTGAAATTGAGTGCAGGTCGTGCAGCACCAGCACGCGCTCAATCTGCCGGCGGCGCAACGCCGAAGCACCGCCGCCCACCCACACCTCAACCGAGTCGGGCAACAGCAGATTGAGTTCCATCAAACCGTCGACCACATGGTTGGGGTTCATGTTGACGCTGAAACTCAAAGCCACCACATCGGCGGCATGGGCAATTGCCGCTTGGGCGATGTCGCGCACCGGCGTTTGTGTGCCCAACGACACGCAACGGCAGCCTTGCAAAGTCAGCAAACTCTCCACCATCAACAAACCCAAACCGTGGGCCTCTTGTGGGAACGTGGTCAGCAAAACAACCGGCTCGCCGCCACCTTCGGGCTTGGGGATTGCCACAGTGGCTTGGCGCATCAGGCTGCTGACGCACTCGGTGAACAAATGTTCTTCATGCACCGCCAGTTCCCCGCGCGCCCATGTCTCGCCCACCATGAACGTGAGTGGCGCCACCACCTCGGTGACAAAGTATTGCAAGCCGTGCTGAGAGAGGGTTTTGAGCAACTCGCGGCGCATGCCCTCATGGTCTTGGGTTTGCAACAGGGCAATGTAGGCCACCAAGTCTTGGCGGGTGTGGGCGGCTTCTACCGCGCGACTGGCTTGCAAAGTGGCTTCGCCGCGGCTCAAGTGCTGCAAAGCATCGATCGACTGCGCCACGATGCGGCCCGGGCGATGGCCTTGGTCCATCAAACGTTTAATGACACGCAATTTTTCCACTTGCGCCATGGGGTAAGTGCGCTCGCCGTTAGCATCACGCCCTGGGATGGGAAAGCCATAGCGACGCTCCCATACACGGAGTGTGTCTTTGCCAATCCCGGTGTCGCGCTCAACAGCGGAGATGGAGAGTGTCATTTGCGAATGGTCATCACGTGAATTCATAAGTTGAAATCCCCCGGTGGTCAGCGTGGAGAATGGATCTGTCTTGGACAGAAGTGCAATACTTCGCAAAGATTGTGTACGAATTAGGAGGGCTTTGAAATGAACCCACGCAACATTTTTATAGTGGTTTGCCTCATGGCCAGCATGGGCGTCGCCCACAGCGCAGCTGACGCTGGCACTTTCACAGCAGCCACTTGCCCAGCTGTGTTGCAGCACACGGTGGCTCGCCTGCAAGACGAAAAGCCACAAAATCTGTGCCAATACGCCGGTCAAGTGGTGGTGGTGGTCAACACCGCCAGCTTTTGCGGCTTCACGTCGCAGTACAAAGGGCTAGAAGCTCTGCACGCCAAATACAAGGACAAAGGGTTGGTAGTGCTCGGGTTTCCGAGCAACGATTTTTCGCAAGAACCCGAAAGCAACGCCAAAATTGCAGACTTCTGCGAAAACACCTTTGGCGTGAAATTCCCCATGTTTGTGAAAACCACCGTCAAGGGCGCGGGTGCCTTGCCTTTGTTCAAGCAGTTGGCAGAGCAAACGGGCACCACCCCCAAGTGGAATTTCTACAAGTACATCATCAGCCGTGACGGCAAAACCATCAAAAGCTTCAGCAGCATGACCAACCCGCAAGATAAAAGTTTCGTCCAAGAAATCGAAAAACAACTCGCTGAAAAACAGGCCATCGTCAAGGGCCCTGCGTCATGAAACCACGCATCGCCATTGTGGGCTCAGGTATTTCAGGTCTGTCGGCCGCCCACCATTTGCACGGGGCAGCCGACATCACTTTGTTTGAAGCGAGCGACTATTTCGGGGGCCACACACACACCGTCGACGTGACATTGCCCACGCCGACGGGCACACAAACACACGGCGTAGACACGGGGTTTTTGGTCTACAACGAACGCACGTATCCGGGGCTGATTGCCTTGTTTGAAGAGCTGCAAGTCACGACTGTTAAATCAGACATGTCGTTTTCGGTGCAAGTGCCGCACGCGAACGGCAAAGGCGCTTTGGAATGGAACGGCGCCAACCTCAACACCGTGTTTGCACAACGCAGCAATGTGTTCAAGCCCAGCTTCTTGCGCATGCTGCGCGATGTGATGCGCTTCAACACCCTCGCCACCGAGCTGGCCGAGCGCAACCAAGACCACGAACTGGCCCAACCCCTGAGCGGCTTTTTGTTCTCACACAAATTCAGCGATGCGTTTCGTGACTGGTATTTGTTGCCGATGTTGGGCTGCATCTGGAGCTGCCCGACAGATCAAATGCTGAAGTTTCCTGTGGCCACCATGATTCGGTTTTGCCACAACCACGGGCTGATTCAAGTCAACAACCGTCCCCAGTGGTACACGGTGGCAGGCGGCGCACGCCACTATGTCGACAAGATTTTGGCGCGTATTCCCGACAAACGCCTCAACACCCCCGTGCTCAAAATTGAACGCGACGCGCACAGCGTGACGGTGCAGACGCACGGGCGCAATGAGCGATTTGACCAAGTGATTTTGGCCACCCATGCCGACCAATCACTGGCCATGCTGGCCGAGCCCACGGCACAAGAACAGGCCACGCTCAGTGCCATTCGCTACCACCCCAACCGCGCGGTGCTGCACACCGACACCTCGGTGATGCCGCAGACAAAACTGGCATGGGCCGCCTGGAACTACGAGCGTGCCGCGCACAGCAGCACCGAGTCCACCCGTGTGTGTTTGCACTATTGGCTCAACTTGCTGCAGCCACTGCCTTTTAGCCAAGATGTGATCGTGTCGCTCAACCCTGTTCGCGAGATTGATCCCGCACTCGTGATTGGCGAATACGCTTACGCCCACCCCGTGTTTGACTTGCCCGCCATTCAAGCGCAGGCCCACATGCCACAGCTGCAAGGCCAACAACACACGTGGTTCGCCGGCGCATGGATGGGCTACGGCTTCCATGAAGACGGCTTCAAAGCTGGGCGCGATGCCGCACAGAACTTATTGGCCAGCCTGGCACCATGAACCCCATGACGCACAGCCCGACTTCACCCGCCAGTGAAATATCCAAAGCCATGATTGGCTTTGGCCAAGTGCGTCACACGCGTTTGCGACCCAAGGTGCATGCGTTCAACTACAGCACCTTCTTTTTAATGCTGCCCATGCGCACACTGCGCAGCTCGGGCGATGCGGTGTTGCCCATCAACCGCGCAGGGGCCATCAGCTTTCACGACACCGACCATGGCGATGGCCGCGGCGCTCAGTCAGGGGGAGCATTGGCGTGGTTGGATGAACTGCTGCAAGACGCGGGCATTCTGGATGCCACGGGCGAGACCTGGCTGCATTGCTACCCCCGCGTGCTGGGCTACACCTTCAAGCCCGTGAGTTTTTGGTATTGCCACGCCGCCGACAACACCCTACGCGCCATCGTGGTGGAGGTGAACAACACCTTTGGTGAACGTCATTGCTACTTGTTAGACCGTCCGCAATACGGTGTCGAACAACGTGCCGACAAAGTGTTTCATGTGTCACCGTTTTGTGCTGTGCAGGGCGACTACCGCTTTCGCTTCATGCGCACCGCCGACCACACCGTGGCACGCGTGGACCACGACGATGCGCAAGGCCCATTGATTGAAACCAGCGTGAGCGGCCTCCTCAAGCCCATCACCCGCGATGAGTTGCGCCACGCCCTGTGGGGCTACCCGCTGATGACCTTGATGGTGATGCTGCGCATCCACTGGCAAGCCTTCAAGTTGTGGCGCAAGCGTGTGCCGTTTTTTACCAAGCCCACGCCGCCCAAAGATTTTGTAACCCGTTGAACCGATTCACAGCCCAGCCATGACCACCTCCACGACCTCGGCCCCCGTCCGCTCTGCCCCACAAGACATGCCCGCTGCTGCGCGACGCGTGTTGAGCTTGCTGCAACGTTTGCAACACGGCACCTTGCATGTGCAATGGCCCGATGGCAGTGTGGCGCAATACGGCGCAACACCTGCCTCTGGCCCTGCTCTCAACGCCACCTTGCATTTGCACAGCTATGCGCCGCTCACGCAAGCCTTGAAATCAGGCGACATTGGCTTTGCCGAAAGCTACATCGCGGGCGAGTGGACCACCAACAATTTGTCTGAACTGTTGCAACTCTTGGTGGCCAACCGCCGTGACATGGACGCGCTAATTTTTGGCAGCTGGCTAGGGCGCTTGTTTTACCGCGTGCGCCACCTGTTGCATCGCAACACGCGCAGCAACAGCAAGAAAAACATCCACGCGCATTACGACTTGGGCAACGCGTTTTACGAGCTGTGGCTAGACCCCACCATGAACTACTCATCGGCTTGGTTTGACAACGACCGTGCCAAACCCATGGCCGAAGCACAAACCGCCAAAGTGCGCCGCGCCCTGCGCATGGTCGACGCCAAAGCGGGCGACCGCATTCTAGAAATCGGCTGCGGCTGGGGCGCTCTGGCCGAGTTGGGTGGAAAAGAATTTGGCGCACGCATGAGTGGCGTGACCTTGAGCCATGAACAACTGGCCTTCGCCAACCAACGCATGCAAAAGCTAGGATTGGCAAGCACCAGCAACTTGCGCCTGCAAGACTACCGCGACATTGACGACGGACCTTATGACGCCATTTGCTCCATCGAAATGCTGGAAGCGGTTGGCCAAGAATATTGGCCCACGTATTTCGAGAGCGTGGCGCGCTTGCTCAAGTCGGGCGGCAAAGCTTGCGTCCAAACCATCGTGATCGATGACGCGCTGTTTGACCGCTACGTGAAAAGCACCGACTTCATTCAGCAATACATCTTCCCCGGTGGCTGCTTGCCCTGCCCGCGCGAGTTCCGCGCGCACGCCGAGCGCGCAGGCCTGAAGGTAATCGACGAGCTGGCCTTTGGACTTGACTACGCCGAAACATTGCGCCGCTGGCGTCACCAGTTCATGGCGGACAAAGCGCAGGTGTTGCAGCTCGGCTTTGATGAACGCTTTGTTCGCATTTGGGAGTTTTACCTCGCCTACTGCGAGGCGGCGTTTGAGCAGCACAACACCGACGTGTTGCAATTCACCTTGGTCAAACCATGACCACACGTCGCACCGCCTTGACCTATGTGATGCATGCCGCGTTGGTCAGCGGTGCAGGGGGCCTGGCCGTGGAGGCGCACGCCAACACGTCAGCAGCGGCCCCTGGTTTTGTACGCACCTTGCTGCGTGGCACGCCACGTCTGATTGGACAACACCGCTTCACCTATTGGGGCTTTGAGGTGTATGACGCCAGTCTGTGGGCCAGCGCCGCATTTGCCCCTGAAGACTGGGCCAAACAAACCCTGATGCTAGAGCTACGCTACTTGCGTGACTTCAAGGGCACGGACATTGCTCAACGCTCGATAGATGAGATGCAAGGCCAGCGCGCGTTGACCACCAACCAAAAACAAAACTGGGCAGGCGTGCTTCAAACGCTCATTCCAAATGTGCGCAACGGCGAACGCATCACAGGTGTGTACGCACCCGACAAAGGCATGCAGCTGTGGCATCAAGACCGTGCTTTGGGTGAGGTGACAGACACCGAACTGGCACAACGCTTTTTCGGTATTTGGCTGGCACCCGAAACCTCGCAACGCCAACTGCGCCAACAACTTTTGGCAGGTGCACAGCTTTGATGCGCACGCCCGTCTTTTCACACAGAGCCGAGTTATGAACTTTTTAAAACCTCTCAATACGCCCATCACCGATTGGCACGGCCGCAGCGTCTGGCTCATTGGCGCTTCCAGCGGCATCGGTTTGGCCACGGCCAAAGCATTACATGCGGCGGGAGCCAAGGTGGTGGTGTCGGCTCGCAAAGCTGACTTGCTGCAACAGTTTGTCGACGCACATCCAGGTGCCCAAGCTGTGGTGTTGGACGTGAGCGATGCAACGGCCATCACCCAAGCTGCCAAATATGTGCAAGCCCAGCAAGGCTTAGACGTGGTGATGTATTGCGCAGGCTACTACGTGCCCGTTCGCGCCAGCGACTACTCGCTGTCTGAAATGCTGCGCCACCTCGACATCAATTACACCGGCGCACTGCGTGTGCTGGACGCCGTGTTACCGGAGTTGCTGCCGCAGCAACGTGGTCACATCAGTTTTATTTCTAGCGTGGCAGGGTTTCGCGGTTTGCCGCAAAGTTTGGCGTACGGCCCCACCAAGGCGGCACTCATCAACTTGGCTGAGGCCTTGTATTACGACGTGTCGCCGCACGGCATTGGCGTGAGCGTGATCAACCCAGGCTTTGTGGAAACACCGCTGGTGGCAGGCAATGATTTCCCCATGCCCGCGCTCATCAGCAGCACAAAAGCTGCACAAGAAATTCTCAAAGGGTGGCGCAAGGGTGAATTTCAAATTCACTTTCCCAAGCGGTTCACGCGCATGTTGTTGCTGTTGCGCATGCTGCCCTACCGCTGGTATTTCGCCTTGGTTCGCCGCGGCACGGGCATGTGATGCAAGACAGCCCAGAAGCCGCGTTGCAACGCGTGGTGCAATTTTTTGAACACCTGCAAGCGTCGGATGTGGCCCACATGGCCAGCATTTACACACACGATGCGCAGTTCAAGGACCCATTCAATGAGGTGCAAGGCTTGCCCGCTATTGAAGGCATCTTTGCCCACATGTTTGAGGCCTTAGATGCGCCCCGCTTTGTCATCACCCAGCAAGTGCAACAAGGCGCACAGTGTTTTGTGACGTGGGATTTTTTGTTTGCCATGCCTCGCCTGCACAACGGCGCGACACAAACCATTCATGGCGCCACGCACTTTGTGCTGCGTGAAGAAGCGGGCGCATGGCGCGTGGCCGTGCACCGCGACTATTGGGATGCAGCTGAAGAGTTGTACGAAAAACTGCCCGTGGTGGGCAGCTTGATGCGTTGGCTCAAAAAACGTGCGAACAGTTAAACCGGCGCCGTGTCTTTGAAGCTTTGGCGTTGCGCCAAGCGTTCGTACAAAGCCTCTAGGTTGGGGTGCTGCGCACGCCAATCCAGCTGCGGAAAACGGAAATCCAAATAACCCAAGGCGGAGCCAACGGCAATGTCTGCCAAACTCAGATGGATGCCCACGCAATTGCTGCGCTCGGCCAAACCACGATGCATTGCCACCAAGCTGTCGTCAATCTTTTTCATTTGGCGCTCAATCCACGCTTGGCTGCGTTCGCCATCTTTGCGGCCTGACCAAGTCGCTTCTAAGCGGGCCAAGATCGCCGCGTCCAACAGGCCATCGGCCAAGGCTTCCCAAGTTTTCACTTCGGCGCGCTCGCGGCCACGGTCTGGGATGAGCTTGCCCACGGGCGACAAGGTGTCCACGTATTCCACAATGACGCGCGAGTCAAACAAGGCCTCGCCACCTTCCATGACAAGGCAAGGCACCTTTCCCAAAGGATTGGCGGCGGAAATCGTGGTGTCGGCGGCCCAAACGTCCTCCGTCACAAACTGGTAATCCAGTTTTTTCTCGGCCATGACGATGCGCACTTTGCGCACATAGGGGCTGGTAATTGCACCAATCAGTTTCATACGTTTCACATCGATTTGTTGATGCTGTAGTTTAGCGAGCTTGGCGTATACATGGCACTTGGGCCCAGCACCTAAAATTGCAGGATGAGCAATACAAACCACACTTCCCAAGCCATTTCCCAAGTCACCGCCCTGTCACCTCTCGATGGCCGCTACGCTGGCAAAGTCGCCGCTCTGCGCCCCTTGATGAGCGAGCAAGGTTATATGCACCGTCGCGTGCAAGTGGAGATTGCATGGTTCATCGCCTTGAGCGATGCGGGCTTTGCCGAATTCAAACCTTTGAGCGCCGCCTCGCGCGAGTATTTGATCGGTTTGGTCACCCACTTCAGCACCGAAGACGCGCTGGCCATCAAAGACGAAGAGAAGGTCACCAACCACGACGTGAAGGCCGTGGAGTATTGGATTAAGAAAAAATTCAAAGGCCATGCCGAACTCGAAGCTGCTGCTGAGTTTGTGCACTTTGCTTGCACCAGCGAAGACATCAACAACACCAGCCACGCGCTGCAATTGCAGGCGGGCCGCGATGAGGTCATCTTGCCTGGCCTCGATGGCTTGATCGCCAAGTTGCGCGAGATGGCCCACGCGTTTGCCGACGTGCCCATGCTCAGCCGCACCCACGGCCAAACCGCCAGCCCCACCACCGTGGGCAAAGAAGTGGCCAACGTGGTGGTGCGCTTGAAACAAGTGCGCGAGCGCATTGCAGGCGTGCACATCATGGCCAAAATGAACGGTGCAGTGGGCAACTACAACGCGCACATGAGCGCTTGGCCCGACTTTGACTGGGAAGCCTTCAGCCGCAAAGTGGTTGAAACGCCAGCGCCTTTGGGTTTGGGCCTGACCTTCCAGCCCTACAGCATTCAAATCGAACACCACGACTACATGGCTGAGTTGTTTGATGCCGTGGCGCGCGCCAACACCATCCTGATCGACTGGTCACGCGACGTATGGGGCTATGTGTCTTTGGGTTATTTCAAACAACGCCTGAAAGCTGGCGAGATTGGCTCGTCCACGATGCCACACAAAGTCAACCCGATTGACTTTGAAAACGCAGAAGGCAATTTAGGTTTGGCCAACGCCGTGCTCAAACACCTGAGCGAAAAGCTACCCATCAGCCGATGGCAGCGTGACCTGACCGACTCCACCGTGTTGCGCAACATGGGCGTGGCTTTGGGCTACACCGCGCTGGCGTATCAATCGATGATGGTGGGCTTGAACAAACTCGAGCTCAACGAAGAAGCCTTGGCTGCCGACCTCGACGCCGCATGGGAAGTGTTGGCCGAGCCCATCCAAACCGTCATGCGCCGCTACGGTGTGCAAGGTGCTTACGAACAGCTCAAAGAAGTCACGCGCGGCAAAACCGTCACTGCAGAAGCGCTGCATGGTTTGATTGCCTCGTTACAAATCCCTCAAGCCGACAAAGACCGCTTGCTGGCGATGACGCCCGGCAGCTACGTGGGCAAAGCCGCCGAACTGGCGCGTCGCGTTTAAACAGATGGCGATCAAATCCACCATCTTCAAAGCGAACGTTCAGATCGCTGACATTGACCACAGCTACTACGCAGACCACGCACTGACCCTGGCGCGTCACCCAAGCGAAACCGACGAACGCATGATGGTGCGCTTGGTCGCGCTCTCATTGCAAGCGCATTTGCTACAAGACGTGTGCAACGGCGACGGCGTACTGGCGTTTGGCGCTGGTCTGTCGAACCCCGACGAACCCGATGTGATGCTGACCGATTTCACGGGCCGCAAACGACTGTGGATTGAAGTGGGTCAGCCCGAAGAAAAGCCATTGCTCAAAGCATGTAGCAAGGCTGACCAAGTGATGTTGTATGTATTCTCTAGCTCAGGCGATGTCTGGTGGAAGAACATGCAAAACAAACTCATCAAGCCCACGTCTCTGCAGGTGTGGCGCATTCCTAGCAGCGCCTCACAAGACTTGGCCAAACTGGCCGAGCGCAGCATGCAGCTGCAAGCGACCATTCAAGAAGGTGTGGTGATGATGAGCAACGGCAAGACTACCGTTGACATTGAGTGCGAACGCTGGAAGTAACGCCTAGTCAGCCTGGGCACGCTCGGCGTATTTGTTAAAGCGCCAAGACGTGCCAATCATGGTGATGCGTCGCCATGTGCTGCGCTTCTCGCCCGGCGACATTTCTGGCCAGTACTGCACTTCTTCAAAGGTGCGACCGCAGCCCTTGCACTCTTCGTCGCCTTGGCTGGTGGAGCAAATTGCAATGCAAGGCGCATCGGGGGTGGTGTTGTACCAACCTAGCCATGCGTCGTAGGCCTTTTTGGGGAAACCTTTTTCAGCTGCTTCTTCGTGGTGGTAATAAATCATCAGCGCATACACCTCGGCCAGCGCACGGATTTCGGGCGCGAGTGTGACGCCGTCGGGCGATGGCTTTTGTTCGCGCCAATAGTTGATGGCCGCCTCAATGTCGGTGATGTGAATGCCAGCCATCGCGTTAGAGTTTGTTACCTAAAAAGCAGGGGGGAAGTCGGGGTGTGGATGATAGCGGCAATGCTATGCTGACCGAGCAATGAAACTACTTTTAACTTGGGTACTGCACGCAACCGCCTTGATGGCATTGGCACATCTTTACAGCGGCGTTGAAGTCACGGGCTTTGGCGCGGCCATGGCAGCCGCTTTGGTCATGGGTATTTTTAACCTCATCGTGCGACCGGCTTTGGTCGTGCTGACATTGCCGGTGACGTTTTTCACGCTGGGCTTGTTCATGTTTGTCATCAACGCCTTGATGTTTTGGGCCGCCGCTGGTTTGCTGGAAGGTTTTTGGGTCCGCGGCTTTGGCTCAGCCCTGCTGGGCTCGCTGATTTACTCGGCGTTTGGCGTGTTAATTGATGCCGCGCTCGAGCGCTTGTTCCCGCCGCAACCGCTCTAACTCGCGCAAACGAGCGTCAATGATGGACGCCTCCATGTGACCCGCCCGGTCTAGCTTTCCCTCACCTGCTATTTGGTGCGCCAGCAATTGGGCCGCTTTGAAACGGTCTACCGCCGCACCGTAATCCAACTCCATAGCGCGGGCCTCTGCATGCGCGCGAATGGCACGCAAGCCGTCACCTTGCAACTCATGCGCCGATGCTTGCACCAACCAAGCCGTGGCGTCGCGTGGGTGCTGGTTGAGCCACACCGACAAATCACTTGCTGCGGCTTTGCCTTGTGTAGGTTTGCGAGTGGCCACTCGGCTTTGGGCCAGTTGAATGCGTGTAGCTCGGTCGTTGTTCGCAATCACCGTGGCTTTGGTCTCTAACAAGGCCACCGCTTGCGCGGCGTCACCGGTCGCCAAAGCCAACTCGGCAGCCAACAAACGCACCACACGTTGGGCGCTCACCTCCAAGCTACCTAAGGCTTGCAAGCGCCCCAGGTACTGACGCGCTTCGCCAAAGTTGCGTTGCTTCATCTCGGCCATCGCAGCGCCGTACAGCATGCCTGCTTGTTTGGCTTTCGTCGCTGCCGCCAAAGTCGTTACGTTGGCTTGCGCGGTGATGGTGCGCAGGACATCAATGCCTGGATTGGCCAACACCTGCGCACGCGCAGCCATCATCGCGTGCATCGACGTGGTGGGCACAGCGCCACGCATGGGCAGCAACTGCTGACGCGCTTGCGCATCTGAAATACGCTCGGTCGTCATCGGGTGACTGCGCAGGTAAGGGAATGAACCGTTGTCGTTCAAACGCGCGGCCTGTTGCAGCTTTTCAAACATGGTGACAAAACCTTGTGGCTCGTAGCCGGCTTCGGTCATCACGCCGTAGCCAACGCGGTCCGCCTCGCGCTCCATGTCGCGCGAAAAGTTCAACTGGCTTTGTATGGCCGCGGCTTGGCCGCCCACCATCACCGCATTCGCCGCACTCATGCTGCTGGCGTTGGCAGTGCGGCTCGCAGCCAGCATGCCCAAAATCATGGCGCCCATCACCATAGGGCCTTGACGCCCCTGCTGCGCAATCATGCGTGCAATGTGGCGTTGCGTGACGTGGCTCAACTCATGCGCCAACACCGAGGCCAATTCATCGGCACTGCTGACCGCTGAAATCAAGCCCAAGTGCACGCCCAAATAGCCACCGGGCAGCGCAAACGCGTTGATGCTGCGCTCACGAATCAGCGCCACTTCCCACGCAAACTGTTGCTCCAACTCGGGCGTCAGCTCGCCGCGCTGACGCGCAGAAGCCAGCAAGGGTTGCCAGATGGATTGCAAATAGTCGCCCAGCACGGGGTCGTCTAAATAGTCTGGGTCACGGTAAATTTCTCGGGCAATGCTCTCGCCCAAACGTCGCTCCACACCCAGTGGCACTTCGGCGCCATCCCCTAAGTTTGGCAAGCGCCCATTGTTGAGTTGCGCCTGCGCAGGCGCCATTGGCAGCAACATCGCCGCGCACACCCCCCACACGCCAAGGCGACGTAACAGATGGGGTAGGGTAGAAAACATGTGTGCCATGGACCGTATGATGCGGCTTTCATGTTAACCCGTTGTAAATTTCAGCATGTCCACACTCACACACTTTGACGCGCAAGGCCAAGCCCACATGGTGGACGTGGCCGACAAAGCCCACACCAAACGCGTGGGCGTCGCCACCGGCCGCATCGTCATGTTGCCCGCCACGTTGGGCCTAATTCAAAGCGGCACCGCGAAGAAGGGCGATGTGTTGGGCATTGCCCGCATTGCAGGCATTCAAGCTGCCAAGAAAACCAGCGACTTGATTCCCTTGTGCCATCCACTCGCGCTCACCCGCGTGGCGGTGGAATTTGCCATCGACGAAACCACGCACAGCGTGCAGTGCACGGCCACTGTGGAGACCGTCGGTCAAACAGGCGTGGAGATGGAAGCCCTCACCGCTGTGCAAGTGGCGTTGCTCACGATCTATGACATGTGCAAGGCAGTTGACAGAGGGATGGAAATCACCAACGTGCGACTGCTTGAGAAA
The DNA here is from genome assembly GCF_002943475.1 of Limnohabitans sp. TS-CS-82. Lineage (NCBI taxonomy): Bacteria > Pseudomonadati > Pseudomonadota > Betaproteobacteria > Burkholderiales > Comamonadaceae > Limnohabitans > Limnohabitans sp. TS-CS-82. The sequence continues at coordinate 1,940 of NZ_PTQX01000013.1, read as the reverse complement.
CACGGTGGAAAGTCGGGGTCATACGTAAACCGTTGATATATATAAGTTTTTAGCAACTTATACATTTCCTGCGGTGCCAGTTCTTAACTGTTGCAACCCAATTTGAAGCACTTCATGGCTCAGAAAAACACGTGGGTGAAAGTCCCACAAATATCATGCAGTTAACGACAAGCACTAGTCTAAATTCGGGTGCCTAACATACGTGAATCATCGACGCAGTAAGTCAATGATTAACAGACAACCAGCCCTCGGGGTGTGAAAACAGAAGACGTATCCGCTGCACATACGCACTCAAGCAACTATCCCGAATGGGGACGACGATCACAAATGCCGTGGTTTTGCTGTTTTATTAAAAAAGCGAGTTCATTATTCTGCGGAGTATGTGAACTTAAATCATTAAGGCTCTCTGATCATGGCACAACTACATCTAAAAATTTTTAAAGGCAAAACGACGTGGGCAAGACCCACACGTTTACATATCAAGTCTGCTTTTGAAATGTAAACCGCCGTCGCAATGAAGACTGGATGAGTAGGTAACGGGTGACAGCCTACGCTTGTTCTAAGAACATGTAGTCCTAACGCTAGAGTGTTTCGGGGAACTCGTATGAAACATAAAACACATTCACTTCGCCTGCTTAAGGCGAAGTGTGTCTAAAGAATCTGTATGAATCCCTAGTCGTCGTTTCACTCCGATTCTTCTAATAATCTTTTAAAAATTAGTTGATGAGTGAAGTGACTGAAATGAGCAAAGCGAACTTTCAGGAACGAAACGAAATCAACAGGTTAACGCAGTTAACCTCATTACCCAGCATATGACCTGAAGCTCAAATAAGGACAAATGGACAGTTGCGTCCTGAGTTGAGATGCTTGCTTAGCTTGCTTAGCGTTTCTTCCCTAAGGAGGGAAGTCCACCACCTACAACCGACACCCATGTCGATGAGTTTTTATCTACAGCAGGTGATTCCGTTATCTTTTTCTCGTTGTGGACCAACTCTTTGTGACTTAGCAACATTCCTTTAGGAATGAATTCACCGCAAAGCACACAGTAAGTTCCTTTTTTAGTTTTTCTTCTTTCTGACTTTATCAAGTCACCGTAACTTTTCCAGTTACGTCGTTGCTGTTTACTTGGCATAAATCCTTTCCTTTGCTATCAAAAATCAAAGGTCAGTCTTCACCAGATGAAGGCTTCTTTCTCATTGATTCAAGGAATGCAAGCCGTCCTTCGATTGCCGCAGGATTCACCTTCAGAGGTGGCACCTCGAATTCTTCGCCAGCGAATTCACCCTCAATGGATGTCAAGAATTCATGCATTTCATTGATTGCACGGTCAATTCTTCTGCGTTGTTGAATTGCATCCAAATCTGACCCAGGATTTGCATCGAATATTGACCCACCCGATTTAAGCTTTTTAGAGCTCCTGTTTTGATTTTCTCTGTTTTCCCTCCTTGTTGCTTTGAGTCGAACTGTTCCTGAACCGGTAGCTTTCGTTTCCCGTCTCAACGATGTGGCAGTGATGCGTTAACCGGTCCAACAGTGCTGTCGTCATCTTCGGGTCACCAAATACCGCTGACCACTCCGAGAAGCTCAAGTTCGTCGTGATGATCACGCTGGTGCGCTCGTACAAACGACTCAGCAAATGAAATAGCAACGCCCCACCAGCTTGGCTGAACGGCAAATACCCCAGCTCATCCAAGATCACCAAATCAACCATCCCTAAACGGTTGGCTATTTGCCCATGCTTGCCAGCGCCCTTTTCCATCTCCAGCGCATTCACCAACTCCGCCGTCGAGAAGAACCTCACCCGCCGTTGCATGTGCATGATGGCTTGAACACCAATAGCTGTCGCTAAATGCGTCTTGCCTGTTCCTGGCCCACCAATGAGCACCACGTTCTCAGCGTTCTCAACAAACAAACCTTTATGAAGCGTTCGGATTTGAGCC
>NZ_PTQX01000012.1:0-214078 GCF_002943475.1 Limnohabitans sp. TS-CS-82 | reverse complement strand
TTTTTCAGGCGCTCATCATCCATGGCAAAGCCCTTGATGATGTATTCCTTGATCAGCTGGGTGGCCCAAATGCGGAACTGCGTGGCCTGTGCCGAATTGACGCGGTAGCCCACCGAGATGACGGCGTCGAGGTTGTAATACTTGACCTGCTGCGTCTGCGTCAGTCCAGCCACAGCACCGTGCTCACTGGTTGTTTCCAAAATGGAAATAACCACTTCTTCCACCAGTTCACCACTGTCAAAGATGTTTTTCAGGTGTTTAGAAATGGCTGGCACCCCCACGCCAAACAACTCGGCCATGCGCTTTTGGGTCAGCCAAATGGTTTCATGGCTGAGCAGCACCTCCACCTTGATGCCCCCATTGGGCGCGGTGTAGAGCAGAAACTCGGTGGTTTGGTCGCGGGTGGTGAGCTTCTTCATGCTTTGCCCCTTGTTTTGGGGCCGGGGTTCTGCCCCAAGGCCCGCAGTTGCTTGGCGCTTTGCGGGCTGACCAGCTTTTTGCCCGTTTCGGCTTCCAGCTTCAGCCGCGCCTGCCGGGCCACGCCGCCACCGCGCTTGGCCACGGATTCGTGTTCGTCCAGCGTTTGCGGTTGCACGGCTTCTGAGATTTCTTTGGTGGACAGCTCGGCCAGCATGCTCATGATCAACTCCTTGTTGGTCATGTTGTCGCGCAGGTTTTCTTTCTTCAGGCCCTTGTGCTGCTTGTATTCCTTGGCGGTTTTGTCGGCCCAGGTTTTGTAGATCACATCGGTCAAAAAGGCGAACTGCGGCCCTTCTTGCAAACCGTGCTTTATCCACTCGTCGGTCAGCTCCTTGCGGATCTCGATGCTCTTGAGCCGCTGGTTGATCCAGTTGTCTGTGTAGCCAAGGCGCTTGTAGTCCCGCATGGCCTGCTCAATGCTGAGTTCAGGGTCTTGCAGTTGGTCTAGGCGCTGGCTGCCCACTTCGGCCAGCCAGAGCTTGAAGGGTTCGGCCTTTTTAGAAGGGATGGACTGAACGATGCGCAAAAGCTGCTGGGTCGTTGCGGCCAATGTCTTTCTGGCTTTGCCAGTCTCGGTGGGCATGGCTACCTGGGGACAATTTGTCCCTATGTAGTCACGCAACTGTTCGTCCCGTTTGCGCAGCTTCTTCAAATAGTCCGTCGGGTTGACGCTGTCTGTGAGCGCAGCGACCACATCGACAATGGAAAAAAACCATTCTTCACGCTCGGCATCCCAATGGCTGCGGATATGGGTGGACTCGAACAGCTGCACTTTGACAGGGCGGTCAGTGGGCATGGGCATCTCCATGGGTTTCCGACTTCGGAAAGCTCAACAGCAAATCGCGGTAGTACGCGTATTGCTTCTGGCGCAGCTCAATTTCGCGGGGCAAACCTTCGGTGAGGGAGTTGGTCAGCGCATCGAATTTGTCGAGGATGGCAACGATGCGGTCTTGCTCGGCAAGTGACTTTTCAGGACTGCCCGGGCATGGCAGCGGCAACTTAATATCCTTCACCATCGGCTTCGTAAGCTGGGGTATGCCTGCCGCAGGAACCTTGTATTGACTCTCGATCGTTTTCATGAAGTAGTAGGCGTACTTCAGATTAACTTTTGTTTTTGGTGTCAACACAAGCAGGCGCACGATTGGAAAGAATGGCTTTTCTCTGTAGCTTGTCCATCCAATGGTGCCCCGCGCAGATATGGTCAGGCTTGGTTTATCGATCTTGGCCTTCTTCGTCCACCCGTATAGTGAGTTGTCGCCAATTCCGTTTGACAGAATCGGAATACTGAATTCCTCTGTTTCAGAGTTCGATAGTGCATCCTTTGGCACGTCACCACCTGCAAAAATGTCAAAGACCTCATCAAGAGGCTTCCACTCCACCTCCCCATCTTCAAAACTCAACAACTGGTCGCGGTAGTGGTTGTATTGTTTTTTGCGGGTTGTCAGCTCGGTGGTCAGCTCGGTGGTCAGCTCGGTGAAGGCGTCCAGGATGCGGACGATTTCGGCTTGGATTGCAAGCGATTTTTTGGGGTTGTCTGTGCAGGGGATGGGGATTTGAATCTTGGCCATATCGGTGGCTGAAACATCAATCACCTTTGTCCCTTTTGCGTATTTCCTTTTTGCTACGGAGAATTCTTCCGTCTGCGTAAAGTAGGCAAAGTATTTGCCCAGCAAACATTCGCCAGGTTTCAGGATCGATGCATGTCCGCCCGTAACCGCTTGCTGCTCCCCAAGATAAACCAGTGCTTTGCCAACATCCTCAAGGTTTTCACTTGTGTTGGTAATGACAACATCGCCCTTATCAACTTTCTTTAACTGCTTGGCTAAGTCGGGGGACACGAAGGATTTTGTTTCCGTAGTAGACAAGCCGTAATAGGTGTAAATCTGACCATAGTGAATGGCGGGAACACCAGTTTCAGTGAAGTCCTTCTTTTGCAATCCATTGCCACGGACCAACTCCCCAAGCTCACCCAGCGGTGTCCACTCAACCTCAACCCCATCGAGCAGTTTGTCCAAAAAGTCCACGCTGCTCATGCCTCCTGCTCCTCGCCTTCAATCTCGGCCACGATGGCGTCAATGTCTTGGCGCAGCTGGTCGATCTTGGCCACGGTGGTTTTGAGCTGGGCGTTGAGCTGGGCAATGTCCACCACTTCGCGGGTGTCTTTGGCCTCCACGTAGCTGCTGACGGACAGGTTGTAGTCGTTGGCGGCAATGTCGGCGTGGCTGACAGAGCGGGCAAAGTGGTCCATGTTGGCCTTGCTGTCGAACACGGCCATGATTTGTTCGATGTGTTCATCCAGCAGCGTGTTGTTGTTGGTTTCTTTTTTGAACAGGGCGCTGGCATCGATGAACTGGGTGGTGGTGTCGGCCTTGTGTTTGGACAGCACCAAAATGGTCACGGCAATGGTGGTGCCGAAGAACAGGTTGGGCGCCAGCGAGATGACGGTTTCCACATGGTTGCTGTCCACCAGGTATTGGCGGATTTTTTGCTCCGCACCGCCCCGGTAAAAGATGCCCGGAAAGCAGACGATGGCGGCGCGGCCTTTGCTGGAGAGGTAGCTGAGCGCGTGCAACACAAAGGCAAAGTCGGCCTTGCTCTTGGGGGCCAGCACGCCTGCCGGGGCAAAGCGGTCGTCGTTGATCAGGGTAGGGTCGTCGCTGCCGATCCACTTCACCGAGTACGGTGGGTTGGAGACGATGGCGTCAAACGGTTTGTCATCACCAAAGTGCGGGTCAATCAGGGTGTCGCCCAGCTGGATGTTGAACTTGTCGTAGTTGACGTTGTGCAAGAACATGTTCATGCGCGCCAAGTTGTAGGTGGTGTGGTTGAGTTCTTGCCCCCAAAAACCGTCTTGAATCAAATGCTGGTCAAAGTGTTTTTTGGCTTGCAGCAGCAGTGAGCCCGAGCCACAGGCTGGGTCGTAAATCTTGTTGACGCTGGTTTGCTTGTGCATGGCCAGCTGGGCAATGAGCTTGGACACATGCTGGGGCGTGAAAAACTCACCGCCCGACTTGCCCGCGTTGGCGGCATAGTTGGAAATGAGGAATTCGTAGGCATCGCCAAACAGGTCGATTTGGTGGGTCTCGAAATCGCTGCCGCCAAAGTCGCCAAAGTCCAGCTCGGCCACGCCCTTGAGAACGGCGGCCAGGCGGGTGTTTTTGTCTTTGACGGTATTGCCCAGGCGGTTGCTGGTGGTGTCAAAGTCGGCAAACAAGCCTTTGATGTCTTTTTCGGACGGATAGCCATTGGCCGAGCTTTCAATGGCGGTAAAGATAGCGGCTAAATCGGTGTTTAAGCTTTCGTTGGTGTTGACACTGGCAACCACTTTGGCAAACAGCTGACTGGGGTAGATGAAATAGCCCTTGGTCTTGACGGCATCGTCTTTGATGTCTGCGGTGATCACGCTATCCGCCAGCTCTGCGTAGTTGATGCTGTCGTCACCCGCTTCGATGTAGCTGGCAAAGTTTTCGCTGATGAACCGGTAGAACAAGGTGCCCAGCACGTACTGCTTGAAATCCCAGCCGTCTACTGCTCCGCGTACATCGTTGGCAATTTTCCAGATTTGGCTTTGCAGTGCGGCACGTTGTTGTTGGCTGGTCATTCTTAAGTTCCTCTTCTTAGCTGCCGATATTGTCGCTTCTAAGTAAGTGAAAAACACTCAGATGCATAGGCAATTTCACACCACGTTATCGGTTGATCGAGTAAACATAGAGACTTGTCGAATTAATCCAATGGATTAGAATGAAATCTCTACTCACTATCGCCGAGCTGCCCGAATACATACGTCGTGCTGAGAAACTGATGAGTGCGACTGAGCGCTTAGACATCATCAACTACTTGGCTGCGCATCCGAAAGCGGGCGACTTGATGGAGGGCACAGGCGGCATTCGCAAACTGCGTTGGGGACGGGGTGCACAGGGCAAGTCAGGTGGTGTGCGCGTGATCTATTACGTTCACAGTGAACAAATGCCGCTTTACCTGCTGACACTGTTTGCAAAAAATGAACGTGCCAACATCAGCAAAGCTGAGCGCAATGAGTTGGCAGAAGTGGTCGATTTGCTCGTGCAAATTTGGTTTGAATCGTGAAAGGAAAACACATGACAAATGCATTCAACAGCATCAAACAAGGTTTGACTGAAGCCGTTGCGCACGCCAAAACCAAAGACACCAAAACATCTGGTGTGAAGCTGTACCAACCCCATGCAGTTGATGTGTCAAACCTGCGCCAACGCCTGAGCCTGACACAAGAGCAGTTTGCAGCTCGCTTTGGTTTTTCAGTGGCTACATTGCGCCATTGGGAACGTGGTGACCGTTCACCCAGCGGTGCTTCGCTGGTGTTGCTCAATGTGATTGATCGCAATCCAACAGCGGTGCTGCAAGCATTGCAATAAAAGAAGCTGCCAAGCCTTTCAGGTTGGGCGGTATACTTTTTATCGTAAGCACTGAGGACCCCACTCCCGCACCTGTAAAGGTACCTAAGCCGGTGATGCCCTTTGATGCACCAGAGCAAGACGCCACCCTCGAGGTGGCGTTGCGCTTTGTGGGGCTAGATTAGCCCAAGGGTCGAAAAAATATTTGATTTGCACTTGCATTGAAATCACTCAGCAAGAAAAAAAGCCGCCAACCCTCTTAGGTTGGCGGCTTCTTTGTTTACAACGCGAAGTGTTTACTTCTTGCTAGGCGGCAAGTCCGTGCAGCTACCGTGCGCCACTTCTGCCGCCATGCCGATGCTTTCGCCAAGCGTGGGGTGTGGGTGAATGGTTTTGCCGATGTCCACAGCGTCTGCGCCCATTTCGATTGCCAGAGCGATCTCGCCAATCATGTCGCCCGCGTGCGTGCCCACCATGCCGCCGCCCAAGATCTTGCCGTGGCCGTGGGCCTCGGGTGAATCGTCAAACAGCAGTTTGGTCACGCCTTCGTCGCGGCCGTTGGCAATGGCGCGGCCCGAGGCGGTCCAAGGGAACAAGCCCTTTTTCACCTTGATACCTTGCGCTTTGGCTTGGTCTTCGGTCAAGCCCACCCATGCCACTTCGGGGTCGGTGTAGGCCACGCTTGGGATGACGCGCGCGTTGAACGCAGCGGCTGCCAGCTCTTTGTTGCCTTGCAGTTCGCCAGCAATCACTTCTGCCGCCACGTGTGCTTCGTGCACCGCCTTATGCGCCAACATGGGCTGGCCCACGATGTCGCCAATGGCAAAGATGTGCGGCACGTTGGTGCGCATTTGAATGTCGACGTTAATAAAGCCACGGTCGGTCACAGACACGCCAGCTTTTTCAGCGGCGAGTTTCTTGCCGTTGGGCGTGCGGCCCACAGCTTGCAACACGAGGTCGTACACCTGCGGCGCGGGGGCTGTGCCGCCCTCTTCTGCCGGTGCAAACGTGACCTCAATACCTTCGGGTAAGGCACGTGCGGACACGGTCTTGGTCTTGAGCATGATGTTGTCAAAGCGCTTGGCGTTCATCTTTTGCCAGATCTTCACCAAGTCGCGGTCAGCGCCTTGCATGAGGCCGTCCATCATTTCCACCACGTCTAGGCGTGCGCCCAGCGTGCTGTAAACAGTGCCCATCTCGAGGCCGATGATGCCGCCGCCCAAGATGAGCATGCGCTTGGGCACTTCTTTGAGTTCCAAAGCGCCGGTGCTGTCGACCACGCGTGGGTCGTTGGGCATGAAAGGCAAACGCACAGCTTGTGAGCCTGCAGCGATGATGGCCTTCTTGAAGGCGATCACTTTTTTGCTGCCGTTTTGTTCTTGTGCAGTGCCAGTGGTCTCGCTCACTTCGAGGTGGTTTGCACCCACGAACTGACCCAAGCCGCGCACGGTGGTGACCTTGCGCATCTTGGCCATGGCAGCCAAGCCGCCTGTGAGTTTGCCAATGACTTTTTCTTTGTGGCCGCGCAGCTTGTCGATGTTGACAGCGGGTGTACCGAAGTCCACACCGAGGTCAGCCATGTGGGCCACTTCGTCCATCACCGCTGCGACGTGCAGCAGGGCTTTGGATGGAATGCAACCCACGTTCAAACACACGCCGCCCAAGGTGGCGTAGCGCTCGACGATGACGACGTTCAAGCCGAGGTCAGCCGCACGGAATGCAGCCGAGTAGCCACCAGGGCCACCGCCCAACACGAGCACATCACACTCGATGTCGGCAGAGCCGCCAAAGGATGAGGCTGTTGGTGCGGGGGCTGCGGCCACTGGAGCAGCGGGTGCTGCGGCTGGAGCCGCTGCGAGCGCAGGTGCAGAAGCGGTTGGCGCGGCAGGAGCAGCGGCAGCGCCTTCTGCATCCAACACCAACACAACAGAGCCTTCTTTGACCTTGTCGCCCAGCTTGACTTTCAACTCTTTCACCACGCCTGCGTGTGAGGATGGAATTTCCATCGACGCTTTGTCGGACTCCACAGTGATGAGCGATTGCTCAGCTTTGACTGTGTCGCCGGGTTTGACCAGCAACTCGATCACGGCCACTTCGTCGAAGTCGCCGATGTCTGGAACTTTGATATCAATCATTGCCATATCAGTTCCTTGGGCTTAGAGCAACACGCGACGGAAGTCGCCGAGGATTTGACCGAGGTACGCATTGAAGCGTGCCGCCGCTGCGCCGTCGATGACGCGGTGATCCCACGTCAAGCTCAGAGGCAACATCAGGCGTGGCACAAATTCTTTGCCGTTCCACACGGGTTCCATGGTGCTCTTGCACACACCGAGGATGGCCACTTCGGGCGCGTTGATGATGGGCGTGAAGTACTTACCACCAATGCCGCCGAGGCTAGAGATGGTGAAGGTTGCGCCAGTCATTTCGGCGGGGCCGAGTTTGCCGTCACGGGCTTTCTTGGCCAGCTCTGACATTTCGGCGCTGATTTGCAGCACGCCTTTTTTGTCGCAATCGCGGATGACGGGAACCATCAAACCATTGGGCGTGTCAGCGGCAAAGCCGATGTGCCAGTAGTTTTTGTAGACCAGTGCATCGCCGTCGAGCGAGCTGTTGAACTCTGGGTATTTCTTGAGCGCGGCCACGCAAGCCTTGATCAAGAAAGCAAGCATGGTCACTTTGACGCCGCTCTTCTCGTTCTCTTTGTTGGTCGAGACGCGGAAGGCTTCGAGGTCGGTGATGTCACAGTCGTCATGGTTGGTGACGGCCGGAATCATGATGGCGTTGCGAAGCAAGTTCGCGCCGCTGATCTTCTTGATACGGCCCATTTCTTTGCGCTCGACAGGACCGAACTTGGCAAAGTCAACCTTCGGCCATGGGATGAGGCCCAAGGCTGCACCATCACCACCCGCAGATGCGCCACCCTTGGCTGCTTGAGCCTTGGTTTGTGTCGCGCCCGACATGACGGACTTGGTGAAGGTTTGCACGTCGTCTTGTGTGATACGGCCTTTGTGGCCAGAGCCTTTGAGCTCTTCCAACGGCACACCGAGTTCGCGTGCGAACTTGCGCACAGAAGGTGATGCGTGTGGCAAGCCCAATGTGGGTGCGCCTGGGGCGTGTGCTGGTGCGGCCACGGCAGCCACTGCAGCGGCAACCGCAGTAGGTGCAGCAACAGCGGCAGATGCTACGGCTGCAACTGCAGATGCGGCTGCAGCCACAGGTGCAGCAGCGGCAGACACGGTGCCTTCCAAAATGGCCAACAAGTCACCAATGTTGACGGTGTCGCCCACTTTGACTTTGAGCTCTTTGAGCACGCCCGCGTGTGAGGATGGAATTTCCATCGAGGCTTTGTCAGACTCAACCGTGATGAGCGATTGCTCCACCTTGATGCTGTCGCCAGGCTTCACAAACACTTCGATCACGGCGACGTTTTTGAAGTCGCCAATGTCTGGCACGTGAATTTCGATAGGGCCCGATGCCGATGAAGCGGCGGCTGCAACAGGGGCTGCAGCTGCAACAGCTGCAGGCGCTGCGGCGGCTACAGGAGCAGCTGCTGCGGGTGCGGTAGCTGCAGGGGCTGCGGCAGCACCAGCGGCTTCCACCACCAACACCACTGAGCCTTCTTTGACCTTGTCACCCAAGTTCACGCGCAGCTCTTTGACCACACCGGCTGTGCTCGATGGAATTTCCATTGAGGCTTTGTCTGATTCGACGGTGATCAGGGACTGTTCCGCTTTCACGGTGTCGCCCACTTTGACCAGCAGTTCAATGACTGCGACTTCGTCGAAATCCCCGATATCCGGGACTTTTACTTCTACCAATGCCATGTTGTGTCTCCCGAATTTTTATGCGTACAGCGGGTTGATCTTGTCGACTTTGATGCCGTACTTTTTGATGGCTTCAGCCACTTGTGCCACTGGCACAGTGCCTTCTTCGCTGAGGGCTTTGAGGGCTGCGACCACGATGTAGTGGCGGTTGACTTCAAAGTGCTCACGCAGCTTGCTGCGGAAGTCGGAACGACCGAAGCCGTCTGTGCCCAACACTTTGTAGGTGCGGCCTTTGGGGATGAACGGACGAATCTGTTCGGCGTAGGCTTTCATGTAGTCGGTCGATGCAACGACTGGACCAACGTATGGGTCCAACTGTGCAGAGACAAACGGCACTTTTGGCTTGTCAGTGGGGTGCAACAAGTTGTAACGCTCTGCGTCTTGGCCGTCGCGTGTGAGTTCGTTGAAGCTTGGGCAGCTCCAAACGTTGGCAGCCACGCCCCAATCGGCAGCGAGCAAGTCGCGTGCAGCGATGGATTCGCGCAAGATAGTGCCCGAGCCCAACAAGTTCACGCGTGGTGCAGTTTTTTTGCCCTCGCCTTGTTGCAACAAGTACATGCCTTTGATGATTTGCTCTTCCGTGCCAGCTTTGAGGCCGGGCATGGCGTAGTTTTCGTTCAACAAGGTGATGTAGTAGAAGACGTTGTCTTGCTTCTCAACCATGCGCTTCAAACCGTGGTGCAGGATGACGCCGACTTCGTGTGCGAAGGTGGGGTCATAAGACACGCAGTTAGGAATGGTGTTGGCCATGATGTGGCTGTGACCGTCTTCGTGCTGCAAGCCTTCGCCGTTCAAAGTGGTACGGCCCGATGTGCCGCCCAACAAGAAACCGCGTGCTTGCATGTCGCCAGCAGCCCATGCCAAATCGCCAATGCGTTGGAAACCAAACATCGAGTAGTACACATAGAACGGCACCATGATGCGGTTGCTGGTGGAGTAGCTCGTCGCAGCAGCAATCCAGCTGGACATACCGCCGGCTTCGTTGATGCCTTCTTGCAGGATTTGGCCCGCTTTGTCTTCCTTGTAATACATCACTTGGTCTTTATCGACCGGTGTGTAGTTTTGACCCGCTGGGTTGTAAATACCGATTTGACGGAACAAGCCTTCCATACCAAAGGTACGGGCTTCGTCCACCAAGATAGGCACCACGCGTGGGCCCAAAGCTTGGTCACGCAAGAGCTGCGTGAGGAAGCGCACATAGGCTTGGGTGGTGGAGATTTCACGGCCTTCGGCTGTGGGCTCCATCACCGATTTGAAGATGTCCAACGACGGCACAGTGAAGGTTTCTTCGGCTTTCGTGCGACGGTGTGGCAAGTAGCCGCCCAAGGCTTTGCGGCGCTCGTGCAGGTATTGCATTTCAGGGGTGTCGTCCGCTGGCTTGTAGAACGGCACGTTGGCCAATTCGCTGTCAGGCACTGGGATGTTGAAGCGGTCACGCATGTACTTGATGTCTTCATCCGTGAGCTTCTTGGTTTGGTGAACGTTGTTCTTGCCCTCGCCTGCTTTGCCCATGCCAAAACCTTTCACGGTTTTGATGAGCAACACAGTGGGTTGGTCTTTGTGGTTCACCGCTTCGTGATAAGCCGCGTACACCTTTTGAGGGTCGTGGCCGCCGCGCTTCAAAGCCCAGATTTCGTCGTCGCTCATGTGCGAGACCATCTCTAAGGTGCGTGGATCGCGACCGAAGAAGTGCTTGCGCACATAAGCGCCATCGTTGGCTTTGAACGCTTGGAAGTCGCCGTCCAAGGTGTCCATCATGATCTTGCGCAGTGCGCCGTCTTTGTCGCGGGCCAACAGTTTGTCCCATTCGCTGCCCCATAAAAGCTTGATGACGTTCCAGCCTGAGCCACGGAATTCGCCCTCTAACTCTTGAACGATCTTGCCGTTGCCGCGCACTGGGCCGTCCAAGCGTTGCAAGTTGCAGTTGACGACAAAGATCAAGTTGTCGAGTTTTTCGCGAGCGGCCAAACCGATCGCGCCCAAGGATTCGACTTCGTCCATCTCGCCGTCGCCGCAGAACACCCAGACCTTGCGGTTTTCGGTGTTGGCAATGCCACGTGCGTGTAAGTACTTCAAGAAGCGCGCTTGGTAAATGGCCATCAATGGGCCAAGGCCCATAGACACTGTGGGGAACTGCCAAAACTCAGGCATGAGTTTGGGGTGTGGGTAGCTGGACAAACCTTTGCCATCGACTTCTTGACGGAAGTTGAGCAATTGCTCTTCGGTCAAGCGGCCTTCAAGGTAAGCACGGGCGTAAACGCCGGGTGACACGTGACCTTGGATGTACAAGCAGTCGCCACCGTGGTTTTCGTTTTCAGCGTGCCAGAAATGGTTAAAGCCCGCACCAAACATGTGAGCCAAAGAAGCGAAAGAACCAATGTGACCGCCGAGGTCGCCACCGTCTTCTGGGTTATGGCGGTTGGCTTTGACCACCATCGCCATCGCGTTCCAACGCATGTAAGCGCGCAGACGCTCTTCAATTTCGATGTTGCCAGGGCAATGCGCTTCTTGATCAGGTTCGATGGTGTTGACGTAACCCGTGGTGGCAGAGAACGGCATGTCGATGCTGCTCTCACGTGCGTGCTCGAGCAGTTGCTCTAACAAGAAGTGCGCGCGCTCAGGCCCTTCTGCATTGATGACGGCGGACAACGCGTCCATCCATTCACGCGTTTCTTGGCTGTCCACATCGTTACGTGGATCGTTCGGTTGTGCTGACATGCTTGTCTCCTCTGTGTTGCACTTGTTTTGACTCGAATGTACGAAGTTTCGCACAAATTTTAAAAATTTCAAATAGCGATCATTGATTTCTTATTATGAAATTCAATAATTACCTCAAGGAATGATTTCAAGGCAGACATAAACTCACCACACATGTCAAAAACATTGCCCACTTCCCCTTTCACGCAACTCATCACACACTGGCGTCAGTGGTGGCGCCGACAAACCCCCAACCGTCAGGACCGCTTCGCGTTCATCGCCCCCCTAGCGGCGGTGGTGCTATTCATGGCCGCCATCACCACCGCGTTTTGGTACCTGCGTTACGAAGAAATCGTGCGTGAGCAAGAAGTCGTTCGCCGCGATGTGGAGTACGCCCAACAACGTTTACGCCTGCGTTTGCTTGACAAACAAGAGCTCATGATGCGCATGGCACGTGACATTGCCAACAGGGAAACCGATAGCAAAGCTTTTTCTGGCGAAGCCCAAACTCTGCTAAACCAAAGTCCAGAGCTGGCCAGCCTGACGTGGGTGAACGCGCGTCAACATGTGCATACGTCTTATGCCAGTGCCAGCAACAACTCGACGATGAGTTTTCTCACAGGCAATGCGGTCACCCATGCCGAAACGCTGAGCGCCTTTCAATTGGCCAGAGATTTGCAGCAGCCCGTGTACTCGCAACCCATCATCGAGAGACGCTCCAATGCTGCGCCTTACACACATTTGCAGCTTCACGTTCCCATCCTGAACCACGGCAAATTTGAAGGCGTGTTGTTGGCCGAATACACGATGGATGGCATGTTGCGATTTGCAGTACCCAACGAAATCACCAACCGTTATGCCGTGTCTTTGCGAGACGTGAACAACAACGTGCTGGCAGGCCAAGCCAACAAAGCGCGTCCCAAAGTGACCGAGGTGTTGCCTTGGTTGTTTCAAACCAACGAATACGAAGTGCCCATCACTCCTGTGGGCTATGCACTGTCGCTGCACGCGCAGGCTTACCGCACCTCGCAAGGTTTGATTGGCAATGGCGTGTTTTGGTTGGTGGCTGTGCTCAGCGCCATGACCGCTTGGATGCTGATTGGCACTTGGCGACACACGCGCCGACGCGTGCAAGCACAACAAGCCTTGGTGGCAGAGACCAACTTTCGCCGCGCGATGGAAAACTCCATCCTCACCGGCATGCGTGCGATGGACCTCAAGGGCCGCATCACCTATGTGAACGCTGCGTTTTGCCAAATGACAGGCTGGACCGAGGACGAATTGGTGGGCCGTGAACCACCTTTCCCCTACTGGCCCGAAGAAGACCGCGCGACCTTGGAAGAAAAACTTGCCCAAGAACTGCAAGGCGACACCACGGCCAGCGGCTTTCAAGTTCGCGTCAAGCGCAAAACAGGTGAAGTGTTTGATGCGCGCTTGTATGTCTCTCCCCTCGTGGATGCACGCGGCCAACAAACCGGCTGGATGACGTCGATGACCGACATCACCGAGCCCAACCGCGTGCGCGAACAACTCTCCGCAGCCCACGACCGATTCACCACCGTGCTCGAAGGTTTGGACGCCTCCGTGTCTGTGGCGCCTTTGGGGAGCAAAGAACTGTTGTTTGCCAACAAGCTGTATCGCCAATGGTTTGCCAGCACCACGCAAGGTCACCTGAGTTTGGTTTCGCAAGCTGGCCAACCACGCCCCTCGACAACATCAGACGCCGCAAACGATGACGGCCAAGATGAAGACGATGGCTTGATGGGCTTGCCCACCGAAGGCATCACCGAAACCAAGGCAGAGAACGCCGAAATCTATGTGCCGGAATTAGGCAAGTGGTTAGAGGTGCGTTCACGCTACCTCAACTGGGTGGATGGCCGATTGGCGCAGATGGTGATTGCCTCAGACATCACCCCACGTCGCCAAGCCGAAGAGCAAGCCCAAGTACAAGCCGAACGCGCGCAATCGGCCAGCCGCCTCATCACTATGGGTGAGATGGCGTCCAGCGTGGCGCATGAGCTCAACCAGCCCCTGACCGCCATCAACAACTACTGCAGCGGCATGGTGTCGCGCATCAAAGCCAACAATTTGACCGAAGAAGAGTTGCTCAAGGCTTTGGAAAAAACCGCCCACCAAGCGCAACGTGCGGGGCAAATCATCCAGCGTATTCGCACCTTTGTGAAACGCAGTGAACCCAACCGCACCCCCTCCGATGTGACCGCCATGGTGGCTGAAGCGGTGGAATTGGCCGGCATTGAGATGCGTCGGCGACAGGTGCGGTTGAGCCAAGTGCTCGCGGCGCGCTTGCCCGCGGTGAACGTGGACCCCATCTTGATTGAACAAGTGTTGGTGAATTTGATGCGCAATGCCGCAGAGTCCATTGACCTGGCCCAGCGCCCGCTCACACGCCGCGATGTGGAGCTAAAGGTATTACCACGCAGCGAAGAAGGCCAACCTGTGATTGAGTTTTCAGTCACTGACACAGGGCGAGGTTTACCGCCAGAAGTGTTAGAACGTTTGTTTGAGGCTTTCTTCTCTACCAAGTCCGAAGGCATGGGCATTGGCCTGAATTTGTGCCGCTCCATCGTCGAATCCCACCAAGGCCGGATGAAGGCCGAGAACCTCTACAATGCTGATGAAATAACGGGCTGCCGCTTTTCCTTCTGGATACCGGTCCGATAGGTTGGAGTTTTTTTAATGAGTTTGATCCCCAAAAAAGGTACGGTCTACGTTGTGGACGACGACGAGGCTGTACGTGATTCCTTGCAGTGGTTGTTAGAGGGCAAGGACTACCGTGTTCGCTGCTTTGACTCCGCCGAAACTTTCCTGAGCCGTTACGACCCACGTGAAGTGGCTTGTTTGATTGTGGACATCCGCATGGGTGGCATGACGGGCCTAGAGCTGCAAGACCGTTTGGTCGAACGAAAGTCGCCTTTACCCATCGTGTTCATCACCGGTCACGGCGATGTGCCCATGGCTGTGGACACCATGAAAAAAGGCGCGATGGACTTCATTCAAAAGCCTTTTGACGAAACCGCTTTGGTGAACTTGGTCGAACGCATGTTGGCGCAAGCCACCACGTCGTTCGCCGAATCACAACAAGCCGCCAGCCGCGATGCGCTGATGGCCAAGCTGACTACCCGAGAAGCCCAAGTGTTAGAGCGCATCGTGGCTGGCCGTTTGAACAAGCAAATTGCAGACGACCTCGGCATCAGCATCAAAACCGTGGAAGCGCACCGTGCCAACATCATGGAAAAGCTCAACGCCAACACCGTGGCCGACTTGCTGAAAACCGCACTCGGACAAAACGCTGCCAAAGCCTAATCAGGCCGCACGTTTGCTCACCCTTTTAACGCCCGTGTCTCACGGGCGTTTTCAATTCAACTTCTTCTCTGTATACACAAGACCATGACTGCACAACTCATTGACGGCAACGCCCTCTCCAAACAACTGCGCACCCAAGTGGCCGCCGACACAGCAGCCTTGAAAGCCAAGGGTTTGACACCGGGCTTGGCCGTTGTGTTGGTAGGCGACAACCAAGCCAGCCAGGTGTATGTGCGCAACAAGGTCAAAGCATGTGAAGACGCTGGCCTGCATTCGGTGCTTGAAAAATACGAAGCCACCATGACCGAGGCCGATTTGTTGGCACGCGTGGAAGCGCTGAACCACGATGACAACATTCACGGCATCTTGGTGCAACTGCCCTTGCCTGCGCACATTGATGCACAAAAAGTGATCGAAGCCATCAGCCCCGCCAAAGACGTGGATGGTTTTCACATCGCGAGCGCAGGCGCATTGATGACCGGCATGCCCGGTTTCTGGCCTTGCACGCCGTATGGCTGCATGAAGATGCTCGAGAGCATTGGCTACGACCTGAAGGGCAAACACGCGGTGGTGATTGGCCGCAGCAACATCGTGGGCAAGCCCATGGCACTCATGCTGCTGCAAAAAGATGCCACTGTGACAGTGGCGCACTCGCGCACGCAAAACCTCAAAGCGCTCACGCTTCAAGCTGACGTGATCGTGGCCGCCGTGGGCAAGCGCAATGTGTTGACGGCTGACATGGTCAAGCCTGGTGCTGTTGTGCTGGACGTGGGCATGAACCGCAACGATGAAGGCAAGCTGTGCGGTGATGTGGACTTTGATGGCGTGAAAGAAGTGGCGGGCTACATCACCCCTGTACCGGGTGGGGTTGGACCGATGACCATCACAATGTTGCTGGTCAACACCTTGGAATCGGCGCAACGGGCCTTATCTGAGAAACATTGAAAGTTTTCTTATGACACACGCTATCAATCCGCTTCTAGATTTCTCGAATCACCCGTTGTTCGACGTCATCCAACCATCGCACATCGCACCGGCACTTGATCAACTCTTGCCTGCGGCCGATGCCGCGTTAGAGCAAGTCACAGCAGCCGACTTCCCCGCCGAGTGGAAAGCGATTGCATCGGTGCTGGATGTGGCCACCGAAAAACTCAGCCGAGCTTGGGGTGCTGTGAGCCATTTGCACTCTGTGGCTGACACGCCAGAGCTGCGCGCTGCGTATACCGAAGCGCTGCCACGCGTGACTGAGTTTTACACACGCCTTGGTGCTGACGAGCGCTTGTATGCCAAGTACAAAGCCATCGATGCGGCGAGCTTGAACACCGAACAAAAACACGCACACACCTTGGCCATGCGCAACTTTGTGTTGTCAGGTGCTGAGCTGGTGGGTGCTGCCAAAGAACGCTTTGCTGCTATTCAAGAGCGCCAAGCGGAAGTGAGCCAAAAGTTCAGCGAGAACGTGTTGGACGCGACTGACCAATGGTCGGCCATCGTCACCGCCGAAGAGTTGGCTGGTGTACCAGACGACGTGCTGCAAACCACACGCGCAGCAGCTGAGAAGGATGGTGTGGCTGGCCACAAACTGAATTTAAAAATGCCGTGCTACCTGCCCATCATGCAGTTTGCGCACAGCTCGGCCCTGCGTGAAAAGCTGTACCGCGCTTATGCCACACGCGCCTCTGACCAATCGGAAGCTGTTCAAGCTGGAAAAACAGAACAAGACAACACACCATGGGTGAAAGAAATCTTGGCCCTGCGCCAAGAAGAAGCGCAGCTCTTAGGCTATGCCAACTACGCCGAGGTGTCGTTGGCTGCCAAGATGGCGCAGTCGCCCGCCGAGGTGATGGCCTTCTTACGTGACCTCGCCAAACGTGCCCGCCCCTATGCCGAAAAAGACGTGGCCGAGATGCGCGCCTTTGCTGCCGAGCACTTGAACCTGCCAGACCCACAACCGTGGGACTGGCCGTACATCGGCGAGAAGCTCAAAGAAGCGCGCTACGCTTTCAGCGAGCAAGAAGTCAAACCCTACTTCACCGCGCCTAAGGTGTTGGCTGGTTTGTTCAAAATTGTGGAAACCTTGTTTGAGGTGAGCATTCGCCGCGACGACGCGCCGGTGTGGCACCCAGCGGTGGAGTTCTATCGCATCGAAAGACATTCGGAAGCAACCCGCGCCCGCGGCTTGCCGCCTGAGCTAGTGGGCCAGTTTTACCTCGACCCAGGCGCTCGCGCAGGCAAACGCGGCGGCGCGTGGATGGACGATGTGCGCGCACGCTGGTTGCGCCCCGACACAGGTGCGTTGCAAACACCCGTGGCACACCTTGTGTGCAACTTCTCCGAAGCCGTGGGCGGCAAACCACCGCTGCTCACGCACGATGACGTGATCACCCTCTTCCACGAATGCGGCCACGGCTTGCACCACATGCTCACGCAAGTGAACGAGCGCGATGTGTCGGGCATCAGCGGTGTCGAGTGGGATGCGGTCGAGCTGCCCAGTCAGTTCATGGAAAACTTCTGCTGGGAGTGGAGCGTGTTGCGCCACATGACCGCACACGTGGACACGGGCGAGCCTTTGCCACGCGCCTTGTTCGACAAGATGCTGGCCGCCAAAAACTTCCAAAGCGGTTTGCAAACGCTGCGTCAAATCGAGTTCTCACTCGTGGACATGCTGCTGCACTCTGACGGTGAAAAAGCGCAAGACTTCATGCAAGTGCTGCGCGATGTGCGCGCCGAAGTGGCCGTTTTGCAAAGCCCTGCATGGGGCCGCACGCTGCACACCTTCAGCCATATCTTTGCAGGCGGCTATGCGGCCGGCTACTACAGCTACAAGTGGGCCGAGGTGCTAAGTGCCGATGCCTACGCCGCGTTTGAAGAAACCGCAGGCGCAGATGGCGAACCAAGCATTGACACGGGCCGCCGCTACCGCGAAACCATCCTAGAAGTAGGCGGTAGCCGCCCAGCGATGGAATCGTTCAAAGCCTTCCGTGGCCGTGAGCCTCAGCTGGATGCGCTGCTGCGACATCAAGGCATGAGCGCCGCGCACTAAGCATCACCAAGGAATCGCTGAGCCTTTGTAATCCACAAAGTGCGCAGCGGCTTTCGCTGGCAAATCATCCAAAGCACTGAGTAAACCCGCCACCGATTGCGCGGGCGTAAGGCAGTCTTGCGCCGGCACAAACGGCGCTGACAAATTGGATGCCACTGTGCCGGGCTGCATAGCAGCCACTACGAGTTGTGGGCGTTTACGGGCGGCTTCAATCGCTGCTGTTTGCAGCACCATGTTCAATGCCGCCTTGGCTGCACGATAGCCATACCAACCGCCTTTGCCGTTGTCGCTGATGCTGCCCACGCGCGCTGATAGCTTGGCGTAAATGCTGCGCTGCTCAATAGCGAGCAAAGGTACAAAGTGTTTGAGCAACAACGCGGGGCCAATGGTGTTGACTTCAAACGCACGCGCCAGTTGCGCGGCGTTGAGTGCACCCATGTGTTTTTCTGGCCCCTGCCCGTCAATGCTGAGCGCACCTGTGGCATCGATGATGAGGTGAAACGGGCCTTGAGATTGGGCGGCCAGCTCAGTAGCCGCAGCTGCCATGCTGGCCTCGTCTTCTAAACGAAATGCAGGTTGCGAATTGCGCGACAAGCCAACTACTTCGACGCATGCTGCATCGGCCTGCAAGGCCTCAACAAAAGCACTCCCCAGCGCACCCGATGCACCCAGCACCAAAGCCCGATAAGAAGTGCCTAGGCTTTTCAAAACTTGAGCGTCTTCACGCCGGTGGATGTGCCCAGCAAACACACTTGCGCTTTTTGATGGGCAAACACACCCACGGTCACCACGCCCGGCCATTGGTTCACGTCTGACTCAAACTTCAGTGGGTCACTGATTTTCAAACCTGTCACGTCCACGATGTGTTGGCCGTTGTCGGTGACCAAAGGTTGGCCGTCTTTCAAACGCACCTTGGCGCTGCCACCCATCGCAACAAATTGGCGCATCACGCGAGCGGTTGCCATGGGAATCACTTCAACCGGCAATGGAAATGCGCCCAATGCATCGACCAGTTTGCTTTCATCGGCAATGCACACAAACATCTTGGATTGCGCAGCCACAATTTTTTCGCGGGTCAACGCAGCGCCGCCGCCTTTGACCATGTGACCTTGGTGGTCGATTTCGTCAGCGCCGTCGATGTAGACCGACAGGCTTTCTACCTCGGCCGCTTCAAACACTTTGATGCCCAAAGCTTGCAAGCGTTCGGTGGAAGCCACAGAGCTAGACACCGCGCCTTTGATTTGGTCCTTCATGGTGGCCAAGGCGTCGATGAACTTGTTCACCGTAGAGCCTGTGCCCACGCCCACCACTTCGCCGGGCACCACATATTGCAGGGCGGCCTGGCCCACCAAAGTTTTCAATTCGTCTTGAGACAAAGGTGTGGCATTTGTAGGCGTGTTCATGGGCGAAAATCCGAGGGTTTTATAAAAGCTTGAGATTATCCATGTCGTTGTTGCCTTATTCCCTCGCCCGCCCATTTCTGTTTGCTTGTGCTCCTGAAACCGCCCATGAACACACGCTGGCCATGCTGGCCCGCACGCAAAACACGCCGCTGGCGTGGGCCTATTGCCAAGAGCGCGTGCAAGACCCCGTTCAACTGGCAGGCTTGAACTTCCCCAACCGTGTGGGCTTGGCCGCAGGCTTGGACAAAAACGCGCATTGCATCGACGGCTTGGCCGCAATGGGTTTTGGTTTTGTCGAAGTGGGCACCGTCACGCCAAAAGGCCAGCCGGGCAACCCCAAGCCGCGCATGTTCCGTTTACCCGAAGCCAACGCGTTGATTAACCGCTTGGGCTTTAACAACGAAGGTTTGGATGCTTTCTTGGCCAACGTGAAACTGGCGAAGTTCCGTAGCAACTCAACCAAGCAAGGCGGCACGCCCATGTTGCTTGGCCTCAACATCGGCAAGAACGCCGCCACGCCCATTGAAAATGCAGCTGACGATTATTTGATTTGCCTCAACGGCGTCTACCCACACGCCGACTACGTGACGGTAAACATCTCTAGCCCCAACACCAAAAACCTGCGCGAGCTGCAAAGCGACGAAGCGCTGGATGCACTCATCGGCACGCTCGCCAAACGCCGCGCGGAATTGGCTCAACAACACAACAAGCAAGTGCCGGTGTTCATCAAGATTGCGCCCGATTTGGACAGCGACCAAATCGCGGTGATTGCGACCACGTTGAAGCGTCACTGTGTGCACGAAGGCACGCCATCTTGGGGCGTGATTGCGACGAATACAACGATCGCCCGCGACGCCGTGCAAGGCATGGCACACGCCGACGAAACAGGCGGCCTATCAGGCGCACCCGTGTTCGAGAAAAGCAACGAAGTCATTCGCCAATTACGCGCAGCCATGGGACCGAACTTCCCCATCATCGGCGTGGGCGGCATCTTGAGCGGCGCCGATGCGGTAGCGAAAATCAAAGCAGGTGCGGATGTGGTGCAGATTTACACCGGTCTGATTTACAAAGGCCCAGCACTCGTGAAAGAGGCTGCGTTGGCCATTCGCGATCGCACTAAATAAGCAGCAAGCTTTCGTGACGGGTAACTCCGCGCGAAAAGCAAACTGGCCTACGGCTCAACCTCAGGCAAAAACCGTGCGATAACCCTCAAAGCGTTTTGACCAATAGCTATGGCTCAAGCGCTCGGTTTTCACACCGGTTCGCTCGTTGGCTGCGTGCACAAATTTGCCATCGCCAATGTAGATGCCCACATGGGAAAACGGACTGCCCAAGGTGTTGAAAAACACCAAGTCACCAGGATGGGCCTGCGACGCATTGACGGGACGTGCAGCCTCTGCCATTTGTGCCGCGCTGCCTTTGATCGCAATGCCAGCGGACTCTTTGTACACAAAGGTCACCAAGCCCGAACAGTCAAACCCCGTATGGAGTTTTTTACCGCCATAGGTGTAGCCGCGATCTAGCATGGCCATGGCTTGCATGACGATGTCTTGACGCTTGGCGGGGTTGTTGGGGTAGTTTTGTGAGGTGGTCGATTGACGCGACACCGTCGAGCAAGCCAACAAAAATTGCGTCATGCAAACGCCAAGGAATAAGCGTTTATTCATGCGTGCAACTTTACTGCAAGGCCTGAACAACAGCATCACCGATCGCCAGCGCACTCGTCAAGCCTGGTGACTCAATGCCAAACAAATTCACCAAGCCTTTCACGCCATGCACGTCTGGGCCTTGGATACAAAAATCGGCGGCTTCGTCGTTAGGGCCAGATATTTTGGGGCGAATGCCTGCATAGCCGGCTTGCAACACACCATCACCCAAGGCTGGCCAATACTTGCGTACGGCGTCGTAAAACGCTTGCTCATGCTCGGTGGACACCACCAAATCATCAGGGCCGTCCACCCATTGCACATCAGGCCCAAACTTGGCCTGACCACCCAGGTCAAGCGTCAAGTGCACGCCCAAACCTGCGGCTTCGGGCACGGGATAAATCAAACGCGAAAACGCTGACTTGCCCGAGAGCGTGAAATAGTTGCCTTTGGCAAAGTAAGCCTTAGGCACATGCTGTGCGGCCAAACCTTCAAAGCGTTTCGCCAACCAAGGCGCGGTCAGCCCTGCTGCATTCACCACCGTTTGCGCCAACAACTCAGAGCCATCGGCCATGCGCACCACGATGCCATCTTCGCGACACACGGCTGAAGCAACAGGCGAATTCAAGGCCACGATGCCGCCTGCATTTTCAAAATCACCTTGCAAACTCAGCATCAAACCGTGACTGTCCACAATGCCCGTGCTGGGTGAATGCAAGGCTGCCACGCATGACAGCGCGGGCTCCATCGATTGCGCTTGCTCGGCGGTAAGCAGCACCACATCGGTCACGCCATTGGCGTGGGCCTTTTGCAAAACGGCATGAAGTGCAGGGAGTTGCTCCACATGTGTCGCCACAATCAATTTGCCACAGCGCTGGTACGACACACCGCGCTCTGCCGCATAGGCATACAGCATGTCGCGACCTTGCACGCACAACTTGGCCTTGAGCGAGCCTTGCGGGTAGTAAATGCCTGCGTGAATGACTTCGCTGTTGCGCGAACTGGTGCCCGTGCCAATGGCGTCTGCCGCTTCCAACACCAACCACTCGCGAGCAGTTTCTGGTGCCGCCTGAATCAAAGCACGCGCCGCAGCCAAGCCCACCACACCTGCGCCAATCACCACACCGTCTACTTTATCCACCGCTGCTCTCCTGTGTTTTGACCCAATGTTAAGCACATACGAAAAACGGCTCCCGAAGGAGCCGTTTCAGTTGTCTTGGAGGACCTTGAAAATTAACGCTTCTTAGCAGCTGGCTTAGCTGTTTTCAAAGCTGTTTCTGTCATGTTTTTGTAGTTGGCTTCAGCAACATCAGTGGCTTGCTTGACAGCTTTTTGCACAGATTCCAAAGCGTTGTTACCAGCGGCAACTGCAGTTTTGAATGCAGCCACAGCAGCTTCAGAACCAGCAGGTGCGTTTTTAGCAGCGTTGTCCACCATGTCGTGGAAAGCTTTTTGCGCTTCAGCCACTTTAGATTCCACGTGACCTTGGAAATGTGAACCTGTACCTGTGGTGATTTCAACCAAGTGACGGTTGTAGGCCACAGCTTTTTCAGCCAAAGGTTGGAACAGGCTGGCTTGCAAAGCCAACAACTCTTGTGCGTCTTTCACGCTCAAAGCAGCGTTGGTTTGTTTTTGTGAATCAGCCAAAGTGCTTTTCGCAGCGGCCAAGTTCAACTCGATGAGTTGCTCCACGCCAGAGAAAGCTTTGGTGGTCAAACCCACCAGAGTTTCCAGATTAGCTTTGTTAGCGGCGATTACTTGTTCAGGTGTCAAAGTCATTTCATATCTCCAAAATTTAAAAGGATGGTTAAAACTGCTCTGAACCTGGCCATTTGGCTAAAGTTATGTTGCAGTGCAGCATGACGCGTATTTTAGGGATAAGTTTCACGCTGACAAGGGTTTTGCGCCGAAATGGTGCGCTTTTAGAGCTGGCAGACTAAATCTGGCTTTTCAAACCCTTACTCCACGCCGTGCGCCCAATGGTGTTGCCACTGCTGGCTGTACTTTTCGGCCAAGTCTGCGGATTTCAAAACCAAAAAGTTTTCTGCGTTTCGGGTGGACGCAGAGTTGGTGAAATTGAAACTGCCCGTGATGACGATGGTTCGGTCAATCACCATCACCTTGTTGTGAGCGATGGCATGTTTGCCGTCTTGGCGCAGTTCAATTTGGGCATCGCTCAGCACATCCATCACATAGCGGTTTGAGCTTTGGCTTTTTCGGTCCAGCAATACGCGCACCTCGACACCACGTTGGTGCGCTCTTATCAAGGCTTGTGCAATGGCGTTGTGGGTGAAGCCATAAGCTTGCACCAACACCTCGCGTTCACTGTCATCAATCGCTCTCACAATAGCTGCCACAGCATTTGCAGGTGGCGTGAAGTAAACGCCCAACACCTCAGCCGTCATGGCGTCTTGGTTGGGTTGTGCCCAAGCCCATGAACACACCCCACTCAACAAACCAATTAACAAAGACACAAAAAATTTCATAGTGCCAATGCTAAACCGTCATCTCATAGTTTTCGACTTTGACTTACAAGCGACAGCCTCTAACGCGGGTAACAGGTAAAGTGACAGCGCTTTGAAAACAAACACATCCTCCCCTCAAGCCCTATCGCCCACGACCCGCCGGGCGATTTTTTTGTTGTCGCTGGCCACGTTTTGCAGCATGGCCTTGCAGCGCATTTGCGACCCCATGCTGCCCGAGCTGTCGCGCGTCTTCGATGCGCCCATCAGTGAGGCCTCGCGAGTCATTTCATTCTTCGCCATCGCCTACGGTTTGATGCAGCTCTTTTATGGCCCCGTAGGTGACCGCTTAGGCAAATACCGCGTCGTCATGCTGGCCACCATCGGTTGCAGCGTGGGCTGCGTGCTGTCGGCGCTCAGCGCGGACTTGACGTTTCTTGTGGCCGCGCGTGTCGGCACCGCATTGGCGGCAGCCGCCATCATTCCGCTTTCATTGGCTTGGGTGGGCGATGTGGTGCATTACGAGCATCGCCAAGAAACCTTGGCCCGTGTGGGTTTAGGCACCATGCTGGGCATCACGGCTGGCCAGTTGTTTGGCGGACTGCTGACTGACACCTTGGGTTGGCGCTGGGCGTTTGCACTGATGGCCGCGGCTTTTGCCACCGTGAGTCTTTTGCTTGGCCAACAGCTCAAACATTTGGACCCCACCGCGCACCCAACACATGCACCCACAGGTTTTTTCAAACAGCTGCAACAAGTGGCGCATAACCCATGGGCACGCACCTTTCTGAGCATCACCTTGGTGGAAGGTGCCACTGTGTTTGGTGTGTTGGCCGTGACAGCGGCGCACTTGCATCAGGTGCACCACATCTCCCTCACGTTGGCAGGCGGGACCACGGCGCTCTTTGGATTAGGGGGCATGGCTTACATGGCCACGGCCAAAATCACCATTCGACGCTTTGGAGAAGTGGGTTTGGCGCGTTACGGCGGCATGAGCTTTGGCGCCGCATTTTTGGTGATTGCGTTTGCACCTTGGTGGCAACTGGCGCTGCCCTCTTGCTTTATTGCTGGCTTTGGGTTTGCCATGTTTCACAACACCATGCAGGCCAAGGCCACGCAAATGGTGCCCACCGCACGCGGCACAGGCGTGACGCTGTTTGCTGGCTTTTTATTTTTAGGCCAATCGCTTGGCGTGTTGATACTGGCTGAACTCTTGAGCCACTTCAACTCGCCGTTGATTTTGGGCGCTGATGCTTTGGTGGTTTGTGCGATGGGCATCTTTTTGTCACGCGCCATTGCCAAGCGCAACGCCACACAGGCCGACCACGCTTAACATTAGCCCCTATGACTCAAGACATCGAACAACTCGCCCAACAACTCGAACAACATCCAGACTACCGCGTGCTTCGCCGCCTCGTGCCTGGCCGTGTGTTCAACACCCCCGCTCCCGGCCAAAAGCTCAGCAAAGGCATCGTGCTCGACACCGAGACCACCGGCTTTGACGTGGCCCAAGACCGCGTGATTGAACTGGGCATGCTGGCCTTTGAATTCGACCCCGTTACAGGTGTGGTCTACCGCGTGGTGGATGTGCTGGACGAACTGGAAGACCCAGGCTTTGCCATTCCCCCCGCCACCATCGCGGTGCACCACATCACCGACGAGATGGTGAAAGGCCACCGCATTGACGACGCCCGCGTGGCTGAGTTTTTGAAAAACGTGGACGTGGTCATTGCCCACAACGCTCAATTTGACCGCCCATTTGTGGAAGCTCGCTGGCCGCTGTTTGAACAACTCAACTGGGCTTGCAGCATCAAAGACATTGACTGGCGCGAAGAAGGCTTTGGCTCTGCCAAGCTAGAGTATTTGCTCAGCACCCAGGGCTACTTTTACGAAGCTCACCGTGCTGAGGCCGATTGCTGGGCGCTGCTTGAGCTGCTGAATCAAGTGCTGCCGCAAAGCCAACAAACGGCTCTGCTTGCCGTGCTGATGACTTTGAACAAGCCGCAGCAAAAGGTGTACGCCATCAACTCGCCGTTTGAGACCAAAGACAAACTCAAAGCCCGTAACTACCGCTGGTCAGCCGAGCTGCGCTGCTGGAGCCGTGTGGTGGCTGGTGAAGCCGAAACCAAGCAAGAGCTGGAATGGCTCAAGCACCATGTGTACGCAGGCCGCAGTGCTCGCGTGGAGCTAGAAACCACGGGCGGCAAAGTGCGCTATTCCAACCGTGTGGGCCACAAAGAAGTGGTGACGCTCTAACCATGTGATAGATGCGCCTCAATGAAGCGCATGGCGCACAACAAAAAGCCGGGCTAGCCCGGCTTTTTGTTTGAGTGACTTTGTTAGTAGTTCACAGGCTGCCAAGGCACTTGGCAGGTGGGCACATTGGGGTAGTACTGCTGCGCTGTCGGGCAGAAATACGCCACACGGCTAGGCGGCGCATATTGCTGTTGCACCACCACTGTTTGTGGCATGGCATAGCTGGGCGTGCTGGCGGCATACATCACGCTGCCCACCAACGCAGCACCCAACACGGGGGCGAGCCAATAGTTGCTAGAGCCACGGTAGTGACCACCGTAACCATGACCGCCGTAGTTGTGACCATAACCACCGTGGCCACCGCCATATCCACCATGCCCACGGCCATCCGCTTGCGCGGGCAAGACCACGGCAAAGGCCAACATACAAGCCAACAAGGTAGAAAAGCGTTTCATAGAAAACTCACTTTGTGAAAAGGTAGCTCTACAACGCGCGGCACTTGCAAACGGATGACAGCTTTACAAACCCAAGGCCGCAGCAAACAAACCCACCACACTCAGCAGGCCCACCAACCAGCACAAAGAACGCAAGCTGGCTTTGTCGGTCACGTAGCAAACAATGAAGCCCACGCGTGCTGCAACAAACACAAACGCGTACAAATCAATACGTGCTGCATCCACTTGCGCCAAGGTGGCAATGATCACGCCCGCAGCAAACAGTGGAAACGACTCAAAAGTATTGGCCTGCGCCGCATTGGCGCGCGCACGGAAACCCGTTTGCTGAGCCAACCATTCACGTGGATTGTGGTTGTCAAACTTTTTGAACCCCCACTTCGCAACCATGGCACACACATAGGGCAACAAGCCCGCCACCAAGACACACAGATAAGCTTTGTTCATCGCATCACCACCAACCAAGGACTGACACAGGTTTGCACCATCGGAAAATACTGGCCTGTTTCGCGACAGTAGTACGCCTCAACAGGTTGCTGCACCGGCTGACTGTTCACCCACTGCGTAGGCTGGGGGTTGCTCATCACCACCGCAGGTGGGCTGGTGATGATGACGGTAGATGGCTGCACAGGGCGCGACAAATAAATCGACGTGCCCACAATCGCTCCGCCCACCAAAGCTGGGCCCCAGAAGTAATCGCCACCGCCACGGTAATAACCACCACGGTAACCGCCGTAGGGGCCATGCGCCATGGCTGCGCCTGCCGTCGCGGCTAGCAACAGGCCTAGCGCGAATGTGCGAAATTTAGAAGTCATAGCGTGCTCTCTTTCTCTCAACGCTTGGATTGTGGTCTAAGCGCGTCAAGAATTGATTAAGTTTTCTAAAGCCAACGCCACGCGCGCCAAATGCGCGTCCTGGCCGGCAACGCTAGACACCATCAAACCCACAGGCAACTCACCCGCTTCATGGCAAGGCAGGCTCCACGCGCAGCCGTCCATGTAGTTGATAGCCGAGGGGTTGCGCAGCAATAAGCGATTCACTTTGAAAAATGCCTCATCGTCTTTGAGCAAAGGCTCAGTCAATGGCGCGACCATGGGCACTGTGGGGCACAACATGGCGTCAAAGCCTTCCAGCGTTTGTTGGGCTGCAGTAATCCACGCGTTGCGGCGGTTGTGTAGCTCTAGGTAGTCTTGGGCGCTGATGCCTTTGCCCAGCATCATGCGAGCCACCACGCGGTGGTCAATTTGGTGTGCACCGCGCTCCAGGCGCGCGTGGTGTGCAGCGTAGCTCTCGATGGGCGAAAAACCACCGGGCATGCTGAGCGCAGCAATGTCGCCCAGTGCTGTGAAGGGCATCTCCACCACTTGCGCACCCGCCTTGTTGATGCGATGCAAAGTGCGCACAAAAGCCTGGGCCACGGTGGCATCCACATCGTCCATCATCAAAGTTTGCGGCACGGCAAAACGCAGGCCGCGCAACTCTGTGGCATCAGTAGGCAACGCTTGTTGCGACAGCACCGCATCCACCGCCAAACACGCCCGCACCGAGCGTGTGATGCTGCAAACGGTGTCCAGCGTGCGCGACAACTCCATCACACCCGTGCACGGAATACGCACTTGCGTGCTCTTGTAGCCCACCAAGCCACACAGCGCGGCGGGTATACGGATAGAGCCGCCCGTGTCTGTGCCAATACCGGCCTCGGCCAGCCCCAAAGCCACAGACACTGCAGCGCCCGACGACGAACCTCCGGGCACGCGTGCATGCGCTGGGTCAGCAGGATTGGCAGGCGTGCCGTGGTGTGGGTTGATGCCCACGCCCGAGAACGCAAACTCGCTCATATTGGTTTTGCCCAGCACCACCGCACCTGCATCGCGCAAGCGTTGCACCACGGGTGCATCGTGCAGCGCAGGCGCTTCGCCCGCGCACACCACGCCACCGGCCATGGTGGTTTCGCTCGCCACGTCGATGTTGTCTTTGAGCGTGATGCACACGCCGTGCAACACACCTAGGCTGCGGCCTGCTTTCGCCTCAGCATCACGTTGCTGCGCTGAGGCGCGTGCGGCATCGGCATAGAGCTGCGTGAACACATGTTGCGCAGCTGGGCTGGCTGCGCCCTCTAGCGCGCTGGCCACACGTTGTGTGGCGGTGGTGGATGTATCAAAGCAGGCTTGGGTCATGCGATCAATTCTGCCCGATTACCCTTTGTGCAGCACCGCGCTTGGTAGGCGTGCTAGCCTACGTTCCGATGCAAACCACAACTGCCACCACCACGCCCGAACTCACGCTGTACTACGACGGCCAGTGCCCGCTGTGCGTGGCTGAGATAGATTTTTTGCAAAGCCGCAATGCGCAGGGCCAGTTGGCCTTTGTGGACGTTACCCACACTGGCTTTGAGGCTGCGGGCCACAACATCTCGTGCGAAGCCGCCATGGCGCAGATTCATGGCCGCACCGCCGATGGCCAAGTGCTGGTGGGTGTGCCCGTGTTTGCCACCGCTTACCGGCTAGCCAAACTGCCTGTTTTGGCTTGGGTGTTGTCACGCAAATGGCTCATGCCGGTGCTGCAACCGGCCTATGTGCTGTTTGCCAAACACCGCCAAGCCATCTCAAAACGCATTGGGCCCAGCGTTTTGAAGCTTTCCAAGCGCTTTTTGCGGTGAATTTTGAGGTTTTTGAGGGCCGGTTGTCAGAACGGTTGATAAATTTGCGAAAATACCGTCTTTGCCTCGAGAACTACAACGAATGTCACGCCCAGAAAAAACAGAAATCTCCAACGACGGTTTGCGCTACAAATCGAAAAAAGGCGGTTCACCCTTCGAAGGCCTCGGCCGCACTGGCGACACCATGAGCTGCATCAAGTGCGGCGTTCACAAGCCCCGCAACAACGGTTCATTCAAGCGCATCTTGGGTTCATCCATGTTTGTGTGCTTCGACTGCAGCCCTCCCAAGAAAGAGGCAGCACCTGCAGACGGTGCCACCCCAATGGCAGCTACCAAAGAAAAAGCCAAAGCTTAATTCTTGCTACCCCACAAAAAAGCGGCTCGTTGAGCCGCTTTTTTATTGCCCCAAACAACCTAGCAATTGAAAACGGCCCTTGCAAGCAAGGGCCGTTTCTATTTGGCTAGCCGGGGCGTCGCGTTATTCCACCCGCACCACAGCATTAGGCTTAAATCCCAAGTCAGCCACTTTGCCCTTCTTGCCGCGTGCCGCTTTGGCGTTATTCAAGCTGCGAATTTCCAGCGTTTCTTCGCGCACTTTGCCGCCACGGCCAATGCCTTCGATGCGCACGCTGCGTGTGTACGCAGCCGCACCGGCCAAGGTATCTTTGGCTTCTAGGTCAATCAGCATCAAGCCGCGACCGCCCTTTTCCATGGCTTTGAGTTCTGACAACTCAAAGGTCAAAAAGCGGCCGCCCGTGGACGCACAAGCCACATGCGTAGCAGGTGCCACAGGCTGTGCGCCCGAGCCACCGCTGGCAGGTGATGGGCGGCACACGGTTTCGCCCTCACCCACGGTGATGAAGGCTTTGCCGCCTTTGTTGCGCGAGATCATGTGCTCGATGTTGGCCATGAAGCCATAGCCACCCGAGCTGCTGAGCAAGTACGTCGCGCCCGCAGGGCCAGCCACGTAGTGCAGCAACTGAGTACCTGATTCCAAATCAACCAACGTGGTCACGGGCTGGCCGTCGCCACGCGCGCCCGGCAAAGCGGCCACAGGCACAGAGTAGATGCGGCCGTTTGAGCCAAACGCGATAAAGGTGTCCACCGTGCGGCACTCAAACGTGCCGTACAAGCCGTCGCCTGATTTGAAGGCGAAGGCACTGGCTTCGTGGCCGTGGCCGGTACGTGCACGGACCCATCCTTTTTCAGAGACCACCACGGTCACGGGCTCGTCTACCACCTTGACTTCGGCCACTGCTTTTTTCTCTTCTTGAATGAGCGTGCGGCGTGGGTCGGCAAAGGTTTTGGCGTCGGCTTCAATTTCTTTGACCATCAAGCGGCGCAGCGCCGATGGGTTGCCCACGATGTCTTCAAGCTTGGCCTGTTCGTCGCGCAACTCTTTGAGCTCTTGCTCAATCCGAAAAGCTTCCAAACGCGCCAGCTGACGCAGACGAATTTCTAAGATGTCTTCGGCTTGTCGCTCGCTGAGTTTGAAGCGCTCCATCAGCGCCTGCTTGGGCTCGTCGCTCTGACGGATGATGGCAATCACCTCGTCGATGTTGAGCAACACCAACTGACGACCTTCCAAGATATGGATGCGGTCCAGCACTTTGTTCAAACGGTGCTGAGAGCGGCGCAGGATGGTGGCAGAGCGAAACTCAATCCACTCGGTCAACATCTCGCGCAGCGACTTAGGCACAGGACGGCCATCGATACCCACCATGGTGAGGTTGATAGACGACGAAGTTTCTAAGCTGGTGTGCGCCAGCAAGGTGGTGATGAGTTCTTGTTGCTCAATGGTGCGGGTCTTGGGCTCGAACACCAAACGCACAGGGGCGTCTTTGCTTGACTCATCGCGCACCACGTCCAACACAGCCAAGATGGTTGCCTTGAGTTGAGTTTGCTCGGCGCTCAGCGCCTTCTTGCCTGTCTTGACCTTGGGGTTGGTGAGTTCTTCAATCTCTTCCAGCACCTTTTGGCTGCTCACGCCAGGTGGCAGTTCATTCACCACCAACTGCCATTGGCCACGGGCCAAGTCTTCAATGACCCAGCGGGCGCGCACTTTGAGTGAACCACGGCCTGTGCGATAGGCATCGGCAATGTCAGACGCGCTGCTGATGATTTGGCCGCCACCGGGGTAATCGGGCGCTGGCAAGATTTGCAGCAACTCTTCGTCGCTCAGCTTCGGACTCTTAATGAGTGCCACGCACGCATCAGCCACTTCGCGCAGGTTGTGGCTTGGAATTTCAGTAGCCATGCCCACCGCGATACCGCTTGCACCGTTGAGCAAGGCAAATGGCAAACGGGCGGGCAACTGCTTGGGCTCTTCGGTGGAGCCGTCGTAGTTGGGCTGGAAGTCAACCGTGCCTTCGTCAATCTCGTCCAGCAGAAGCGTGGTGATTTTAGCCAAGCGGGCTTCGGTGTAGCGCATGGCCGCAGCGCCATCACCGTCACGTGAGCCAAAGTTGCCTTGCCCGTCAATCAATGGGTAGCGTTGCGCAAAGTCTTGCGCCATGCGCACCAGCGCTTCATACGCGGCGCTGTCACCGTGGGGGTGGTAGCGGCCCAGAACGTCACCGACCACGCGGGCGCACTTGACGGGCTTGGCACCTGTATTGTTGTTAGGGCCGCTGTAACCCAGCCCCATGCGGGACATCGAATACAAAATGCGCCGCTGCACCGGCTTTTGGCCATCACACACATCGGGCAAGGCGCGGCCTTTGACCACGCTGAGCGCGTATTCAAGGTAGGCGCGTTGGGCGTAGTGGCCCAGCGCGATGTCGCCGTCGCCATCATTGTTATTGTTGTTGGCGGTGGGCAGTCCAGGGGTTAACAAATCGGTCATACGTCAATCTCAATCGAATCGCCATGCAGTTCCATCAGCTCACGGCGTGCGGCGGCTTCGCCTTTGCCCATGAGTTGTGTGATCAAACCTTCGGTGGTTGCAAAGTCCAGCAAGCCCAGTTGCACGGGCATGAGGCGACGGGTGTCGGGGTTGAGGGTGGTGTCCCACAGTTGTTCGGCGCTCATTTCGCCCAAGCCCTTGAAGCGGCTGATGCTCCACTTGCCCTCGGCCACGCCGTCTTTGCGCAGCTTGTCGAGGATGGACGTGAGTTCACCCTCGTCCAAGGCATACACCTTGGTAGCTGGCTTTTTGCCACGCGCCGGTGCGTCCACACGAAACAGCGGTGGACGCGCCACAAACACATGTCCCGCTTCGATGAGCTTGGGGAAGTGACGGAAAAACAAGGTGAGCAACAACACTTGAATGTGCGAGCCGTCAACGTCCGCATCACTCAGGATGCACACCTTGCCGTAACGCAGACCACTCATGTCGGGGCTGTCTTTTGGACCGTGAGGGTCAACACCCACGGCCACCGAGATGTCGTGAATTTCGTTGTTGGCAAACAAGCGGTCACGCTCGACTTCCCAAGTGTTCAGCACCTTGCCACGCAGCGGGAGAATGGCTTGGTTTTCTTTGTTGCGACCCATCTTGGCGCTGCCGCCCGCAGAGTCGCCCTCGACCAAGAACACTTCGTTGTGCGCCGTGTCTTTGCTTTCGCAATCGGTCAGCTTGCCGGGCAACACAGCCACACCTGAGCCCTTGCGCTTCTCTACTTTTTGGCCGGCTTTTTGGCGACTTTGTGCAGCTTTGATGGCCAACTCAGCCAGCTTTTTGCCGTACTCAACGTGTTGGTTGAGCCACAGCTCCATGGTGGGGCGCACATAGCTCGACACCAAGCGCACTGCATCGCGTGAGTTGAGGCGCTCTTTGATTTGGCCTTGGAACTGAGGGTCAAGCACCTTGGCGCTCAGCACGTAGCTGGCACGGGCAAACACGTCTTCTGGCATGAGCTTGACGCCCTTGGGCAGCAAAGCGTGCAACTCGATGAAGCTTTTCACCGCCGTGAACAACCCATCGCGCAAGCCGCTGTCGTGTGTACCACCAGCGCTGGTGGGAATCAGGTTGACATAGCTTTCGCGCACAGGTGCGCCGTCTTCGGTGAAGGCCACAGCCCATGCTGCGCCCTCGCCTTCGGCAAAGCTGTCGTGGTTGCTATCGGCATAGCCATCGCCTTCAAACAAAGGAATGACGGGGTCGCCATGCAGTGTCTGCATCAAATAGTCACGCAGGCCGCCTTTGTAGAGCCAGTTTTGCGTGTCTTTGGTTTTCTCATTGATGAGCGTCACGCTCACGCCGGGCATGAGCACAGCTTTGCTGCGCAGCAAGTGCACCAACTCGTTCATCGGCAAGGCCGAGGATTCAAAATATTTGGCATCGGGCCACACGCGCACGGTGGTGCCTTGCTTGCGGTCGCCTGATTCTTGTTTGCGGGTGGTGAGTTTTTCCACCACGTCGCCACCCGAGAACACCAAACGGGCCACTTGGCCTTCGCGGTACGAGGTGGCTTCCATGCGTTTGGCCAGCGCGTTGGTCACGCTCACACCAACGCCGTGCAAACCGCCAGAGAAGCTGTAAGCGCCGCCCGAGCCTTTGTCAAACTTGCCACCCGCATGCAAGCGGGTGAACACCAGTTCAATGACGGGCGCTTTTTCTTCGGGGTGCATACCAAACGGAATGCCACGGCCATCGTCGTCGATGCTGACCGAGCCATCGCTGTGCAGCGTGACGCCAATTTTTTTGCCGTGTCCAGCAAGCGCCTCGTCAGCCGCGTTGTCCAACACTTCTTGAATGATGTGCAGCGGGTTGTCGGTGCGGGTGTACATGCCCGGACGTTGCTTGACGGGTTCGAGTCCTTTGAGGACGCGAATCGAGCCTTCCGAGTACTGGGGCGGTGTAGTGGGTTGCTTTGTAGCCATGGGGCGGCATTGTAGACAGTTTCAAATTTGATACTGTATAAAACAACAGATTTGCGATTTTTGCGAATCCATCACCGCCTAAAACCCCCGTGACAGCGGCCGTTGCCCGCATTGGGTAAAGTCGACCACATGACAAACCAACACAAAACACTGCCCATGTGGCAAGTGCTGGCCTGCGGGGCAGCCATCGTCACCTTGTCCATGGGCGTGCGTCACGGCTTTGGCCTGTGGCTGCAACCCATCACCCAAGCCCAAGACTGGACACGCGAAAACTTCGCCATGGCCATTGCCATTCAAAACCTGACTTGGGGTTTTGCAGGCATCTTCTCGGGCATGTTGGCGGACCGCTTTGGCGCCTTCCGAGTCATTGTGACCTGTGCAGTGATGTATTCGCTGGGCTTGATTGGCATGGCGTATTCAGACACGCCCGCCTTATTCACCGCGACTGCTGGTGTCTTGATTGGCATTGCCCAAGCAGGCACCACCTACGCCGTGATCTACGGTGTGATTGGCCGCAATGTGAGTGCAGCCAAGCGTTCGTGGGCCATGGGTGTGGCAGCGGCGGCGGGCTCGTTTGGCCAGTTTTTGATGGTGCCCACCGAGGGCTACCTCATCAGCACCTTTGGTTGGCAAGAGGCCTTGGTGTGGTTGGCGCTGTCGGCCATGCTCATCATTCCCCTCGCCTACGGTTTGCGTGAACCTGGCTTTGGAGGAGGTGCGACACCGCACCGCGACCAATCCATCCTGCATGCGCTGCGTGAGGCCATGGGCTATCGCAGCTTTCAACTGCTGATGGCGGGCTACTTTGTGTGCGGCTTTCAGGTGGTGTTCATTGGCGTGCACATGCCCAGCTACCTCAAGGACCACGGCTTGTCGCCTGAAGTGGCCAGCATTGCTTTGGCGCTGATTGGTTTGTTCAACGTGTTTGGCACCTACATCGCAGGCAGCTTGGGCCAGCGCATGGCCAAGCGCAAAATTTTGTCGTTCATTTATTTCTCACGTTCGGTGGCCATCGTGCTGTTTTTGTTGGCCCCACTGACACCGATGAGTGTCTACATCTTCTCTGCGGTGATGGGCTTTTTGTGGCTCTCCACCGTGCCGCCCACCAATGCGGTGGTGGCGCAAATTTTTGGCGTGGCGCATTTGTCGATGCTGGGCGGCTTTGTGTTCTTCAGCCACCAAATTGGCAGTTTCATGGGTGTGTGGCTGGGCGGCTACTTGTACGACAAAACTGGCAGCTACGACATCGTTTGGTACATCTCGATTGCGCTGGGCGTGTTTGCTGCACTCATCAATATGCCGGTCAATGAAAACGCCATTGAGCGTAACGATGTGCCAAAGACCGTTGCTGCTTAACCATCCAAAATCCAAGCCATGATGCGCCGCCTGATCAGCACCACCTTGATTCGCAAAGTTGCGATTGGCTTGGTGTGCGTGGCCATTTTGTTGGCGGTTTTGTCTATGTATTTACGGCCTGAGTTCTTGCTGACCTTGGCCGACCAAGTCTGGGGATGTTTCTGAGATGAGCACTGTGCTTCATGGGCAAGAGCCCACATCGAGTTGGGTGGCCCGTTGGGCGCACCTATTGCCTGCGGGCTGCCATGTGCTGGACTTGGCCTGCGGACACGGCCGTCACATGCGCCACTTTGCGGATCTTGGTTACCCCGCCACAGGGGTGGACCGCAACCCAGACGCCATTGCCGCCGTCAGCGCCTTGGGCGAAGCCATTTGTGCAGATATTGAAAACGGGCCTTGGCCGCTGCAAGGCCGAACTTTTGGTGGCGTGGTCGTGACCAACTACCTGTGGCGCCCTCTTTGGCCGCACATCTTGGCCAGCCTCGCGCCCAATGGCGTGCTGATTTACGAAACCTTTTCTGCAGGCAACGAAACCGTGGGTAAACCTTCGCGCCCAGACTTTTTGCTGCACCCTGCCGAACTGCTGGCCGTGTGCAAAGACTTACGCGTGGTGGCGTTTGAAGAAGGCTTTTTGTCTCAGCCCGAGCGCTTTGTGCAACGCATCGTGGCGGTGCGTGAGACCAGCAGCGCACAAACACCCGTTCGTTACCCACTTTCTCACTAAAAACGTCACTGGCAATCGCTAGAATGAACGTTTTTCCTTGACCGAACTCGCGGACATGACACCCATTACCGGCAGCATCGTGGCTTTGACCACCCCCATGCACACAGACGGCAGCGTCGACTACCCCACCCTGCGCAAACTCATTGATTGGCACATTGCCGAAGGCACCGATTGCATCGGCGTCGTGGGCACGACAGGCGAGTCACCCACCGTCAACGTGGAAGAACACTGCGAAATCATCCGCGTGTCCGTGGAGCAAGCGGCCAAACACACCGAGCGTCATGTGCCCATCATGGCGGGTTGCGGTGCGAACTCGACCGCTGAAGCGATTGAGCTGGCCAAGTTCGCCAAGAAAGTTGGCGCACATTGCCAGCTGCAAGTGGTGCCCTACTACAACAAGCCCACGCAAGAAGGCCAATACCTGCACTTCAAAGCCATTGCCGAAGCGGTGGACTTGCCCGTGATTTTGTATAACGTGCCCGGCCGCTCAGTGGCCGATATGGCGCACGACACCGTGCTGCGTTTGGCCCAAGTGCCAGGCATCGTGGGCATCAAAGAAGCCACAGGCAACATCGAACGCGCCGAGTGGCTGATTCGCGATGTGCCCAAAGGCTTTGCCGTCTATTCAGGCGACGATCCCACCGCTGTGGCACTGATGCTGTGTGGTGGCCAAGGCAATATCAGCGTGACCGCCAACGTGGCCCCACGCTTGATGCACGAGTTGTGCATGGCCGCCATCGCTGGCGACGTCAAACGCGCCATGGAAATTCAATTTAAGTTGATGCCTGTTCACAAACACTTGTTTGTGGAAGCCAACCCTATCCCCGTGAAGTGGGCCATGCACCGCATGGGCCTTGCCGGCCCAACGCTGCGCTTGCCCATGACCGAACTCACCAAGGCCAACGAGCCTGTGGTGGAAGGCGCCTTACGCGCCGCTGGTTTGATCTGATTGTTAAAAAGGCCTTGGCTGTGAACATTTCTTTTGCTTCAAATCGTGCAACGCTTGCGCTAACCCTCTTGGTTTTGCTCAGCGGCTGCGGCTCCATCATGGATGGCGACAAGGTCAACTACAAAACCGAAGGTGGCACCAAGGTGGTACCGCTCGACATTCCACCCGACCTGACTCAACTCACACGTGACACACGTTACGCCGTGCCTGGCGGTGCAGTCACTGCCAGCAGCATGGGCGTTCGCCCTGTGCAAACAGTGGCCACAACTGCTGCCAAACAAGTCAACGATGTGCGCATTGAACGCGACGGTAAACAACGTTGGTTGGTTGTCAACCGTACAGCCGACGTGGTGTGGCCGATTGTTCAAGGCTTCTGGAAAGAAAATGGCTTTGAATATGTGATCGAGCAACAACAACTGGGTTTGCTCGAAACTGAATGGGCTGAAAACCGCGCCAAGATTCCGCAAGACTTCATCCGTCGCAATTTAGGCAAAGTACTCGATGGCCTGTATTCGTCTGGCGAACGCGATAAGTTCCGCACTCGCATTGAACGCAACAGCACAGGCGGCGTAGATATCTTCGTGACCCACCGCGGCATGAGCGAAGAATACAAAGATCAAACCAAGTCAGGCACGATTTGGGTTCCACGTCCAAGCGATCCAGAATTAGAAGCTGAATTTTTAAGCCGTTTGATGGTCAAACTCGGCGTTTCAGCAGAGCAAGCCAAAGCCAGCACAGCAACGGCTCAAGTCGCACAAAGCAAAACCAGCTTGACCACCAAAGGTGATGCGGCGACATTGAATATTCCAGACTCATTTGATGTCGCTTGGCGCCGTGTGGGCTTGGCCTTAGACCGCACAGGCTTTACGGTTGAAGACCGTGACCGTGCACAAGGCGTTTACTTTGTGCGCTATGTTGATACGACGAAAGAAGAAAAAGGTTTCTTCAGCAAGATGTTCAGCAGCTCCACCGCTGACACAGGCCCTGTCAAGTACCGTATTGCTGTACGTAAAACCGACAGCGTGACAGAAGTCACCGTTCAAAACGCTGCAGGCAAAGCTGAAAACAGCCCCGTCGCTCAGCGCATCTTGAAGCTGGTGGCTGACGACCTGCGCTGATTCAGCGCGGTCTGAGCTTGCGCCATGTTGCGCTTTAAAAGCCTGGGCAGCGGCAGCTCGGGCAATGCCACTTTGGTTGAAGCCCAAAGCGGCGTGCATACGACCCGTTTACTCATCGACTGCGGCATTCGCCTGCGCGATCTTGAAGCCCGCTTGATCGAAGCCGGCACTTGCGCTGAAGACCTCGACGCCATCTTCATCACACACGAGCACGGCGATCACATTAGCTGCGCACGCAGCTTTATCAAACGCTATTCAACACCGCTGTGGATGAGCCAAGGCACGTGGCTGGCTGTGTGTGACGATGCGTGGTTGCCACACCAGCACTTATTGAATCTAGCACGAGACGGTAACACGATCGAAATAGGTGCTTTGCAAGCCCTGCCGTTCACTGTGCCGCACGATGCCCGAGAGCCCTTGCAGCTGCGCTGCAGCGACGGCAACCGCCACTTGGGTCTCGCCACCGACCTAGGCCATCCATCGGCTCATGTGGTGTCGTCTTTGCAAAGCTGTCACGCCCTGCTGCTTGAAGCCAACCACGACCCTGAGATGCTGCAAGCTT
This sequence comes from Limnohabitans sp. TS-CS-82, assembly GCF_002943475.1. NCBI lineage: Bacteria > Pseudomonadati > Pseudomonadota > Betaproteobacteria > Burkholderiales > Comamonadaceae > Limnohabitans > Limnohabitans sp. TS-CS-82. The sequence goes on along the minus strand of NZ_PTQX01000012.1, from coordinate 175,932 downwards.
CCAGCTACCCCAGCTTCTTAAAGCAACGCGTGGCAGGCCCATGGGGGCATTTAGCAAACCACGCAGCAGCCGAACTGTTGGCCCGCGTGAAACACAAAGATCTGAACTTTGTGCTGGCCGCCCACTTGAGCGAACGCAACAACACCCCAGAACTGGCACGCGCCAGCCTGAGCAAGGCCATGCAATGCGCGCCGTTAGACATTGCCGTGGCCGATCCGATCACGGGGTCGGCCTGGGTGCAGGTCTAAGTCATTTGCGATGCGCCCATGAAAAAAGCCACCCGAGGGTGGCTTTTGAATTCAGTCCGAAAACTGATTACTTGCTGGCAGCGTCAGAAGCTGGGGCAGCGGCTTCAGAAGCCACAGCAGAAGCTGCTTCAACAGCAGCAGAAGCGGCAGCAGGAGCTGCTTCAACAGCAGGAGCTTCTTTTTTGCCGCAAGCGACGAGAGCGGCAGCAGCCAACAAAGATGCCAACAGGATTGACTTGTTCATTTTGATATTCCTTAAAGGGGATGAAAACAATTTCCGGAAATTGCTGTGGCTTGCACCACAACCAAGCAGAAGGGCTCGAGCCTCTCAACTTAGAGTCAAATTATAGGGTAATTCCTATACGCATTTCAAGCAACTTGTCAGCCAGACGTCAAGGTCTGAATATTTAGGCACCGGCGTGGAGCCAGCCGTCGTCACACCACTCGATCAGAAGGTTTAATGCTTCCGTACTCGCTTTAACCAAATCAGATTGAGACAAAGAACGTGTATCTGCAAGTTGACGCATCAGTGCAGCATCCTTACCCGCAGCACGCCAACTTTCACCATTCAAGAAAATATGGTGCGCGTCGTACATCATCTTGCTTCGTCGATCTAAACGCACTGAAGTGAGCTGATCTGGCACATCGCCTATTTCAAACCACACACTGGCTTTGGGTTCCGTCAAATACTCACCCAAAGCACGTTGCAGAACTTTGGGATCTTTTAACGCTTTTTGAAGTGCTGATTTGGCAAAATCAGCCAAACCGTCGGGCATCGCCGCTGGCTTTGACACAGCAGGTTGAGTGGCGTCTTTGTACAAGTCATCACCTGCAGCCTCTTCGGCACCTTCGCTCAAACGCACCAACAACTCGCGAGCCAAGTCGCCGGTTTGGGGAACGCGAAAACCTATCGAGTACGTCATGCACTCGTCTAGTGCAATGCCGTCATGGGCATAGCGCGGCGGCAAATACAGCATGTCGCCGGGGTTGAGCACCCAGTCATATTCAGGCTTGAAGTTGGCCAAAATTTTCAGCGGCATGTCCGGTACCAACGACAGGTCTTTTTGACGACCAATGCGCCAGCGGCGTTGGCCGTGGGCTTGTAACAAAAACACGTCGTAGCTGTCAAAGTGCGGGCCCACGCCACCGCCTTCGGTGGCGTAGCTGATCATCACATCGTCCAAACGGGCATCTGGGATGAAACGAAATTGCTGCATCAAGGCGGCCACACGGTCGTCGTGCAAATCCACACCTTGCACCAACAAGGTCCAGTCGCGCTCAGTCAGCTTAGGGATGGCTCGGCGTTTGAACGGGCCGCGCTGCATTTGCCAGTCGCGTTTGCCGCCGTTCGCCCCCATCACCAAACGAGATTCGACCTCGTTTTGTTCGGCCAAATCAAACAGCTCAGGACGGCTGAGCAAGGCTTTAAATTCAGGGATGGCTTGGCGCACCAACAGTGGCTTGCGCTGCCAATAGGTGTTCATAAATTCGGCGGGACTGATGCCGCCGAGCAGGGTCAGGGGTTTATTCACATGCATCGTGCGACAATTTTGCCCTATGGAAATTACACAACACTGCGTGGTCGGCTTAACTTGGACCTTGAAAGACACTTTGGGCGAGGTGCTGGACGAATTGGACAGCCCTGTTGAATTCTTGGTGGGCGGCGATGACTTGCTGGCCAAGATCGAAGAAGCGCTGCAAGGCCACAGCGTGGGCGACCACATCGACTTGCAACTCGAACCCGAAGAAGCCTTTGGAGACTACGACGAAAACTTGGTGTTTTTAGAAGCCCGCTCGCTTTTCCCCAAGGAGCTGGAAGAAGGCCACACGGTTGAGGGTCACGCCCTGCCCGCTGGCTGCAACCCCGACGCACCACAAGACTTGCTCTACACCGTGACCGAGCTCTACCCCGAGCATGTGGTGTTAGATGGCAACCATCCGCTGGCCGGCATTGCGATTCGCATTCACCTCGATGTGCAATCGGTGCGCGAAGCCACGCAGGAAGAACAAGAACGCGGCACTTTGGGTACAGGCTTTTTCAAGATCGAAGCCCAAGCGCCGGGCAACGATTTGCTGCACTGATTTATTTCTTACCGGTCGAACCGTAACCGCCCTCACCGCGCTCAGTCGGCGCGGCAAATTCATTCACCACATTGAACTGGGCTTGCACCACGGGCACGATGACCAACTGAGCCAAGCGCTCCATGGGCTCGAGCGTGAACGCCACATCGCTGCGGTTCCAAGCGCTGACCATGAGTTGACCTTGGTAGTCGCTGTCAATCAGACCGACGAGGTTGCCCAACACGATGCCGTGTTTATGACCCAAACCCGAGCGCGGCAAGATGAGCGCGGCATACGCGGGGTCAGCCAAGTGGATGGCAATGCCCGTGGGCACCAATTGCCAAGCGTTGGGCTCTAGTGTGATGGGCGCATCCAAACATGCGCGCAAATCAAGGCCAGCGCTGCCAGGCGTGGCGTATTGCGGCAGTTGGTCGGCCATGCGGGTATCGAGAATTTTGACGTCGAGTTTCATTGTTTGATCAGATGAAATAAATGGATATTGCAAATTTAAATGTGAATCTTGCCAGCACGCACGAGGTTGAATCGGGCAGCTGATATCAAGCGGCTTTCAAACGCCGCGAAATCTCAGCCACCAACTGGCGCGCCAATGTGAGCTTGCTGGCATGCGGTAATTCATGGCTACCTTGCGCATCGACCAATAACAACGCGTTGTCGTCCAACCCAAAGGTGGCAGGGCCAATATTGCCCACCAACAGGGGCACACCTTTGCGCTCGCGTTTGGCGGTGGTGTGCTTATGCAAGTCATGGCTTTCAGCCGCAAAACCCACGCAATACAAAGCACCGCTTTGGGCACGGGCTGACTGAGCCACCCCAGCCAAAATGTCTGGGTTTTCTACAAAGTTGAGCCGGGGTAACTGACCCGAGCCATCTTTTTTGATTTTTTGTCCAGCCACATCGGCTACACGCCAATCGGCCACAGCCGCTGTCGCCACGAACACCGAAGTTGCATCCACATGCTTGGCAACTGCCGCTTGCATGTCCAAAGCCGAGCGCACATCCACACGTTGCACGCCACGGGGGGTGGGCAGATGCACGGGGCCTGCAACCAAAGTCACTTCAGCACCGGCTTCACGCGCTGCACGGGCGATGGAAAAGCCCATCTTGCCGCTCGATAAATTGGTGATGCCGCGCACGGGGTCCATCGCCTCGTAAGTCGGCCCAGCAGTGACCAACACATGCTGACCCGCCAACACTTTGGGCTGAAAGAACGCTATGAGGTCTTCCAAAATTTCTTCGGGCTCCAGCATGCGACCGTCGCCCGTTTCGCCGCAGGCTTGTTCGCCTTGGCCTACGTCTAAGACATGCGCACCATCCGCGGTGAGTTGTGCCATGTTGCGCTGGGTAGCTGGGTGCTGCCACATTTCGCGGTTCATCGCAGGAGCCAAAATCAAAGGCACGCGTTCAATCGGACGGGCCAAGCACATGAGGCTTAGCAAATCGTCGGCGCGACCATGCAGCAGTTTGGCCATGAAGTCGGCGCTGGCAGGTGCCACAACGATGGCGTCGGCCTCGCGGCTCAGGTTGATGTGCGCCATGTTGTTGGGTTCACGGGCATCCCATTGCGAGACGTACACCGGCCGGTTAGACAAAGCTTGCAGGGTCACCGGCGTCATGAACTGGGCCGCAGCCTCCGTCATGACCACTTGTACCGTCGCCCCAGCTTTGACCAAGGCACGGCACAGCTCCGCCGCTTTGTAGCAAGCGATGCCACCACTCAAACCCAAAACAATGTGTTTATTTGACAGATCAGACATGGCTCGCAATGTAGCAGAGCGCCTATAATTTCGATTTCCACCTACCGGGAGACAGTCTCCCGATCTGGCATGACCCAATTTGTATTCGTCACCGGCGGTGTTGTCTCTTCCCTTGGTAAGGGAATTGCAGCCGCCTCACTCGCCGCCCTGCTTGAGTCGCGCGGCCTCAAAGTCACCCTCATCAAGCTGGACCCCTACATCAACGTAGACCCAGGCACCATGTCGCCGCTGCAGCACGGCGAGGTGTTCGTCACCGAAGACGGCGCAGAAACCGACCTCGATTTAGGCCACTACGAGCGCTTCATCACGACGCGCATGAAAAAGGCCAACAACTTCACCACTGGCCAGATTTACCAAAGCGTGCTCGACAAAGAGCGCCGCGGCGACTATCTAGGCAAAACGGTGCAAGTCATTCCGCACATCACCAACGAAATTCAAGAGTTCGTCAAACGTGGCGCAGCCTATGACACGCCTGACGCCGTGGATGTGGCCATTGTTGAAATCGGCGGCACTGTGGGCGACATCGAGTCCCTGCCCTTCCTCGAAGCCGCTCGCCAAATGAGCTTGAAGCTCGGCGCACACAACACCGCGTTTGTGCATCTGAGCTACGTACCTTGGATCGCCGCCGCTGGCGAACTCAAAACCAAGCCCACCCAACACACCGCCCAAAAACTGCGTGAAATCGGTATCCAAGCCGACGCCCTGCTGTGCCGTGCGGATCGCCCCATTCCCGAAGAAGAACGCCAAAAAATCAGCCTGTTCTCGAACGTGCATGAGTCGGGTGTGATCTCCATGTGGGATGTGGACACCATCTACAAAGTGCCACGCATGTTGCACGAGCAAGGGCTGGACAACTTGGTGTGCGACAAGCTGCGCATCACCGCCAAACCGGCCAACTTGCAACGCTGGGATGACTTGGTCCACGAAGTGGCCAACCCCAAAGAAGAAGTCACTATCGCGATGGTGGGCAAGTACGTCGATCTGTCTGACAGCTACAAGTCACTCAACGAAGCCCTGCGCCACGCAGGAATGAAGAACCATGCACGCGTGAAAATCGAGTACGTGGACTCTGAATTCATCACACCCGAGAACGTCAAAGACCTCGGTAAGTTCGACGCTATTCTTGTGCCCGGCGGCTTTGGTATTCGCGGCGTGGAAGGCAAAATTTCTTCGGCCCAATTCGCCCGTGAAAACAAAGTGCCTTACTTGGGCATCTGCCTTGGCATGCAAGTGGCCACCATCGAATACGCCCGCCATATGGCAGGCCTGACAGACGCCAACAGCACCGAGTTTGTGCCAGACGGCCCTTACCCCGTCATCGCCCTCATCAACGAGTGGAAAGACGCAGACGGCAGCATCCAAACTCGCACAGCCGACTCCAACCTTGGCGGCACCATGCGCTTGGGCGCACAAAGCTCTGATGTGGCCCCCGGCACCTTGGCGCACAAAATTTACGGCGACGTGGTGACCGAGCGCCACCGCCACCGCTACGAAGCCAACGTGAACTACCTCGACGCCCTGCGCAAAGCGGGCTTGGTGATTTCGGCGCTCACACAGCGCGAGCACCTCACCGAAATCGTCGAGCTGCCACAAACCGTTCACCCTTGGTACATGGGCGTGCAGTTCCATCCCGAGTTCAAATCGACCCCATGGGATGGCCACCCCTTGTTCAACGCCTTCGTCAAGGCAGCGTTGGACCACAAAGCTAAAGCCTAATTTTTAGAACACAGGACACCCCATGAAACTTTGCGGATTCGATGTTGGCCTGAACCAACGTTTCTTTTTGATCGCAGGCACTTGCTCGATCGAAGGTTTAGAAATGTCCATCGACGTGGCAGGCCAGCTCAAAGAAATCTGCTCGAGTCTCGGTATTCCTTTGATCTACAAAGGTTCGTTCGACAAAGCCAACCGCTCGTCTGGCAATACCAAGCGCGGTGTGGGCATGGATGCGGGCTTGAAGATCCTCGACGAAGTGCGCCGACAACTGCACCTGCCCATCCTGACCGATGTGCATGACGAGTCGCAGGTCAAAACAGTGGCCAGCGTGGTCGACGTGTTGCAAACCCCAGCTTTCTTGTGCCGCCAAACCGACTTCATCCGTGCCGTGGCGCAATCGGGCAAACCGGTGAACATCAAGAAGGGCCAGTTCTTGGCTCCTTGGGACATGAAAAACGTCATCGACAAAGCCCGCGACGCCGCTCGCGAAGCTGGCTTGCCCGAAGACAACTTCTTGGCCTGCGAACGTGGCGTGAGCTTTGGCTACAACAACCTCGTAGCCGACATGACCAGCTTGGCTGAGATGCGCAAATCTGGCGCGCCGGTGGTGTTTGACGTCACCCACTCGGTGCAAAAGCCGGGCGGTCAAGGCGCAGTCAGTGGTGGCGCTCGCGAGATGGTGCCCGTGTTGGCCCGCGCTGGCGTAGCCGCTGGCGTGGCTGGCCTGTTCATGGAAACACATCCATGCCCTTCAGAGGCTTGGTCTGACGGACCGAATGCTGTGCCCCTGAACAAGATGAAAGCTTTGTTGGAAACTTTGGTCGAGCTCGATGCCGTGACCAAAAAACACCCCTTCTTAGAAAACAACTTTGAGGCCTGAGTGCCACGCACACAGCCACAAACCCTTTTTAAAAACTTGAAATAGGAAAACACAAATGAGCGCTATCGTCGACATCGTCGCCCGTGAAATCTTGGACAGCCGCGGCAACCCCACCGTGGAATGTGATGTGTTGTTGGAGTCCGGCACCATGGGCCGTGCTGCTGTGCCATCAGGCGCTTCCACCGGCAGCCGCGAAGCGATTGAACTGCGCGATGGCGACAAAAGCCGCTACCTTGGCAAAGGCGTGTTGAAAGCAGTTGAGCACATCAACACCGAAATCTCTGAAGCCATTTTGGGCTTGGACGCTTCTGAGCAAGCCTTCCTTGACAGGACCTTGATCGACCTCGACGGCACTGACAACAAGAGCCGCTTGGGCGCCAACGCCTTGTTGGCTGTGTCCATGGCTGTGGCCCGTGCTGCCGCTGAAGAGTCTGGCTTGCCTTTGTACCGTTACTTCGGTGGCATGAATGGCAACCAATTGCCAGTGCCCATGATGAACGTCATCAACGGTGGCGCACACGCCAACAACAACTTGGACTTGCAAGAGTTCATGATCATCCCCGTGGGCGCACCCACATTCCGCGAAGCCGTGCGTTACGGCGCTGAGGTGTTCCACGCCTTGAAGAAAATCATCCACGACAAAGGCATGAGCATTGCCGTGGGCGACGAAGGTGGTTTTGCACCTAACGTCACCAGCCACGAAGCCGCCATCCAAATGATCTTGGACGCAATTGCTGCTGCGGGCTACACCGCCGGTGAGCAAATCGCCATCGGTTTGGACTGCGCGGCCAGCGAGTTCTACAAAGACGGCAAGTACCACTTGTCTGGCGAAGGTTTGCAATTAACGGCTCAGCAATGGACCGACATGCTCGCCACATGGTGCGACAAGTACCCCATCATCAGCATCGAAGACGGCATGGCCGAAAACGACTGGGACGGCTGGAAAGTATTGACCGACCGCTTGGCCAAGAAAGTACAAATCGTGGGTGACGACTTGTTCGTGACCAACACCAAGATCTTCAAAGAAGGCATCGACAAAGGCATCGCCAATTCGATCCTCATCAAGATCAACCAAATCGGCACCTTGACCGAAACGTTTGAAGCCATCGAGATGGCCAAGCGCGCTGGCTACACCGCCGTCATCAGCCACCGCTCTGGCGAAACCGAAGACAGCACCATTGCTGACATCGCTGTGGGCTTGAACGCCGGTCAAATCAAAACTGGTTCCATGAGCCGCTCTGACCGCATGGCCAAGTACAACCAACTCTTGCGCATCGAAGAAGACTTGGGTGACGTGGCGGTGTACCCAGGCCGTTCAGCCTTCTACAACTTGCGTTAATCGCCACTCATTCTGACGAATCGAATGCTTCGACCACTCCACCTCGTGCTGATTGCCCTGCTGCTGGTGCTGCAGGGCCAGCTGTGGTTTGGTCGCGGCAGCATCCCCGACGTCATGCGTCTACGTCAGACCTTGAACGACCAAAAGCAGCAAAACGCTGCCGCGCAATTGGCCAACGACCGCCTGAGCGCTGAACTCCACGACCTCAAAGACGGTCTGGAAATGGTCGAAGAGCGTGCCCGCTCTGAAATCGGCATGGTCAAGCCGAACGAAGTCTTCGTGCAAATCGCGAAGTGACCGAACTCCTTTTCTCGACCGCATTCACCCTCTGGGGCCTCGACACTTCTTGGCTTGAACTCATCGCTGTGCTGCTGGCCTTCGCGATGATTGTGTGCAACATCGTCGAGTGGCATTGGGGCTGGCCTTTGGCCGCCATCAGCTCGGTACTGTATTTCTTTTTGTTTTGGAGCCAACGCCTGTATGGCGATGCACTGCTGCAAGTGCTCTTCGTCGTCTTGGCCTTGTGGGGCTGGTCGGTGTGGCTACGCGGCGTGGAAGGTGCGCCCTTGCCCGTCACGCGCATGCCTGCGCGCCAGCGCTTCACCTTGGCTTGGATGGGCACCTTGCTTTGGCTGAGCACGGGGGCCGTGCTGCTGAACTTCACCGATACCGATGTACCTTGGTGGGATGCCTTTCCGACTGCGTTCAGCTTGGTCGGCCAATATTTGCTCGCACACAAGCGCTTAGAAAACTGGGCTGTTTGGATCATCGTCAACATCGTCGCCGCTGGGTTATTTGCGTGGAAAGGTCTATGGCTTACCACCCTGCTCTACCTCGCGTTCATTGCACTCAGTGGACTGGGTTGGCGCACATGGGCCAAGCACGCCGAAGTGGAAGCTGCATGAAGATTGCTCTGCTCGGCGCAGAAAGCACAGGCAAGTCACAACTGGCCCAAGCACTGTGCGCACGGTTGCAGAGGTCAGGCTTGGTAGTACACCTCGTGAATGAATACCTTCGCGAATGGTGCGACACCCAGCAGCGCACGCCTCGCCAAGACGAACAGTTACACATCGCCGAGACACAAATTGCACGGGTGCTCGCAGCGCCAGTGAATGCCGTGGTGATTGCAGACACCACCCCGTTGATGACGGCTGTCTACAGCCAAATGCTGTTCAACGACGACAGCTTGAATGCTCTGTCCATGGCTCATCAGGCGGTGTATGACGTGACCCTACTCACAGGACTTGATGTGCATTGGGTGAGCGATGGTTTGCAACGCGATGGCCCACATGTGCGTGAACCCGTTGATGCGGCTGTGCGCCACATGCTAAGCCTAGCTGGCCTGCCTTACCAAGTGGTGTACGGCACGGGTGCGCAACGCTTAGATAACGCTTTGTTTTGCATTGGCCGCCAAGCACCAGACTGGGCAAAGCAGCTAGAGCGCCCCGAGACCCTCACGCGCTGGAACGGCCCATGTGAGACCTGCGGTGACGGCGACTGTGAACACCGCTTGTTCACCAGCCTCGTCAAAGGCTAAACCGCCTTATTGCAACGACGAAGGTGCTGGCGGGGGTGTCGGTGTGCCGGTGAAAATTTGCGCCGCATCCACAGCGTCATAGCGGTATTGCTCGCCACAAAAGTCGCAACCCACCTCCACCTCACCGCGCTCGGCCAAGATGCTTTCCACCTCTTCGGTACCCAAGCTGCGAATCATGTTGCTCACACGCTCACGGCTGCATGAGCAAGCAAAGCTTGGTATCAGTGGCTCGAAGCGCACCAGTTTTTCTTCCCAGAACAAGCGACGCAGAATTGTTTCGGCATCCAAATTCAGCAACTCATCGGACGTCAAACTTGAGGCCAAGATAGAGATGCGGTTGTAGTCCTCGCTACGACCAATTTCATCTTCGTCTTCCATAGTCGCCTTGGCGGCCAAGTTGCCTTCGCCTTTGATGGGCAAACGCTGAATCAGCAAGCCAGCAGCGGTGGTGTCGTTTGCGGCCAGCACCAAGGTGGTGTCGAGCTGCTCGCTTTGCAGCATGTAGTGCTGCAACACATCGCTGAACTTGTCGAGTTTGTTGCGTTGGTCGTCAAACAATGGCACCACACCTTGGTACGCCTGTTGGCCGGGCATCTTGTTGAGTGGGTCCAGTGTGATGGCACATTTGCCCTCGTTGTTGACGTTGACCATCTCAGGAAAGGTAGAAGCTTCGCCCAACTCGCCCACCACTTTGGCTGTGGCGCGCAAGCTCAGGTTGGGGTTAACTTCAACCACAGCCAGCTTCAAAGGGCCATCGCCAAAAATTTGCATCACCAAAGCGCCATTGAATTTGATGTTCGATTGCATCAACACGGCGGCCGCCGTCATCTCCCCCAACAAGTGGCGCACCGGCTCTGCATAAGGGCCGGTTTCCACGTTGGCCGCGCGGCGCTTGAGTACCTCTTGCCACACATCGGTGAGCTGCACCAACATGCCACGCACAGGCAAACCATCGAACAAAAATTTATGCAGTTGAGACATTAAGCAATTTTCTTTAAACCCGCTTTGAAGCGGTTTTTGTTAGTCACATAGTGCTGCGCGCTGCGGCGCAACCCTTCAATTTGCTCAGGCGTGAGCTCGCGCACCACCTTGGCAGGGCTTCCCAAAATCATGGAGCCATCTGGAAACTCTTTGCCTTCGGTCACGAGCGAGCCCGCTCCCACCAAACAGTTCTTACCAATCTTCGCGCCGTTCAACACCACAGCACCAATGCCAATGAGCGATTCATCGCCAATCGTGCAGCCATGCAGCTGAACCATGTGACCCACCGTCACATGCTTGCCAATGGTGAGTGGAATCCCCACGTCAGCGTGCAACACGCTGCCGTCTTGGATGTTGGTGCCTTCGCCAATGCGGATGGTGGCCGTGTCGCCACGCACCACGCTGCTGAACCACACGCTGCTGTCAGCGGCCATGTGCACATCGCCAATCACTTGGGCGTTGTCCGCCACCCAAGCAGAGTCGGCAATGTCTGGGGTCAGCGTATCGAGTTGGTAAACAGCCATGAAAGTCTCCTGCGATTTTGGTTTTCTACAATTGTAAGGATGAGCCTACGCCCCTTAGCATTGACCGCCCTTTGTATATGCGACCCCGCCGCGAAAGTTCAAGCGGTGCAGTCGCTGTGGGCTAAGCAAAAAGATGTGGTGGTATTGACGAATGAAGTCATCGTCAACGATTCTGCCCAAACACTGCCTGGCCGCCCTGAACTGCCACGCTTGATTCCAGCCCAACAAGTGCCCACACGTACACCCTTCACGCCCGAGGGCTTGGCAGCCTTGATGCATGCGGTGTGCCACATCGAGTTCAATGCCATCAACCTCGCATTGGATGCGGTTTGGCGCTTCTCCAACATGCCTGCGCCCTACTACACCGACTGGCTGCGCGTGGCCTATGAAGAGTCGCAACACTTTGAGATGCTGCACACGCACTTGCAAAGCCTAGGCCACCGCTACGGCGACTTTGACGCCCACGATGGCATGTGGCACATGTGCCAAAAAACAGCCAACGATGTATTGGCCCGCATGGCGCTGGTGCCCCGCACCCTAGAAGCACGCGGCCTAGATGCCACGCCCTTGATTCAAACCAAGCTACGCAAAGCGGCTACGCCCGCCGCCTTGCAAGCGGCAGATTTGTTGGACATCATCTTGCGCGAAGAAGTTGGCCATGTGGCCATTGGCAACCACTGGTACCGCTGGTTGTGCGAGCAGCGCGGCCTAGACCCAGTGGCTTTTTACAGCGAATTGGCCAAGCGTTATGAAGCGCCGAAGCTGCGTCCGCCCTTCAACAAAGAAGCCCGCAAGCGTGCGGGCTTTACCGAGGCAGAGCTGGACTATTTGTTAGGCGGCTGATAGCAAGTCAGCCACGCGGATGGTGCTGCCCGTGCAGGCTCTTCAAACGTTCACGCGCAATGTGCGTGTAGATGGTGGTGGTGGAAATATCGGCATGGCCCAACAACATTTGCACCGCCCGCAAATCAGCCCCGTGGTTCAGCAAATGCGTGGCAAACGCATGGCGCAAGGTGTGCGGTGAAATCGGCACATGAATTTGCGCTTGCAAGGCATAGCGTTTGATGAGCTGCCAAAACATGGCACGCGTCATGGATTCTCCTGCGTTTTTTCCCCGCACTGTCACAAACAAAGCTTCGGTTTGATGACCTGCCAGCAATGCGGGGCGCGCCTCACTCAAGTAGCGCTGCAACCAATCGCGCGCCACTTCGCCAAACGGCACCAAACGCTCTTTGCTGCCCTTGCCCATGATGCGCAGTACGCCGTCGTTCAAACTCACATGCAGGGTCTTAAGGTCGACCAACTCACTCACGCGCAAGCCACTGGCGTAAATCAACTCCAACATCGCACGGTCGCGCATGCCTAAGCCTGTGGATACATCGGGCGCGTTGAGCAGACTTTCAACCTGCGCTTCAGTCAAACTTTTAGGAGCTCGCACAGGTTGTTTGGCGGTGAGCAATTTCAACGTCGGGTCAGCCACCAACATGCGCTCGCGCAAGGCCCAACGGTAAAAACGTTTGAACACCGTCAAACGGCGGTTGGCACTCGTCGCTTTGGTCTCAGCATGACGGTGGGCAAAGTACTGTTGCAGGTCTGACTCTTGCGCGGCAAGTAAATGCGTGCCCTGAGCATTCAGCCATGCAGACAACAAATTCAAATCTCGCCGATAGGCCGCCAAACTGTTAGCAGCCAAACCGTGCTCTAGCCAAAGTGCGTCAATGAAGATGTCGATGTTGGCGTCAGGTGCAGACGCCGGTAGGCCTGTCAATGCGATTAATCCAAGGTGAGTTTTTGTTCCGTCACCACGCGTTTGTAAACTTCAAACTCGGCTTTGATTTGCGCTGTAAATTGCTCGGGCGTGTTGGCCACAATGAGCGAACCCGTGTCTTCAATGCGTTTACGCACAGCTGGATCTTCCAGCGCTTTGCGTACGCCGGCATTGATTTTGTCCACGATGTCTTTGGGCATACCCTTGGGGCCGTAAATGCCATAAAACGCCATGCGGTTCACAGGTTCTAGGCCTATTTCTTTGAAAGTAGGCACGTTAGGCAACACGGCCAAGCGTTGAGGTGCGGCCACAACAATTGGCACCAAGCGGTTGTCTTTGATAAAGGGCAACGCCGATGGCAAGTTATCAAAAATCATGGGAACTTGGCCTGCCACCGTGTCATTCAAAGCTGGTCCTGCACCGCGATAGGGGATGTGCGTGACAAAGGTACCGCTCAAGTTTTTGTACAACTCCATCTGCAAATGACCAATGCCACCAGTGCCGGATGATGAGTATGAATACTTGCCTGGCGAACGCTTGAGCTCGGCGATGTAGCCCTTGTAATCCGTCGCGGGGAAATTGGGATGCACAGCAATGATGTTGGGGGTCGCCGCAATGTTGATGATGGGTGTGAAGTCGGTCAACGGGTTGTACGGAATTTTGCTGTTGATCGCAGGATTCGCTGCCGTGGTCGACACGGTGGCCATGCCTAGCGAATAGCCATCGGGCGCAGCTTTGGCTGTTTCGTTGGCACCCACCACGCCGCCACCGCCTGCTTTGTTGATGACCACCACCGTTTGCCCCAACGCTTTACCCAATGGGTCTGCAATCGTGCGTGCAATGATGTCTGTGGTTCCACCTGGGGCAAAAGGAATTTGCAACTGAATAGATTTGGAGGGATAAGCTTGCGCAAAGGCAGAGCCAGCCGCGGCAAGCAAGGAAAGAGCAAACCAATGACGACGTTGCATTTATGTATCTCCTAAAAAGATCCGACCAATTGACCCGTGTTTCAATCCTATACGCTTTGAGATCACTCAAGAATTGAAGTAAGGGTATTCTCTGTCCCGTGAATTACGCCCAACTCCTTTTCCCCGACTTCTCACTCATCCTTTGTGGTTATTTGGTTTGTAAATACACAGCCCTCAATCGCACCGTTTGGGAGCAGGTTGAGAACTTGGTTTATTTCTTTCTCTTCCCCGTTTTGCTGTTTCATTCCATCGTGCGCACGCCTTTGGATTTGCAAGCCGCCTCCCACCTCATCATGGCGGGCTTGACACTGGGGCTGAGCAGCGTTGGCATGTCCTATGCCATTCCCAAGCTGCCGTTTTTGCGCAAACACATTGACACGCGCTTGCATGCAGCCAGTGCGCAGGTTGCGTTTCGCTTCAACTCTTTCATCGCCCTGGCATTGGCAGAACGGATTGCGGGACCGCAAGCCTTGTTATTGATTGCGGTGTTGATCGGCGTCTGTGTGCCCCTGTTCAACGTAGCAGCGGTTTGGCCCATGGCCCGTCATGCTCAGCGCAGCTTTGGGCGCGAACTCATTCGCAACCCGTTGATTTTGGCCACAGGTTTGGGGCTGCTCGCCAATATTGTCGGTTTGCACATCCCAAGCTGGACAGAGCCCACACTGCAACGCATTGGCGCTGCGTCGTTGGCGTTGGGATTGATGGCTGCAGGTGCAGGCATGCAATTTGGGCACTTGATGAAAGCAAAAAGTTTGGCCATTTGTCTTTTGACTGTGCGCCATCTACTCACCCCGCTGCTGGCGTGGTGGTTGGCTGGCGTGTTTGAGCTCGACAGGACCCAAACCAGCGTGCTGCTCGCCTTTTCAGCCCTACCCACCGCCTCTAGCTGCTATGTCTTGGCAGCTCGCATGGGCTACAACGGGGCCTTCGTGGCGGGCTTGGTCACCTTATCGACGGTTTTAGGCATGCTCAGCCTGCCATTTGCCTTGGGTGTTTTGCGATAAAAGGCCACTCTTTCATGGCATAATGACGCGTTTTGCGGAAAGTGTGTCGAAATAGGTCGGCGTGGCTACCGCAGCTGCTCAAGGAAAAGCGATGAAAGAAGGCATTCACCCCAACTACCGTGAAATCTGTTTCATGGATATGTCTAACGGTTTCAAATTTGTGACGCGCTCATGCGCCAGCACAAAAGAGATGATCACCATGGAAGACGGCCGCGAATTGCCGTTGTACAAGCTGGATACCACCAGCGAGTCACACCCCTTCTACACAGGCACACAAAAATCTGTCGACAACATGGGCGGCCGCGTCGAGCGCTTCCGCAACAAGTACGGCAAGACGATCGCCAAGTAAGCCACGCGCTCACTTCAAACAAGGCAGCCCGGCCCTCCGCGCTGCCTTTTTTCATTCAAAAAGCTTGTGACCCAACCCACCCCCGCCATCGTTCCTCAAAGTGCCGTGCGCCGCTTGCCGCGTGTTGCGCTGTGGCTGTTCTGCGCAGCCTATGTGCTGCCCGGTTTGTTTGGCCGTGAACCTTGGAAAGGTAATGAGTTCACGGCATTTGGTCACATGCTGGCCTTGGCTGAGGGTGCGAGCGATTGGTTCAACCCCAGCGTCTGGGGTCAAGCCCCCGAACTAGACGCCTTGCTGCCTTATTGGTTAGGCGCATGGGCGATTCAAATCGCCCCCAGCTGGCTATCTGCTGGATTTGCCGTACGAATCCCTTTTGCGGGTCTCTTGGGGCTGACCTTAGCGAGCACTTGGCATGGGGTTTACTACTTGGCGCTCAGTCCCCAAGCCCAGCCCGTACCCTTTGCTTTTGGCGGCGAAGCCCAACCCAAAGACTACGCTCGCACCATTGCAGATGGTGCCGTGCTCGCGCTGATTGCGTGTTTGGGCCTCACCTTGCTCTCCCATGAGGCAAGCCCCATCTTGATGCAACTGGCTTTCGTGAGCTTTGCTTTTTATGGCGTCGCTGCTTTGCCTTACCACCCACGCTACAGCTTCAGCGCATTGAGCACTGGGCTGCTTGGTTTGTGTTTGAGCGGCGCACCTAGCTTTGCTGTTTTGATGGCCATCGGCAGTGGTTTTTTGTGCTTGCTAGATCGTCAAAGCACATCACACCAAACAGGCCGTCAACACGCACTGTGGCTCTTGCTCATGGGCTTGGCTGTGGCAGCCTTAGCCACACTATTGGATGTGTGGCAGTGGCGTTTGATGCCTTTGCACAACGACTGGCAAGAATGGCGTAGCTTGCTACGCTTGGTGGCATGGTTCACATGGCCTGCATGGCCACTGGCCGTATGGACTTTATGGCGCTGGCGTCGCCAATGGACATCACTGCATTGGAGCCGCCACTTGGTGCTACCCATGTGGTTCACCGCATTGACCCTCACCACGGCCATGGTCACACGCTCATCGGAACAAACATTGCTGTTGGCCCTTCCCTCCTTCGCAACCTTGGCAGCCTTTGCTTTGCCAACTTTGCGCCGAAGCGTGGCCGCGCTGATTGACTGGTTCACTCTGCTATTTTTCTCGGGATGCGCCTTCATCATTTGGGTGATTTGGATTGCCATGCAAACAGGCTGGCCAGCACAACCTGCAGCGAACGTTGAACGCTTATTCCCAGGCTTCCAACCCAGTTTTGGATGGGTGGCATTCATCGTGGCCTTGGCTGCTACTGCGGTGTGGATTTGGCTTGTCACATGGCGCACAGCCAAACACCGCCAAGCTTTATGGAAAAGCATGGTTTTACCCGCAGGCGGAGCTGCACTGTGCTGGCTATTGCTACTGACCTTGTGGCTACCACTGTTGGACTTTGCGCGCAGCTACAAACCTTGGGTGCAACAAATTCAAGGCGTGATGGCCAAACAAGAAGCGTATGAAGCACGCACAGGTTGCTTGCTGAGCTATGGATTAGATGTGGGCCAAATGACCGCCTTTCACTACCACGGCGGCTTTGATATCAAGTCCATTGAAACCACCTCCAATGAACAACAAAGCACTTGCCCGTGGCTATTGGTCGACAACGACTTGCGACCAGAGCTAGCGAGTGTGGTTAGGCTGCATGAATGGAACCGTGTTCGCACCATCCGCCGCCCATCTGACAACAACGAGGATGTGACGCTGTACCACCGCCGTCACCCCTGACACACCGATGAGTACCGAACGCGCCACCATCATGCGGCACGCTGGCACCGTGATGGTCGGACAGCTGGCCGTGATGGCCTTTAGCATCACCGACACCTTGGTAGCGGGTCACTTCGCAGACACCGCCTTGGCCGCACTGGCCGTGGCATCGGCCACTTACGTCACGGTGCATATCTCCCTCATGGGCATGTTGCAAGCGTTGCTGCCTGTGTGGGCCGAGCTGCATGGCGCTCAGCGCCACGCAGAGGTGGGCCGCTCGTTGCGGCAAGCTTTATATCTATGCGCCATCACAACCAGCCTTGGCATGTGGGCATTGTTGAATCCTGACTTTCTTCTGAATTGGACGCAAGTACCCGCCGATTTACGCATCGAAATTCACGACTACCTCAATATCGTGGCCTTTGGATTACCCGCCTCCTTGCTGTTTCGCATGTACAGCACGCTGAATCAAAGTTTGGGAAAACCCAAGCTGGTGACGTGGGTGCAAGTAGGCGCCTTGATGGTCAAGATTCCACTGTCCATCGTGCTGGTTTTAGGCATTCCAGGTGTGCTAGCGCCCATGGGTTTAGTAGGATGTGCATGGGCGACCTTGGTGGTGACGCTTCTCATGCTGAGTCTTGCGCTCTGGCTATTACGTACACAAGACTTTTACAAGCCCTACCGCATCTGGGCTCCAATGGAAAAACCTCACGCAGCCACCTTGCTTCGCTTCGTGCGCTTGGGGCTGCCAAGTGGTTTGGCAATTGGCGTTGAAGTCACCTCCTTCACCCTCATGTCTTTGTTCATCGCGCGCTTGGGCGTGGTGGCCACCGCGAGCCATCAAATCGTCTCCAACATGACGGCTGTGCTCTACATGATTCCCTTGTCACTGTCCATCGCCAGCAGTTCGCGTGTGAGCTATTGGATTGGTGCTGGGCAAATTCATCGTGCGCGTCAGGCACTGCGCACAGGTCTTAGCTTGGTGCTATTGCTCAGCCTAAGTTTGGCGGGTTTGATGGGTTGGCAACACCAAGCCATTGCTGCGTTTTACACCCAGTCTCCCGAGGTCGCCGCGCTGTCTGCCACCTTGTTGCTGTGGTTGATGCTGTACCACGTGGCCGATGCCGTGCAAGTGTTTTGCGTGTTCACGCTGCGCTGCTATGACATTACCGTGCTGCCACTCATCACCTATACCGTCTTGCTATGGGGCTTAGGTCTTGCGGGAGGTTATGTGGTGGCTTACGACGTGGGCTTGGATGTGTCGGGTTTGAGTTGGCTCACACCGCAGTCACCGATTGCGTTTTGGCAAACGGGCAGTTTGGCGCTGTACGTCACCACGGCTGTTTTATTGCCTGTGTTGTGGCGCGCGGCCTACCGCCCGACACAAAGCACACACACAGGTCAGAATCTTTTGCCGCAGCCTTAAACCGACAAGGTGTCGGCAATGCGCTTGGCACATGCGTTGGCTTGCGCTTCATCACGCGCCTCTACCATCACACGCACCAACGGCTCAGTACCACTGGCGCGAATCAGCACACGACCGGTGTCACCCAATTCGGCCTCGGCCTTTTGCACTTCTTCTTTCATGCGCGCATTGGATTGCCAGTCTTGGCCTGGGCGCAGGCGCACGTTCAGGAGTGTCTGTGGGAACAGTGTCACATCTTTGAGCAAGTCAGCCATGGCCTTGCCGCTGCGCACGCAGGTTTGCAAAATCTGCAAGGCACTCACTAAGCCGTCACCTGTGGTGTGCTTGTCCAGCGCCAACAAATGGCCTGAGCCTTCGCCGCCCAAAATCCAATGGTGTTTGGCCAGTTCTTCCAGCACATAGCGGTCACCCACCTTGGCACGCACAAACTGCACACCACGTTTTTTCAGGGCCACTTCCACGGCCATGTTGGTCATGAGGGTTCCCACCACACCCGGCACCACTTCGTCATTGGCCAAGCGGTCGTCTGCCATCAAATACAACAACTCATCGCCGTTGTACAAGCGGCCTTGGGCATCCACCATTTGCAAGCGGTCGGCGTCGCCATCCAGTGCAATGCCAAAGTCGGCATGGTTAGCTTTTACAGCACGCACCAAGGCATCCGGATGCGTGGCACCAACCTCATGGTTGATGTTCAAACCATCAGGGCTGCAGCCAATCGCAATCACATCGGCGCCCAGTTCGTGAAACACCTTGGGTGCGATGTGATACGCCGCACCGTGCGCCGCATCCACCACCACCTTCAAACCTTTGAGCGTGAGGTCGTTTGAAAAAGTGCTCTTACAAAATTCAATGTAACGGCCCGCCGCATCGTCCAAACGCTTGGTCTTGCCGAGGTGGGCCGAATCCGCCCACACAGGCGCCTCTTCCAAGGCGGCTTCCACAGCCAACTCCCACGCATCGCTGAGCTTGTTGCCTTGTGCGCTGAAGAACTTGATGCCATTGTCGGCAAACGGGTTGTGGCTGGCACTGATGACCACACCAAGGCTCGCGCGTTGGGCGCGAGTGAGGTAAGCCACACCGGGGGTTGGCAAGGGACCGAGCAGCACCACATTCACTCCCGCAGAGTTAAAACCAGACTCCAGCGCCGACTCCAACATGTAGCCAGAGATACGGGTGTCTTTGCCAATCAACACCGTCGGGTGTGCCTCTGTTTGTTTGAGCACACGACCCACGGCATGGGCCAAACGCAACACAAAGTCAGGGGTGATAGGCGCTTGGCCCACCGTGCCGCGAATGCCGTCTGTGCCGAAATATTTGCGTGTCATTGTGTTTGCCTTGGATGTTATTTTTGTTTGCGATCGATTTGAATGCATTGTCTCAAACTTGCGCGACTTGCCAAACCTTGAGTGCCTGCACAGTTGGCGCCACATCGTGCACACGCACAATACGCGCGCCACGCTCAACAGCCAGCAGAGCCGCCGCCACGCTAGGCACCATACGCTCCCCCACCTCACAGCCTGTCACTGCACCGATGGATGACTTACGCGACCAGCCGACCAATAAGGGATAGCCCAAGACCAACAATTGGTCTTGATGCGCAAGCAGTTCAAAGTTTTGCGCCACGGTTTTGCCAAAGCCTACACCTGGGTCTAAGGCAATGCGCTCGTGTGCGACGCCCAAGGCTTGTAACCCTTGTGCGTGGGCTTTCAAAAACTCAGCCACCGGCTGAATAGAGCTGCCGTGCATGGGCAAGGCTTGCATGGTTTGTGGCTCGCCATGCATATGCATCAGGCACACACCACATTGGGCATGCGCAGCCACCACTTGCTGCGCGCCGACCTGACGCAAAGCCCACACATCGTTGATGATGTCGGCGCCTGCATCCAGCACAGCTTGCATCACCTCAGCCTTATAGGTATCGACAGAAACCGGTACATTCAAACGCACCGCTTCGCGCACCACGGGCAACACCCGCGCTAACTCATCGTCGAGTGACACCGCAGGCGCGCCAGGACGGGTGGACTCACCACCAATGTCCAAGATGTTTGCACCTTCTTTGAGTAACTGTTCGCAATGCGCCAAAGCAGCACGCGTGTTGGCATGCTGACCACCGTCAGAGAAAGAGTCGGGCGTGACATTGACAATGCCCATCACCTGCGGCTGGCTCAGGTCAATGCGAAAACGTGTGGTTTGCCAAAACATAAGTGCTCCATGAAAAACGGGGCTTGCGCCCCGTTCTTGGTTCAACCCAATCGCTTAAGCCGCGCTGGGCGCTGGGTCTGCTTGCACCGCTGGGGTGCCGCCGCTGTCACCGCCCGAAGGGGTGCGTGGTGTCCAGTCTTTTGGTGGACGTGGTGGGCGGCCTTCCATGATGTCGTCAATTTGCTCTTTGTCGATGGTTTCCCATTCGAGCAGAGCTTTGGCCATGGCGTGCATCTTGTCGCTGTTGAATTCAATCAAACGACGGGCCAAGTTGTATTGCTCATCAATGATGCGGCGCACTTCCACATCCACCTTTTGCATGGTGGCTTCAGACATGCTGGTGGTCTTGGTGACCGAGCGGCCCAAGAACACTTCGCCTTCGTTCTCTGCATAGACCATAGGGCCCAAAGCATCGGTCATACCGTAGCGCGTCACCATGTCACGTGCAATCGACGTGGCACGCTCAAAGTCGTTGCTCGCGCCCGTGGTCATTTGGTTCATGAACACTTCTTCAGCAATACGACCACCGAACAGCATGCTGATTTGGTTCAACATGTATTCTTTGTCGTAGCTGTAACGGTCTTTCTCGGGCAGGCTCATGGTCACGCCCAAGGCGCGGCCGCGAGGGATGATGGTGACTTTGTGCACAGGGTCGCACTTGGGCAGGAGCTTGCCAATCAATGCGTGACCAGACTCGTGATACGCCGTGTTGCGGCGCTCGTCTTCGGGCATGACCATGCTTTTACGCTCGGGGCCCATCAAGATTTTGTCTTTGGCTTTCTCAAAGTCGACCATCTCCACCACACGGGCGTTGCGACGTGCGGCCATCAAGGCGGCTTCGTTACACAAGTTGGCCAAGTCAGCACCGCTCATGCCGGGTGTGCCGCGTGCAATCACGCTGGCGTTGACGTCTTGGCCAATTGGCACTTTGCGCATGTGCACGTTCAAGATTTGTTCGCGGCCACGGATATCGGGCAAGGTCACATACACCTGGCGGTCAAAGCGACCGGGGCGCAACAAAGCGGCATCCAAAATGTCTGGGCGGTTGGTGGCAGCCACCACGATCACGCCAAGGTTGGTTTCGAAACCATCCATCTCAACCAACATTTGGTTCAAAGTTTGTTCACGTTCGTCGTTACCGCCGCCTACACCGGCGCCACGTTGGCGACCCACCGCATCAATCTCGTCAATGAAGATGATGCAAGGTGCGTTCTTTTTGGCGTTCTCAAACATGTCGCGCACGCGCGCTGCGCCCACGCCTACAAACATCTCCACAAAGTCTGAACCAGAGATGCTGAAGAACGGCACTTTAGCTTCGCCAGCAATGCCTTTGGCCAACAATGTTTTACCAGTACCGGGAGGGCCCACCAACAACAAACCGCGTGGGATACGACCACCCAGTTTTTGGAAGCGTTGTGGGTCTTTCAAAAAGTCCACCACTTCTTTCACTTCTTCTTTGGCTTCGTCGCAACCTGCCACGTCAGCAAACGTCACTTGGTTGTTGTTCTCATCCAGCATGCGGGCTTTGCTCTTGCCGAAGCTGAACGCCCCACCCTTGCCGCCGCCTTGCATTTGGCGCATGAAGTACACCCACACACCAATCAACAGCAACATGGGGCCCCAGCTGACCAACAAGGTCATGAGGAGCGAGCCTTCTTCGCGGGGCTTGACGTCAAACTTCACGCCGTTGGCGATGAGGTCGCCCACCAAACCACGGTCAAGGTAAGTGGCCGTTGTGCGGATCTTGCGCTCGTCGTTGGTGACCGCGCTGATTTCTGTGCCGCCCTGACCTTCTTGGATGGTGGCGGTTTTGATCCGCTTGGCGCGAACTTCTTCGAGGAAGTCCGAATAGCCAAGATAACCAGAGCCTGCGCCTGGGCGTGTTTCAAACTGTTTGAACACGGTGAACATCACCAAAGCGATGACCAACCAAACAGCGACTTTTGAGAACCATTGATTATTCAATGTGGGCTCCGAAATAAAAAGAGTACGAGATGTACTGAGATGGGCTCGATTTTAGGCGTTTCAAGCACTAGGGGCCGCTTTATTCACCGCAAGCAGCCTTAGAAAAATCAAGGATTTGCTGAAACGCGACTTTTCACACCCATACCCACCAAAAAGGTTTCACTTGATTTGTCACGACTGGCCTTGGGCTTGATGGGCTTGACCACGCGAAACGTACCTTTAAAAAGGTTGACCAAATCGCTGTAGCCGCTGCCATGAAACAGCTTGACCACCAAGGCACCATCATCTTTGAGGTGTCTCTGCGCGAAGTCCACAGCGAGCTCAATCAAATGGGCAATGCGGGTCGCGTCGGTCGACTCAATGCCTGTGAGGTTGGGCGCCATGTCTGACACCACCACATCCACGATACGGCCTTGCAAGGCCGCTTCCAGCTGAGCCAATACATCTTCCTCACGGAAGTCACCCTGAATGAAGGTGACATCCTCCACGGGCTCCATGGGCAAGATATCCAAACCGATGATGGTGCCGTTCAAAGTACCCGATGCCGCGCCTGTGGGCGACATGCGACGGCGCAAGTATTGACACCAAGCCCCGGGGGCACAACCCAAATCCACCACCACGTTGCCAGGCTTGACGAGGCTGAGCTGCTCGTCAATTTCCTTGAGCTTGTAGGCCGCACGGGCGCGATAGCCCTCTTTTTGGGCCAGCTTGACGTAGGTGTCGTTCACATGGTCGTTCAACCATGTTTTATTGACCTTTTTGCTTTTAGTTTTAGCTTTCAATTCATACCTTTGAGCGAGCGGGGATAATACCCGCATGTCCGCAATACAACTCACACCTGCTCAACGCAAAATTCACCGCGCCGAAGCGCACCATTTAGACCCAGTCGTGATGATTGGCAACGATGGTTTAACGCCTGCCGTGATCAAAGAAGCCGAGATGGCGCTCAACGCGCATGGCCTCATCAAAATCCGCGTCTTGGGCGACGACCGCCAAGCACGCGAAGCTATGTTTGTGGCTTTGGCCGACCAACTCAATGCAGCCCCCATTCAACACATCGGCAAGCTGTTTGTGTTGTGGCGTCCACGCGCTGAAAAAGAACGCTCCGTCGACGAAGACCGCATGGCAGGCCCTCGCGATGTGAAAGTGCTCAAGTACAGCAGCCGTGGCGGCCAGCGCCCCGAAGTGAAAACTTTGCGCGTGTTGGGCAACCAACGCCTGACCTCTGGCGGTCAAGTCAAACGCGCGAAACCGAAAAAGATTTCGGTCAAAAAACGCACACTGGGTTAATCGGTTTGCGCAGAGTCTGCAGCAATGGCAGGCTCTGGTTTCATCGGGCTTAAAGCCCAGAGCACCTTACCAGCACACACCCACTGCAACACATAAAACGCAGAGCCTAGGTTGTGCCACAAAGCCAAGTTATCGCGGGCCATGATGTGCGGCTTCACCGCCAACTCAATCAACAAAGCCAACAACATGCCCGCAATCACCCAAGGCGAAGGTGCGTGGGCTTGACTTAAGTTTTGGCGCTTGGCTGCCAACAACAGCAAAATGCCGCAAGCCACTGCCAACCATGTTTGGGCACTGAATAATTTGCCAGCCATTTGACCCGCGATAGCGGGTGTTTCCATATGCATGAACAGCATGGGCACCACCATGAAACCCACGGTGGTGAGGCTGCCCCACCACAGCGCAGCCAAAAAGATTTGCAGCCGCGCCATGTGAGGGGTTTAGAGGTAAGAGACCTTGACTACTTCGTAGTGCTTCACACCACCGGGCGCTTGCACTTCGGCCACATCGCCCTCTTCCTTGCCAATCAAGGCGCGAGCGATTGGGCTGCTGATGTTGATGAGGCCAAACTTCAAATCGGCTTCGTCTTCGCCAACGATTTGATACGTCACTTTGTCACCGGTCTCTTCTTCTTCCAAAGCCACGGTCGCACCAAACACCACGCGTCCGCCAGCGTCAAGCTCAGCAGGGTCAATGATTTTGGCCACCGACAACTTGCCTTCAATTTCTTGAATGCGGCCTTCGATAAAACCTTGACGGTCTTTGGCAGCGTCGTATTCGGCGTTCTCGCTCAAGTCGCCTTGCGCACGGGCTTCTGCAATCGCTGCGATCACAGAGGGACGCTCAACAGTTTTGAGTTTGTGCAACTCATCCTTGAGCTTTTCTGCACCGCGTTTGGTAATAGGAACTGTACTCATCGTGTGTCCTTAGGCGGTCAGTTGGGCGTGCATCTCTTGCACAGAAATGACATCCAACTTGTCCATGTACTTCATGCCTTCCACAGCAGCTTCTGCGCCTGCGATGGTGGTGAAGGTGGTCACACGGTTGAGCAATGCCGAGGTGCGAATGTGGCGTGAATCAGCAATCGCATTGCGACGCTCTTCCACGGTGTTGATGACCAACACCACTTCGTTGTTCTTGATGCTATCCACAATGTGTGGACGGCCTTCGGTCACTTTGTTCACCACATCACAAGGCACGCCGGCTTCAACAATGGATGCCGCTGTGCCCTTGGTTGCAATCAATTCAAAACCCAAAGCAGACAACTGACGAGCCACCTCAATGACGCGTGGCTTGTCGTTATTCTTCACCGAGATGAACACCTTGCCGGTAGAGCGGCCATCAGCATCTCGTGGGCGAGGCAGCTTGGTGCCTGCACCCAATTGGCTCTTCACAAAAGCTTCGCCAAATGTTTTGCCAACGCCCATGACTTCGCCCGTGGACTTCATCTCTGGACCAAGAATCGTATCAACGCCTGGGAACTTCACGAACGGGAACACCGCTTCTTTCACGCTGAAGTAAGGTGGTGTAACTTCTTTGGTGATGCCTTGCGACGCGAGTGTTTGACCCGCCATGCAACGTGCAGCGACCTTGGCCAATTGAATGCCTGTGGCTTTAGACACGTAAGGCACAGTGCGAGATGCACGTGGGTTGACTTCGAGCACGTAGATGACGTCTTTGCCGTCGACGTGTTGAATCGCAAATTGCACGTTCATCAAGCCGACCACATTCAAAGCACCGGCCATCGCGGCAGATTGGCGCTTGAGTTCGGTCACTGTGGCTTCGGACAAAGAGTACGGAGGCAAGGAGCAAGCTGAGTCACCGCTGTGCACGCCCGCTTGTTCGATGTGCTCCATCACGCCGCCGATGAAGGTCTTGCCTTCAGGGTCACGCAAACAATCGACATCGCACTCAATCGCGTCATTCAAGAAACGGTCGAGCAATACAGGTGAATCGTGCGACACCTTGACCGCTTCGCGCATGTAGCGCTCAAGGTCGCGTTGCTCGTGCACGATTTCCATGGCGCGGCCACCCAGTACATAGCTTGGGCGAACGACCAAGGGGTAACCCAAGGCAGCCGCTTTTTCCAAAGCTTCTGGCTCGGTACGAGCGGTGGCGTTTGGCGGCTGACGCAGACCGAGGTCGTGCAACAGCTTTTGGAAACGCTCACGGTCTTCGGCAGCGTCAATCATGTCAGGGCTGGTGCCGATGATAGGCACGCCAGCCGCTTCCAAATCGAGCGCCAACTTCAAAGGCGTTTGACCACCGTATTGAACGATGACACCGGTTGGCTTTTCTTTGTCGACGATCTCGAGCACGTCTTCGAGCGTCAATGGCTCGAAGTACAAACGGTCGGATGTGTCGTAATCGGTCGACACAGTTTCTGGGTTGCAGTTGACCATGATGGTTTCATAGCCGTCTTCGCGCATGGCGAGCGCAGCGTGAACGCAGCAGTAATCAAACTCAATACCTTGGCCAATGCGGTTAGGACCGCCGCCAAGCACCATGATTTTTTTATTGTTGGTGGGTTCAGCTTCGCACTCGGCGTCTCCCACGCCGAAGGCGTTGCCATTACCTTCGTAGCACGAGTACATGTAAGCGGTGTCGGTCGAGAACTCAGCCGCACACGTGTCCACGCGTTTATAGACAGGGCGAATATTGAGTTCATGGCGACGTGCACGCACCACATGCTCAGTGGTTTTGAGCAACTTGGCCAAACGACGGTCTGAGAAGCCCTTCTTTTTCAAGGCGCGCAATTCTTCGGCCGTGATGGCTTCAAGCGTGGTGGTTTCAACTTCGAGTTCGATCTTCACGATCTCTTCGATTTGCACCAAAAACCAAGGGTCGATCTTGGTCAAGGCAAACACCTCGTCCACGCTCAAGCCCATGGCGAATGCATCGCCCACATACCAAATGCGCTCGGGACCAGGTTCGCCCAGTTCTTTCTCGAGCACTTCGCGGTCTTGGGTTTTTTCGTTCATGCCATCCACGCCCACTTCCAAACCACGCAGGGCTTTTTGGAAGGACTCTTGGAAAGTACGGCCCATGGCCATCACCTCGCCCACCGATTTCATTTGGGTGGTCAAGCGGCTATCAGCGGTTGGGAATTTTTCAAACGCAAAACGTGGGATCTTGGTCACCACGTAGTCGATCGATGGCTCAAACGAAGCTGGCGTTGCACCGCCTGTGATTTCGTTGCGCAGCTCGTCGAGTGTGTAGCCCACAGCCAACTTGGCTGCGACTTTCGCAATCGGGAAACCTGTGGCTTTAGAAGCCAACGCAGATGAACGCGACACACGTGGGTTCATCTCAATGACGACCATACGGCCGTCTTTGGGGTTGATCGAGAACTGCACGTTCGACCCGCCCGTGTCCACACCAATTTCACGCAACACAGCCAAAGAGGCGTTACGCAAAATTTGGTATTCCTTGTCGGTCAAGGTTTGTGCGGGTGCCACAGTGATGGAGTCACCGGTGTGCACGCCCATGGGGTCCAAGTTTTCGATCGAGCAAATGATGATGCAGTTGTCCGCCTTGTCGCGCACCACTTCCATCTCATACTCTTTCCAACCGAGCAAAGATTCTTCAATCAACAGCTCGTTGGTGGGCGAAGCTTCCAAGCCGCGCTTACAGATGATTTCAAACTCTTCAGGGTTGTAGGCAATACCGCCGCCTGTGCCGCCGAGCGTGAAGCTGGGGCGAATGACGGTGGGGAAACCCAAACTCTTTTGCACATCCCATGCTTCTTCCATGCTGTGCGCAATACCTGAACGTGCTGAGCCCAGACCAATCTTGGTCATGGCGTCTTTGAACTTCAAGCGGTCTTCGGCTTTGTCGATGGCCTCTGGGGTTGCGCCAATCAGCTCAACCTTGTACTTGGCCAACACGCCGTGGTGCCACAAATCCAACGCGCAGTTGAGCGCCGTTTGGCCGCCCATGGTGGGCAGGATGGCGTCTGGGCGCTCTTTGGCAATGATCTTCTCAACCGTTTGCCAAGTGATGGGCTCGATGTAGGTGACGTCTGCAGTAGCAGGGTCAGTCATGATCGTGGCAGGGTTGCTGTTGATCAAGATGACTTTGTAACCCTCTTCACGCAGAGCTTTACAAGCTTGCACGCCAGAGTAATCGAACTCACAGGCCTGACCAATGATGATCGGGCCTGCGCCAATGATGAGAATGCTTTTTAGGTCGGTGCGCTTTGGCATGATTATTTCGCCTCCATCAGTTTGATGAAGCGGTCAAAGAGGTAAGCAATGTCGTGCGGTCCGGGCGATGCTTCAGGGTGACCTTGAAAGCAAAACGCGGGCTTGTCGGTGCGGGCCAAGCCCTGCAAAGTGCCGTCAAACAAAGACACATGGGTAGCACGCAAGTTGGCGGGCAATGATTTTTCATCCACTGCAAAACCGTGGTTTTGGCTTGTGATGGACACACGACCTGAGTCGAGGTCTTTCACAGGATGGTTCGCGCCATGGTGGCCAAACTTCATCTTGAAAGTTTTCGCGCCACTGGCCAAAGCCATGATTTGGTGACCCAAGCAAATGCCAAATGTGGGAATGCCGGTTTCGATCAACTCAGCAGCCGCAGCAATCGCGTAGTCACAAGGCTGAGGGTCGCCAGGGCCGTTGGACAAGAAGATGCCATCGGGGTTGTGCTTGAGCACGTCAGCGGCTGGCGTCTTGGCAGGGACCACGGTCACTTTGCAACCGCGCTCGGCCAACATGCGCAAGATGTTTTTCTTGACGCCGAAGTCATACGCGACCACATGGAACTTAGGAGCGGTCAAGTTGCCGTAGCCTTCGCCCAATGTCCACTCGGTTTGCATCCACTCATACGACTTGGATACGGTGACTTTTTGCGCCAAATCGAGGCCAGCCATGTTGGGCGCACCTTTGGCGGCTGCCACCGCTTGGTCGATCAAGCTTTGTGTGACTTCTTGGCCTTTGGCCAAGCCCACGATCGCGCCGTTTTGTGCGCCCTTGGTGCGCAAGATGCGTGTGAGTTGACGTGTGTCGATGTTGGCAATGGCCACTGTACCTGCATCAACCAAATAGGCCGACAAGGTTTGGCTAGAGCGGAAGTTGCTTGCGACCAAAGGCAAGTCTTTGATGATCAAGCCAGCGGCATGGACTTTGTCAGCTTCGATGTCTTCCACGTTGACGCCGTAGTTACCGATGTGCGGGTACGTCAAAGTGACGATCTGCTGGCAGTAGCTGGGGTCAGTGAGGATTTCCTGGTAGCCGGTGAGTGAGGTGTTAAACACCACTTCGCCGACTGTGGAGCCGGTGGCTCCAATCGAGTTGCCGATAAAGACCGTGCCGTCTGCGAGCGCCAAGATGGCGGGCGGGAAGGTTCCCTGAAGAGACAAAAGCACTGGGTTCTCCGGAATAGTTCGGGTACGCCTCAGCGCTCACAAGAGAACGTGTCTCTTTGGCTGCTTTGTTCGAGGAATTTGCCTAGGTTTGAGCTGGGGCGTACAGGTTGATGCGGGAAAGCCTCTCATTATATCCGAGGCACTGGTTTTCCCGAATCAAAGTAGGCGAATTAAGGCAAATGACAGGTGGCGCTGGCGTGTAAGCAAATAGCAGCAGCCGAGGCTACGTTGAGTGACTCTTCCCCGCCCGGCTGGGCAATGCGCACATGCACGGCGGCGCGATCCGCCAAAGCGGCAGACACGCCCTGCCCTTCATGCCCCATGAGCCATGCGCAAGGCATGGGCAGCTTGGCCTGAGCCAGCAAGGTGTGCAAAAACGGGCCTTGGTGCGAGCTGGTGGCGACCCAAGGCATATTTAAGGCATTCAAATCGTCGGCGCTCAGGCCTTCGACCAAATGCAAACCGAAATGCGCGCCCATACCGGCACGCAAAACTTTGGGTGACCACAAAGCGGCCGAGCCTTTGATGGCCAGCACCTGCTTGAAGCCAAAGGCCGAAGCACTTCGAAGAATAGAGCCCACGTTACCCGCATCTTGCACACGGTCAAGCACCACCGTTGGGATTTTGGCTTGGATGTCTAGGGCACTGGGTGCCGCCAAGATAAAACCCATCTTGGCGGGTGACTCTAAGCTGCTGATTTCGGCAAACAGAGCATCCGGCAGCACGGTGTTGCGCTCGGCCGCTTGCGTCCACTCACGCGGTGCAGTGGCCCACAAAGATTCAGCAAATACCGCATGCTCAGGCTTCACGCCACGCGTTAGCGCAGCACGGCAGAGGTGATCGCCCTCTAGCCACACACGACCAAGTTTGCGGTAGGCCGTGCTGTCTTGCGACAAGCGGCGCAGGTCTTTGACCAAGGGGTTGTCACGCGAGGTGATCAAGTTCATTTCAAAACCTCGGCCACAGGAGAAAACGATTTACGGTGCCAAGGCGTAGCACCGTGTTCCTTGAGGGCTTGCAAGTGCGCCGCTGTGCCATAACCTTTGTGGCCATCAAAACCGTACTGCGGATACTGCACATGCAGTTCTTGACACCAGCGGTCACGATGAACTTTGGCCAAGATAGACGCCGCAGAAATGGCTTGCACCTTGCTATCGCCTTTGACGATGGCTTCGGCCAACACATCGAGCACGGGCAAGCGGTTGCCATCGACCAGCACCTTGGTGGGCTTGAGGCGTAAACCTTCTACGGCACGACGCATCGCGAGCATCGTGGCTTGCAAGATGTTGAGCTCGTCAATCTCTTCTACGGTCGCTTCGGCGATGGAACAGCACAAAGCCTTGGCGCGAATCTCGTCATACAAACGCTCGCGCTTCAAGGCGGTCAGTTTTTTGGAGTCGGCCAAGCCCGCAATGGGGTTCAAGTCATCCAAGATCACGGCAGCGGCCACTACAGGCCCCGCCAGCGGACCACGGCCCGCTTCATCCACCCCAGCAATCAAGCCTGGGGCATCCCAAATGAGCGCTACTTGTTCAGCGCGCAAGAACTTTTTCGATCGCATAAGCCGCCAGTGCGGGGGTATCGCGGCGCAGCGTGTCGTGCAGCGTCGCAAAGCGTTGTTGAACTGCGGCAGAAGCCGCAGGGTTGTTCAGCCATTGCAATATTTCATGCGCCAAAGCATCAGGTGTGGCTGCGTCTTGAAGCAACTCGGGCACCACAAAGTCTTGGCACAAGATGTTGGGCAAGCCCACCCATGGTTGCAACTTTTTACGGCGCATGATTTGCCAGCTGAGCCAGTTCATGTTGTAGGCAATCACCATGGGGCGTTTGAACAGCGCAGCCTCTAAGGTAGCTGTGCCACTGGCAATGAGCGTGACATCGCAAGCGGCTAGCGCCGCGTGTGATTGGCCGTTGAGCACCAAGAGGTTGGGCACTTCCCCTACTTCTTTTGCAATAGCTTCAATACGCGAACGCAAAGCAGGCATAGCGGGCAAGACGAAGTGAATGCCCGGCTGCAACTTAGCCATGCGTTGTGCGGCCTGCAAAAAGCGATGCGCCAAATACTGAATTTCAGAACTGCGGCTGCCAGGCAGCAAAGCAATCACCGTGGCGTCTTGCGGCAATCCAAGCGCTGTGCGCGCGGCAGCGCGGTCAGGCACGTCGGGAATGTTTTTGGCTAAAGGATGGCCCACATACGTAGCGTCGATGCCATGCTGCGCTAGCAAATCGGTTTCGAACGGGAAGATGCACAACACGTGGTCCACGCTTTGGCGGATCTTCTCGACACGGTCTGCGCGCCACGCCCAAATGGATGGGCACACAAAGTGAATCGTGGGAATGCCTTGGGCTTTGAGATCGCGTTCTAAATCGAGATTAAAGTCTGGCGCATCCACACCAATGAAAGCGCTGGGTGGATGGGCCAACAAGCGTTCACGTAATTGATTCCGAATGCCCACGATTTCTCGGTAGTGGCGCAGCACTTCCACATAGCCACGCACGGCGAGTTTTTCGTAAGGCCACCAAGGCTCAAAACCTTGAGCTGCCATCCGTGGGCCACCAATGCCGGCGCTGTGCATGTCGGGCCATTTCTCGCGCATACCACCTAGCAACAGGCCGGCGAGCAAATCGCCCGAGGCCTCGCCTGCGACGAGCGAGAAAGACAGGGCCTCGGCCATCCGATTTAGCGAATGATGCCGCGTTGCGGCGAGGTGTGATTCAAGAAGTCCAGCATCATGGCCACATCGGGTGCGGCTTCTGGTTTTTCTTGGGTCAAAGCGGCGATGCGCACTTTGGCTTGATCCAAGGTCAAGTCGTCGCGGTACAAGGCTTTGTGCATGGCCTTCACAGCGCTGATGCGCTCAGGAGAAAAGCCGCGACGGCGCAGGCCTTCAAAGTTCATCGAGCGCGGCTCGGCAGGTTGGCCTTGGCACATCACAAACGGAGGCACATCGGCAAACAAGAGCGAATGCATAGCTGAGAAGCTGTGCGCGCCAATACGAACAAACTGATGCACCACGGTAAAGCCACCCAAGATCACCCAGTCACCCACATGCACATGGCCTGCCAACTGCGCGCTGTTGGCGAAGATGGTGTGGTTACCTACGATGCAGTCATGCGCTAAATGCACATAAGCCATGATCCAGTTGTCATTGCCCACTTTGGTGATGCCAGCATCGCCGGGTGAGCCAATGTTGAACGTACAAAACTCACGAATGGTGTTGCGGTCGCCGATGATCAACTCACAAGGCTCGCCTGCGTACTTCTTGTCTTGCGGAATCGCGCCCAAAGAATTGAACTGAAAAATGCGGTTGTCGTTGCCAATCGTGGTGTGACCTTCGATCACGCAATGCGGCCCCACGGTCGTACCTGCACCAATGCGCACATTGGGCCCGATGATGGTGTAAGGCCCCACCTGCACCGAGCTGTCGAGCTCGGCTTTGGGGTCAACAATAGCGGTGGCGTGAATGAGGCTCATCGTCAGGCAATAGAACGCATGGTGCACATCAAATCGGCTTCCGTCGCCACGACATCGCCCACTTTGGCACGTGCCTTGAATTTGAAGATACCGGCCTTCATGCGGTCTAACTCCACTTCCAAAATAAGCTGATCACCGGGCTCAACGGGGCGCTTGAAACGTGCACCATCAATGCCAGCAAAGTAATACACGGTCTTGTCATCGGGCGCAGCGCCCAAGGTATCGAATGCCAACAAGGCAGCAGCTTGCGCCAAGGCTTCCAGAATCAACACGCCCGGCATCACTGGGTGATGCGGAAAATGACCACCAAAAAATGGCTCGTTCATCGTCACATTCTTGAGGGCCTTGATGCTTTTGCCTTTTTCAATTTCCATTACGCGGTCCACCAACAAGAATGGATAACGGTGTGGCAACTGCTTCAAGATTTGGTGAATGTCCATGCTCATTTTTTTTGACTTTCTAAAACGGATTCAAGAGATTTGATACGGTCGCGCAAGCGATGCAATTGGCGCAGCGTGGCGGCGTTTTTCTCCCACGATGCATTGTCGTCGATTGGGAACACACCGCTGTATTGACCAGGCTGACGGATCGAGCGCATCACGACAGACGCGGCAGAAATATGTACCCCGTCTGCAAGCTCTAAATG
Organism: Limnohabitans sp. TS-CS-82; assembly: GCF_002943475.1. Taxonomy (NCBI): domain Bacteria; kingdom Pseudomonadati; phylum Pseudomonadota; class Betaproteobacteria; order Burkholderiales; family Comamonadaceae; genus Limnohabitans; species Limnohabitans sp. TS-CS-82. The sequence continues at coordinate 142,628 of NZ_PTQX01000012.1, read as the reverse complement.
GCCCAACACAATTGCGCCGCCACCGACTGTGCAGTTGGCACCAATACGTGCACTGCCAGCCACACCTGCGCAACCAGCCATGGCTGTGTTCGCACCCACGTGGACGTTGTGCCCGATTTGGACCAAGTTGTCGAGCTTGACGCCATCTTCAATGATGGTGTCATCTAACGCGCCACGGTCTATGCAAGTGTTTGCCCCGATTTCCACATCGTTACCGATGCGAACAGCACCAAGTTGCTCTATCTTTTCCCAGCGGCCTTCAAACAGCGCGAAGCCAAAACCATCAGCACCAATGACGACGCCCGCGTGCACGATGCAACGCTCACCAATGCGGCAATCCTCACCCACAGTGATGCCAGATTTCAGCCATGTATTTGCGCCGATGTGTACACCGCGTTCGACCACACACAATGGACCGATACGCGCAGTGACATCGATGTGAGCTTGCGGGTGAATCACCGCACTGGGGTGAATTAAGGGTCCATCTGTAACACGCGTGTGTTGACGCCACAGCTGGGTCAAACGTGCAAAGTAATGGTATGGGTTATCTGCCACGATCAAGGCCATACTGACCTTGGCAGTCTCGGCGACTGCAGGCGACACAATGACGCAACCCGCCTGCGTTGTGGATAGTTGCGACTGGTATTTGGGGTTGCTTAAAAAACTCAGCGCGTCAACTTGAGCGGTGTCAAGCGGCGCGAGTTTTTGGATGATGTGTTGGGAGTCACCAACGAGGCGACCACCCAAACTTTCAACGATCTGGCCGAGACTCAGTGCCACGGCAGATTATTTAGCGGCGTTGATGACCTTGAGCACTTTGTCAGTGATGTCGTGCTTAGGGTTGATGTAGACAGCTTCCTGCAACACCAGGTCATATTTTTCAGCTTCAGCCACTTGTTTGATCACGCGGTTGGCGCGCTCAAGCACCTGTTGAAACTCTTCGTTCTTGCGTGCGTTGAGTTCTTCTTGAAACTCACGGCGCTTGCGTTGAAAGTCGCGGTCTTGTTCGCCCAATTGTTTTTGGCGCGAGACACGTTGAGACTCTGACAACGTAGGCGCTTCACGTTCGAATTTTTCAACTGCTGTTTTCAATGCATTGCCAGAACCCTCGAGATCCTTTTCACGCTTAGAAAACTCTTGCTCCAACTTGGCTTGCGCTTGCTTGGCCGTGTTGGCTTCTTTGAAAATACGGTCGGTGTTGATAAAGCCAATACGGATCTCTTCCGCTTGCGCACACAACGCAGCCAAGCCCAACACAACAGCTAAGGAAATTTGACGAGTAAACATGTTCATCAGAAGGATGTCCCGATTTGGAATTGCAATTGTTGGATTCTATCGCCTGAGAATGCGCGCACGGGACGAGCCCAAGCGAAGCGTAACGGGCCCATAGGAGAGACCCAACTCAGACCTACGCCGTAAGAACTACGCAGCAGCTTTAAATCAACCTTTGACTCTTCACCATACACGTTACCCATGTCATAGAAGCCATAAAGGCGCAGAGTACGGTCATTACCAGCGCCTGGGAACGGCATTAAAAATTCAGTGTTCAAAGTGAATTTTTTTGCACCGCCAATAACGAGTCCGTTAAACATATCGCGAGGACCTAAAGTCCCTTGCTCAAAACCACGCACAGAGCCTAAACCACCAGAGTAATAATTTTTATAGAACGGCAAGGACTGACCGTTAAGGCCCTTGCCTAAACCCAGATCGGCATTGAATGCAAAAGTGTATTGCTTGGTAATGGGGAAATACTGCTGATATTGCCCTCCAAGCTTGGCATATCGGGCATCGCCGATGGCGCCGAGCTCAGTATTCAGACGAACAAATTTTCCATTGTTAGGATTCAAATAACTGTCACGACTATCTCTGGCCCAACCTGCAGTAACAGGAATATTTTGAGCTTTACAGCCAAACTGTGTACACAGCTTCGCGTATTCGGCTGGCATATTCGTTCCCTGCACAAGCTCAGTTCGCTCAGCGGCAATTCCCACAAACACACGATCGAGTTCGCTGAAAGGAATTCCAAACCGTAAACCTAAACCGGAGGTGACCATGCGGTAGTTACCACCCTGCTCCACATACGGCTTGCTCGCGCGGTGGTACAGCTCAAACGTACGTGAGACACCATCCTCTGTGAAATACGGATCCGTGGTGTTCAGCACGTAATACTGGTTGTACTTGCTGGTACTAACTTGCAAACCTAAATTATGTCCAGAACCGAACACGTTGTCTTGCTGGATACCAAAAGACAGCGTCACTTTTTCAGCGCTGGAGAAACCAGCCCCCAAAGTCAGCATGCCAGTTGGCTTCTCGACAACGTTCACGTTCAAATCGATCTGATCTTGGGATGATGGGACTTCCTGCGTATCAATATCAACATCTTTGAAATAGCCCAAACGGTTCACACGGTCACGCGATAAACGAATTTTTTCGCCGTCATACCAAGATGATTCTGTTTGGCGGAATTCACGACGCACGATTTGATCGCGCGTGCGGTTGTTACCCACGATGTTGATTCGGCGTACATAGGCACGACGCGCAGGATCAGCAACAAGCACCAATTTCACGCGGTTGGTGGCGCGGTCAATCTCTGGACGCACATCCGTGCGTGCGAATGCAAAACCGAAGTTACCGAAGTATTCGTTGAATGCCTTGGTGGTTTTGGCCACGTCATCGGCGTTATAGGCTTGCCCTGCCTTGATTTCCACCAGCGATTTGAATTCATCATCTTTACCGAGATAGTAGCCTTCCATCGCCACTTCAGACACGACAAAACGATCACCTTCAGTCACGTTGATGGTGATGCTGATGTCTTGCTTATTTGGAGAGATCGCCACTTGGGTTGAGTCAATGCGAAACTCCAAGTAACCACGGGCCAGATACCAAGCACGCAAAGTTTCCAAGTCGGCATTGAGCTTGGTGCGGGAGTAACGGTCTGACTTTGTGTACCAGCTCAACCAGTTACCCGTGCCTTGATCGAACTGGTCCAAGAGTTTGGACTCGTCAAACGCCTTGGCACCCACTACACGCATTTCTTTGATTTTGGCCAAATCGCCTTCAACCACCGTGAAAGAGAGGTTCACACGGTTGCGCTCAGCTGGGGTGATCGTGGTGATGATTTCAGCACCATACAAACTGCGGTTGACATATTGGCGCTTGAGCTCCTGCTCAGCACGGTCAGCCAAAGCTTTGTCGAAGGGACGACCTTCGGCCAAACCAATATCTTTGAGCGCTTTCTTCAAAGTATCTTTGTCAAACTCTTTGGTACCAATGAATTCAACCGCAGCAATATTGGGACGCTCTTCGACGATCAGCACCAACACATCGCCATTGACTTCAATGCGTACATCCTTGAACAGGCCTAAGGCAAACAGGCTGCGAATCGCTGCTGCACCTTTGTCGTCGGTGTAGTCGTCACCCACACGGAAGGGAATCGAGGCAAACACGGTGCCAGGCTCCACACGCTGCAAACCTTCCACACGAATGTCGCGCACATTGAAGGGGTCAGCCGCCAGCGCATGGAGTGCCATCACGGTGCCCGCAATGAATGCTGCCGTTTGGGCCAGTGTGGTGCGACGAAATAAAGAAAGTTGCATAGTCATGGGATGTATGGAGAGACTCAAGGAAGCCAACCTAGGCGAACCACGTCGTTAAAAATAGAAAAAACCATCAGTGCCACAAGTACCGCCAAACCCGCGCGCTGCATGACGTCCAGCCATTGAGACGAAGGAGGATGACCTGTGCAGGCCTCGTAAAGATAATACAACAGGTGCCCGCCATCGAGGACCGGTAAAGGCAGCAGGTTGAACACACCAAGGCTGATGCTGACCAACGCCAAATAGCTGAGATAAGCCCCTAGCCCAAGACTTGCAGAACGCCCCGCGTAGTCCGCCATGGTGAGCGGGCCACTCAGGTTATCAAGCGACGCATGTCCCGTGAGTAAACGACCCAACATGTCCAGGGTCATGACCATGACCTCCCATGTTTTGCTGATGGCTTTAGATAGCCCATCGAAAGCGCCGTATTGAACCCACACCTTGCGCGGAGGCTCTCCCACCTGAGCGCCTATGCGCCCAATGAAATGATCACCTTCAACCGTTTGTTCTGGCGTGACTTCGAATTGAAGCACATGTCCATCGCGTGACACGTCCCAAATTTGAAGCGCTGGTAATTGGTGCTGACCGCTGGCACGCACCATCGCACGCAAGGCACTGGCATCGCTCACCACACGGCCATCGATGCGTAGCACCTCATCACCGCGCTGCAAACTCGCTTTATGCGCAGGCAGTTCTTTTTGGACTTCACCCAATACAGCACGACTCCACGCACCAGTGAAACCACGCGCTTGCCAAGCATTGCTGTCTTTTGAAATTGCGTCAGCTGACAATTCAGGCAAATGCAACACATGCGGTGTTTGCTTGCCGAGCGGCTGCACTTCCAAATACACCGGTGCCGTGTCTTGCTGAAGCATCCACCAACGCAAGGCATCGAGAGACGCAGTCTCTTGCAAAGCATCAGCAGACTCACCCGCACGCAACACGGTGTCGCCGCTGCGCAGGCCTGCTGCTTCTGCAACTGAACCAACCACAGGCGCAGATAAGGTGGCTTGTGTTTCGTGCTGCCCTATCCAAAAAGTTGCCGCATACAAACACACAGCCAACAACAAATTGGCCAACGGGCCTGCCGACACAATCGCAGCCCTCGCCCACAAAGGCTGTCTGTTAAATGCCATCGCCACATCTTGCGGTGCAACTTCGGCCTCGTTCTCATCGAGCATCTTCACATAGCCGCCCAAAGGGATGAGGCTGATGCAAAACTCGGTGTCTTGTCCTGCGTGTGGGCGGCGAGATTTCCAACGCAGCAAGGGCTGACCAAAACCGATTGAAAACGTGAGTACTTTCACACCACAGGCCACGGCCACACGGTAATGCCCCCACTCGTGCACGGTGATGAGCACACCGAGTGCGAGCAAAAAGGCCAGAAGGGTCATGGTTTATTTGGCCAACAGACGCACAGCGTCCTCAGCCACAGCCCGTGCTTGCGCATCAAGCGCCAACAGATCGTCCAAGCTATGCGGTGCAGATGGCGACAAATGCGCCATGCAGTTTTGATTCACCACATGGATTTGGTCAAAACGAATGCGACGGTCTAGAAAAGCTGCGACGGCAATCTCGTTGGCCGCATTGAGCACAGCCGTGGTGCCACGTGGGCCACGCAAAGCCTCCCAGGCCAAATGAATGCCGGCAAAACGTTCGGGGTGACCGTGGTCATCCAAGGCTTCAAACGTCATGGCTGACAAGGCATGAAAGTCCAAAGCTTGCGCACCAGAAACCATACGCTCTGGCCAGCTCAAGCCATAGGCAATGGGCACACGCATATCGGGCGTACCCAACTGAGCCACCACCGACATATCCCGGTACTGCACCATCGAATGGATGATGCTTTGCGGGTGAATCACCACCTCTAAACGTTCGGGCGACAAACCAAACAAATAACGCGCCTCAATCACCTCCAGCGCTTTGTTCATCATGGTGGCCGAGTCGACCGAAATTTTGCGACCCATCACCCAATTGGGGTGCGCGCAGGCTTGCTCAGGTGTCACGTCTTTCAATGAGGCCAAGTCGCGTGTGCGAAATGGGCCACCCGATGCGGTGAGGATGATTTTTTCAACACGCGCATCCCAAGTCGAAGCGTCCTCTGGCAGTGACTGAAAAATAGCGGAGTGCTCGCTGTCAATGGGCAGAAGTGTGGCACCGCCTACTTTGACTGCATCTAAAAACACTTCAGCACCAACCACCAACGCCTCTTTGTTCGCTAAGAGCAAACGCCTGCCTGTTCGTGCAGCAGCCAAGCAAGGCGACAAACCTGCAGCGCCCACGATAGCAGCCATCACAGCATCCACGTCTGGATGTGCAGAAATGTCATCCAACGCCGCAGTGCCGCTGAGCACTTCGGTGGCCAAACCTTCGGCTTGAATTTTGTCTTTGAGTTGCTTGGCGGCATCCGCATGCACCATCACCGCGAAACGCGGCTTGAATAATGCACATTGACGCAACATCAAATCAACTTGAGTAGCACCTGAAAGCGCGAACACTTCAAAGCGCTTGGGGTGACGCGCAATAACGTCTAGCGTGTTGGTACCAATCGAACCTGTGGAGCCGAGCACCGTGATGCGTTGTGGCCGTGCGTCGATGTGCATCGCAGTCACACCGATTGCGCCAACATCATGGCCAATGGCAAGGCGGGTAGTAATGCATCCACGCGATCCAGCACGCCACCGTGCCCTGGCAACAATTGGCTGCTGTCTTTCATACCTGCACTGCGTTTGACCAAGGACTCAACCAAGTCACCGGTCACACTCATCATCGTCAAAAACAAAACAGCCAGCACCATGAATGGTGTACCGCGACTGTACAAACGGGTGTAAAGGCTTGCGCTGTCTACGGCATACTGGGTATCCACCCAAATCCAAACACCAGCCATGATCAGCACTCCCACCATGCCACCCCACACACCTTCCCAGCTTTTGCCAGGGCTGATGGCGGGTGCCAATTTGCGGCGGCCAAATGCACGGCCCGAAAAATAAGCGGCAATATCGGCCATCCACACAAGGAAGAGCACCGACAACAAGAAGTTCACGCCCATGACCTTGGCCTGGTACATGGCCACCCAGGTCAGCCACAGAGCCAATATGCCTACCACCAAACGCAAGGTGCGCGAAATGCTGGCCCAACGCTCCACGCCGTGGCGAATCAACCAAGCGGCCACCAGCACCCATGCAGCACCTGTGATGATCCAGACATTGGCAGGCGCATCGTAAGCCCAGCGTGCAGACCAGGCGTACAAACACAGGGTCACACACACAGCAGCCACGCGCAACGAGCCACGCATGGCGAAACCGTTCAAGCGGCCCCACTCCCATGCACCTGCAGCAATCAGAACGAGCGTAAACCCAGCCAAAGGCTCAGCCGTATCTGCCAACAATGCTGGCAGCAACAGCGCCAACAAAACCAGCGCGGTGATGACGCGTTGCTTGAGCATCTGATTTAGACCGCCATGATTTCTTGTTCTTTGCTGGCAATGAGCTTGTCAATATCAGCAATGTGGCTATCGGTTACCTTTTGGATGTCGGCTTCTGCACGTTTTTGGTCGTCTTCAGAAGCGAGTTTGTCTTTCACGAGCTTCTTCACAGATTCGTTGGCATCACGACGCAAATTGCGCACGGCCACTTTGGCGTTTTCGCCTTCGGTACGAACCACTTTGGTCAACTCTTTACGGCGCTCTTCCGACATCGGAGGCATGGGCACGCGAATCAGCTCGCCCATAGAAGATGGGTTCAAACCCAAATCGCTGTCGCGAATAGCTTTTTCAATCTTGGCGCCCATGGGCTTTTCCCAAGGCTGCACACTCAAGGTGCGGGCATCTAACAATGACACGTTGGCAACTTGGCTGATCGGCACCATAGAGCCGTAGTAATCCACTTGCACAGTGTCTAGCAACGAAGGACTGGGACGGCCTGTGCGAATTTTGGTCAAGCTGTTGCTGAAGGCCGCAATCGATTGGCCCATTTTGGTTTCTGTGGTTTTCTTGATGTCAGCGATGGTCATGTTGAGCTCCTGGGGCAGCGCAGTGTGAGGGTCGGAAAAACTGGGGAATTACGCGTGCACCAAAGTGCCTTCGTCTTCGCCCATGACGACGCGCTTGAGCGCACCGTTCTTGAAAATAGAGAACACCTTGATTGGCAATTTTTGGTCACGGCACAGCGCAAAGGCGGTGGCGTCCATGATGCCGAGGTTTTGGCCAATGGCATCATCGAAGCTGAGCTCGGTGTAACGCGTGGCGTTGGGGTCCTTCTTGGGGTCTGCGGTGTACACACCGTCGACCTTGGTAGCTTTGAGCACCATCTCAGCACCAATCTCTGCACCACGCAATGCGGCAGCCGTGTCGGTGGTGAAGAAGGGGTTGCCAGTACCGGCCGCAAACACCACCACTTTGCCCTCTTCGAGGTATTGCAAAGCTTTGGGACGCACATAAGGCTCGACCACTTGGTCAATGGCGATGGCGGACATGACACGCGCGGTCAAACCTGTTTTGTTCATAGCATCAGCCAAGGCCAGCGAGTTCATCACTGTGGCCAACATACCCATGTAATCAGCAGTGGCGCGGTCCATACCCACAGAGCCACCTGCAACACCGCGGAAGATGTTGCCGCCACCAATGACGATGGCCACCTCGACACCGAGGTGGATGACTTCAGCTACCTCGTCCACGATGCGAACGATAGTGGCACGGTTGATACCGAACGCATCATCGCCCATCAAGGCCTCCCCCGACAGCTTGAGCAAAATACGCTTATAGGCTGGCTTTGGTGAGGTCATGAAAAGGCTCCTTGATGTGTGCAGTTGAATGTGATGTACGGGGGATATCAAAAGGGGAGCCTAAGCCCCCCTTTGTTTTAAGCAGTTTGCTTGGCGGCAGCGACTTGAGCGGCCACTTCGGCTGCAAAGTCGTCGACCTTTTTCTCAATGCCTTCACCCACCACGTAGAGGGTGAAAGAAGCCACTTTGGTGTTGGCAGCCTTGAGCATTTGCTCAACGGTTTGCTTGTCGTTCTTGACGAAAGTTTGGTCGAACAAAGACACCTCTTTGAGGTACTTCTGCACAGAACCTTCCACCATCTTGGTGACGATGTCGGCAGGCTTGCCAGACTCAGCAGCCTTAGCAGCAGCGACTGAACGCTCTTTTTCGATCAAGTCAGCAGGCACATCAGCGCTGGTCAAAGCCACTGGCTTCATGGCAGCCACGTGCATCGCCACATCTTTGGCAGCAGTTTCGTCGCCGTCGAACTCGACCAACACACCAATGCGTGTGCCGTGCAAGTAAGCAGCCAACTTGTGCGCGCCGTCAAAACGCTTGAAGCGGCGGAAGCTCATGTTCTCACCGATCTTGCCGATCAAACCTTTACGCACGTCTTCGAGCGTTGGACCGAAGCTGTCTTGCTCGTAAGCCAAGGCACCCAAGGCTTCGATGGAAGCTGGGTTATGCTCAGCCACCAACTTGGCGGCAGCTTGAGCCAATGCCAAGAAGCTGTCGTTCTTGGTCACGAAGTCGGTTTCGCAGTTCACTTCCAACAAAGCGCCAGTGTTGCCACTGATGAAACTAGTCACCACGCCTTCGGCGGTCACACGGCTAGAAGCCTTGCCAGCTTTGCTGCCAAGCTTGACGCGCAACAACTCTTCTGCTTTGGCCATGTCGCCATCGGCCTCAGTCAAAGCTTTTTTGCACTCCATCATGGGGGCGTCGGTTTTTGCGCGCAGTTCAGCGACCATGCTTGCGGTAATTGCAGCCATTTAAATTCTCCGTAATCAGTTCAAAACAATTGGGTGTGAAAAAGGGGCTTCACAAGCCCCTTTTCAAGTTTGGGCCGCGTGATTAAGCAGCGACTTCAACAAACTCTTCGCTACCTTCAGTCACAGCTTTGACCAAATCGTTGGTGGCGTTAGCACGGCCTTCGATGATTGCATCAGCGATACCGCGAGCGTACAAAGTCACAGCCTTAGACGAGTCGTCGTTACCTGGGATGATGTAGTCGATGCCTTCTGGTGAGTGGTTAGAGTCCACCACACCGATCAATGGGATGCCCAATTTCTTGGCTTCAGCGATGGCGATCTTGTGGTAGCCGACGTCGATCACGAAAATCGCATCAGGCAACACAGCCATATCTTGAATACCACCGATGTCTTTCTCAAGCTTTTCCATTTCGCGCTTGAACATCAGTTGTTCTTTTTTAGACAAAGCGTCCAAACCAGCTTCTTGCTGGATTTTCATGTCTTTCAAACGCTTGATTGAAGTCTTGACCGTTTTGAAGTTGGTCAACATGCCGCCCAACCAACGTTGGTCAACATAAGGCACGCCAGCACGTTGCGCTTCAGCTGCGACGATTTCGCGTGATTGACGCTTGGTACCGATCATCAACACAGTGCCACGGTTCGCAGACAACTGCTTGACGAACTTGATGGCGTCTTGGAACATCGGCAATGATTTTTCCAAGTTGATGATGTGAATTTTGTTGCGGTGACCGAAGATGAACGGGGCCATCTTGGGGTTCCAGAAGCGAGTTTGGTGACCAAAGTGGACGCCGGCTTCCAGCATATCGCGCATAGTGACTGACATAGAGATACTCCAAAGGTTGGGTCTAAAATCCAGTCCATCATCACCGCCAGTTTTCATTCTTGAAAAACTCTTGGCAACACCTTGATTGGACTGGTTTGCGAGTGATGTTTGTCCGAATTTGAGACAAAGCCTCAACCTCGGAAAAACCCAATGATTCTAGCACAGCAATACATGCCCCTCGCCCCCAACCAGCCGCCTTCAGCAAGGATTCGCCCATGAAGGTCGCCGTGATTGGCGCAGGCGTGATTGGCATCTCCACCGCGTACGAACTCGCTGCGCAAGGCCACCAAATCAGCGTGTATGAGCGCAATGGCGCAGCCGCCGAAGAATGCAGCTTCTCCAACACAGGCGTGGCCTCTGCGGGTTATGCCGCGCCGTGGGCACGCCCTGGCATGGTCAAACACGTGCTTTCACACCTGTGGCAGCGTGACACGCCTCTGCGCATCTCCAGCCCCAGCATGGCCGATTGGCGCTGGCTGTGGCAGATGCGCAAAGCCAGCAGCGCCACCACCTTTGCGCGTAACCGCGCCAGCATGCTACGTTTGGCCGAGTACAGCAGCCACCGCATGCGCACCCTGACCGACACCTTGAACTTGGAGCACGAACGCAGCCAAGGCTTCATGGTGCTCTTGCGAACCGAGCGCGAAATTCAACTCATGCAAGACAGCTTGCAAGTGATGCGCGATGCAGGACTGAGCTTCAAAACACTGAGTGCCGAAGAAGCCCGTGGCATTGAACCTGCGCTCAACCCCGAAACCGCTTTGGCGCAAGCCGTTCACTTTCCCGAAGACGAAGTGGGCAACTGCCGTCAATTCACGCTGCTGCTCAAAAGCGAAGCCGAATCCTTGGGCGTTAAATTCCACTTCAACACCAGCGTGCTGCCGCTCTCCAACGCGCAACCCAAAACCATTCGCACCTCTGCGCAAGACATGGGCGAAAATTTTGACGCCGTGGTGGTCTGTGCGGGCTTGGCCAGCGCACAATTGGTGCGGCCTTTGGGCTTGCGTATTCCCCTCGCAGCCGTTCACGGCTACGCCATCAGCGCAGCGGTACGTGAACCGCTGGATGCACCTCGCAGCGGTGTGATGGATGAGCAATACAAAGTGGCCATCAGCCGTTTGGGCCAACGCGTTCGCGTGTCGGGTGGCTCTGAAATTGGGGGCAATGCCAAACGCCACGACCCCGCCAGCATCAAAACGCTGTACCGCGTGCTGGACAACTGGTTTCCGGGCGCAGCACGCACACAAGACAACGTGCAAGTGTGGAAAGGTTCTCGCCCCATGCTGCCCGATGGCCCGCCCATCGTCGGGGCCAGCGGTGTGTCGGGTGTGTGGCTGAATCTAGGACACGGCGCGAGTGGTTGGACCTTGGCCTGCGGCAGCGCACGCGTGGTGGCTGACAGCATCAACGGCAAAAGCCCAGACATCGATTTGCAAGGCTTAGGCCTTGAACGCTTGCATCTTCAACGATGAACACCTTGGGCCTGACGCAACAGCTGAGCAGCCAAGCACGATGGCCACTGCACAACGTTACGCAGACCCAAGCCTTAGAGCTTCAAGCACAAGCCGCACTTCCTGCCAATACCTTGATGCAACGCGCTGGCCTAGCCACCGCGCAATTGGCCATGGCCATTGCTCCGCATGCGCACACCGTTTGGATTGCTTGCGGCCCCGGCAACAACGGCGGTGACGGGCTGGAAGCTGCCGTTCATTTGCAAGCTTGGGGCAAACAGTCCATCGTCACTTGGCTGAGTAGCGAAGTAAAAGCCCCGACAGATGCCAAACAAGCCTGGTATCGCGCCAAAGCCGCAGGCGTGACCTTTGCAGAACAACCACCCCAACAGTTTGACCTCGCCATCGACGCCCTCCTCGGCATTGGTGCACAACGCGCACCTGAAGGTTTGATGGCGCAATGGCTAAGTGCCATTCACGCCAGCAAAGGGCCAGTGTTATGCGTAGACACTCCCACTGGCTTGTTGGCAGACACAGGTGAATGGTTAAGCTCCTCCACCCAGCCACATCGCGCACCCGCCCACACCCGAGCTCATCGCCATACCTTGAGTCTGCTCACCCTAAAGCCTGGCTTGTTCACCGCCGACGGCCAAGATGCCGCAGGCCAAGTGTGGTTCAACAACTTAGGCGTGACGCCCTCGACAACACCAGCAGCCTGGCTGCAACAACACGGCACAGCAGCAACAGACCGACCGCACAACAGCCACAAAGGCAGCTTTGGAGATGTGTCCGTCTTGGGTGGCGCACCCGGCATGTCTGGCGCTGCGATGCTGGCAGGCTTAGCTGCGTTGCATGGCGGCGCAGGCCGCGTGCTACTGGGCTTGATGGACGAAGCAGCACGCTATGCGCTCACCGCTGCACATCCTGCATTGATGGTGCGAAAGCCTGTGGAGTTAGACCTCAAAACATCTACTGTGGTGTGCGGCTGCGGCGGGGGCGATGGCATTCATACCTTGATGCACAACGTGCTGTCATCCTCAAAGAAATTGCTGCTGGATGCTGATGCGCTGAATGCCATTGCACGCGACACCTCGCTGCAAACCTTGCTGAAAAAACGCAGCACACGCCGAAAGCCTACCGTGCTCACGCCGCACCCATTGGAAGCAGCACGACTGCTGAACTGCACCTCCAAAGACGTGCAACAAAACCGTTTGCATGCCGCGCAGCAATTGGCCGATACGTTTCAATGCGTGGTGGTGCTCAAAGGCTCTGGCAGCCTCATTGCCAGCCCACACCATACCGCCGTCATCAATGGCTCAGGCAATGCTTTGCTTTCAACGGCCGGCACGGGGGATGTGTTGGCAGGCTTGATGGGCGCGTACATCGCGCGCCATGAAGATGTATTTGAAGCCGCCTGCCAAGCCGTGTTCGCTCACGGCCATATGGCCGATATTTGGCCTAGCGCGGGGCCTGCGCTCGATGCAGCGTCACTTGCTGCATCGGTGCGTTAAAGCAAAACTGCTTTAGCAGTAACTCACTTGCGAGAGCGACGGCTCTTGGCTGCGGCTTTTTTGTCACCCGATTTCCGCGGAGCACCAGAAGCAGGTTTAGGTTCGCCACGTCCGTCTTTGCCGCCAATTTTGGTGAACGCTTTTTTCACCGCACTCTTGAAGTTCTGGATGGGCGAACCGGATGCCTCTTTGCCATTGCGTGGCAACAACTCATCGGCCTCCCTCACCAAGCGGAAATCAATCTTGCGCCCATCTAGGTCCACGCGGCTGACCTGAATGCGTACACGCGAGCCGATGCCATAACGAATACCTGTGCGTTCGCCACGCAGCTCTTGGCGCATTTCGTCAAAGCGGAAGTATTCGCCACCCAGCTCGGTGATGTGCACCAAGCCTTCGACATACATGGCATCCAAAGTCACGAACAAGCCAAAGCCGGTCGCAGAGGTCACGACACCGCCGTACTCTTCACCCAAATGCTCGCGCATGTATTTGCACTTGAGCCACGCCTCCACATCGCGGCTGGCTTCATCGGCGCGACGCTCATTGGCGCTGCAATGCAGACCAGCAGCTTCCCAAGCTTGCTGGTCGGGCGTCGGTTTGGTTTTAACAACCAATTTGTTTTCAGGCTCGCGCACGCGCGAGGCCAATCGACGCGCCAGTTTGGCATGTGCCTCACCTGGCGTGGGTAGCGTTGGCAAGGTGTATTTGCGCTTGAGCAAAATCGCTTTGATGACGCGATGCACCAACAAGTCAGGGTAGCGACGAATCGGGCTGGTGAAGTGGGTGTAGGCATCAAATGCCAAACCAAAGTGACCGTTGTTATCGGGCGTGTAGACCGCTTGCGACATGGAGCGCAACAACATCGAATGAATCTGCTGTGCATCGGGGCGCTCTTTGGTCGCCTCTGCAATAGCTTGAAATTCGGCAGGCTTGGGGTTGTCGCCCACCGTCAAACCCACACCTGTGGCTTTGAGGTAGCCACGCAGCACATCGATCTTCATCGCTGATGGACCTTCGTGCACACGGAACAAACCAGGGTGTTTGCTTTGCAAGATGAAGTCAGCACTACACACGTTCGCAGCCAACATGGCCTCTTCAATCAACTTGTGGGCATCGTTGCGAACGCGTGGAATGATTTTGTCGATACGACCACTTTCGTCACATATGATTTGTGTTTCGGTCGTTTCAAAGTCGACCGCACCACGCACATGTCGAGCTTTGAGCAAAGCCCCATACACATCGTGCAGGTTGAGCAAATCATCAATACGGTCTTTACGTTTAGCCGCTTCCGGTCCACGCGTGTTAGACAAAATAGCCGCCACTTCGGTGTACGTGAAGCGTGCATGGCTGAACATCACCGCAGGGTAAAACTGATAAGCCTCTACATCGCCTGATGCGCTGATAAGCATGTCGCACACCATGCACAAGCGTTCAACATCGGGGTTCAATGAACACAAACCGTTGGAGAGCTTCTCAGGCAACATCGGAATCACACGGCGCGGGAAGTACACGCTGGTGGCCCGGTCATAAGCATCCACATCAATCGCGCTGCCAGTTTCCACATAGTTGCTCACGTCGGCGATAGCTACCAATAAGCGCCAGCCTTTGCCCTTACCCACTTTGGCGGGTTCGCAATACACGGCGTCGTCAAAGTCGCGCGCGTCTTCGCCGTCGATGGTGACCAAAGGCACATCCGTTAAATCGACACGGCCTTTTTTATCTTCGGGTCGCACTTTGTCTGGCAGGCTTCGAGCCATGGCCAAACAAGCGTCTGAGAACTCATGCGGCACGCCGTACTTACGCACAGCAATTTCGATTTCCATGCCGGGGTCATCCACTTCGCCCAACACCTCTTTGATACGGCCCACAGGCTGCCCATACAAACTGGGCGGCTCGGTCAGTTCAACCACCACAACTTGGCCGACCATCGCTTTGGCGGTCGCGCCTTTGTTGATCAACACATCTTGGCCGTAGCGCTTGTCTTCAGGCGCCACCAGCCACACACCGCTCTCTTGCAGCAAACGACCAATGATGGGTTGCTTTGAGCGTTCCAAAATTTCAACCACGCGCCCTTCTGGACGACCTTTACGGTCTAAGCGAACAACACGTGCTTTGACGCGGTCACGGTGCAACACCGCGCGCATTTCATTCGGGGGCAAAAAGATGTCTGGCGATCCATCATCTCGTTGCACAAACCCATGTCCATCACGGTGACCCGAGACGGTGCCGACAAACTCTTCCAGTAATCCACTGGTATGAACGGAATTCTTGATACAATGCTCTCTTTCCTGAAATGCCCAGGTGGCGGAATTGGTAGACGCACTAGTTTCAGGTACTAGCGAGTAACATCGTGGGGGTTCGAGTCCCTTCCTGGGCACCAATATAAGTTAAATGAAAGCCACCTTTTAGGTGGCTTTTGTTTTTTGTGAATTTAAATCGGCAATGCGACAAGATCGTGACCGTCTGTCGCCACCACTTTGGCACGGGTGAACTCACCCACTTTGAGTACTTTGCTGAGTTTTTCAGGTGGTAACAACTTCACCACGCCATCGATCTCAGGTGCATCTGCGTAGCTGCGGCCCACGCCACCTTTGCGGCCACCGGCAGGGGCTGAATCCACCAACACTTGAATGGTAGAACCGATGCGGCGCTTGAGCTTGGCAATCGACACCTCTTCTGCCACCGCCATGAAGCGTGCTTGGCGCTCGTCACGCACTTCTTTTGGCAACATACCTGGAATGTCGTTGGCAGCAGCGCCGTCTACAGGGCTGTAGGCAAAGCAACCCGCGCGGTCGATTTCGGCTTCACGCACGAAGTTGAGCAAGTGCTCAAACTCTTCTTCGGTCTCACCAGGAAAACCTGCAATGAAGGTGCTGCGAATCACGATTTGCGGGCACAGCTCGCGCCAGCGGGCGATGCGCTCCAGGTTTTTCTCGCCGCTGGCTGGGCGCTTCATGCGCTTCAACACATCGGGGTGGCTGTGCTGAAAAGGCACATCCAAATACGGCAACACATGGCCCGTGGCCATCAAAGGAATGATCTCATCCACGCTGGGGTATGGGTACACATAGTGCAAACGCACCCACGCGCCATAAGTCTCTGCCAACTTGGCCAAGGCTTGCGCCAGTTCCAAGGTACGCGTCTTAATCGGCTGGCCGTCAAAAAATCCAGTGATGTATTTCACATCCACGCCATAAGCCGAGGTGTCTTGGCTGATGACCAACAGTTCTTTCACACCGCCTTCAAACAAAGCGCGCGCTTCTTTGAGCACATCGCCAATGGGACGGCTCACCAAGTCACCACGCATGGACGGGATGATGCAAAACGTGCAGCGGTGGTTACAGCCTTCGCTAATTTTCAAATACGCATAGTGTTTGGGCGTGAGCTTGACGCCCGCTTCGCCAAAGCTGTTGGGCACCAAGTCGATGAATGGGTCGTGCGGCTTGGGCAAATGGGTATGCACGGCATCCATCACCTCTTGGGTGGCGTGAGGGCCTGTCACGGCCAACACGCTGGGGTGCATTTGCATCACGAGGTTTGAGCCGCCTTCGGCTTGGCGTGCGCCCAAGCAGCCAGTGACGATGACCTTGCCGTTTTCGGCCAAGGCTTCGCCAATGGTGTCCAAGCTTTCTTTCACAGCGTCGTCAATGAAGCCGCAGGTGTTGACGATGACCAAATCAGCGCCAGCAAAAGTTTTAGAGGTTTGATAGCCCTCGGCGCTGAGTTGCGTCAGGATCAATTCGGAGTCGGTCAAGGCCTTGGGGCAGCCCAAGCTCACGAAGCCAACTTTAGGTGCGTTTGTTACTTCAGTCATTTACGGTTCAGTCCCATCACATCCATCATGTGTTCGGTTTGTTTTTGCAATTGCTCGGCATAGCTGCTCATCAGTGTGGGCACGATGGGCAGCTGCGGCACGTTGTCCATGAACGTTTGCACGTTCTTCTCAAGGTAGGAGCCCATGAAGCCCTGCATCGAATGCCCATAAAAGCGAATGATGTTGGCCAAGACCTGTTCAGTCAAGATGGGAGAGCCTTCAGACTCATGTTCCAAGATGATTTGCAACAAGATGCTACGCGTCAGGTCTTCCCCCGACTTGGCATCTACCACCCGAAACGGGGTGTTGTGCATCACCAGTTGTTTGATATCTGCCAAGGCCACATAGCTGGATGACGCGGTGTCATACAAGCGGCGATTGGGGTACTTCTTGATCACGCGGCCTTGCGTGTCGTCGGAAGTGTTTGATTTTTTGCTGCTCATGAAGTCAGCTCCCGTTGAAAGAGAAAAGCCCAGTACTGTTCAAACAGTGCCGGGCTTGACGGGGAACAATATGGTAGGCGCGATTGGAATCGAACCAACGACCCCCACCATGTCAAGGTGGTGCTCTAACCAACTGAGCTACGCGCCTACATTGTTCGAAGCTGAAAGTATAGCAGACTTCAGCGACGTTTCGCAGTCCGCACCCCACGAACCTCTTTAACCAAGCCCAAGACCTTTTGCAAGCGGCGTGAATCGCCCACCTCGACAGTGAATGTCATCCACGCCAAGTCTTTGACTGACTGGGTTTGCACACCAATCACGTTCATCTTTTCTTTGGCGAACACTTCAGAGATGTCACGTAACAAGCCCTGACGGTCTAAGGCTTCGATGTTCACATCCACCGGATAGACCAAGGCTTGCGCCGAAGCCGACTGCCCCCAGTCCACCTCAATCACACGGTCGCCGCTGCGCAACGCCATTTGACGGAAGTTGCCGCAATCGGCCCGGTGAATGCTCACACCTTTGCCGCGTGTCACAAAGCCACGAATTTCATCGGGCGGTGCAGGCTTGCAGCATTTGCTGAGTTGCGTGAGCAACGAGTCAATGCCCACCACCAACACGCCACTCTTAGAAGCTTTGTCGTTAGGTTTGGCTTTCTTCAGGCGTACATAGTCATCCGCCACCATGGGCGCGGCTGGGGGATTGAGCAATGTCTCAATGTTGCGCAGAGAAAACTCGTCTTTGCCTACGACCTCAAACAAGGCTTCGGCCGACTTAAAGCCCAGTTGCGAGGCTAAGTCATCCAGCTTCATCGCTGTTTTGCCTTCACGCTGCAAAAGCTTTTCTACAGCCTCGCGGCCTTTGGCCGCGGTTTCTTGCATGGCTTGGGCGTTGAACCATGCCCTCACCTTCGAACGCGCACGTGAGCTGGCCAAGAAGCCAAGCTCCGGATTCAACCAATCACGCGAAGGACCGCCTTCCTTGATGGCGGTCACCTCCACCGTCTGGCCGTTTTTGAGCTGCGTATTCAGGGGGACCATCGCGCCATCCACGCGCGCACCACGGCAACGGTGACCGAGATTGGTGTGCAAGGTGTAGGCAAAGTCAATCGGTGTGCCGCCTTGGGGCAGCTCGACCACAGCAGCATCCGGTGTGAGCACATAAATGCGATCACTCAGTGCATCGGTGGTGGCTTGGCTTTGTGCACCGGCTGAGAGCTCGCGCTCCCACGCCAAGAGCTGACGCAACACCGCAATCTTGGCGTCGTAATCGCCAGAGGCACTCACCCCCGCATAGCCCTTGGCCCCAGCCTCTTTGTAGGCCCAATGCGCAGCCACGCCGTGCTCGGCGTGGTCGTGCATTTCTTGCGTGCGAATTTGAATTTCAATCGGACGCCCCTGCACGTCGCGCACCACCGTGTGCAACGACTGGTAGCCGTTCGATTTGGGCTTGGCAATGTAATCGTCAAACTCAGAATCAATCGGTGCAAACTGGGTGTGCACCATGCTCAATGTGGCATAGCAATCGGGCACCGAAGGCACTACCACACGTAAAGCACGCACGTCAAAGACGCGTGAAAAGTCGAGCGACTTGCCGCGCATTTTTTTCACGATGCTGTAAATGTGCTTGGGTCGCCCCGCCACTTGCGCTGTGATGCCTTGGGCTTTCAAGTCAGCCTCAAGACGCTCGCGCAACTGCACCATGTAGTTCTCGCGCTCCACACGCTTTTCATCGAGGAGCTTGGCGATTTCACGGTAGGTCTTAGGCTCAAGGAAGCGGAAAGACAAATCTTCCATTTCCCATTTGATTTGCCAAATACCCAAACGGTTGGCCAGTGGCGCAAACACATGCAAAGACTCATAAGCCAAGCTGTGCGGTACTGGCAGCTTGCTAGCGGCAAAGTGGCGCAGGGTTTGCAAGCGCGACGCCAAGCGCAGCAAAACCACACGCAAATCACGCGAAAACGCCAGCAACATCTTGCGCACGTTCTCGGTTTGCAAAGCTGCCACTTGTGATTCAGCTGCCACAGCGCGAGCTTGGCGCTGCACACGAATCAAGCGAGTGGTTTCCAAAGCCAACTCGGCGTAACTAGCGCCAAAGGCTTTGGCAATCACCTCCTCTGGCTTTTGCAAATGTTCTGAGGCGTAAACCAAGTAACAAGCAGCTTGCATAGCCTCTGAGCCACCAATCACGCTCAAGATTTGGGCGACCGCGTCCGCATGCGCCAACACGTCTTCGCCCGTATCCAGCGCCGCGCCCATAAGCAAAGGCTGGGCAAAAGCGCGCGCACGCGTCAGCGCCTCAGGTTGATCTGGCAAATCTTGCAACGTGGCGCTCAAGAGCGATGTGCGCTGCGTTTCTCCGTTATGTTTCATGTAAGCCGCTGAACCACATAATGTCTATAGGTTTCTCATCGTAATGCATGGAGTTTTCAAAAATGTCAGAACGCACACTTGTCGGTAAAACAGCTTTGGTCACCGGTTCCACCAGTGGCATTGGTTTGGGTATTGCCAAAGCCTTGGCTCATCAAGGCGCCAACATCATTCTCAACGGCTTTGGCGACACCGAAGGCCCCAAGGCCGAAATAGCAGCCTTGGGCGTCCAAGTTGCTTATCACGGCGCAGACATGAGCAAAGCCGCAGACATCGAAGACATGATGAAGTTTTCAGCCGACACCTTTGGTGGCGTGGACATTTTGGTCAACAACGCGGGCATCCAGCATGTGGCCTCGGTGGAAGACTTCCCCGTGGAGCGCTGGGACGCCATCATCGCCATCAACCTCACCAGCGCTTTCCACACCTCGCGCTTGGCTCTGCCCTACATGCAAAAACAAAACTGGGGCCGCATCATCAACGTGGCATCCATTCACGGCTTGGTGGGCTCTGCCCAAAAGTCTGCCTATGTGGCGGCCAAACACGGCATCGTGGGTTTGACCAAAGTTACCGCCCTTGAAAACGCCACCACAGGCGTGACCTGCAACGCCATCTGTCCTGGCTGGGTGCTCACACCCTTGGTTCAAAAGCAAGTGGATGCCAAAGCTGCAGCCTTGAATATTTCTAATGATGAAGCCATCAAGCTGCTGCTGGGTGAAAAAGAACCTTCGATGCAATTCACCACCCCCGAAGAACTGGGTGAGTTGGCTGTGTTCTTCTGCTCTAAAGCCGGCAACAACGTGCGCGGTGTTGCTTGGAATATGGACGGGGGTTGGACTGCACAGTAATTAATTTGAGAGATTTGGCTGTATTTGTAATACTTTTCAATTAAATGCGATAATTTTTTTACTTACAATTACATCATCGAGTCAAATCTCTCTTACCTTCGAGGTATGACACAAACCTACCCTAAAGAAACCAGTAAATTTGCAGATCGTTTTCGCGCCGCTCTCAAAGATGCGGGCGTCCGAGTTTCTGCAACTGTCGTCGCAAATGAGTTCAACTTGCGGTACTGGGGAGAGGGCATCTCTTCACACGCTGCACGCAATTGGCTCATGGGTGTGTCCATTCCTAAGCAAGACAAGCTCTTGGTTTTGTCCAAGTGGCTCAAAATTTCACCCGAAGGTTTGTTGTTTGGTACGCCACCACCCCGCCCTGCGGATGAAGCCTTGACCGACGAGCGCATCAATTTGGTCGACCAACAGTTGATTTCTCGCTACTTCGGCTTGCAACCCGAACACCGCCGCGTGGTGCGCGAAGTGGTAGAAGGTTTAGCCGCCTTAGGCCCTAAACCTCCCAGCCATCAATAAATCAACGCCACTGCGCGAGCTTCCATACTTAGGCCCTGTCCCACAGGGCCTATTTTTTCGGCTGTCTTCGCCTTCACATTCACGCGCGACACATCAATCTCTAGCGCCTCAGCAATGCGTTGACACATCGCTGGCATGTGCGCTGCCAGCTTAGGTGCTTGCGCAATCACGGTGCTGTCGATGTTGCCAATCTGAAAACCTGCGGCGCGTACCATCTCGGCCGTCTTTTGCAGCAACACCCAAGAGTCAGCGCCTTTGTAGGCGGCATCGGTGTCTGAAAAATGTCGGCCAATGTCGCCCAACGCTGCGGCTCCCAGCAAGGCGTCGGTGATGGCATGCAGCAACACATCTGCGTCTGAATGACCTAGCAAACCGTGTGTGTGTGCAATGTGCATCCCGCCCAGCATGAGCGGGCGACCTTCTACCAAAGCATGCACATCCCAGCCTTCACCAATTCGAAATGAGGGTACCGTCATCGTGCGTTCTTTCAATCGAGCATGCGTCATTGACGCGAATTCAAAATAGCAGCCGCCAAGGCAAAGTCTTCAGGGTAAGTTACCTTGAAGTTTTGCGCGTTGCCGGGCACGAGCAACGGGCTCAAACCCATTGCCTCGATGGCACTGGCTTCATCAGTTACTGCAGCACCTGCGTGTTCTAAGGCTTGTAGCAACACGCCTATGCGAAACATTTGCGGCGTTTGCGCCAACCACTTGTCAGAACGGTCCACCGTTTGGGCCACACGGCCGTTGGCCTCTGCTTTCAAAGTATCAGCCAATTTGTGAGCCAGTAAACCACCCGCCGCATCGTCTTGGCAAGCATCTATCAACGCATTGATTTGTTCAGGCGTCACCAAGCAACGCGCCGCATCGTGTACCAATACCCAATCCGTGTCGTGTGCGCCCTGCTTCACCAGTTCACGCAAGCCTGCCAACACGCTCTGTGCACGTGTGGCTCCGCCTGTGCGCGATGTTTCAAACATAGGCTGCGGATGCGCAGCCAACACACCCGCCATGTGCACATCATCAGGGGCCAGCACCAGAACACCTTTGGCCATACGCTGCACGCCTGCAAAAGCTTTGAGCGTGTGCACCACTATGGGCAGGCCTGCAATGGCTTGGTATTGCTTAGGCATTGCCGTGCCCGCGCGGCTGCCAAAGCCTGCGCAAGGAATGACGGCAAAAAAACGAAGAGGGCTGTTGGTGTGTAAGGACATTAAATAGGTTTGAGCCTCAGCAAATAGAAAGCTCAGCCCCCATTCTAGAATTACCCCAATGCACCTGCCCTCTTTGAGTCCCGGCAAACGATTTGCCATGCCCCGCCCTGTCGGCTCTGCGGACGCATTGCTGCTCGCACAGCTGAGCACGCGCGAAAAATCCAAACACCAACGTGTCGCCATGATCACCGCCGATGCAGTGGATGCCCAGCGCCTGCAAGACGAAATGGCGTTCTTCGCCCCAGACTTGCGCTGCGTGCTTTTCCCAGACTGGGAAACGCTGCCCTACGACAGCTTCTCGCCCCACCAAGATCTGATTAGCGAACGGTTAGCCACTTTGTGGCGCATTTCGCAGGGCGACGCCGATGTGGTGCTGATTCCAGCCACCACAGCGCTTTACCGCTTGGCTCCGCCTGCCTTCTTGGCGGGCTACACCTTCCACTTCAAAGTCAAGCAGGCGCTGGATGAAGCCAAGCTTAAATCTCAGCTCACGCTGGCGGGCTACACGCACGTCACGCAAGTTGTCAGCCCAGGCGAATACGCGGTGCGAGGCGGTTTGATTGACCTGTTCCCCATGGGCTCGTTGGTGCCTTATCGCGTCGATTTGTTTGACAACGAAATCGACTCCATTCGCACATTTGACCCCGACAGCCAACGCAGCCTCTATCCCGTGCCCGAAGTACGCTTGTTGCCAGGCCGCGAGTTCCCCATGGACGATGCCGCGCGTGCGCTGTTTCGCAACCGTTGGCGCGAAATGCTCGATGGCGACCCAACCAAGAGCCGCATCTACAAAGACATAGGCAACGGCGTGGCCACCGCTGGTATTGAGTACTACCTGCCGTTGTTCTTTGAAGAAACCGCCACGGTGTTTGACTACCTTGGCACTTCGGCCACGGTGGTGTTGCATGGCGACTTAGAGCCCGTGTTCCAACGCTTTTGGCAAGACACGCAAGACCGCTATCGTTTGGTGCAAGGCGACCCCGAGCGTCCTGCTTTGCCGCCTGCCAATTTGTTTTTAAGCGCCGAACAGTTTTACGCTTCTGCCAACAGCTACGCACAATTTGCACTGCGCCCGCATGTGACCGATGTGATTGACAACGCGTTTGCTCAAGCACTGCCCGACCTCACCGTGGTTCGCGGTGCGGCAGACCCACTGCAAAAGCTGCAAGCGTACGCTGGCAAAACAGCCAACCGCTTGCTCATCTTGGCCGAGAGCGATGGCCGCCGCGAAAGCTTGCTCGATTTCTTGCGCTCGTCCAACGTCAGCCCACCTGCGTTTGATTCGCTGGCAGAGTTCGAAGGCAGCGCCGAAAAAATCGGCATTGCAACCGCCGCATTGCAAATTGGCTTTAGCTGGACCGAAGCTGGCCTCGACCTGATCACCGAGACCGAACTGTTTGCAGTCGGTGCAACCACGCGCCGCCGCAAGAAACAAGAACAAGTCAGCGATGTCGAAGCGCTCATCAAAGACTTGTCCGAACTCAACTTGGGCGACCCCGTGGTGCACAACGCCCACGGCATTGGTCGCTACCGTGGCCTGATCAACATGGACTTGGGCGAGAAGAATGCCGACGGAACACCCGCGCTGCAAGAGTTCTTGCACCTTGAATACGCCGACAACGCCGTGCTCTATGTGCCTGTGAGCCAGCTGCATTTGATTGGTCGCTACACCGGCGTGAGTGCCGACGAAGCACCATTGCACAAACTCGGCTCTGCCCAGTGGGACAAAGCCAAACGCCGCGCTGCCGAACAAGTGCGCGATGCCGCCGCCGAGCTGCTGAACATCTACGCCCGCCGCGCCGCACGCCAAGGCCACCCCTTCCGCTACTCGCCGCAAGACTACGAAACCTTTGCCAACGATTTTGGCTTTGAAGAAACCGCCGACCAACGCGCTGCTATTCACGCCGTCATGCAAGACATGATCAGCCCTCGCCCCATGGACCGCTTGGTGTGTGGCGATGTGGGCTTTGGCAAAACCGAGGTGGCCTTGCGCGCCGCCTTTGTGGCCGTGACGGGTGGCAAGCAAGTGGCCTTCTTGGCCCCCACCACTTTGCTAGCCGAGCAGCATTACCAAACATTGGTAGACCGCTTCAGCAAGTGGCCCATCAAAATTGCCGAGATGAGCCGCTTTCGCTCGGCCAAAGAAATCACTGCTGCTGCCAAAGGTTTGGCTGAAGGCCAAGTCGACATCGTGGTTGGCACGCACAAGCTGCTCAGCGAGTCGGTCAAGTTCAAAGACCTAGGCTTACTCATCATCGACGAAGAACACCGCTTTGGCGTGCGTCACAAAGAAGCCATGAAAGCCATGCGCGCAGAGGTGGATGTGCTCACGCTCACCGCCACGCCCATTCCGCGCACGCTGGGCATGGCCCTCGAAGGCCTGCGTGATTTAAGCGTCATCGCCACGGCGCCACAACGCCGCCTAGCCATCAAAACCTTTGTCCGCAACGAAGGCAATGGCGTGATTCGTGAAGCCGTGCTGCGCGAACTCAAACGTGGCGGCCAGTGTTATTTCTTGCACAACGATGTGGCCACCATTGAAAACCGCCGCGCGCAGCTAGAAGAGCTGCTGCCCGAGGCACGTATCGCGGTAGCCCACGGCCAAATGCCTGAGCGCGAACTTGAACGTGTCATGCGCGAGTTCGTAGCCCAGCGCTACAACATGCTGTTGTGCTCCACCATCATCGAAACTGGCATTGACGTGCCCAGCGCCAACACCATCATCATGAGCCGCGCCGACAAATTTGGTTTGGCACAGCTGCACCAGCTGCGCGGTCGCGTGGGTCGCAGCCATCACCAAGCCTATGCCTACCTCATGGTGCCCGACACACAGGGCCTCACCAAGCAAGCCTCGCAACGCTTGGATGCGATTCAGCAAATGGAAGAACTTGGATCAGGCTTTTACCTCGCCATGCACGACCTTGAAATTCGTGGCGCAGGCGAAGTACTGGGCGAAAACCAAAGCGGCAACATGCTGGAAGTGGGCTTTCAGCTTTACAACGAAATGTTGTCTGAGGCCGTGCGCGCGTTGAAGAACGGAGAAGAGCCAGACTTGCTCAGCCCCTTGAGCGCCACCACCGAAATCAACCTGCACGCCCCCGCCCTGCTGCCCGACGACTACTGTGGCGATGTGCACCTGCGCTTGTCGTTCTACAAGAAATTGGCCACTGCCAAAACGGGCGACCAAATTGACGCACTGCTGGAAGAAATCGTGGACCGCTTTGGCAAACTGCCTGCGCAAGCGCAAACCCTCATCGACGTACATCGCCTGCGCGTACAAGCCCGCAGCTATGGTGTGACTAAGGTAGACGCTGCACTCGGTGTGACCCACATCAGCTTCAAGCCCAACCCACCGTTTGACGCCATGCGCATCATCGAGCTGGTGCAAAAAAACAAGCACATCAAACTGGCTGGCAATGACCGCTTGCGCATCGAGCGCGAGCTGCCTGAACCACAAGCCCGTGCGCAAATGGTGCGCGATGTGTTGCGCTCACTCGGCACACCCACCGCGCCTGTGGCCAAGGCGGCAGAGGCACAGTCATAACCATGGACTTTGAAATCGCTGTCATCTTGGCTTGCCTGTGTGCATCGCTGTGGCTCAAACCTTGGCGCATGCTGGTGGGCACTGAACTGCTCACGCCCTTGCTGGCCACCTTGGTGCTGCTGCCGTGGCTGTGGGCCTTGCCCAGCTTGCACCACATGCCGCTGCAGCTGCATTGGTCGGGTGCACCACTGGTCACACTCATGCTGGGTTGGCCCTTGGCTGTGCTGGCCCTCGTGGCGGTGGGCATCATCACCACCTTGATATCGGCCACCTCGGTAGACACCGCGACCGCCCTCATCGTTTGGCAAGGCTTGCTACCCGCCACCTTTGCTCTGCTGTTGGGCGCAGCGTTGCGCCGCTGGGTGACGCACCACCCGTTTGTGTATGTGCTGGGCCGAGGCTTTTTGTGCTCGGTGCTGTGCATCTTTGCAGCCAGCCTCTTGGCCCAGTGGACAGGGCACGAACTACCCAATGTGAGCAGCGGCTTGTCCGTCATCGCGTTTTGGCTCATGGCCTGGGGTGACGCGTTCATCACGGGCATGATATGCGCCATCTTTGTGGCGTTCAAGCCTTATTGGTTGGCTACTTGGTCCGATCAGATTTATTTAAAAAGTTAATTACTCTCAACGGTCACCTTCGTACGTGGCACGCCCGAATGAACAATTTCTCTGAGCGCATTTTCAATAACCACCTCTTCGTTGCTACCCGTCGTTGAAAGCCTAACCAAAGACAAATCGATGTGTTTAAGAACTGTGTTTTTCACCTTATCTCGCTCTGATTGAATCGTTCCTGGTCGATGGAATTTCCACCCATCAACTTCGACTCCTAGAATTGGTAATTTTCCGATAGTGTCGTACACCAACAAATCAACATGCGCCCAAGGATGGCGAGCAAATTCCCGCTCACGTTCATTTAACTTGGAGGCATCACCA
Source organism: Limnohabitans sp. TS-CS-82 (assembly GCF_002943475.1). Classification (NCBI taxonomy): domain Bacteria; kingdom Pseudomonadati; phylum Pseudomonadota; class Betaproteobacteria; order Burkholderiales; family Comamonadaceae; genus Limnohabitans; species Limnohabitans sp. TS-CS-82. Next base: position 115,806 of record NZ_PTQX01000012.1, on the reverse strand, counting down.
ATCAGCCATGCAAGCGGCGCATGCCTCATACAAGAAAGACTCATTTTTGAAAAATCGGGTTTTGCTAAGACATGTTTAACAACGGCTTCAGCAAGACTCTCGGAGTCCCACTCGGATGTACGACCGTGATCATCCAAAAATTGTTTACGAACCTCAGCGTAATCTTTATAGAGCAAATCAAACACTGAACGAACTTCAGAATGTTTGACTAATTGATTTTGGTAACGAATATAGCGAACAAGATCCCCAAAATTTGTATCGAAGTTATCGCGTTCGTTAGACATGATGACCGTGAAGCTTCTTTGCGCTCTAGACACTGCGACGTTCAGCATTTGCGGATCATCGACAAACTCGCCAATTTCATTGTCGACTGTAGACATGATGATGGCTTGCTTCTCTCGACCTTGGAAGCCATGCACTGTATCAACCTCGACTTCAGAACCTAAGGTTTGTTTGAGCATAGCCACTTGATCTCGATATGGCGCAATAACCCCGACATCAGTCACTCCTTTTCGAAGCAAGTCTGGCTGTATTTCTTGCTGGATAACTTCTGCCTGACGTTGATTGATGCGTACCCGTGCATGATTGCCTAATGGAGTAAAAATCACCTGCATTACATCTGACTCACCCTCATCTTTTGTCATAACAATGAGTTGGTTGTCATAAAACTTCTGATTGAAGAATCCAGCAATCTTCGGATGACAACGGTAATGCTCTTTCAGCAAAACATTAGGCGCCTGAGGCCACATTGCTTTTGCAGAAGAAAGCAAGCTTTGATTTGCGTAATTCCACGCTTGGCAACTCAAGTCATACTTATTCCAAACATCCAAAGTTCGTTGTTTTATGTTGGAAGAAATGACATTCGGCAGCTGTTTTTCATCACCGACGATGACCGCACGTTTCGCACACGACAAGGCAAGAGTACCAGTTGCAACATCAACCTGTGACGATTCATCAAGAATAATGAGGTCATAAAGGCAATCTGGTGATAAAGAAGTTTTTATTGAATGTGTTGTACTGAAGACAACAGGATATTCTTTTAAGAAAGTATCGTACTTAGACCACAACTCGCGGCTTGTAAATTTCGTTCGTTCCGCTTGATGACAAAACCTCTTAGCAACGATTTCCCGCAACAACTTCCATGACGTTTCTTGAACCTCTTGCTGCACAGTTAGAAAGTTATTCTCATTCAGAACACTCTCCACTTGTGACAATTGCTCCTGCAACTCTGACAAATACGTCTGGTAGTAAAGACTGCGTAAAACCATCGCACCTTCAGAGAAGAGCTGACGTCGTCTTTTTCGCCCCCGTATTCCATAGATAAAAATTTCTTTTACTAAACGGAAAAAATTTATTTGCACACGCCAGTCGACTTCTTCGACTTCGACAAGCAAGTTCAACAAATCATGTGCTGACAATTTTCGAGATAAGCTGAAAGCCATCTCTGATGGCTTTGTTTCTTGCAATCTTTTGTGAAGCTCAAACTCTGCCCGAGTTTGAGAGATCTTCCCAACAAGCATCGCACGCTCATTGTTTGCCTGAATCAATCGATCAAGGGAAATTGTCAATAACTTGAGGTGTGCCTCAAGCTCACAGAGACTGCTCCCCTCATTACGTGGTTGGTAAATCCAGTCTGGATATGCACTTTGCCGTTCAATAAATAAATCTTTATTTGCTCTCCGTCCGAGGGGGGCAAGCAAAAAACCTAACCCATGCTTCTCAAGTTTTTCTGCAACATTTTGAGTCGCCGCATTATTGTTAGAAACAACCGCCACTGTTTGACCCAAACGAATTGCATTTGCAATCACATTTAGAATGGTTTGCGTTTTACCTGTGCCTGGCGGCCCTTGAACAAGAACAACTTGTGATTGAAATGCCTTCTCAACAGCGACCTTCTGACTGACGTTCGTGCCGAACGGATAAATTAATACCTCAGGTGACTCTAACGCCTTTAATGCAGCATCTGGTGTCAAATATTTGGCGAGAACGCTGGCATCAGAAACTTGAGATAAAAAACCAAACTGTTTGCTTAAGAGAGATTGATCTTCATTATTTTGAACGCCAACTACTTCCGTAATTGAACGAAAGTAATCTAGTGCAGTCTTGCAGGCTGGATCAACTGCAATATTGCGTTCAACATCCACATCTGAAACGTTATATGGCCTGCGTTTTCCGTGCGATGTCACAAGATAAAAATCAACATATTTGGTAATGCTCTCAACACCCAAAAGAATCTTACCTCTAACGCGAAGTTGAACTTCGGCTGGATTGTGAGTCGTAATGGGATCCTCCAACTGACGCACCCGCTCTTGAGAGTACGGAAAAATCTTCTCTGGATTACTCTTGAACCGAATATGAATGCGAACGCCATTCGGAGCAAAAAGGCACTCAAGAATTTCGTCCGTTTTATCTTCCCAAATACCGTCTTTGCTGAGAACAAGCACAACTTTTTTTTCATTCATCACACATCCTCCACTCATGGAAAGAGTGCTGCGACAAACAAATATTCATGAAAACCTTCCTTAGTTTGGCTCTATCTGCAGTAAACGCATATGCAACATATGTATGCAAAAATTATCACCTTATTTCATTCAAGAGCTACCAAATTACCCATCATTCGGTAACCCGATAATCACACCCCATGACTTCTGCAACCGAATTCGCCCCCGACCTTGCCATCCAAGGCTTCACCGCCCCCCTGAAACTCCAAGACTTCAAACTCATCGCGTTTGACATGGACTCGACGCTCATCAACATCGAGTGCATTGACGAGATCGCAGATGCTGCAGGCCGTAAGGCCGAGGTGGCGGCTATCACCGAGGCAGCAATGCGCGGTGAAATTACCGATTTCAAAGACAGCTTGCGCCGCCGTGTGGCGCTGCTCAAAGGCGTACCCGAAACCGCCTTGAACGAGGTGTTTGAACAGCGCCTGCGCTTGAACCCAGGCGCTAAAACATTGGTAGACACCTGCAAAGCCCACGGCATGAAAGTGTTGTTGGTCAGCGGCGGCTTTACCTTCTTTGCCGACCGTGTGTGCGAGATGCTCAACATCGACTACGCCCGCAGCAACGTGCTGGCGATTGACAACGGCCACCTCACAGGTGATGTGGTCACGCAAGACTGGGGCGATATTTGTGACGGCGCAGAAAAGCGCAAGATGCTGCTGCACATCTGCGCGCAAATGGGCATCAGTCCCAAACAAGCCATTGCCATGGGCGATGGCGCGAACGATTTGCTGATGATGGGCGAAGCGGGTTTGTCGGTGGCGTACCACGCCAAACCCAAGGTGCGTGAGCAAGCCATGGTGGCTATCAACGAAGGTGGCTTGGATCGTTTGCTGGAAGTCGTCAAAGCCTAAAGCTAGTGACTAGCGCAGCGCGTTGTAAATCGTTTGCGCCAACTCTTCCGAAATACCTTCCACGGTACACAGGTCAGCCACGCTGGCATCGCCCACGCCGCGTGCTCCGCCAAAGCGCTGCAGCAACTTGGCGCGTTTCTTTGGCCCAACACCTGGAATTTCTTCGAGCTTGCTGCCACCCACACGCACTTTGGCGCGTGCGGCACGCATGCCGGTGATGGCAAAGCGGTGGGCCTCGTCGCGAATTTGCGCCACCAGCATCAACGCAGCTGAGTCACGGCCGAGGTACACCTTCTCGCGACCATCGGCAAACACCAACTCTTCTAGGCCCACTTTGCGGCCCTCGCCTTTTTCCACGCCCACGATGCGAGAGAGGTCAAGCCCGAGCGACTCAAACACCTCACGCGCCATCGACACTTGGCCTTTGCCGCCGTCAATGAGCACGAGGTCGGGCAGCTTACCCTCGCCCGCACGCACGGCCTCCGCCAGCTTGCTGTAGCGACGCACCAGCACTTGGCGCATGGCGGCGTAGTCGTCACCACCCGTGATGCCATCGATGTTGTAACGGCGGTATTCGGCGCTTTGCATTTTGTGGTGATGAAACACCACGCACGACGCCTGCGTGGACTCGCCCGAGGTGTGCGAAATGTCAAAGCACTCCACACGGAACTGTTCTAAATCTTCAGGCGCTAAATCAAGCGCGTCTACCAGAGCACGCGTGCGCGCTTGTTGCGAGCCCTCTTCAGCCAGCAAACGGGCCAGTTGAATATCTGCGTTTTGTTGCGCCATTTCTAGCCATACGCGGCGTTGCTCGCGTGGGTTGTGCACGGCAGTAATCTTCACGCCGGTTTGCTCGGTCAACGCTTGCAGCAATTCTTTGTCCACCGCGTGGCTGGTGATGAGCGCGGGCGGTACTGGCACATCCAAATAGTGCTGACTCAAAAACGCCTCCAGCACCTCGGTGGGCTCAGCATCGTCCACATGCACAGGGAAGTAAGGCCGGTCACCCAAGTGGCGGCCACCACGCACCATGGCCAAGTTGACACAAGCTTTGCCACCTTGAACTTTGACGGCGAGGATGTCCACGTCTTGGTCGCCCACGGTGTCCACCGCTTGTTGATGCAGCACTTTGGAGAGCGCACTCATTTGGTTGCGCAGCTCTGCGGCTTGTTCAAACTCCAGCCTCTCGGCGTGCGCCATCATCCGTGCTTCGATGCTGCCCATCACCTCTTGGGTTTCGCCGCGCAATAAGCGCATGGCGCTGTCCACATCGCGCTGGTAATCGGGCACAGAAATCAGCCCCACACACGGCCCCGAGCAACGCTTGATTTGAAACAGCAAACACGGACGCGTGCGGTTGTTGAACACCGTGTCTTCGCAGGTGCGCAAGCGAAACACTTTTTGCAGCAGCTGAATGGCCTCGCGCACCGCCCACACGCTGGGGTATGGGCCAAAGTAATCGTGGCGTTTGTCTACCGCGCCTCGGTAATACACCACGCGTGGCACTTGTTGGGGGCTGGGGTTGACGCTTGGCTTAGGCGGCTCGTCTATCTTGACTGCCACACCACGCGTCATCTTCAAATACGGATAGCTCTTGTCATCCCGAAACAAGATGTTGTACTTGGGCTTGAGCGTTTTGATGAGGTTGTTTTCCAGCAGCAGCGCCTCGGCCTCCGAGCGCACCACCGTGGTTTCCATACGCACAATCTTGGTCACCATGTGGCCAATGCGTGTGCCACCGTGGTCTTTTTGGAAATAGCTCGACACCCGCTTTTTCAGGTTGATGGCCTTGCCCACGTACAGCACTTGCTCTTGCGCATCAAAGTAGCGGTACACACCGGGCAGCGCAGGCAAGCTGGCCACCAGCTCTAACAGCTCGGGTGGGTGGCGTGGTGCGGTTTTTTCTTCCATCCCTGTATTGTGGACAATCTGAGGCGTGAAATTCGATACCCCTTCATCACCCAGCCTGCGTTGGGATATTTTTTGTCGCGTCATCGACAACCACGGCGACCTCGGTGTGTGTTGGCGGCTATGCGCTGATCTCGCGCAGCGCGGCCACGCTGTGCGCTTGTGGGTGGATGACGCTTCAGCACTCGCCTGGATGGCGCCGAAAGGTTGTGCGGGTATCACTGTTCATGCTTGGCCTGATGATGCAGCCATGCAATCCCTGGCTCAAGATAGCACGTTCAACATAGGCGATGTGGTGGTCGAAGCCTTCGGCTGCGAACTCCCCGAAGCGTTTCAAGCACTCATGGCACAAGGCAGATTGCCCATCTGGGTCAACCTCGAATACCTGAGCGCCGAGGGCTACGTGGCCCGCTCGCACGGCTTGGCTTCACCCGTGATGAGCGGCCCTGCACGCGGGATGACCAAATGGTTTTTCTATCCGGGCTTCACGCCCGACACGGGTGGTTTGTTGCGCGAGCCGAATTTGCTTGAAGCCCCCACCGCAACAACGACACCCAGTGGCGGCACACCCAGCACCGTGACCACAAGCCAAACTCGGCAATCCAAGTTTGACCGCGCAGCCTGGCTAGCTGGCCTGCCACTCGACAAACCCATCGCAGCCAACGAGCGCCTCATCAGCCTGTTTTGCTACGAACCCGCAGCCTTGCCCGATTTGCTAAAACAACTCAGCCAAGCAGCCACCCCCGCCCGTTTGCTTGTAGCCCAAGGTCGACCCAGAGCGGCCGTAGCAGCGGCCACCCAGGCCCTGCACATGTCCAGCCGCGGCGCAGGCCTGCTACACATCAGCCAACTGCCCTACCTCAGCCAAACAGACTTTGACCACTTGCTGTGGGCTTGCGACTTCAACTTTGTGCGTGGCGAAGACTCGCTGGTGCGCGCCCTGTGGGCAGGCAAACCGTTTGCATGGCACATCTACCCGCAAGACGATTTGGCTCACCACGACAAGCTGCAAGCCTTTGAAGCAGCGCTGGACATGCCTGCCGATTTAAGGAAATTTCACGCGGTTTGGAACGGCTTAGAAACAGGGCCACTTCCTGCGCTATCCCGCACCGCCATTGACCATTGGCATGCTTGGGGCCATCAAACGCAACAGCGTTTATTGGCCCAAACCGACCTCACCAGCCTATTACTCAGTTTCGTGGCCCAAAAACGCTAAAATAAGCGGCTTTGCGAACCCCGTCGCAGCCAATGCTGCTTGGGCCACAACCCTCTTAGAAAACTTCACATCACTATGAAAACCGCACAAGAAATCCGCGTTGGCAACGTCATCATGCACGGCAAGGACCCCATGGTTGTCCTGCGCACCGAATACCAACGTGGCGGCCGTGGCTCTTCCACCGTTCGCATGAAATTGAAAAGCTTGATCGCTAACTTCGGTACCGAAGTCGTGTTCAAGGCCGACGACAAGATGGACCAAGTCATCTTGGACAAGAAGGATTGCACCTACTCTTACTTTGCAGACCCCATGTACGTGTGCATGGACGCCGACTTCAACCAATACGAAGTCGAAGCCAGCAACATGGGCGACGCTCTGAACTACCTCGAAGACGGCATGGAACTCGAAGTGGTGTTCTACGACGAGAAAGCTATTTCTGTTGAATTGCCTACCAACGTGGTGCGCGAAATCACTTGGACTGAGCCAGCTGTCAAAGGCGACACATCAGGCAAAGTGTTGAAGCCCGCCAAACTCGCAACAGGCTTCGAAGTGGCTGTGCCATTGTTCGTGGCCCAAGGCGACAAAGTCGAAGTCGACACACGCACAGGCGAATACCGCAAGCGCGTCTAAGCCTTCAACGGTTTAGCCAATCAAGGCTCCTTCGGGAGCCTTTTTTATGGCCCACGTATCCGTCATGTCTGCCATGTAACATCACTGCATGGATGGAATGCTAGACCCTCACGACCGACGCCTTGCCGAAGCTTGGGAAACCCTCAAAGCGCACTATGACAACGGCGACTCCCTCAAGCCCGAGTCGAACCGATTGGCGTTTGCCGACCCCGAGTTTTTGCTGCGTCGCGAGACGCGCGGCTTGCGCATTCAGATGGAAATTCTTAAGCCCGATTTGGCGCACATCGAACGCGGCATCGAGCATACGGTGGTGATTTTTGGCAGCGCACGTTTTCGCAGCGAAGAAGCATCACACCTGCAACTCATGCAAGCACGCGCCAGCGGCGATGAAGCCGCGATTGCCAAAGCCGAAGTCTTGGTGCGCAACGCGCGCTATTACGAACAATCACGCGCCTTGGCCCACACCATCACCAAATTCAGTGAAGGCAAAACCAACGGACGCAAGCTGTTCATCTGCACGGGCGGTGGCCCTGGCATCATGGAGGCGGCCAACCGTGGCGCACAAGAAGCGGGCGGCATCAGCGTAGGGCTCAACATCGCCCTACCCCACGAACAAACACCCAACCCTTACATCACGCCCGGCCTGAGCTTCAAGTTCCACTACTTTGCCTTGCGCAAAATGCATTTCATGATGCGCGCCAAAGCCTTGGTGGCATTCCCTGGCGGATTTGGTACCTTGGACGAATTGTTTGAAACGCTCACGCTGGTGCAGTGCAAAAAATCCAAGCCCGTGCCCATCGTGCTGTTCGGCAGCGCATATTGGAAGCGTTTGTTCAACCCCCACGTGTTGGTGGAAGAAGGCGTGATTTCAGAGGAAGACTTGGACTTGTTCACCTACGTCGACAGCGTGGACGACGCTTGGAACTTCATTCGCTCTTTTTATGAACTCTGAGCAAATACGCGCTGCGCGAGCCCAAGCCCACCACGGCTGACACACACCAAAACACCCCGCTGATGCCAATGACGGTGCCTGCTGCGCCAAACACCATGGGCATCAGCACACTCGATGCGTTGATGCCCATCAAGCGAAGGCCCAGCGCCTCACCATGCCGATGCTCTGGCGTGATTTGGTGCAAGGTACTCATGATCATGGGTTGAACACCGCCCAACGACAAGCCCACCAACACCGAGCATGCCCCCATCAACCAAGCCGTCTCGGTAAACGGGTAGACGGCCAACATGAACGAGGTGATGAGCATCGCACCCGTGACCACTTGCCACTCGTGCAAACGTGCGGCGATGAACGGCATCATCATGCGAATGAAAGCTGCAGCCAGTGCAAATACGCCCAAGATCGTGCCAATCGCCGAAGCACTCAGACCGCGCTCGTGACCCAAGATAGGCACGACAAAGGTGTGCACATCCCAACATGCCGACAAAAACCAATTGACCATCAGCAAGCGCCGAAACATGGGGTCGTTCAACAAATCCCAAGCGCTGTTGTTTTCATGCCCTTCGGGCTTCACCACCTTGGGCAACTCATGCGCTTGGCGGATCCACAACCACGCGATCACAGGCAACAAAGCCATCGCAGCAAATGCCCACTGAAAGCCGGCATGGTCAATCAACAAACCCGCGGTGAATGGGCCAATGAAGTTTGAAAATGCAGGCGCGATGGACAGCCAACTGAACGCTTGCTTCATCTGCGCCAAGCCCTGCGCGGCACGCCCCACGTGGCGTTGCAAAGCAATGATGGCAATGCCCGTGGCACCGCCCGTCATCAAACCACTGAAACACAACACAGGAAAGACGGGCCATACCGCGGCAGCGCCTGCACCGATGGCCCCCATGAGCACGCTCCACAACACAGGACGTTTCAAACCATGCAGGTCCGCATAGCGGCCTGCGGGCAAGGCCAAGAACACTTGGGTCAAGGCAAACATGGCGAGCAAAAAGCCAACGGCAGCTTCGCTTTGGCCATTGCGCAAAGCCAGCAAAGGGGCGGCCATGCGCATGCCCGCCATACAAGCGTGCAGGCACACCTGGCCTGCAATCAGCTTGGTGAGTTCACGTTTCAAACTTTGGCGTCCGCTTTCACGTCAGATTCTTCCAAGGCGTCGTCAAACTTGGGCAACAAGGCTTGCGCTTCACCTTCGGGCAAAGCTTCGACGTTCTTCAAGGCACGGCGCATTTGACGACTACGCGTATCGGCACGGTCCAAAGTGTCGGCCGCTTTTTGCACTTGCTCGCGCACCTTCTCCACCCAATCGCCATAACGCTCAAACTCGGTTTTGACGGCGCCTAATACTTTCCACACCTCAGAGGCTTGCTGTTCCAGCGCCAATGTGCGAAAGCCCATGTGCAAGCTGTTGAGCATGGCCAGCAAGGTGGTGGGGCCAGCGAGCGTAACGCGGTAGTCACGCTGCAAGGTGTCCATCAAACCGGGGCGACGCAACACCTCGGCATACAAGCCTTCTGTGGGCAAAAACAAAATCGCAAAGTCGGTGGTGTGCGGCGGTGCCAAGTAGCTCTCGGCAATGCTCTTGGCTTCGGTACGAATGCGCACTTCCAACGCTTTGGCCGCCACCTCGGCAGCCACACCATCGGCGCGGTCTTGCGCATCGAGCAAGCGCTCATAGTCTTCGCGGGGAAACTTGGCATCAATCGGCAGCCACACGGGCTCGCCGTCTGCACCGCCTCGACCGGGAAAGCGAATGGCAAAGTCCACGCGCTGGTTGCTGCGCGGTTTGGTTTCGACTTGCTTAGCGTATTGCTCAATCGTGAGCACTTGCTCGAGCAAGGCTTCGAGCTGTACCTCGCCAAACATACCGCGTGTTTTGACGTTGGTCAGCACGCGCTGCAAGCTACCCACACCATCGGCCAGCTTTTGCATTTGGCCTAGGCCGTTGTGCACTTGCTCCAGTCGCTCCGCCACTTGTTTGAAGCTCTCAGACAAACGTTTTTCCAACGTGGTTTGCAGCTTCTCGTCCACCGTGCGGCGCATTTCATCCAGCTTATCGGCATTGCTTTTTTGCAGCTGCTGCAACTGCTGGTTGAGCGTGTCGCCAATGCTTTTTTGCATCAGCGTGAGTTGCTGCACTTGGCTTTGCTGAAACAGTGCGAGGTTTTGTGTCAACTCTTGACGACCACCGCGTGAAGACTCGGTAATTTCGGTGCGCAGCTCGCGCTCGATGCGCTCCAACTTTTCATGCATGCTTTGCAGGCTCTGCTGCAAAGCCGAAGCAGCGGCTTCGTTGCTGCCGCTGGGACGGCGCAACAGCAGCACCAACAACAAGGCGTTGAGCGCGCCAACACCCACCGCAATCCAAATTTCCATCATGCCGTGACCGTGTTCAAAGGTGTCACCGATTTGCCTTGCGTGAAATAGCTGATGAGGTTGTCTGCCGCCAAATTGGCCATGGCCAAACGCGTAGCAATCGATGCACTGGCGATGTGCGGCGTGAGCACCACATTGGGCACGGTCAACAAATCTGGGTGAACTTTGGGCTCGCCCTCAAACACATCCAAACCAGCGGCTGCAATTTGTTTGTTGCGCAAGGCTACAGCCAAAGCGGCATCGTCCACGATGCCACCGCGTGCGATGTTGATGAGCGTGGCTGTGGGCTTCATCTGCGCCAACTCCGCTGCACCAATGGTGTGATGCGATGCGGCGCTGTAGGGCACCACCAACATCACGTGGTCTGCGGTTTTCAGCAACTCTTCTTTGCTCACATACGTGGCTTTGCATTCAGCTTCAGACTCAGCGCTCAAGCGTGAACGGTTGTGATAAATCACCTTCATGCCAAAGCCGTGCGCGGCGCGGCGCGCAATGCCTTGGCCAATGCGGCCCATGCCCAAAATGCCAATGGTGCTGCCGTGCACTTCGGCTCCCGCAAACATGTCGTAGCGCCATTGCGTCCACTCGCCACGGCGCAGGTAGTGTTCGCTCTCGGTGATGCGGCGCGCCGTGGCCATCAACAACGCAAAGCCAAAGTCGGCAGTGGTTTCAGTCAGCACATCGGGCGTGTTGCTGGCTTGCACACCTTGGGACGTCATGGAGGGCACATCAAAGTTGTTGTAACCCACGGCCATGTTGGCCACGGCTTTGAGGTTGGGGCAAGCGTTCAAAACGTCCGCATCCACAGGGTCAGAACCGGTAGTGAGTGCACCCACGTGCTGGGACAGCGCTTGCGTCCAAGAAGCTTTGGTCCAAGGTGTGTCCGCTTGGTTGTCGGTCACAACAAAATGCTCGCGCAAGCGAACAAGCGTCTCTTCAAAAATAGGACGGGCAACGATGATTTTGGGTTTCATAGACAACTTTCAATTAATGCGTGAGCGCGTACTCAACGATGTAGACCAGAGCACCAGAAAAGTAGCCAATCAAAGCTAGCCCACTGATTTTTTTAACGTACCAAACAAAATCAATTTTTTCCAATCCCATGGCTGCCACGCCTGCGGCAGAACCGATGATCAAAATCGAGCCACCGGTGCCTGCGCAGTAAGCCAAGAACTCCCACAAGAAACTATCAGCGGGGTATTGCGTGAGGCTGTACATGCCCATCGATGCAGCCACCAGTGGCACGTTATCAACAATGGCACTGACCACGCCGATGATCATCACAATCACATCTTGACGCCCCACCGATTGGTCCAGCCAAGCGGCAAGGTCAGACAAGATATGGGTGTGTTCCAAGGTGGCGACTGACAACAAGATGCCAATAAAGAAAACAATGGACGGCATGTCAATGCGTGTGAGTGCATGCGTGAGCGACAAATGCGCTTTGTCTTCATGGTCTTTTGTGCGGTGCACCAAATCACCCACAAGCCAAAGAACGCCCAAGCCAAACAGCACGCCCATGAAAGGCGGCAAGTGTGTCCACGTCTTGAAAGCTGGCACTGCGACCAAAATCCCAAGTCCTAAGAAAAACATGAGGTTGCGTTCAAACGCAGTGGTGACGTGCAATGACTGCTCAGACGCATTGGCCACGGGGGGTACCACAGCTTTTCCTTTGAGCAAAAAACTGGTCACAAACAACGGCACCAACAAGTTCACCAATGACGGCAAGAACAAGCCTTTGATGATTTCCAAAGCGGTAATTTGCCCGCCAATCCAAAGCATGGTGGTGGTCACATCACCAATGGGTGACCAAGCACCGCCCGCATTGGCCGCGATGATGATGATGCCGGCAAAGAACAAACGGTCTTCACGTTTGTCGAGTAGCTTTTTCATCAACGACACCATGACGATGGTCGTGGTGAGGTTGTCCAAAATGGCACTCAGAAAAAACGTCACAAAACCCACCAACCACATCAGGCTTGAGAGCTTCGTGGTTTTGATGCGTGAGGTGATGACTTCAAAACCATTGTGCGCATCCACCACTTCAACGATGGCCATGGCCCCCATCAAAAAGAACACGATCTGCGCCGTGCTGATGAGCGACTCGCTCAGGTGCTCACCCACCACATGGGCATCCCCTGTGTTCACAGCATAGATGGTCCACAACAAACCTGCCCCCACCAAAGCCGATGCAGATTTGTTAATTTTGAGCGGATGCTCAAACGCGATGGCAGCATAGGCCAAGACAAAAATAACAACCAAAGCAGTCAACATACAAGCTCCAAAATTAAGCAGGTTGTGCGATGTCAAACACTTGACGCAAATACGCCAAATAGTTTTCATCGTCACACATCCCTTTGCCAGGTGTGTCTGACAGTTTGGCCACAGGCTGGCCATTGCACTGCGTCATCTTGATGACGATTTGCAAAGGCTCGTAGCCCAAGTCATTGGTCAAATTGGTGCCGATACCAAATGCCAATTGGCAACGGCCACGGAACTGTTGGTACAAGGCGATGATTTTTTCAACCGTCAAGCCGTCAGAAAAAATCAAGGTCTTGGTCAGCGGATCCACACGGTTGTTGCGGTAGTGCGCAATCATGCGTTCACCCCACGTGAAGGGGTCGCCACTGTCATGGCGTGCGCCATCGAACAGTTTGCAAAAGTACATGTCGAAGTCGCGCAAGAACGGCTCAATGCCATACACATCGCTCAGGGCAATGCCCAAGTCGCCACGGTATTCACGCGCCCAGGTCTCAAACCCAAACACTTGGCTGTCACGCAAGCGTGGCCCCAAAGCTTGGCAGGCTTGCAAGTACTCATGCGCCATGGTGCCCAAAGGCGTGAGACCGAGCTTCATCGCAAACAAGGCATTGCTGGTACCCGCCAACTGCCCAGAGGGGCCCGTACCCAGCTTGGAGGTCAACACACGCAGCAACTCTTCGTGCCAAGCCCTTGAAAAGCGTCGACGTGTGCCGTAGTCGGCAATTTTCAAATCGCTCAAACGCTCGGCGTGCAAGGCATCAATCTTTTGATCCAGGCGCTTGCGACCCTCCAAGAAGTCAGGCACGGTTTGTGTGTTGCGAAAGTACACCTCATTGACGATGGCCAACACAGGAATCTCAAACAGAATGGTGTGCAACCAAGGGCCTTGAATGCTGATGTCAATCTCACCGTTTGGGAGTGCATTCACCTGGATGTATTTTTCATTCAGGCGAAACAGCCCCAAGAAGTCGACAAAGTCACTCTTGATGAAACGCAAGCTGCGCAGCCAAGTCAACTCGGCGTCTTGGAACTGCAAGCTGCACAGCGAGCGAATTTCGTCACGAATTTCCTGCACGTACGGTGCCAGTGCCACGCCGGGGTTGCGGCACTTGAATTTGTACGACACCTGCGCACTCGGGAACTGATGCAGCACGGCCTGCATCATGGTGAATTTGTAAAGGTCGGTGTCGAGCAGGCTGGTGATGATCATCGCAAACTAACTTAATAAACTCAGGCCACCCAGTGGGTGAACTCATTCACAGGCACGCGGGGCGTGACCAAGGTGTTGACTTTGTCACTCTCGTCGGCATAGCCCAAGGACATGCCGCACACCATCATTTCGCCCTCGCTCGCACCGATGTGCGGCAGGATGATGCTGTGAAAACCATTCCATGCGGCTTGTGGGCAGGTGTGCAAACCACGTGCACGCGCAGCCAACATGATGTTTTGAATGAACATGCCGTAGTCAAGCAAAGAGCCACGACCCATGATGGGGTCGATGGTGAACATCAAGCCCACAGGTGCATCAAAGAACTTGAAGTTGCGTTGCTGCTGTTCATGCATGCGGTCTTTGTCGCCCTTGCCTATGCCCAGCAGGCCGTACAAACTCCAGCCGTTTTCACGGCGGCGGTCGATGAAGGGGCTGACCCATTTTTCGGGGTAATAGTCGTATTGCTCGGTGTACTGCTGGGCCACTTCGGGGTTGGCACGAATCGCTTCGTGAGCGGCACACACTTTGTCAACCAAGGCATCACGTGTGGCGCCTTGCAACACATAGACCTTCCAAGGCTGGGTGTTGGTGCCCGAAGGTGCGCGGCTGGCCACTTGCAAAATTTCCGTGATGAGTTCACGCGACACAGCTTGCTGCGTGAAGGCGCGTGCAGACATGCGTGAGGTGATGGCGTGGTCAACAGCGGCCACATTGGAATCGGTCATCGGTGAGTCTCCTTTGCTTGATTTGAGTCTTGGTTCAGATTTTGCCAGCGTCGCCAGTACGCATAGGCGACACGGTAGGTGTTGACTTGCGCCTGCACTGTGTCAGCCATTTCTTTGCCGTAGCCCCCCGCCATCGAGAAAGCCAAGGGGATGCGCTTGGACCAAGCCCAGTCAAACACACGGCGGTCACGGGCCTCTAGGCCATCAAAGCTCAGGCTCAAGCGCCCCAAACGGTCGCCCTCGTGCGGGTCAGCACCCGCCAGGTAAATCACAAGCCCAGGCGTAAAGCGAGCCTCTAGCTCAGCCAAGGCGTGTTCCAACGCCTCTAAATAGGCTGCATCAGCACAGCCATCGGGCAGCTCAATGTCTAAATCGCTGGCTTCTTTGGCAAACGGAAAGTTACGCGCCCCGTGCATGGACAGGGTGAACACCTGCTCGTCTCGCTCAAAGATGCGCGCTGTGCCGTTACCTTGGTGCACATCCAAATCAATGATGGCGACTTTCAAGGGCTGCTTGTTCACCCGCCCCCACTCGGCTTGCATCAGGCGCGTGGCCACGGCTGCATCGTTGAACACACAAAAACCACTGCCCTTGTCCGCATACGCGTGGTGCGTGCCCCCTGCCAAGTTGGCCGACACCCCCTGCCCGCCAAACAAGGCCGTGCGTGCAGCCATCACCGTGGCACCTGCCGAGCGACGTGAGCGCTCAACCATGGCGGGCGTCCATGGAAAACCAATTTCTTTTTGCTGAGCCTCGCTCAATGTGCCTTGCACCACGGACTGGATGTAGCTGGGTGCATGCACCAAAGCCAGCTCGCCGTCACTCGCGGGCTCGGCTGCGGCCAACTCGACTTCGGGTAGTTCTGCGCCCAAACGCTCGCGCAGCAAGCGGTACTTGGCCATGGGAAAACGGTGGCCAGGCGGCAAGGGCAACACGAATTGGTCCGAATAAAAAGCGCGCATAACCCTTGAAAACCGCATGAAACAGGGATGCATTGTCACCAATTTGCAAAAACCTTCAGTTTTAGAACCTCACCTCTAATCAGCCCTTCCAAGCCCCAAACCCTCTTGCAAAGCTGCGGGATAACCCTAAACTTCAACCCAATGCTGCACCGCAACATTTTTTGCAAGCTCACTTAACTTTCTGGAGTATTCACATGATCAACGTCGAACAAATCGCCGCCACCAACAAAGCCAACCTGGACAACCTGTTTGGTTTGTCAAACAAGGCCTTCGCTGGCGTTGAAAAAATGGTTGAACTCAACCTCACTGCTGGCCGCGCCGCTTTGGCTGAGTCTGCTGCTCACGCACAAGCTGTGATGGGCGTGAAAGACGCGCAAGAACTGATCGCTTTACAAACTAGCTTCTTGCAACCTTTGGCTGAGAAGTCTGCTGCTTACAGCCGCCACATCTATGACATCGCTCAAGGCACTGGCGCTGAATTCACCAAAGGCCTCGAAGGCAAAGCTGCTGAAGGCCAACACGCTGTTCAGGCTTACATCGAATCTGCTTTGAAAAATGCACCTGCTGGCTCGGAGCAAGCTGTGGCTTTCTTCAAACAAGCTGTGACTGCCAGCAACACCGCTGTGGAATCTGTGCAAAAAGCAGTCAAGCAAGCTGCTGACATGGCCGAGTCACACATCCAAACCGCCACTGAAACAGCTGTGAAAGCTTCCAAAAGCGCTGCCAAGAAGCGTTAATTTGTAACGATTGTCTCCTCGGATTCTTCGTCACCTCAGGGTGCAGGAATCCCTTCAAGGGCTCGCCGCAAGGCGGGCCCCTTTTTTCGCCTGTTGTTATGGCGTTGCTAGAGCAGCTTTGAGTTTGGGCAAGGCTTGCAGCATGGCGGCACGACCTGCTTCGATGGAGCGGCGACGGGCTTTGAAGTCAGCGCTGCCCACATCGTGCAAGGCGGGGCGCACCACAAGGTCGGCATCACGCAGCTCAAGGGTGTTGATGCTCTTGCCCATGATGGTGAAGGTCTGCATCAAGATGTCAAACATGTCACCCGTTTTGCCGGACTCAGGCGGACTGGAAATGTCGATGGCCAACACATACTCGGCCCCCATCTGACGTGCATAACGCACAGGCACAGGTGACACCAAGCCACCGTCCACAAACTCTCGATTGCCAATGCGCACCGGCTCAAACACCGAAGGCACCGCACTCGACGCGCGCACCGCCGTGCCCACATCGCCACGCTGAAACAAAACGCCCTCGCCCGTTTTCAAATCAGTGGCCACGATGCCCAGTGGAATCTTCATCTCCTCAATGCGACGGCCACCCGTTTGCTTGCTGATGTAGCGGGCCAAGCCATCGCCACGCATCATGCCGCGCCCAAGCAGTGGCACAGTCCAGTCGGTGATGGTGGCTTCTTCCATGGTCTCTGCTGCTTTTTGCAGCTGCGCACCGTCTTTACCACTGGCATAAAACGCCGCCACCACGCTGCCGGCCGAGGTGCCCACCACCAAGTCGGGCTTAATACCCGCCTCTTCCAGCACCTGAATCACGCCCACGTGTGCAAAGCCACGCGCCGCGCCACCGCCCAAGGCCAAGCCAAACTTGGGCACGCGCTTGGTCACGGGCGTTTCTGACGGACCGTTGTCGATGGGCGCCAGAGGCCCACGCGAAGAACAGCTGGCCAATACAGCCAAACTCAAAGCCAACACCCAAGCACGCGCAGCGGGCGGCGCCATTAACAAACGCAAATTCATGCAAAAACTTTCAACAGTCAATCTCTCTACTAGGGATTGTCCTAGATAGCAGCCAGAAGCCTTTGGCATCCCGCATAATTGACGTTTACGTAAACGTAAAGCAACCATTTAAATTCTGGAGACCCTCATGGACATCAAAGGCAAAGTTTTCATCGTCACCGGCGCAGCCTCTGGCTTGGGCGAAGGCACGGCACGTGCACTCGCTGCGAAAGGCGGCATCGTGGTCATCGCTGACATGCAAGCCGAGAAAGGCGAAGCCGTGGCCAAAGACATTGGTGGTGCCTTTGTGAAATGTGATGTGAGCAACGAGGCCGACGGCCAAGCCGTGGTGGCCAAAGCCGTGTCATTGGGCAAGCTCATGGGCTTGGTCAACTGCGCGGGCATTGCTCCAGCCGAAAAAACCGTGGGCAAAAACGGCGCGCATGCTCTGGCCTCGTTCAGCAAAACCATCACCATCAACCTGATTGGCAGCTTCAACATGATCCGCTTGGCCTCTGAAGCCATGTGCCGCAACGAACCCGAAGCCACAGGCGAGCGTGGTGTGTTGATCTCTACCGCGTCTGTGGCAGCGTATGACGGCCAAATTGGCCAAGCCGCTTACAGCGCATCCAAAGGTGGCATCGTGGGTATGACCTTGCCCATCGCCCGCGACCTGGCCCGCAACGGCATTCGCAACATGACCATCGCCCCCGGCATCATGGGCACGCCCATGCTGTTTGGCATGCCCCAAGAAGTGCAAGACGCACTGGCCGCTGGCGTGCCCTTCCCTTCGCGCTTGGGCACCCCGCAAGACTACGCCAAGCTCGCTTTGCACATTTTTGAAAATGATTTGCTCAACGGCGAAGTGATTCGTTTGGATGGTGCGATTCGTTTGGCACCGAAATAAGCGCGAACTGGGCTTTATATACTGGGTACTCACGTGGTCGCCATCCTGGCGACCACTTTGTTTTGAGTCCTGTTTTTAAATATCGCCCATGGAAATCAAGGTCAACTTTCTCGACAAGCTTCGCCTAGAAGCCAAGTTCGATGATTTCACCGTCGTCGCTGACCAGCCCATCCGTTACAAAGGCGATGGCTCAGCCCCTGGCCCTTTCGATTATTTTCTAGCCTCGTCGGCTTTGTGTGCAGCCTACTTTGTGAAGCTGTATTGCGTCACACGCAACATCCCCACCGAAAACATCCGTCTCTCGCAAAACAACATCGTTGACCCAGAGAACCGCTACCAACAGATTTTCAAAATTCAGGTGGAGTTGCCATCCGATATTCAGGAGGTCGACCGCCGCGGTATTTTGAATTCGATTGAGCGCTGCACTGTCAAAAAAGTGGTGCAAGCAGGCCCCGAGTTTGTCATCGAAGAAGTGGAGAACTTAGATGCCGATGCCCAGTCGCTGCTCACCCTCCAACCCAGCGCAGACACCAGCACCTACATCGTGGGCAAGGATTTACCGCTAGAGCAAACCATCGCCAACATGTCGAGCCTCTTGGCTAATCTAGGCATCAAGATTGAAATTGCCTCGTGGCGCAACATCATTCCCCATGTGTGGTCGCTCCACATCCGCGACGCCCATTCGCCCATGTGTTTCACCAATGGCAAGGGCTCAACCAAAGAAAGCGCGCTAGCCTCAGCCTTGGGCGAATACATCGAGCGTTTGAGCAACAACCATTTCTACGCCGGTGCTTTTTGGGGCGAAGACATCGCCAACGCGGCGTTTGTGCACTACCCAAATGAGCGTTGGTTCAAGCCTGGCAAGAAAGATGCGCTGCCCAAGGAAATTTTGGATGCGTACTGCCTCAACATCTACAACCCCGATGGTGAGTTGCGTGGCTCGCACCTCATCGACACCAACTCTGGCAATGCGCAGCGTGGCATCTGCGCACTGCCTTATGTACGCGAATCGGATGGCGAGGTGGTTTACTTCCCTTCCAACCTGATCGAAAACTTGTTCGTCAGCAACGGCATGAGCGCCGGCAACACACTGGCCGAAGCGCAAGTGCAATGCCTGTCTGAAATTTTCGAACGCGCCGTCAAACGCGACATCATCGAAGGCGAAATCTGTTTACCCGACGTGCCTAAAGACGTGTTGGCCAAATACCCCAGCATCCTGGCGGGCATTCAAGGTTTGGAAGAACAAGGCTTTCCTGTGCTGGTGAAAGACGCGTCATTGGGTGGCACCTATCCTGTGATGTGCGTGACGTTGATGAACCCGCGCACTGGCGGTGTGTTCGCCTCGTTCGGCGCGCACCCCAGTTTTGAAGTGGCGTTAGAGCGCAGCCTCACCGAACTGCTGCAAGGCCGCAGCTTTGAAGGCCTGAACGACTTGCCTGCGCCCACATTCGAAAGCAACGCCGTCACCGAACCCAACAACTTTGTAGAGCATTTCATTGACTCCAGCGGTATCGTGTCGTGGCGCTTTTTCAGCGCCAAAGCTGACTACGAATTTGTGGAATGGGACTTCTCTGGCCAAGGTGAAAACTCCAACTCGCAAGAAGCCGCCACCTTGTTTGGCATTCTCAAAGACCTCGGCAAAGAGGTCTACACCGCGGTACATGACCAGTTGGGTGCCATGGCCTGCCGAATTTTGGTGCCCGGCTACTCAGAGGTGTACCCCGTTGAAGATTTGATTTGGGACAACACCAACAAAGCGCTGCTGTTTCGCGAAGACATCCTCAACTTGCATCGCTTGGACGATGCCCGCTTGTCTGCGCTACTGGAACGCTTAGAGAACAACGAGTTGGACGACTACTCTGACATTGCCACGTTGATTGGCATCGAATTTGATGAAAACACCGTCTGGGGACAACTGACAGTGCTGGAGCTGAAGCTCTTGATTCAATTGGCCTTGAAGCACCATGAAGAAGCCCAAGAACTTGTGAGCGCTTTTCTTCAATACAACGACAACACGGTCGATCGCGGTTTGTTTTACCAAGCCTTGAACGTGGTGCTGGAAGTGATGCTTGATCCAGACCTAGAACTGGAAGACTACGACGTGAATTTCCGCCGGATGTTTGGCAACGAACGAATGAACGCTGTCATGGGCTCTGTCGATGGCAGCCTGCGTTTCTACGGGCTCACCCCCACAAGTATGAAGCTCGAAGGACTGGATAGACACCACCGCCTCATCGACAGCTACAAGAAACTGCACCAAGCGCGCGCCGCAAAGGGCGACGCCTAAAATCAGGCTGTACCTTTTCACCTATGGCCATCCCCCAGTCCTTCATTCAAGAGCTTTTAGCCCGCGTCGACGTTGTCGAGGTGGTGGGCCGCTATGTGCAGCTCAAAAAAGGCGGGGCCAATTTCATGGGGCTGTGCCCGTTCCACGGCGAGAAGTCACCGTCGTTTTCGGTCAGCCCTGCCAAACAGTTTTTCCATTGCTTTGGTTGCGGCAAGAATGGCAATGCCATTGGCTTCTTGATGGAGCATGCGGGCATGACCTTCGTCGAAGCGGTGAAGGACTTGGCGCAAAACATCGGCATGCAAGTGCCAGAAGACGATGCGTCGCCGCAAGACCGCGCCCGCGCTGCCGAGCAACGCCAAAAGCAAGCCACCCTCACCGACGTGCTGGAAAAAGCAGGCGAATCGTTCCGCAAACATTTGCGCAACTCACCGAAAGCGATTGAGTATTTCAAAGGCCGCGGCCTGAGCGGCGAAATTGCCAAACAGTTTGGCCTGGGCTACGCCCCCGAAGGTTGGCGAAGCTTGGCCAGCGTGTTCCCCGATTACCAAGACCCGCTTCTGGCAGAGAGCGGCTTGGTCATCGTGAACCAAGAAGACGGTGAAGAAGAAAAACGCTACGACCGTTTCCGCGATCGCGTGATGTTCCCCATCCGCAACGTCAAGGGCGAGTGCATTGGCTTTGGTGGCCGCGTGTTGTTTGAGGGCACGCCCAAATATTTGAACTCGCCAGAAACCCCCGTGTTCAGCAAAGGTCGCGAGTTGTACGGCTTGTTTGAAGCCCGCAACGCGCTGCGCGATGCCGGCTATGTGCTGGTGACCGAAGGCTATATGGACGTGGTGGCCTTGGCGCAGCTGGGCTTTCCCAATGCGGTGGCCACACTAGGCACGGCATGCACCACGGACCATGTGCAAAAACTTTTTCGCTTCACCGACAACGTGGTGTTCAGCTTTGACGGTGATGGCGCAGGTCGCCGTGCCGCGCGCAAAGCGCTGGATGGCGCCCTGCCCTACGCCACCGACGTGCGCAGCGTGAAGTTTTTGTTCTTACCTGCCGAGCACGACCCCGACAGCTACATCCGCGAGTTTGGCAAAGAAGCCTTTGCCCACTGCGTGACCGAAGCCATGCCCCTGAGCCGCTTTCTCATCGAAGTGGCCCGCGAAGGCTGCGACCTGCACACGGCTGAAGGCCGCGCCCACATGGCCAGCAATGCCAAGCCCATGTGGATGGCCTTGCCTGATGGTGCGTTGAAGCGTCAGTTGCTCAGCGAAATCGCCGAGCTGGCCGATCTAGGCAACCACGAGCTGCAGGACCTGTGGATGCCCGCGGCCCCTGCTGCTGCGCCTACACGCACGGGCGAATTTAAAAAATCATCCAAATTCAAACCCCGTGAACCCTACGCGCCCAAAACCTACAAGCGTGGCACACGCCTGATTCCACAAGGCCGCGCCGACCACGCTGCACGGGTGCTGCTTTCGCACATGGACTTGTGGGACGACCTCTCCACAGAAGACCACAACCTCTTATGCGAACTCGCCCCACCCCACGGCCCGCTGTTTGTGTGGCTGGACCACCAACACCACGAACACGGCAACCAAGCTTGGGGCGCATTGCGCGAAGGCCTGCGCGAGCATGAATCAGAAGACCTCGCCCTGCGCGTCATGGCCACCGCCTTCACCCCACTCATGGACGACGAAGGCAAGCCCATGCCCGAGAGCCTGACGCCCGAGCAACAACACAAAGAAGCCGGCCTAGAGCTGCGCGGTATCTTGAACAAAATTTTGTTTGAAAGCCTGGACGCGCAAATGAAAGAGGCCATCGCCGAAGCCGCCGCCGACCCAACGGCCATGCTGCGCTACAAAGCCCTGTTTGAGCGGCGCAAGCAACTAGGCCTGATCCCGCAAAAACTGGTCGAAAGCCAAGATTGATGCGCCTGCGGCCAATCTAAGGCCACCGTTTTGGGTATAATCCAAACTTAGCAAGTGCGACAGCAGCACCTCCGGGCCCGGCCAACCGTGACACAAGCACACGACTCGCCACTTCACCGCAAGGACTGCACACCAAATGTTCGCCCAATCCGCTTGCTTCTAGAGGTTCACACTTCACCCCCCTTTTCTCTTTTCCCGCGCCGGGTTTTTGTGGCGCTGTGTATTCGTTTCTTTGATGTCTAGGAGTTTTCATGCCTGTTGACCGCAATTCCAAGAAGCCTGCCAAGCCTGTAGCCAAGAAGGTGGTTCCCAAACCTACCGTCAAAGCCACAACCAAAGCAGTTACGAAGCCAGTCGCAAAACCCGTTGCAAAAACGGCTACCAAACCGGTAGTCAAAACCGCTGCTAAACCAGCAGCCAAGCCCGCAACGAAAGCCAAGTCAGTGCCCGCATCGAAAACAAAAGCTGCTGAAAAGCCAGTCACCAAACCCGTCGTGAAATCAATCCCCAAAGCCGAGGACACGAAGAAAAAAGCTTCGGCCGTAGAAGCCCACGCCCCTAAAGCAGCTGCCAAAAAAGCCCCCGCAAAAAAAGCAACCAAGGCCAAAGGTAAAAAAGCCGGCGGTGACGACGAAGACCTCGGCGACATCGAAGCCGACCTCGAAGGCGAGCCCGTCATCGAACCAGGTGCAGAAAAGGTCAAGCCCCTGCGCATGAAGATCAGCAAGGCCAAAGAACGTGCCTTGATGAAAGAATTCGGTTTGGACGAAACCGTGCTGTCTGAAGAAGACATGCAAAAGCGTCGCTCACGCCTGAAAACCCTGATCAAACTCGGTAAGACACGTGGCTACCTGACCCACGGTGAAATTTCTGACCACTTGCCCGACAAGTTGGTCGATGCTGAAACCCTCGAAGTGGTGATCAGCATGTTGAACGACATGGGCGTCGCTGTTTACGAACACACGCCTGACGCAGAAACGCTGCTGCTCAACAACAACACGCCCACCGCCGCCACCGAAGAAGAAGCCGAAGAAGAAGCCGAAGCGGCTTTGTCAACGGTGGACAGCGAGTTTGGCCGCACGACCGATCCCGTGCGCATGTACATGCGCGAAATGGGCACGGTTGAGTTGCTGACACGTGAAGGCGAGATTGAGATTGCCAAGCGCATCGAAGGCGGCTTGATGGACATGATGGCCGCGATCAGCGGCTCACCTGCCACCATCGCTGCGGTGTTGGCCATGGCTGAAGACATTCGTGAAAACAAAGTGGTCATCTCCACCATCGTGGACGGTTTCAACAACCTCAACGAAGCCGATGACTATGTGGCCGAAGAAGACTTCGACGAATTTGACGAAGAAGACGATGACGACGGCAAAGGCGGCTCTAAAGCGCTGACCAAGAAATTGGAAGAGTTGAAGAATGCAGCCCTTGAGCGCTTCGACCGCATGATTGTGTTGTTCGAAAAACTGCGCAAGACCTACGACAAAGAAGGCTATGGCACCCCTGCTTACATGAAGGCACAAACCGCATTGACCGCAGAGTTAATGGGCATTCGCTTCACCGCCAAGACCATTGAGAAATTGTGCGAATCTGTGCGCGGCCAAGTCGACGATGTGCGCAAGAACGAACGCGAACTGCGCCGCATCATCGTGGACAAGTGCGGCATGCCGCAAGCCACGTTCATCAAAGACTTTCCACCGAACTTGCTCAACCTCAAGTGGGTTGAAAAGCAAGCTGCTGCTGGCAAACCATGGTCGACCACCATGGGCCGTTACATCCCACCGGTTCAAGACTTGCAGCAAAAATTGATGGACTTGCAGTCCCGAGTGGTCGTGCCTTTGGAGCAACTCAAAGACATCAACAAACGCATGAATGCCGGCGAGCGCAGCTCACGCGGCGCCAAGAAAGAAATGATCGAAGCCAACTTGCGTTTGGTCATTTCGATTGCTAAAAAATACACCAACCGTGGTTTGCAGTTCCTCGACTTGATCCAAGAAGGCAACATCGGTTTGATGAAGGCCGTGGACAAGTTTGAATACCGTCGCGGCTACAAGTTCTCGACCTACGCCACATGGTGGATTCGCCAAGCGATCACGCGTTCTATCGCCGATCAGGCACGCACCATCCGTATTCCTGTGCACATGATCGAGACCATCAACAAGATGAACCGCATCAGCCGCCAACACTTGCAAGAGTTTGGTTTCGAGCCCGATGCCAGCGTCTTGGCCGAGAAGATGGAAATTCCAGAAGACAAGATCCGTAAGATCATGAAGATCGCCAAAGAGCCGATCTCCATGGAAACACCAATCGGTGATGATGACGACAGCCACTTGGGCGATTTCATCGAAGATGGCGTCAACACAGCGCCTATCGAAGCCGCCATGCAAGCGGGCTTGCGTGATGTGGTGAAAGACATTTTGGATGGCCTCACCCCACGCGAAGCCAAAGTGCTGCGCATGCGCTTTGGTATCGAAATGGCGATGGACCACACCTTGGAGGAAGTGGGCAAACAGTTTGACGTCACGCGTGAGCGCATCCGTCAAATCGAAGCCAAGGCTTTGCGTAAGTTGAAGCACCCCAGTCGCAGCGACAAACTGCGCAGCTTCATCGACACGATGTAATGCCCCTGCCCCGCTTTTGCGGGGCAACAAAAAACCCCGCCTGTTTGCACCGGCGGGGTTTTTCTTTTGCGGCTTTTTTTTATTCGGTCGCCAACGCCATCACGCCAGTGGCTGTGTTGGAAATTGGGATGTGATAGTTCTGGTGCACAGGCTTCACATGGTCGCCCAAGGCGCCGCGCATGGCCAACCACATGACCAGCTCCACGCCTTGCGTGCCGGTCTTTTCGACCAACTCGTGGATGCTGAACTGCGTGGCCCACTCGGGGTTCTTTTGCAGACTGTCCATGAATTCCAAATCAAACGCCTTGTTGATGTGGCCTGCCCGCTCGCCGTCGAGTTGATGGCTCAAACCACCGGTGCCCAAAATGGCCACGTTCAAGTCGCTGTCCCAGCTGCGAATGGCGTCGCCCACGGCTTTGCCCAGGTTGTAGCAACGCTTGGCCGATGGCAAGGGGAACTGCACGGTATTGATACAAATCGGCACGGTCAGCACAGGGCATGTGTCGCCAGGCCAGAACAATTTGAGCGGCAAGGTGAACGCATGGTCGACCAACATTTCTTGACACGTCACCACATCAAATTCTTTCTCCACCAGCTCGTTGATGATGTGCCATGACAAATCAGGCGCACCTTTAAACGGTGGCAAGGTGGGAATGCCCCAACCTTCATCGGCGTTGTTGTACTGCGTTGCAGCACCCACGGCAAAGGTGGGCATTTTGTCGAGGAAGAAGTTCAACCCGTGGTCGTTGTAGAACACCACAGCCACATCGGGCTTGACCTTGCCCAACCACTCGTGAATAGGTGGGAAGCCATCGAAGAATGGTTTCCAGTACGGGTCTTGCTGAATGCCTTTGGCAATCGCGCCACCAATAGAAGGGATGTGTGATGAGGCGAGGCCGCCAACGATGTGTGCCATGGTGTGTCTCCTAGATGTTTATTGGTGGGCCGCAGCGCGCAGCTTGGCTTTGAATTCTTCTTTGGTCATGCCGGTTTGGGCTGCGCCCAGGTCTTGCACGTCCAAACCCAAAATGCCGGCGAATTTGGCGAGGTAATACACATTGCCACCAGCGGCAATCAGGCCCAAGACGTTGCGCGTGCGAATGGCATCGGCTTGTTGTGCGTTCAAGCCGTACTGCAGCATGTACGCCTCTTCATCCGCTTTAAAGGTAGCGCGGCTATCGGCGCTGTTGAACGAGTAGCACATCTTGTTGAGGGCATAGCCTTTTTGGGCTTGGTCACCGTCAAACAAAGTGGTTCCAAAAATGGGTTCAGGGTTATGGCTCATGTGTGTCTCCGTGATTGAAGTTTTTCAATGGAACGGAGTGTGGGCGTTTCAACCCATAAAATAAACAAGGCAATACTCATTTATTCCATGAAAAAATTTAATCATTTGGATTTGGACGGTCATCTGCTGCATTTGCTCAGCACCGTGATTGAGCAAGGTTCTGTCACCGCAGCCGCCAACGCACTAGGCATCACGCAGTCCGCGGTGAGCCACCAGCTCGACCGCTTGCGCGCCATCGTGGGCGACGCCTTGTTTGTCAAATCGGGGCGCGGCATTGTGCCCACGGCGCGAGCTGAAGCTTTGGCCTTGCAAGCGCAAGGGCTGCTGACTCAGCTGCAAGGATTTGTACACAGTGGTGCGTTTGAGCCTGCGCGCCTGACCCAATGTTTCACCATCGCCGCCAACGATTTGCAACGCGACTTGCTGCTGCCGGGCTTGTTGAACCGCTTGCAAGCCCAAGCGCCAGGTGTCACGCTGCGCGTGGAGCCATCCGATGTGCCCAGTGCCGACATGCTGCGCGCTCAAGACTGCCAGCTGGTCATCAGCCCGCGCCCGCCAGATGCCACCGACATCAAACACAAGCGCCTGTTCGCCGACAACTACCGTGTGTTTTATGACCCGCAGATGCGCAAAGCCCCGCGCTCGCTGAAAGCCTATGAAGCGGCTGAGCACATCACCGTGGTACACCAACCGCGTCGCAGCTTAGACATTGACGAATTACTGCTTAAAAAAGGCGTGCAACGCCGTTTTGCGGCCACCCTGAGCAGCTTTGCAGGCGTGGCGGCGTTCGTGGCTGGCACGGAGCGCTTGGCCACCCTGCCCGGCTTGCTGCGTCAAGGTTTGCTGCGCGGTTTGGCAGATGCGCCCGTGCCCTTTGACACGCCAGACATGCCCATGTACGCCATCTGGCATGTGCGGCACCAGCAAGACCCAGTGCATATTTGGCTGCGCGAACACTTGTTTGCTAGTTGATACGCTTAAGCAAACTCTTCGGTATCCACCTCGGAAGCATTCACCGCGTTGTAACGCGGCCCCTTCACAGTCTGCGGGTTGATGAGCGCTTCTAAGCGCTGCATCTGCTCAGCCGACAGCACCACATCAGCGGCAGCGATGTTGTCTTCGAGGTGATGGATATTTTGTGTGCCGGGAATCGGAATGAGCAAGCTGCTTTTGTGCAGCAACCAAGCCAAGGCCAATTGCGCAGGTGTACAGCCTGCTTCGCGTGCAATGGATTGGTAGGCATCGAGCAAAGGCAAATTAGCAGCATAGGTGTCCGCCGCAAAGCGTGGCATGGCACGGCGAATGTCATTGGAAGCCAGAGTGCTCACATCACGCAAATCACCACACAAGAAACCACGTGCGACAGGACTGAACGCGACAAAGGTCGTGCCCAACTCTTCGCAAGCTTTGAGCACGGCAATTTCGGGGTTGCGTGTCCACAGCGAGTATTCGGTTTGCACCGCCGCAATGGGATGCACGGCATGCGCTTTGCGCAAGGTGGTGGCAGAGACTTCGCTCAAACCAATCTCACGAATCTTGCCTGCACGTACCAAGTCGCTCAGCGCGCCCACACTGTCTTCGATGGGAACTTGTTTGTCCCAGCGGTGCAAGTAGTACAGGTCAATCACATCGGTGCCCAAGCGCGACAAGCTGTCATCACAGTTTTTACGCAAGGTCTCGGGGCGGCCATCAATCACGCGCTTCACACCGTCAGGGAAGGACACCCCCGCCATGCCACCTTTGCTGCACAAGGTGATCTGATTGCGATGCGCCTTGAGCGCGCGACCGACCAACAACTCGTTGGTGCCAAAGCCATACAAAGCCGCCGTATCAAACATCGTCACACCGAGGTCTAGGGCACGGTGAATGAGTGCCTCACCCACTTCAGGCGCAGGTGGTGCGCCGTAAGCGTGACTGAGGTTCATGCAGCCTAGGCCAATGGCTGAAACTTGGTAAGGGCCGAGTTGACGTTGTTTCATACGGAGGCGTGTGTGCGTGTCCAAGCAGGCAATGGGGCTGAGCGGTGCAGCACATTGTCGTGCAGCCATGTAGCGCTCTTGCGCGCACGCTCGGCCACAGTGGCCAGAGGCAGTTGTTGGTAGTCGTCGTTGAAAACTTCAAAGCTGTAGTCGCCACGGTAACCAATGCGGTCCAAGCGCAACACCAAATCAGCCAAGGCTTCGCTGTGCACGCCCTCACCTGGGAACACGCGGAAGGTGCGAGCGGTGGTCATGCGGTCTTCAAAGGTGGGGGTTTCATGCCACATGAAGTCAGACAGTTGGACCAAGAAAATTTTCTCGGGGTCAAGGTCTTCAATTGCGTCTAACGGCGTGTTGGCCGCGAAGATGTGGAACGAGTCAATGCCAATGCCTAGGTTGGGGCAATCGGCGCGGCACACCACATCCCAAGACGTGGTGAACTCGTTGACCGTGCGGCCCCATGACAAACCTTCGTAAGCCACTTTGATCCCCAAGGGCAAGGCCATCATGGCGAGCTTTTTCAAATCGCGGGCGATGTGGTCTAAATCATCTGTCGCGTGGCGTGAGGTGGACGAACACGCCAACAACACTTTGCTGCCCGTGGCCGCGCACATCTCGAGCATCGATTTGGCGATGTCGACTTTGTAGCCGTGCAAGTGGCCAGACAAACCTTCAAAGTCGCGCAGCACCTGAAAACCTGTGGGGCGCAAGCCACTAGCCTGCACTGCAGCCACAGCAGCAGGCACTCCGCCAGGGTGCGTGACCAAGTCACGCGCCATGAGCATGACTTGTGAAAAGCCTGCGTCTTTCATCGCCGACAGCTTGGCTTCTAAAGAGCCCGCCATCGTGATGGTGTCCATACCGAAACCATCGAGCAAGTTCATGGCATGCCCCTTCATTGGTCTTTGTGAACCAGCTCAAACGACACTGAGCCCAAGGCGCTGCGTGTGAGCGCGCCACGGTCTTCGGGGTGCAACTGGGTGGACTCGACAAACTCCACGCCACGCGCTTTGAGTGCCGTCACCGCGGCGCCCACATCGACCACGCCCAAACCAATGCGTTGCAAGCACTCGGGCGACTCATCGGTGTCCATCCAAGGATCGGGTTCGATGAGTTGCCACAAGAAGTTGCCGCAGGGGCTTTTCATCAACTTACCTTTGGGCAAGATGCCAAAGCGTTGCTCGTCGGGCACAAAGCTGAAATCAAACATGTGTTCAAAGTAGGCCAACCAGTCGGCACTGCGGCCTGCGCCGATGTACTGCACCACACCAAAGTAGCTCATGCCAGCGGTGGCTTCTGGGTGTTGGTCCACAGTAGGAATAGGTTTGAAATCGATGTCGTAAATCGAGAACTCTTGCCAACGGTCCACAAAGTAAAAGCGGCTGCCACCTGGGCCGTGGATGGCCGGAATGTGCAACTCCATCGCTTGCGCTTGGCTGGTCACATTCCATGCACCCAACTCCATGCAGCGGGTGTGCGCTTGCAGCGCATCGCGCACGCGGAAAGCCACAGCAGAGATGACGGGTTGGCCATCGGTGGTGGCGCTCACACGCGCATCATCGGGGCTGGCGTTGACCACCAAGTTCATACCGCCTTGGCGGTACAAGGTCACCTCACGCGAGCGGTGGCGTGCCACGGGGCGAAAGCCCATGTTTTCTAACACTTGGCCCAGCGCCTGTGGGCGGCTGGTGGCGTATTCGATGAACTCGATCCCATCCAAGCCCAAACGATTGGGCATATCGGGCACGGACTCGCGATGTTGAGATGTCAATGTCATCAAATACTCCAAGAAAAATTAATAGCTCAAAACTCAATAGCTCAGCTGCGCCACATCGCGCAGCACGTCAGCGGTGGTGGTGGGCAAGCCGAAGTATTCCAAGTAGGCAGGAATTTGTTCAAACAACATGTCGGAGCCCACCTGCACGCGGCAGCCTCGGTTTTTGGCGGCTTGCAAGAACGCAGTCATTTCGGTCTTCATCACCACCTCGCCCACAAAGGCGTCGGGGGAAATACGCGACACGTCCATCGGCAAAGCGTCGCCTTCGTTCATGCCCATGGGCGTGGCGTTGACCACCAAGTCGTGGTCAGCGGGGTCGTTTGAGCCCGTGCGCACATCGATCTGAGGGTAGTTTTGTTTCAAGCGTTGGCCCAAGGCCTCGGCAGATGCGGTGTTCACATCAAACAAGCTGATGGCGGCAATGCCTGCACCCGCGAGCGACGCCGCAATGGCGCACCCCACACCGCCAGAACCGACCACCAACACGCGCTTACCCGTGAGGTCAAAGCCCTTGCGTTGCACGCCGCGCACAAAGCCAGCGCCATCAAACATGTCGCCGACCAAACGGCCATCCGCGAGTTTTTTCACGGCATTGCAAGCACCGGCCACGCGCACGGTGGCGGTTACTTCGTCGAGCAAGCCCACCGTCACCACCTTGTGCGGCATGGTGATCAACGCACCACAAATGTTGGTGAGGCTGAACACCGACTTCAAGAACACCGGATAGTCCGGCGTTTGGCACCCCATGGGCACCACCACTGCATTGATGCCCGCACTGGCGAAGTACGGGTTGTAAATCATGGGCGACTTGAAGGAATGCGTAGGAAAACCAATGTGGGCAATCAGCTGCGTGTTGCCATTGATAGAAATGCCGTGCTTGCTCATGGTGTTTTATTTAGAAGATTGAACAGCAGACACCGCGGCACGCAAAGCCAGCTCGTAGCTGTCAGCACCAAAGCCGCAAATTTGGCCTTTCACAATTTCAGCGAAGACTGATGTGTGACGGAATTCTTCACGCGCATGGATATTGGACATGTGCAACTCGACCACAGGGCAAGTCAACACAGCCAAAGCATCGCGAATGGCGTAGCTGTAATGGGTCCAGGCGCCAGCGTTGATGAGCACGGCGTCCACGTTGTCAAAGTAGCCTTGATGAATGCGCTCGCACATGTCACCTTCGTGGTTGGTCTGATAGCACTCAACTTCAGCGCCCAACGCTTTGCCCAACTTGTGCAAATTGGCATTGATCTCATCGAGTGTGATGGTGCCGTATTGCTTAGGGTCGCGTTTACCAAACATGTTGTGGTTCACGCCGTGGAGCATCAAGACTTTCATATGCAACTTCCCTTGAGAGTTTTTATATTCGTTCAACAAAAAAAGCTTCGCCGCACTCAAGCGGCGAAGCATCACACAGTCAATTACTTAGACTTCTTGGCAGGTGCAGCTGAACGCACTTTGTCGATTTCAGCTTGCAACTCTTTGACCACGTCTTGGCCCACGTTCACGCCGTGTTTGGCAGTCACAGGGCGCATCTTGTCGCGCAAGATCGCCATTTCAGACTCAGGCAACTGGGTCACTTGCATGCCGTTTTTCTTGAGGTTGGCCAACAAGCTGGCTTCCAAGTTACGTGCAGTTTCGCGTTGGAACTTGGCAGACTCAGTGGCGGCATCCGCTACGACCTTTTTCTCAGCAGCGCTCAAGGCATCCCAGAACTTTTTGCTGATGATCACAGACTGTGGGTTGTATTGGTGCGCTGTCAAAGCCATGTGCTTTTGCACTTCGTACAACTTGGCGCTGTTAATGGTTGGGATGGGGTTCTCTTGACCGTCCACGGCACCTTGCTCTAAAGCGGCATACACCTCTGGCCATGGCAGTGGTGTGGGGTTGGCACCCAAAGCTTTCACCCAATCCACGTTGATGGGGTTAGGAATCACGCGCAACTTCAGGCCTTCGATGTCAGACACTTTGTTGATGGCGCGCTTGCCGTTGGTCAAGTGACGGAAGCCCAGTTCGTAATAAGCCAAACCGATCAAACCTTTTTCTTCCAACTTGGCGTGCATCTTCTTACCGAAGGCGCCGTCGACCACAGCATCCGCTTCTTTGGTGGTCGCAAACATGAAGGGGAAATCGAACACGGCGAATTCTTTGACTTGGCTTGCGAAGATGCCAGAGTTCATGGAAGCCATTTCAAGAGAGCCGCCTTGGATGGCAGACACGTTGGCTTGGTCGCTGCCCAAAGTGCCACCTGGGAAGATGTTGACTTTGAGTTTGCCGCCGGAGTTCTTCTCGACGATTTCTTTGAACTTCTCCATGCCCTGAACAATGGGGTGACCCGCATTGTTCTGGTTGGCGAACTTGATGGTTTTCACTTGCGCCGAAGCGATGCCCATGGCGGCCATGGCCACAGTCGCGATCACGGTTTTGATAAATACACGTTTCATGTCAGTGTCTCCTGAAGAACTTTGCGGTCGTACGCGAATCAAGGAAACCACTGCCAGGCGTACCCGGGCTGACAGTGGAAAAGAAAATCAATAGAACCAGCGTGCAGGCACCATCACCAATTGCGGGAAGGCCACCATCGCAAACATGATGATGAATTGCGCCACCATGAACGGCATCACACCACGTGTGACTTCGTCCATGCTGACTTTACCCACACCGGCCACCGCATTGAGCACCGTGCCCACAGGCGGCGTGATCAAACCAATCGCATTGTTGATGATGAACAACACGCCAAAGTACACGGGGTCAATGCCCGCTGCTTTCACCACAGGCATCAGCACAGGGGTGAGCAACAAAATGGTGGGGGTCATGTCCAAGGCGGTACCGACCAGCATGGTGATGACCATGATGGTCAGCATCAACAAACGTGGGCTGTCCAACAAGGGTTGAAGCAAAGCGACCAATTCAGCAGGCAAGTTAGCCACCGTGATCAACCAAGCAGACACCATGGCCGCTGCCACCAAGAACATCACAATCGCGCTGGTCTTGGCTGACGAAACAAACAAGGGATACAAGCTCTTCAAATTCAGCTCTTTGTACACAAAGGTCGAGATGAGCAAGGCGTACACAGCAGCCACCACCGCAGCTTCTGTCGGGGTGAACACACCAAACTTCAAGCCAAACACCACGATCACAGGCAACACCAAAGCCCAAGTCGCCTCGCGCAGTGCTTCACGAATTTCGCCAAACGATTTACGTGGGGGCACGGTCACCACTTCTTGACGGGCCAACCACCACCACGTGATCCACAAAGACGCACCCAACAAAATGCCGGGCACGATGCCGGCCATGAACAATTTGGAAATCGACACGTTGCCGGCCACACCAAAAATCACAAAGCCAATGCTGGGTGGAATCACGGGAGCAATGATGCCGGCAGAAGCAATCAAACCCGCCGAGCGTGCGCGGTCATGGCCGGCCGCCACCATCATGGGCAACAGCAATGAAGCCAAAGCAGCGGCATCGGCCACGGCAGAACCAGACAATGCAGCCATGATGACCGCAGCCATGATGGTCACATAGCCCAAACCACCTTTGATGTGGCCCACGCAAGCCATCGCGAAGTTCACGATGCGACGCGACAAACCACCCGCATTCATGATCTCGCCAGCCAACATGAAGAATGGCACAGCCAACAACGGGAAACTGTTGGAGCCTTCGATCAAGTTTTGCGCCAAGATTTGCGCGTCAAACATGTTCATGTGCCACATCAGCGCAGCACCGCACAACAGCAAAGAGAAGGCGATGGGGATACCCAACGCCATGGAACCCATCAGGGAAAAGAGAAATACAGCGATCGTCATGGTCTTGTTCCTTGGATGGGTTTAGTGGTTGTCGCCGTGTGGAGCTTCTTCAGACTCTTGAATCATCACCAAATCTTCGTCGCGCACGTGCCCAGTCAACAAGCGAATGAACTCTGCACTCAAAATCAAACCGCCCATCACAGCAAACAAAATGCCGGGCAAGTAAACCCAAGCCATAGAAGCCTCCATCACGGCGCTGGTGCTGTCCAAATTGATGACGGCTTGCTCATAAGCGCCCTTGAGCAAAAGCCAGCAAGCAAACAACATCAAAATGTATGACGCACCCAAGCACACCTTCTTGCCGAATGGGCCCAAGCGGCTCACCAACATGTCTGTCCCCAAATGGCCGTGCTCTTTCAGGGCCACGATGGCGCCGAGGAAGGTCATCCACACGAAAGCCCAACGCGACAGCTCTTCAGACAAGGTGATGCCTGAGTTCATGGCGTAACGCAGAAACACATTACCGAACACCAGGACCACCATCAGGGCGAGGCAAAAGGCGATCGCTGCTTCAAGCACTTTGCAGCAGCGATCCAAAATGAGGTTGAACATGAGGATGATCCTTAAAGAATATGGGTTGAAACAAAATGTACAAAACAGTTACTTTGTGACATGTTAGTGAAAACCCGCATTTAAATCACGCATAGCCAACTACCTGCTATACCAAATTTGAATAGCTAACAAAACGCAGAACCATGTCCACCACGCTTTGGCGTCGTGCCGACAGAGCTTTGGCTGTTTGGCCGTTGCGTTTGAAAATCAAATCGAAGGTGTAGCGGTTGGAGACATTGAAAAAAGTCAACGCCGAGATAGACGCGTGGATATCAATAGGATCCAGCCCCTTGCGGAATACACCCGCCTTGACGCCACGCTTGTACAACTCTTCGATGGACTGAATGGCCGACACATTCAACTCTTGGATGAGCTTGCTTTGTGCCAAATAGCTACCGTGTTGGATGTTTTCGTTCATCACCAAACGAATGAAATCTTGGTTGCTGTGGTGGTGATCAAAAGTGAAGCCCACCAATGCTTTGAGGGCGTCGACAGGCGACAGATCGGACAAGTGCAGCTCGGACTCGGTGGCGCGAATGCGGCGATAGGCGTCTTCTAGCACAGCCAAATACAAGCCCTCTTTGCTGCCGTAGTAGTAATAGATCATGCGTTTGCTGGTGTGCGTGGCCGCTGCAATCGCGTCGATGCGTGCGCCCGCCAAGCCCTTGGCTGCAAACTCTTGGGTCGCCACGGCCAAGATCCCCGCCATCGTCCGCTCAGGATCGTTGGTGCGCTTGGGCGCTTTGCGAGAAGAATGTACCGTTTCGTTCATTATCAAAGTATAGAGTGCACAGAGCAGACATCTGTCTCCAGAAGAACCCTAGTACACAGCCAGGTGTCATCGCGTGCGTAAACTC
Organism: Limnohabitans sp. TS-CS-82; assembly: GCF_002943475.1. Taxonomy (NCBI): domain Bacteria; kingdom Pseudomonadati; phylum Pseudomonadota; class Betaproteobacteria; order Burkholderiales; family Comamonadaceae; genus Limnohabitans; species Limnohabitans sp. TS-CS-82. The sequence goes on along the minus strand of NZ_PTQX01000012.1, from coordinate 80,469 downwards.
AAGCGACGCACACACAAAACCCACACATGTCATTTGATTCTTACTTCGTCTTAGCTGGTCTCGCCTCGCTCTTGGTGGGCTTGTCCAAAGGCGGATTGCCCACGGTGGGGATGCTGGCTGTCCCCCTGCTCTCACTGTTCATGTCACCGGTGAAAGCGGCGGTGTTGCTGCTGCCGATTTACATCATCTCGGATGTGGTGAGTGTGTGGCTGTATCGCAAAAACTTCAGCGCTCCGAATTTGAAAATTCTCATTCCTGCCGGTGTGTTGGGTGTGTTCATTGGCTGGCTCACGGCCTCGGTGACTTCGGACAGCGCCGTGAAACTGATCATTGGCTGTATGGGCATAGGCTTTTGCCTCAACACGTGGCTGCGTAAAACACCACAAGACAAACAACCGGTCAATGCCAAGAAGGGTTGGTTCTGGGGCACCGTGGCTGGATTTACCAGCTTCATCTCGCACGCGGGAGGGCCGCCGTTTCAGATTTATGTGTTGCCACAGCGACTGCCTAAGGTTCAATTTGCAGGCACCGCCACGTTGTTGTTTGCTGTGATCAACGCGGCGAAAATTTGGCCCTACCAACTGTTACAGCCTTACTCTTACGACGACTTGATGCGCGCCGCAGACCTGATCCCGTTCGCGTTGGTGGGCACGGTGCTGGGCGCATACATCACCCGAAAGATTGCCGACGTTTGGTTTTACCGCTTGGTGCAAGCGGGCCTGTTTGCGGTATCCCTCAAACTCATTGCAGATGTTGTTCTATGACCACCTCACATCACACCTCTTCACGCACTGCCCCATTGCGCTTGGGCATCTTGGGCTGCGCCAAGATTGCCAAACAATTTGCACGCGATGTGCACGGCAGCAAGCAGGTGTCCATCCAAGCCGTGGCCAGCCGCGACTTGACCAAAGCGCAAGCCTTCGCGCAGAGCTTTGACATCGCACGCCCTCACGGCAGCTACGAAGCCTTGTTGGCGGATACCGCGCTAGACGCCATCTACCTCCCGCTGCCCAACAGCCTGCACGCCGAGTGGGCCATTCGAGCCATGCAAGCGGGCAAACATGTGTTGTGCGAAAAACCGCTGGCACTCAACTTGGCAGAAGTCACACGCATGTTTGAAGTCGCGCGCCAACAAGGTGTGATGTTGTTCGAGTCGTACCCCTATTGGTTCCAACCCCAAACCCGCGACTTGCTGGCGTGCTTGAGCCACGACAAGATTGGCGAGATACGCAGCATGCAAGCCAGCTTTGGCTTCACCGTGAGCAACACCGACACCAACATCCGCATGAAGCCCGACCTTGGCGGTGGCGCCCTGCTGGACGCAGGCTGCTATCCACTGAGCTTGATTCGTTTGGTGATGGGCTGCGCCCCCGAACGTGTCATGGCCCATGCCACTTGGGCTGACACGGGCGTGGACATCAGCCTGATGGCCACCTTGTTTTACGCCGATGGCCGACGTGCGCAGATGTCATGCGCCATGGACACCGCCAACCACCGCCGCGCCACCATCGTGGGCTCACACGGCACGGTCGAGACCGAATACCTCAACCACACCAGCGACTCGCACACGCACCCTTGGGGCTACTTGCCCAGCCAACTGCGCGTGCGCCAAGGCGTTGCCAACAGCATTCCGTTTGAAGAAGTGCATTCAGCGTCAGGCAGTGGTTTTAGGTTTGCAGCCGAGGCGTTTGCCAAAGTGGTGCGCGATGGCGACTTCCCCGCCATTGAACGCGCCGCATCAGCCAGCCATGACATTGCAGCCACCTTGGATGCGATTCAAGCCAGCGCGAAAACGGGACACGTGGTGCGCTTGAGCTGCTGAGTGCCAGCCAGCGCAACACGCCCTGCGCGTCAAGCGCAGGTTTCGCTCAACCGAACGGTTTGCTGACTTGCCGCGGCTTGTGCAATGGCATCGACCACCAACAGATTTTGCAACCCATCGTGCGCACTCACCAACGGCGCATCCAAGCCTTGGATGACGCGAATGAAGTGATCCATTTGCAAACGCAAGGGGTCTTCGCGCTGCAAGGCCACCGTGCTGACTGCATACGGTTTGAACCATGAACGGTCTTCTGCTTTGGCGTAGGTTTTCAAGCGCATGGTGGGCACAGCCAAGCTGCCCATCGTTCCTGCAATGACGTAACAGTCTTCATCGTCATAGCTGGCGTAGGCTTTGTTCTCTTGGCTGGTTTGCTCCCAACTCCGCGCCGATGCCGCTGTGTCAGAGAGCATGAATGACGCCAACACACCCGATGCAAAACGAAACGTGATGGACGCGGTGTCTTCCACCGCAAAGCCACGCACCGCATTCGAGGTCATGGCCTGCACTTGCGTGATCTCGCCGCACAACATGCGCAAGTTGTGAATCTCGTGGATGAGGTTGATCAGGATGGGGCCACCGCCCACCTCACGCCGCCAAGGCGCTTGCGTGAAGTAGTCATCGGGCTTGTAAAACATGGCACTGCCAACCACGCTCACCAACCGCCCCAAACGCCCGTCATCAATCACCGCTTTGGCTTGACGCATGAGGGGGCTGTGCGCACGGTGGTGGCCAATCAGCACCTTGGCTTGATGCGCTTGCGTGGCTTGCACCAGCTTTTGCGCATCGGCCACGGTGTGTGCGATCGGTTTCTCCACCAACACCGGCACACCTGCTGCGATGCACTGTAGGGCTTGCGGCACATGCATGGCATTGGGTGTGGCCAGAACCACGCCGTCTGGCGAGACAGCAGCCAGCAGTGCATCCAAGGTGGCGAACCAAGGCACGCCATGCGGTTGGGCCAAGGCTTGCGCAGCCTCAGACGGATCGGCAATGGCGCTCAATCGGCACCGCGAAGATTGCGCAATCACGTCGATGTGCGCGCGACCAATCACGCCCGCACCAGCGACCGCGATGTTCAACTGGGGCATGCTTAAACGGTTGTTGCTGCAGCCGTGGTGGTGTGCGCACCACCCAAGAACAAACGTTCCATTTGTGGGTCAGCCAAAATTTCAGCGGCTGACTTGTACAGCACCAAACGGCCGGACTCCAACGCAATGGCGTTGTCCGAGCACTTGAGCGCACTCTTGACGTTTTGCTCCACCATCAGCACCGTGGTGCCTTGGTCAGCCAACTTGCGCAAGAGCTTGAACACGTCTTGCACCACCATGGGCGACAAACCAATGGAAGGCTCATCAATCAACAAAACTTTGGGACGCAGCAACAAAGCGCGACCAATTTCAAGTTGCTTTTGCTCACCACCCGAGAGCGAAGAAGCCAAGGAGTTCATGCGCTCTTTCACGCGTGGGAAAAACTCAAGCACTTCAGGAATGCGCTCGTGCGTGGTTTTCATACCCAGCGTGATGCCGCCCAGCTCTAAGTTTTCATACACCGAGAGTTGGCCAAACAAATTGCGGCCTTGCGGCACAAAAGCAATGCCACGTGCGAGCAAGTCTTTTTGTGTGGCGCCCGTGATGTCGTCGCCATTCAAACGAACCTTGCCTTGGCGCGGTGTGAGCAAACCAAACAAGGTTTTGAGCACGGTCGATTTGCCAGCACCGTTGGGGCCAATCAGCAACGTGATGGAGCCTTTGGGCACTGTGAATGACAGGTTGTTCAAGATCATGAAATCTTTGTAACCCGCCACGACATCGTCAAATTCGATGCACGGTGTTGTGTTGTTGTCTGTTGTCATGATCAGCTTCCCAAGTAAGCGTCGAGCACTTGTTTGTTGGCACGAATCTCAGCCGGTGTACCAATGGCCATCACCTTGCCTTCGACCATCACCATGATGCGGTGGCACAGGTCCATCACAAAATCCATGTTGTGTTCAATCACCACAAAGCTGCTGGCCTTGCCGTCGGCTCTTTGGGATTTGTTCAAGTCTTTCAGCAAGGTGCTGATGCCGCCCACCAGCGATGGGTTCACACCCGCGCACGGCTCATCGAGCAAGACCAAATCTGGCTCGCTCATGAAGGCCATGGCAATGTCCACCAGCTTTTGTTGGCCGTAGCTCAACTCGCCAGCTTTTTTGTCAGCCACATGTCGGATGTGGAATTGGTCAATCAAGGCATCGGCCTTGGCACCCAAGTCAGAATCGCTCGGCGCAAACATGCGGCTGAACATGGTGCCTTGGTGCTCTTGTGCAGCCACGATCAAGTTGTCACGCACGGTCATCTTGCCAAACACTTGCAAGGTTTGGAACGTACGGCCTACGCCACGGCGGTTGAGCTCCAAGGGGCCCAAATGCGTCACGTCTTGGCCATTGAGTTCGATCTTGCCGGTGTCCGGTGTGATCTGGCCCAACATGCTGTTGAACAAAGTGGTTTTGCCCGAACCGTTGGGGCCAATGACGCCAAAGATTTCACCAGGGCGCACTTCAAAGGACACGCCACCCACCGCTTGAATCGCGCCATAGGCCTTCTTCAAGTCGGTGACTTTGAGAACGGGTTGGTTGGTAGACATGGTCATGCTTTCACTCCTGATTGACCTGCCGCCGCACGTGCTGCAGAAGCTTCACGCGACTGACGTTTCGCACGGATGCGGTCTGGAATGCTCAGCAAACCATCGGGCAGCCAAATCATCAACATCACCACGGCGGTGCCGAACACAAACAAATACCAAGCCTGCGCAAAGCGCAACCACTCCGGCAAGATCACACCCACCGCAGCGCCCAGCAAGGGGCCCAAGAAATAACCAGGGCCACCCACCACCACCATGAGGTACATCATGATGGACGCTTCCACCGTGAATGGTGCAGGGTCGATGAACTGAACCATTGAACCAAACAAGCCACCGGCAATGCCCGCATAGGCCGCGCCAATCGCAAAGCTCAACAAGGTGTAGCCACGGATGTCCACGCCCAAGCTTTCCGCACGGATGGGGTTGTCACGCAAGGCTGTGAACGCTTTGCCCCAAGGTGAATTGAGCAAGCCCCACAAGAGCAAACCGAGCACCACCGTGAAGGCCAAGACCAAGTAGTAGTAAGCCAAGTTGCCATCAAAGCTGATGCCAAACGCTTCAGGACGTGCAATGTTGTTGATGCCAAACGTGCCGCCCGTGAGCCACTCTTCGTTGCGCATCACCAACCACACCGCGGTGTTGAAGCCGAGCGTGGCAAATGCCAAGTAAATGGTTTGCACGCGCAGCGCAGGAAAGCCCAGCGCCAAGCCCACCACAAAGCAGCCCAAAGCCGCCAGTGGCATGCCCAGCCAAAAGCTGTAACCCGCTTGCATCATGATGGCCACGGTGTAGGCCCCGATGCCAAAGAACGCGGCATGGCCGAGCGACTTTTGACCGGCGTAACCGATGGTGAGGTTCAAACCCATGGTGGCGATGACGTAAATCAGCCAGTAGGTGAACAAATAAATGCCGTGGTTTTTGAGCAGCGTGGGCACAAAAATACAGGCCAACAGCCCCAAGAGGCCGGCAAGAATTGCGAGCTTCTTCATACTTTGCGCTCCACTTTTTTACCGAGCAAGCCTTGTGGCTTGAACAAAATCACGACCATGAAAATGATCAACGCCACCGCGTCTTTGTAGGCCGGCGAAATGTAGGCTGCAGCCAAGTTTTCGCACACGCCCACAATCACACCCCCCAACAACGCACCGCGTGAGTTGTTGAAGCCACCAATGATGGCAGCGAAGAAAGCCTTCGTACCCAAAGCCGCGCCCATGTCGAACTTGGCCAGATACGTCGGCGTCACCAAAATCGCAGCGGCGGCTGCCAGCACCGCGTTGATGGCGAAGGTGTAAAAAATCATGCGGGGCACGTTGATGCCCAACACCGACGCACTCTCGGTGTTTTGCGCCACCGCTTGCATGGCACGACCGGTGACGGTCTTGGCCAAGAAAGCTTGTGTGATCAACACGAGTGCAATGGCAAACACAAAGGTGCCAATGTCGGTGGCCGAAATGGTCACACCGGCAATGTTGTACACCTCATCTGGAAATAGATTGGGAAATGGATGCGGCTCAGCGCTGTAACCTGCGCGCACCGCATTGCGCATGGCGATGGACAGACCAATGGTCGCCACCACGATGGGCATCATGCCGAACTTGAAGAGTGGGTCCACCACGCCGCGCTTGAACAACCAGCCCAGCACAAAGACCGACAGCACACAACTCGCGGCAAAGCTCAACATCAAAGGGAAGCCTGCGGCCATGAAGCCCAGCATCATGAAAGCCGGCAGCATCACAAACTCGCCTTGTGCGAAGTTGATGGTGCCCGAAGCTTGCCAAAGCAAGGTAAAGCCCAAGGCCGCCAGCGCATAAATGCTGCCGGTGGCGAGGCCACTGAAGAAGAGTTGTAGGAAGTCGGTCATGTCAATTCGCTTGAAAAAAAGAAAGGCACGCCCGCAGGCGTGCCTTGTTTCTCTGATTACTTCTTGGCGTTCAAAGCGGGCAAAGTAGCGGTCACCACTTGACGGCCATTTTTCACCTCGATCAAGAAGCTTTCGCGGTCAAGGTCACCCTTGTCATCAAAGCTCACATCCATGATCACGCCTGGGTGCTTCTTGGCGCTGATGCTGATGCCGTGCAGTGCTTGTGCCACAGCCTTGCGGTCGAGCTTGCCCACTTTTTCGATCGCAGCTTTGAGCACGTACACGCCGGTGTAACCCTTGATGCCGTTGTGGTCAGAGATGCTGCCGTAGGCTTGGTAGTACTTGGCTTTGAACTTCAACATTTCTGGGTTCGGTGCATCCACGGTCAAACCCACGTGGGCCATCGCGCCATTGGCTGCATCGCCAGCGAGTTCGATCACTTTCTGACCAGTCAAAGTGGTCTCGCCGATCACGGGCTTGATCCAGCCTTGCTTCTTCAATTCGCGCAACAAACGTGCAGACTCTTCTTCGTTGGTGTAAGCAAAGATCGCGTCAGCGTTGCTTTGCTTGGCTTTCAGCACAGCCGCTGAAAAGTCAACTTGGCCTGCGTCGGTCGAAATGTCGGCCACGATTTTGGTAGGACCATCGGCCAACAACTTGGTCAGTGTGTCACGACCGCCTTTGCCGAAGTCGTTGTTTACATAAATCACAGCCAATGTTTTGGCTTTGGTGTTGATGAACTTGGCCAGCTTGGGGAATGAGGTGCTTTGGCCGAACGCAGTGCGGAACACATAAGGGTTGCCTTGCGCAGTGATCGAAGCAGCTTCGCCGCCTGTGAAGTTAGGCACCTCGCCGCGCTTGGATTCAGCCATGGACACCATGATGGAGCCTGAGTAGACGGGGCCAAAAATGGCAAACACGCCGTCATCCACTGCCTTTTGGGTCAAACCCTTGGCCACGCCAGGATTGGTTTGCGTGTCTACGGTGTAGCTCTCAATTTTTTTACCCAAGATGCCGCCGTTGTCGTTGATCTCTTTGACCGCCAACTCCACGCCATTCTTAAACACCGTGCCAGCTGTGGTGCCTGGGCCAGACAGCTCAACGATGTTGGCAATCTTGACGGTTTGCTGGGCATGCGCGATGCCAGCCAACGCAAAAATTGCGGCAGCGGCAACAGCTTTCAAGGTGGAACGTTTATTCATGGATGTCTCCTCTTTGGGTTTGAAATTGAGCCAATGTCTGGCGGCTCGGGGTGATGAAATCGAAGGCACACCATCGATTGGTTTTAGATGTGTGCAATTTAATTGGAAAAGCTTGATCTGTCGGAACATTTGCCCAAGATTGAGCGATAAACGAACGTTTTTGTGCGATCATCGAACGCATCACGGGTTTCCCCCTGCACCCCCTATGAACACACTTTTGACGCACGCCGCGGGCATGGACAAGAAGGACTGGATCGCAGGTCTGGACAAAGGCCTCGCCATGCTCCAAACCTTTGACGAACACAACCCGCGTTTGACCGCCACCCAAGCTGCCCAACGCTGCGGCCTGACCCGCACAGCGGCACGTCGGTATTTGCTGACGCTCTTGCATTTGGGTTTTGTCACCACCGACGGCAAGCTGTTTTGGCTCACCCCAAAGGTGATGCGACTGGGTCAGTCGTACCTGGAGTCGGCCCGCTTGCCGCGCATCGTGCAACCCTCGTTGCAACGCTTGGCGATGGGCACACAAGAAATTTCGTTTGTCGCTGTGCTCGATGGTTACGACTTGGTCTACATCGCGCGCAACGGTCAAAACCGCAGCATGAACACCAGCTTCGCGCTGGGTGCGCGTGTGCCCTGTCACTTGACTAGCGCGGGTGTGTTGTTGCTTGCCCTCTTGGGCGAAGAGGCGTCCGATGCCTGGCTGGCCAACCACGAACTCAAAGCCTTCACCTCGCACACCATCACCGACCCCAAACGCATGCGCACCGAGCTGGCCCGCATTCGCGCGCAAGACTGGGCCTTGTCCGAGCAGCAGCTCGACTTGGCGTACCGCGGTGTGGCCGTGCCCTTGCGTGACCACAAAGGGAATGTGCAAGGCGCTTTGACGGTGAGCATGCCCATTCAGCATGAGACCTCCAAGGAAGCCGTGAACCGCGTGTTGCCTGTATTGCGTGAAGTAGCGCAGAGTTTGCGGCCGTTGATTTGACGTTGCGGTTTTGGTGATGACCAAGTTGGGCTGCCTGTGCGCACAGCAGCTCCTCTTCGCTTCGCTCAGAATGTCGCTTGCTGCGCGCACAGGCAGCCCAACTTGGCGACTGTTGTGAACGTGGCGCGCTGATTCAGGCATCGCCTAAAGCCTTCTTAGTTGCATTGAGGCACAGTTCGGCCCATGCTTTGTCGCCCATGGGTTTTGATCGTTCTAGGTTCACGATCTCTACGCTCACGGGGAGGTCTTGCGGCAAGGTCTTAAATAAACCTGTCACATCAATATTGCCGTCACCTGGCAAGAGGCGTCCTTGTCTTGCGGTGTGAATCAACTCTTCTGTGGTGAAGTTCAAACCTGCTTGTGCATCGCACATCTGCGCATAGTGCAACCACTCGCGTGGGATGGCGGCGATGTCTTGCAAGCTTGTGGTGGAACGACCAAAGTGCAAGGCATCCACCAAGATGCCAGCGTTGCTAGGGCGTCCTGCCAACTCAACCACGCGCATGGCGGACTTGGCGTCTTTCACGGCGGTCCATGGCATGAACTCCAAATCGGCGGTCAAGTCGTAGGGGCGCATGGCATCACAAAGCGCAGCGTAGTTGTCGGCCAAACGTGATTCATTGGCGTCGTCTGCGGCAATCAACACCGCTTTGGCGCCTAAGGTTTGGCCGATGTCCATCAACGCGGCATGGTCTGACACTTTGAACTGTTCACCAATGCGGATGATTTCTAAGTCATACACCCCCACGCCGGTGTCACGCATTACCGCTTGGGTTTCGCGCAACACAGCAGCATCGCCAATCAAGCTTTGAAACGGTGCACCGGGCCCGTTGGGTTGCACACGCAAACCCACATAGGCATAGCCCAACTCCGCCGCAATGCCAATGGCTTGCGGCACGGTCGACGCATTGGCCGTTAAGTACGCGAGCGAATAGGTACGCATGGTGTGCCGCCTTGATGATTTATTTCAATGGCGAAACCGCAGTGGGCATGGCGATGGTGGACACCATGTTGGTGGTCAAGTTGGCAGGGCCGCCTTTGGGTGGCCAGATGCCTTGGGCCACAGCATCCGCGCGCGCTTTGCTTCGTGCGTCGAGTGTGGGGTAAGCCCAAATGTTGGTGAAGCGCAGCGGGCCATCCAAAGCGACCATGGCCACCACGCAAGGCGAAATTTTGTCGCGCGCGGGGATGGCTTGTTCCCACAAATCAATCGTGGGTTGCACGCCACCGGGTTTGATCCCGTAGGTGCGAATTTCATACACGGGGCCATTGATGCCGCTCTCAGCGCTGGGGCGCACGGGCTTCATCCAAGGGAAACCTTGGTAGCTGTGTTGCTCCAAGCTTTGGAAGATGTCGCCACAGCCAAACGGGCTGGCGTTGTGTTGTGTGCGGTTGCGCTCGGCTTGCAAAGTGGCCAAGTCATCAAAACCACGCAACACAATCATTTGGTTGAGCACACCGATGTCAGTGAACCAGCAGCCCAGCAATTCACCTTGGCCTTGCGCAGCGAAAGTTTGCACGTTGGCAGCAGCTTGGGCAGCGGTGCCAAAAGGCAAGGTCATGGTGGCGAGTTCGTAATACATAGGAGAAGTCCTTTTCAAAAATGGATGTTCAGAAGATGCAAAGTCGGGTGACAAACGGGCCGCATGATGCGCCGCGAGATAGCCAAAGGTCATGGCGGGGCCGAGTGTGATGCCACCGCTGGGGTAGTTGCCGCCCATCACACTAGAGAGGTCGTTGCCACCGGCGTACAAACCGTCGATGGGCTGGCCTTGCGCGTTGAGCACTTGCGCGTGTTCGTTGCAGCGCAAGCCCGCAAAGGTGCCCAAGCTGCCAGCCACCATGCGCACGGCGTAAAACGGGCCGTCTTGAATGGGTGCCATGTTCGGGTTGCGGCCTTCGTGTGTGGCATCGCCTTGCACGCGGTTGTAAGCGGTTTGGCCTTTGCCAAATTCACCGTCGTAGCCAATGTCGGCTTGGGTGTTGAAACGCGCCACGCTGTTTTGCAAAGCCACAGCGTCGATGCCACACGCATCTGCCAACTCCGCCAAGGTGTTGCCACGTTTCAAGTAGCCATTGGCCAACATGCTGCGCATGGGCACAGGCGCAGGTTTGACTGCGCCTAAACCCCAGCGACGGATGAAGCGATGGTCCACCACCAACCAGGCTTGCACAGGCTCACCTTCGGGAAGTGCTTGAATCAACCCTTGCATGAAGTCGTGGTACGAGTCGGCCTCGTTCACAAAGCGTTTGCCAAAGCGCGTGACGGCAATGAGACCGGGCTTGCCGCGTTCAATCAAATGTGGGAAGTGGACCGTGGTTCCATCTTGACGTGGCACCAAAGACACAGGCGCCATCGCTGCCGCGTGCTTCAAATCGTTCGACACCACAGCACCCACCGATTCGCCCAAGCGCAAACCATCGCCGGTGTTGCCGCATGAGGCAGCTGAGAAATGTTGTTGGCCTGTCGGGTCGTGTGGCAGCAGTTGGCTCTTGCGCTGCGGGTCATGCGGAAAGCCCCCCGTGGCCAACATCACACCGCGCTTGGCGCGAATGGTTTGCTCAACGCCGTTGTGCATCACCACAGCGCCACGCACTTTTTGCACGCCGTCGTTGTCTTGCATGATCAAACGCACAACAGGGCTGTTCACGCGAATGTCCACACCCGCATCGAATGCCGACTTGGCCAACGCGGCCACCAAAGCATTGCCGTTGACCAACTGCATGCCGCGTCCATGAATCGCCAAATCAAACACATGACGCGTGACGCGCTTGGCCACATGGAAGAACGAGCCCCATGAACGCAAAGCATGGAAGAAGTGACGAATGTCAGCCCCCGAGGCAATGCCCATGCCGAGGAAGGTCATCTCATACAACGGCGTTTTGAGCTGCTTCACATACTTGCCCAACAAGCGACCGTCGAACGGTGCAGCACACACCGAGCGGCCACCCAAGGCAGCGTCTTCGGTTTTGCCATGGAAATCTGGAATCAAGTTGCCATCGATGAACTGCAAGGCGGTGTGTTCTTGAAAGAAGCGCACCATACGTGGGCCGTGCGTGAGGAACGTGCGCGCACGTGCTTCATCAAACTGCTCGCCCAACTCATGACGCAAATACAACAGTGGTTTTTCAATCGGCTCGGTGATGCCCGCTTGAATAGCCAGTGGATTGCGTGGAATCCACATCCAGCCCCCCGACCATGCGGTGGTGCCGCCGTAGTGCGCATCTTTTTCCACCACGATGACTTTGAGGCCAAGGTGTGCCGCCGTCACGGCGGTAGATAACGCACCGGCGCCAGAGCCCACCACGAGCAAATCGCAATCCCACGTTTTGGCATCAGAGGTGTCGAGTGATGGCGTGGTCATCGTGACGTATCCAACGCAATCAAGCGGCGTAAATGGGTTGCAAACGCACATGGCTGGTGCCACGCGCCAACATGGGTGACGCGCCACTGGCGGCTGCCAACTGCGCCGCACATGACAACAAATCAGGCGCCAATGCCAACATGCGCTCACGCGTCAAACGCGCCGAAGGGCCCGCCACACTGATGGTGCCCATGGGCAACTGCCCTGCCAAACCTACAGATGCGGCAATGGCGTTGAGCCCTGCGGTGTAGGTTTCTTCGGTCAAGCTAAAGCCTTGTTTGCGAGTGTCTTGCAAGACCTTCAGGAAAGCTTTCAAACTCTTGGGTGCGTTGGGGCCGAAATCTTGCGGTGAACCCAAGCCTTGTTGTGACACCAAAGCCAAAGCATCGTCATCCTTCATGGTGGACAACCAAGCCAAGCCCGAAGACGAGCAGCTCAAGCGGGCAATGCTGCCCATGTCTGGGTCGTAGCGCAGGCCTTGGCGAGCGCCTTGGGCGCGGGCCACCCATGTCAGACGGTCACCATCGACCACCGACAAACGCACCAGCTCACCGGTTTGTTCGGCCAAGCGGTCGAGCAGCGGCTGAGCCACATCAATGACGCCTGTTTTGCTGAGGTAACTCAAGCCCAACGAGACGAGCTTGGTGGTCAACACATACTCGCCCATGTCGCGTGTTTGGCGCACATAACCAAAGCGCACCAGGTCGACCAACAGGCGGTGCGCGGCGCTCTTGGGCATGTTGAGCTTGTCGGCCAACACAGCCAGCTCGACGCCCTGCCCTTGTTCAGACAAGAGCTCCAAGATGCCCAAAGTTCTTTCAAGTACGCCGCTCATAGTGCTGTTTGGAAATGGATGTTGGACGGCACTTTATCACGAAAAATGAATTTGATTCAAAAGTTGAACGCAATTCCATTTTTGGATAAACTGAGCCACATTTATCCACTTCACTTTGAATCACCATGCTTGAAAACTACAGCGGCGCCACACGAGTTCACGTCATTGTGGGCGACCCCATTGCCCAAGTGAAATCGCCTTTTGGCGTGACCCAAGCTTTTGAATCACATGGCCGCGACGCCATCTGCGTTCCCGCCCATGTGGCCCCCGCTGACTTGACCGACTGGTGGGCCGGCACCAAACGCGCGCAAAACATCGACGGCCTCATCGTCACCGTGCCGCACAAATTTGCGTGCACTGCGTTTTGCGATGTGCTGTCTGAACGCGCCGCCTTTTTGGGCACGGTCAACACCGTGCGTCGCGACACACAAGGCCGCTGGCACGGGGACATGTTCGACGGTTTGGGCTATGTGCGCGCCATGGAGAAAAACGGCTGCGTGCTGAAAAACAAACGCGCTTTGTTGGTCGGCGCAGGCGGCGCAGGCTCAGCCATCGCGCACAGCTTGGTGTTGGCGGGTGTGAGTGAGTTGGCCATTCACGACCCAGATGATCAACGTCTTCAATCACTGATTGACCGCCTCAACAGTTTGAAACTGGGCAAGGTCACCCATCTTGAAAAGTTCACACTTGGCAGCCCCGACCCCACAGGTTTTGATGTGGCCGTCAACGCCACACCCATCGGCATGAAAGAAGCCGATCCCACACCCATTGACATCACGAAGATTCATGGCGACATGTTTGTCGGCTGCGTCATCACCGCCCCCGCCATCACGCCCTTGATTGCGGCAGCACGTGCCAAGGGTTGCAAGACCGTGACAGGCGCCGACATGTTTGCGCAAGTGCGTGAGCTGATGGTCAACTTCTTGTTGGAGGTGTGAGCGATGAGCGACGCTTTGCATCCCCTTCATCAACGCATCAGCACTGACCTCTCGCAACTCAAAGACCACGACACCGTGGATTTGGTGGTGATTGGTTCTGGCGGCGCAGGTTTCTCAGCAGCACTCAATGCTGCGATTGATGGCGCACGCGTGTTGTTGGTCGAACGCATGGCCCATGTGGGTGGTACCACCGCGTTGTCGGCAGCCACCACGTGGGTGCCCGGTACCAAGCGCGGCTTGGAAGTCAACCCGGACGACACACCTGAGCGCGTGGCCACGTTTTTGAACCTCGCCGTGGGCGAACGTTCAGATGCCAAGCTGCGCCAATCGTTCATCGACAACGGGCCACACGCGATTGCAAAACTCGAAGGCAGCAGCGCGTTGCAATTCCAAGTGCGCATGTTGCATCCCGATTATTTGTCTGAGCTCGAAGGCTCGGTGCTGCGTGGTCGTGCGATCGAGCCGCAACCTTTCGATGGCAAATTACTTGGTCCCAATCTGCCGCTCGTGCGCAACCCCATCCCCGAGTTCACCGTGCTCGGCGGCATGATGGTGGATCGCGATGACATCTTCCATTTGCTGCGTTTGACTGAGACGTGGAAGTCGTTCAGCTACAGCGTTCGCATCATCGTGCGTCATTTCCTCGACAAACTGTTGCACCCACGCAGCACACGCTTGGTCATGGGCAACGCCATGATTGCGCGCATGCTCTACAGCTACATCCAACGCCAAGGCCTGTTGGTGACGAACACCGAAGCCACACAACTGCTGCAAGACGGCAACACCATTCAAGGCGTCGCCCTGCAACAAACCTTGCCCGATGGCAGCGTGGTCAAACGCACGGTGCGCAGCAAAGGTGGCGTGGTCATGGCCAGCGGTGGTTTCAACCGTCACCCCACACGCCGTGCAGACATGCTGCCCGGCGCCAAAGAAGCGTGGTGCCCTGCAGGCCCTGGCCATACAGGCAAAGCGCAAGACTTGGCATTGCAAGCCGGCGGTCAACTGGGCAGCGGTGGTTTGAGCCACGCGTTTTGGGCGCCCGTCTCCACACGTCAACGTGCCGATGGCAGCACCGCTGTGTTTCCGCACTTTGTGATGGACCGCGGCAAGCCCGGCATGCTCACCGTGGACAGCCAAGGTCAACGCTACTTGAACGAATCCACCTCGTACCACTTGTTTGGCATTGCCATGCAAGCCCACCACGCCACCACGCCCAGTGTGCCGTCGTGGTTGGTGTGTGATGCAGGCGCTTTGAAGCGCTATGGCATCGGCATGGTTCGCCCGGGTAATGACGCCAAGGGCAAAGGCTTAGCGCCGTTCTTGGCAGATGGCTATTTGAAACAAGGCAACACCTTGGCTGAGCTCGCGCAGCAACTGAATGTGCCCGCAGACAAACTCCAAGCCACCGTCGAACGCTTCAATGCGTTTGCCGACCAAGGTGTGGATGAAGATTTCCAACGCGGCACCACCGACTACCAACGCGCCAACGGCGATGCCACATGGCATGGCCCCAATCCGTGCTTGGGCGCCTTGCGCGAAGGCCCGTTTTACGCGGTGGCGCTCTACCCCGGTGACATTGGTGCGGCCACAGGCTTGGTCACCGATGGCGATGCACGTGTGCTCAACGCACAAGGCACGGCGATTGACGGTTTGTATGCGGCGGGTAACGACATGCACTCCATCATGGGCGGCGTGTATCCAGCGCCGGGCATCACCATTGGGCCTGGCGTGACCTTTGGTTACTTAGCCGCCAAACACGCCGTGGCACGCGCACGCCAGTTGTCAACCATCAAAGCGACATAAACAACGCACCAACAAAAAAAGGGAGCCAGATGGCTCCCTTTTTTGATGGACGAGAAACTCAAGCGTTGAGTTGCAACTCCAAGTCGTGCAACACCTTGTAGCAAGGCAACACTTGAGCGACGCTGGAATTTGGTTCACGGCCTTCTTTGATGGCAGCAAAAAACTCACGGTCTTGCAACTCGATGCCGTTCATGGACACCGCCACTTTGGACACATCGATTTGCTCTTCCTTGCCAGTGTACAGATCGTCGTAACGGGCCAAGTAAGTGCCTGTATCGCCGATGTAGCGGAAGTAGGTACCCAAGGGGCCATCGTTGTTGAACGACAAGCTCAAGGTACAAATCGCGCCGTTGGCCGCTTGCAATTGAATGCTCATATCCATCGCAATGCCAAGTGTTGGGTGGATGGGTCCTTGCACCGCATTGGCTTTGACGATGGGGCTGCCAGCTTGGTAAGCAAACAAGTCGACCGTGTGGGCAGCGTGGTGCCACAGCAAGTGGTCGGTCCAACTACGGGCTTGGCCCAACGCGTTCATGTTGGTGCGACGGAAGAAGTAGGTTTGCACATCCATTTGCTGGATGTTGAATTCGCCTGCTTTGATTTTGTTGTGCACCCACTGGTGGCTGGGGTTGAAGCGACGGGTGTGACCGCACATCGCGACCAAGCCTTTTTCTTTGGCCACGCGCGCGACCTCTTCTGCGTCTTTCCAGCTGTCGGCCAATGGAATTTCCACTTGCACGTGTTTGCCAGCCTTCAAGCAAGCCAAGCTTTGTGCAGCGTGCATTTGTGTAGGGGTACACAAAATCACGGCGTCCACTTCGGGCAAGGCCAAGCTGTCGGCCAAGTCGGTGGTCACGTGCTTGATGCCGTATTTGTCAGCGACTTCTTTTGTTTTTTCCAAATCACGGCTGATCAATGACACGACTTCCACGCCGTCGATGTTTTTGATGCCGTCCAAGTGTTTGATGCCGAAAGCACCTGCGCCAGCCAAGGCGACTTTGATGGTTTTGCTCATGTGATTTACCTCTTATGCGTTTTCAAGAATAGCGTGGCCTACAGCGGTATTCGATGCAGGCACATGGTAGAAGCGATGGGTCAGTTTAGGTGCTGGGCCAACAACTTTGCCGTTTTGGATGTCAGACATCGCACCACGTGCGATGAGCCACATCACCAACTCAATGCCTTCGCTACCGGCTTCACGCACGTAGTCGATGTGCGGCACGGCGGCACAGGCCACTGGGTCGTTGATCATCAGGTCGAGCCAGTTGTTGTCCCACTCGCGGTTGATCAGGCCCGCACGCGAGCCTTGCAACTGGTGGCTCATGCCGCCTGTGCCCCAAATGTGCACGTTGATGTCTTCGTCGTAACTCTCAATCGCTTTGCGAATGGCTTGGCCAAGGTTGAAGCAACGCTGGCCACTTGGCACGGGGTACTGCACCACGTTCACTGCAAACGGAATGATGGGGCAAGGCCAAGCGCCCTTCACAGGGTCTTGCTCGCCGCACATCAAGGACAGGGGCACGGTCAAGCCGTGGTCCACATCCATTTTGTTGACGATGGTCAAGTCGAAGTCTTGTTGAATGACCGACTGCGCAATGTGCGAAGCCAACTCTGGGTGGCCTTTCACTTTGGGCACAGGACGTGCGCCATAGCCTTCGTCAGCAGGTGTGTACTCAGCCGCGGTGCCGATGGCAAACGTAGGAATCATGTCCAAGCTAAACGCAGTGGCGTGGTCGTTGTAGACCAAGAAGATCACGTCTGGCTTGTTGTCTTTCATCCATTGTTTGGAGAAGTCGTAGCCAGCGAAGACGGGCTTCCAATAGTCTTCTTGTGTTTTGCCGAGGTCCAGCGCGGCGCCAATGGCGGGCACATGGGAGGTGTAAACGGATGCGGTGATTTTTGCCATGGTTATTTCTTTCCTGCTGCGCCTTGGGGTTGGTTCTGAGCCTGGGCATCGCCGTTTTCACCAATCACGCGGTTGCCTTCAACCGAGCGCCCGCCGTGAATCATCATGTTGCGGTATTCCTCTTCGGTCATGCCGGTCATGGAGCCCGCCATTTGCTGGAAGCTCAAACCATCGGTCGCGCCGATTTTGGCGAGGAAGTAAATGTTGCCGCCGGTGCGCATGCACCAGTTCAAATCGCGGGCCAACACGGCCTGCTTTTGCTCTTCGGTCATGGCCCACTCGTCGAGGTAAGCGCGCTCGTTGGCTTTGAAACGCGTGCGGTTCTCCGCCTTCATGAGCGACATGCAGAACTGGTTGAGCCAGTAGCCTTTGCGCGATTGCTCGGCATCAAAAATGATGGTGCCAGGAACGTCTGTGTAGGGTTTGTCGAGTGCCATTAAAAAGTCTCCTCAGGCCAGTACAAGCGCATCGGGTTGTCCACCAACAACTTGCGTTGTTGTTCTTCGGTGGTGGCGATGTGCGGGATGAAGTCCACCAGCAAGCCGTCATCGGGCATGTGGTCTTTGAGGTTGGGGTGCGGCCAATCGGTGCCCCAAATCACGCGGTCGGGGAACTCGTCCACGATACGCTTGGCAAAGGGAATCACGTCTTTGTAGGCGCCTGATTCCAAATCTTTTTCGCCATTCAATGCCTTAGGGCCAGCCACTGACAAACGCTCGGGGCAAGTGACTTTGCTCCACACGTTTTTGTGTTCGCGCATGAATTTCACAAACAACTCAAACTCAGGGCCATCCACAGGCTTGGTCACATCAGGACGGCCCATGTGGTCTACCACAATGTTGGTGGGCAAGGCTGTGAAGAAGTCCCACAACTCGGGCAAGTCGACCGCTTCAAAGTAAATCACCACATGCCAGCCATACATCTGCACGCGCTTGGCAATTTCTAGCAATTCGTCTTTCGGTGTGAAGTCGACCAAGCGCTTCACAAAGTTAAAGCGCACGCCGCGCACACCTGCATCGTGCATGGCTTGCAACTCCTCTTCGGTCACGCTGCGTTTGACGGTGGCCACGCCACGCGCTTTGCCGCCAGAGCTAACCAAAGCATCGACCATGGCTCGGTTATCTGCCCCGTGGCAAGTGGCTTGCACCACCACATTGCGGTCGAACCCCAAGTGGTCACGCAAGGCATACAACTGAGCCTTGGATGCATCGCACGGCGTGTACTTGCGCTCAGGTGCATAAGGAAACTCGTTGCCTGGACCAAACACATGGCAATGCGCATCCACTGCACCTGCCGGCAATTTGTATGCGGGCTTGGTGGGGCCGTTGTACCAATCTAACCAGCCGGGTGTTTTTTCAAATTCCATGTTGTTCCTTTTGTGTGCTGAATCAGTCCAAAGAGACTTGTGCTTTCTTGATAATGCTGCCAAAGCGCGTTGACTCGGCCTGGATGTAGGCGTTCAACTGCTCGCGGTTCAAGGTGAATGGCTCGTAAGCAAACGAGGCAAACTTGTCGCGCACATCGGGTTCGGCCAAGGCTTTTTCGATGTCGCGTTGAATCTTGTCCGTAACAGCTTTGGGCAATCCGCGTGGTGCAGCAATGGTGGTCCAGCCACTCACTTCAAAACCTGCAGGGCCACCCGACTCGCCGATGGTGGGCACGTTGGGAAATGCGCTCACACGCTTGGGTGCAGCCACGGCCAAATATTGCACCTTGCCTGCGCGGTACATCGCACCCGCTGTGGCGTTGGAGCCCAAGGCAAAAGCCAGTTCGCCCGTGGCCACACCGCTGTAAAGCATGCTGGTTTCTTTGTAAATCACGTGCTGCATGTCCGTGCCCGTGACCGACTCAAACAAAGCCGAACCCAAATGCACAGGGTTGCCGACAGACCAAGAACCGTAGTTCAGCTTGCCTGGATGCGCTTTGGCATCGGCAATCAGATCAGACACTTTTTTGTATTTGCTGTCGGTGGCAATCGTCACAAAAAAGTAGGTTTTGAACAAAGGTGCCAATGGCTCGAAATCGGCCTTGATGTCATACGGCAGCTTTTTGAACAGATGCGGGTAGGCCGATAAATGCACGCTGTCGAGCTGAATCAAATCATGGCCATCGGTCGCACCGCGTTTGAAGGTGTCAATGGCGATGAAGCCATTGCCACCGGGCTTGTTCTCGACCACCACAGGTTTGCCCCAGGTGCGCGACAACTTGTCCGCCACCAAACGCAACACGCCCTCAGGGCCACTGCCCACGGGGAATGGCGTGAGGATGCGCACAGGCTTGGTGGGAAAGTCTTGGGCGTGCGCGGACAGTCCGCACAGCGCCAAAGCGCCCACCGTCAAAGCTGCAAACAGTTGGCGTTTAGAGGTGTGTGTCATGGCACAAGCTTTCAAAGTCATCGGCATCAATCGATGTACTTTAAGCCTGCGGCAGCCAAGGGCTCACGCATTTTGTACATGTCGAGGCCCAAGATGCCCGAAGCCAATTTGTCGCGCTTCTCGCCTTCAAAGCTTTCGCGTTTTTGTGCAGCGGCCAAAGTCTCGGCAGCGCGTGCAGCAGGCACACACACCACGCCGTCGTCATCGGCCACGATGACGTCACCGGGCGTGACCAACATGCCCGCACACACCACAGGGATGTTGACGGAGCCGATGGTCGCCTTGATGGTGCCTTTGCTGCTGATGGCTTTGCTCCACACAGGGAAGTTCATCTTTTGCAGCTCTTTCACATCACGCACACCGGCGTCGATGATCAGGGCGCGTGCACCACGCGCTTGAAAAGAGGTGGCCAACAAATCGCCAAAGTAACCATCGGTGCACTCGGCCGTGATGGCCGCCACCACGATGTCACCCGGTTGAATTTGTTCAGCAGCCACATGCATCATCCAGTTGTCGCCGGGGTGCAAGAGCACGGTCACCGCGGTGCCCGACACTTGCGCACCTGGGAAGATGGGACGCATATAAGGCTTGAGCAAGCCCACACGGCCCATGGCTTCGTGCACAGTGGCCGAGCCCAAAGCGGCCAAGCCGTCTGCTGCTGCGCGGTCTGCGCGTTTGATGTTGCGATACACAACGCCGAGTTCGTACATAAGAAATCTCCTGAGAATTGAATTAACGGCCTTGCGACTTGAGCTTGGTGTCCAAGCGCGAGAACACGCGGCGTGCGTTGCCCTCGTACACCTGATGGCGCTCGTCGGCATTGAGGTTGAGCGTGGACTCGATGTAGCGCTTGGTGTCGTCGTAGTAGTGGCCGGTTTCTGGGTCAATGCCACGCACCGCGCCAATCATCTCGGACGCGAACATGATGTTCTTGACGGGAATCACTTTGGTCAGCAAGTCGATGCCTGGCTGGTGGTACACGCAGGTGTCAAAGTAAATGTTGTTCATCAAGTGCTCTGTGAGCAAAGGCTTTTTCAGCTCTTGCGCCAAGCCACGGAAGCGGCCCCAGTGGTAAGGCACAGCGCCGCCGCCATGCGGAATCAAGAACTTCAAGGTGGGGAAGTCTTTGAACAAGTCAGAGGTCAAGCATTGCATGAAGGCGGTGGTGTCGGCGTTCAAGTAATGCGCGCCAGTGGTGTGGAAGCAGCCATTGCAGCTGGTCGAAACGTGAATCATGGCGGGGATGTCGTACTCGACCATCTTCTCGTAGATGGGGTACCAAGACTTGTCCGCCAACGATGGCGATGTCCAGTGGCCACCTGATGGATCAGGGTTCAAGTTGATGCCGACGTTGCCGTATTGCTCGACGCACTTGACCAATTCAGGAATGCAAGTGGCGGGGTCGACACCGGGTGACTGGGGCAACATGGCCGCAGGCACGAAGTTGTTGGGGAACAGCTCCGCCACACGAAAGCACAGCTCGTTACAAATGGCCGCCCAAGTGGATGACACTTGGAAATCGCCAATGTGGTGGGCCATGAAGCTCGCACGTGGGCTGAAGATGGTGATGTCAGAGCCGCGCTCTTTCATCTTGGCGAGTTGGTTGGTCTCGATGGTTTCGCGCAACTCGTCGTCGCTGATTTTCAAATCAGACACTTTGGGCATAGACGCTGGGTCTTTGATGCCAGCGATTTGTTTGTTGCGCCACTCTTCCAAAGCCTTAGGCGCTGTGGTGTAGTGGCCGTGTACGTCGATGATGAGAGACATGAATACCCCTTACAAAATGAAATTTAAAAATTAAAGCCAGTTCATGCCTTGCTTGCGCTTGACGTCTTCCACGCCAGCCGAAGCCAAGAACTGTAAAAACGATTGCACCTCTGCCACGCGAGCCGCGTCGTTGGCAATGACTGCAGGAATGCCCGATGAAAACGTGGTGATGAACGCCACATCCGCAGGCAAAGTGCCCAACACATCGATGCCGGGCAAGGCAATGAGTTCGCTCAACTGTTGAAAGCCCAAAGCAGCTTTGCCGCTCGCCACCAATGCGCCCACAGGCGTACCGGGTGGTGGCACCACGATGCGTGGTTTCACCTCGTCGGCGATGCCCCAACGTGCGAACAATTTTTCAAGGTACACGCCGCTTGGGCCTGTGGAGTAGCTCAGTGTGGGGCTGGCCAACACCGCCGCTTTCAGCGCGGCTTCGTTGCTCAAGTCAGGACGCACAGCATCTGCTTGAACGGCCACCGCTACAGGTGAACGCACCCAGTCGCAGCGTGAGCCGGTTTGCACATGGCCCGAGGCCATCAACTTGTCAATCGCATCGGAAGCCAAGAGCACCATGTCAAAGGCCTCACCCGCTTGCACGCGTTTGGCGGCATCCACACCGCCCACTGACTCGATTTGCACAGACACACCAGTTTGCGCAAAGTAAGCCTGCGTCAAATCAGCCAACAAAGCCTTGGTGGCCATGGATGAAATACCGCGCAGCACAAGAGAGGAAGAAGATGTTTGCATGCGAACGATTCTAGAGATTTACCCCTGATACGGGCCATAAATGACGGACTAGCTGCTATAACGTTTTTAAATAACGGACAATTGGTTATTCAAAATAGAGAATTCCATGGAACTCAAACAAATCGAATCCTTTGTACGCGTCGCTGAGCTAGGCAGTTTCACCAAAGCGGCACTGGCTTTAAGTATTCCCCAACCTCTGCTCAGCCGCCATGTGCGCCAGTTAGAAGTGGAGTTGCACCAAAACTTGCTGATGCGCAATGGCCGTGGCGTGACCGTGACCGAAGCAGGTTTGGTCATGCTCGAACACGGACGCGGCATTCTGCACCAAGTAGCTGTGGCCCAAGAAGAACTGGGCTCGGTGCGGGGTGCACTGGCTGGGCGTGTGTCGATTGGTTTGCCACCCAGTTTGTCCAAATTGGTGACCGTGCCACTGACCATGGCGTTTCGTCAGGCCCTGCCCCATGCACAGCTGTCGCTGACCGAAGGCTTCTCGGTGTTGATGGTCGAGAGTTTGCGTGCAGGTCGCCTAGACATGGCTGTGCTCTACAACCCAGCACCTTCACCCGATTTGGAAATGTCTTTGTTACATGAAGACACCTTGGTGCTGATTGCAGGCAAAAAAAGTAAGCCAATTGCAGGCAACACCCCGCTGAAAAATGTGGTGCAACTGGCAGACCTGGCCAAACTGCCACTCATCGCACCCAGCCGCCCCAATGCGTTTCGCTTGCTGATTGACACCGAGATGCTGCGTCTGAACTGCAAGCCCAACATCGTGCTGGAGATTGATGGTTTGAACGCGATTTTGGAATTGGTCAAAGAAGGCATGGGCTACGCCGTGCTGCCCGCCTACACCCTGAGCAACTTTGCCAAGCCCGAAGACTTCACCACGCATCGCGTGGAGAAACCCAAACTGATGAGCCAGCTCATGCTGGTGTGGTCAGCGCGCCGCCCGATGACGGCGACGCACAAAGCAGCCATGCAGCTCACCCAAGACGTGGTGTCTCAAGCGCTGCAGGCCAACAGCTAAGCCGTTTACCAGCTGTCGTCGCTGCCACCGCCTGAGTCGGCGCTGTCCCAATCACTGCCAGAGCCTGCATCGAAGGCGCCCAAGTCGGGCTGAGCTGGCGTGTCAAACGGCACATAGCCACCGTTGCCCGCACTTGTTGATGCACCAGCGGATGCAGCTGGTGCAGCATGATGGTCGCCCTCTAAGGCTTTTGACAAAGCGTAACCAGCCGCCACACCCGCCAAGCCACCGACCACAGCACCTGTCATGGTGGAGCCGCCGCTGTTGGGTTGTGCGTAGCCCTGAGGGCCATAGCCAGCAGGTGCGGCATTGGGCGTGAATTGCGCACCGAAACCACGCGGTGCAGGAGGTGTCCCCATAGGCGTTGCACCTTGTGCATAGGCGGTTGGGTTGACGTTGTTAGCGGCATTGGCCGCCGAGCGACGCAGCCACAGACCCAACACCACCAAACCGGCAATGGCCAGCCAAACGTAGGTCAAGGATGAACTGCTGCCACTCGCGGCAGACTCTGGTGCAACCTTGGCTGCTGCATGCGTACCAGGGGCCACCGAGGGTTCCATCACCACGGAAGACGTGGGCGCCGCAGCCAGGTCGTTCACCTTGGTCAACACCGTGTTGAACTTCTCAGGGCTGGTGGCGAACTTCAAGGACGGGTCAATGTCCTTGGCTTTTTGCAGTTCGGTTTGCGCTTCTTTGTAGCGATGCGCATGGGCCAACACTTGGCCTAATTCGTAATGCGCTTTGGCACTTTGCGGTTTGTCTTGCAACACCTCGCGCAGCATGCTTTCGGCTTGCGTGTACTGGCCGGCGGCCACGGCAGCCTCAATGTCTTTGGGCGTAGGCAACGCCAAGGCGAGTGTGGCGCTGAGCACCAAGACACCGGCCACAACAGATTTCAACAAACGAGACAACATGGGTTTAACACCTTTCCATCCAAACTGAACACTTCAGCGACGCTGCATTGTGCAGCACCGATGTGACGGTTCACATGGCACTTAGATGAGCGCGGCCTACTGAAATACAAGGGGGATAGAAAAGTAAAGCAGAAACGAAAAAGGCTCCTTGCGGAACCTTTGACTTTTGCTTTTGAAGAAGCGATGGGACTGGTAAAAATGGTGGGCGATGCAAGTTTCGAACTTGCGACCCCACAGTGTAAAGACTCTTTACGCTTGTCCTTTTCAGTTACTCCTTAGGAGCACCAGAGTTCTTGACGATAGCTTCGTAACGTTTCAACTCTGAAGTGGTGAATTTTGCAAACTCAGCAGATGTTCCCCCCATCACCTCAGCCCCCATTTCAACCAACCGAATATTAACTTCTTTAGATTTCAAGATTTTGTTGATTTCGGTGTTGAGGCGATTGACAACATCTTCGGGGGCTCCTGCTGGAAGAACCAATCCGTACCATGCAGACGCAACCATCGGGACACCAGCCTCATTGAATGTTGGCACATGAGGCAGCACAGAAAGTCGCTTAGATGAAGCTACAGCGATAGGTCGCAATAAACCACCTTTGATACTTCCCAGTGATCCAGTATCAATCATCATGTCGATGTGACCAGCGACCAAGTCCTGAGCAGCTGGCCCACTCCCCTTGTATGGCACATGACGTATGTCGATGTTGGCCGTTGTTTTAAATTGAGCGCCCGCCAAGTGTTGTGATCCGCCGATCCCAGCGGAACCATAGGTGAAGTTACCGGGTGATTTGGTAGACGCATCAACGATGTCTTTGAGTGAATTCCAAGGTGACTTCGTTGGTACAACCATCACGTTTGGAATAGAACATAGTGAAACCACAGGTGTGAAATCATTCACTGGATCAAAACCAAGTTTTGAGTAGAGATACGGAGCTGCGGCATTTGTCGAGCTGGTCGCAAGCAACACCGTATAGCCATCAGCTTTTTCTTTTACAAACAACTGTGTACCGATAACACCACCAGCACCGGCCTTGTTTTCCACGACCACAGGAACGCCCAGCGCCTGCGACAGGGGCTGAGCGAGCATACGTCCAACTTGATCAGTCGCACCACCTGGGGCCCAAGGAACAATGATTTTGATCGGCTTCTCAGGATAAGCCGCATAACCAAGAATTGAAGTTAAGCAAAGCAAGCTGCCAATTACTGCATTTCTACGACTCAATTTTTTCATGATGTCTCTCTTTATTTTTCGTTGAAGATTCACAAATAGGACTTATGCGCCCTTTTGACGAAGCAGTTCATCAACCCATGCAGGGCTGTATGCGCCAGATTTGATGTCAGCAATCATTTGGTGCTCAACCAAGACCTTGTCTTTTGCAGCTTTGGCCACAACCAGTGCTTGACTTGAAGGTACAGCAACGACTCCGTCGGAGTCCCCCAAAACAATGTCGCCCGGATTTACCAACATGCCACCTACAGTGATCGGTTCATTAATAGAACCCGGCCCATCTTTATAGGGTCCACGCAGATTCACACCTCTCGCCCAACACGGGAATTTGTGCTCCTCAAACGCATCGACATCACGGATTGCGCCATCAATCACAAATGCAACTGCACCATGAACGATTGCAGATGTCATCATGATTTCGCCAACTAGCGCTCGGGACACATCACCCTCCCCGTCAACTACTAGTACATCTCCAGGTTTGAGCATTTCAAGCGCTTTATGAATCAGCAGGTTGTCGCCAGCCCTCACGCGAACTGTGAATGCATTGCCGCAAACTGAGACGCTCGATCGATTAACAGGATGCAAACCTGTTGTTCCAACCAATCGCCCCATCGCATCACCTACAACAGAGGATGGAAGCCCATTTAAGGCTTGAACTCCCTGTGCAAATGCCTCTACTCTGGGGTTGATATGAATTCCATTGGACATAGTCAGACCGATCTATTAATCTACTTTTGCACCAGAGCGCTTAACCAAAGATTCCCAGTAGGGCAATTCTTTTTGAACAAACTGGTTAAATTGCTCAGCTGAGCCAGCAACGTCACTGGAGCCCATCTTGGCCAGACTTGCAGCTACCTCCGGTGACTTCATGACCTTGTTCAATTCTTGATTCAATCTTTGGACCAATGGGGCTGGCGTTTTAGCAGGAGCAAAGATGCCGTACCAGTTTTCAATCACAAAGTTGTTATAGCCAAGTTCTTTCATGGTCGGTACGTTCTCAAGACCTTTGGTGCGCACACTGCCCGTGGTAGCCAATGGGCGAATGCGTCCTGAGTTGAGCTGTGCGGCAATTGCTGTAGTTGTTTCGAATGCCATTTGCACCTGACCCGCAATCACATCAGCCAAAGCCGGCCCTTGCCCTTTGTATGGAATGTGAGTGATATCTAATTGTTTTTCTAATTTCAGCATCTCGCCCATCAAATGCTGAGGGCTACCGCTTCCACCCGATGCGTAGCTGTACTTGCCTGGGTTCTTCTTCACCTCATCCACAAGTTGATTGAGGTTGGTTGCAGGCACGGTGGTATTGACATAAAGCACTAGCGGCACAGAAGCGACTTCAATCACTGGTGTAAGGCCTTTAACGGGATCGGTACGCAACTTGTAGAGATTACGGTTGATCACCACACCGGTGTTGTTACCCAAAAGAAGCGTGCATCCGTCAGGCGGCGCATTCGCTACATATTCAGTACCAATGTTGCTGCTAGCGCCTGCCTTGTTTTCCACGATGACTGTTGTACCAAGCTCTTTTGACAATCCCGGAGCCAGCAATCTCGACAAGATGTCAGTTGTTCCTGCCGGTGGGTAGGGAGAGATGATTTTTACAGTTGGGCAAGGATAGGCGCTCTGCGCCATTGCACCTACTGATGTAATGACACTGGCTATTGCAACCAATGCGAATTTTGTTTTATTGAGGTATTTCATATCTTCTCCTATGTGATGATTTAAGCGGCAAGGGTTGAGGTTTCTGCCCTCTGAAGGGTGTGATATTTAAATTTTT
This sequence comes from Limnohabitans sp. TS-CS-82, assembly GCF_002943475.1. Taxonomy (NCBI): domain Bacteria; kingdom Pseudomonadati; phylum Pseudomonadota; class Betaproteobacteria; order Burkholderiales; family Comamonadaceae; genus Limnohabitans; species Limnohabitans sp. TS-CS-82. The sequence goes on along the minus strand of NZ_PTQX01000012.1, from coordinate 53,295 downwards.
TGCGGGCCTCGTTCAATGGCATTCCAGATAAAGCAGCCTCGAGAATTTGGATTTCAATCTCTCGAGTAGCGAGAGCTTTGGAAAGAACCTCTTTGATCTTCAAAGAAGGCACTACAACCACCCCGTCGGCATCGGCGACGATTAAGTCACCAGGACGAACACGTACATCGCCCAACATGACAGGCTCGTCATATGCCTCGACCTGTACACGGTCTTTGCCAGTTCGCATGAACTTGCCCAATGCATAGAGTGGATAGTTAGCCGAATCAGCTTCGGCTGTATCTCGACATACGCCATTGATGACCGTGCCACCGAGTTTTTTATGGGCAGCTAGTTGACTAAGAATTCCACCCCAAACAGTGCAATCTATGCGTCCGCCGTTGTCGAGCACAACGACAGTACCCGGGTTCAACCTATCAATGAAGTCACCCACTGTCCCTGGCTTAAAGGGATCGATTGCCGCAAATCGAACCGTGAATGCAAAACCAAATATCTTCTGTGCACCTGCAATTGGCTTGATTCCAAGCGCACTTCCCGGAAGACTCAGCGCATCCAATGCATCTGAAACCTCTGCTGTAGATAGTGATTTGGCGCTTTCAAACCAGGCCTGTTCTTGGAACTCACCACTCATACACACCTCTTGAATAAAACTACGTTTAGGAAGAGTCCATATTCTTTGGTAAAGTTGAATTGATTTCAACCATCATATTTTGAACTTATATTCAATTTTTATGAACATAAAGCAATTGCGCTACTTTTGTGAAGTAGTCGATGCGGGCAATGCCAACATTGCAGCAAAAAACCTATTCGTTGCACCCACAGCCATCAGCATGCAAATCAATTTGCTGGAAGATGAGCTCGGAGGGAAACTCTTCGACAGGGCTTCAAGGCCAATGACATTGACCACCTTGGGCGAGTTTTTTTACCCAAAGGCCAAGTTGCTTTTATCTGATGCATCCCAACTGGTCGAAGAAGCGAAAGAGATCGCCACCGGCAACCTTGGTTGGTTGAGCATTGGATTTACAAGATCAACCATCTTTTCTGTATTGCCTGAGGCTGTTCGCCAGATGAAGTCGAAGCACCCTCAAATCAAGATTGAGCTAATTGAAGTTTTGTCCGAACACCAAGTAGAAGCTCTTCGGAAAGGAACTATTCATATCGGTCTATCGCGCGTGATAGGTCCATATCGCAAGGAAGAAGACGCCACGTATACCCCTCTGATAGAGGATGCCATGTACGCGGCTATTTCGATTGATCATCCACTTGCCAAAAATAAATTCATAACAGCAAGTGACTTCGATGACATCCCTTACATCATGTATCCCAAAGATCCCAACAGTAATTTTGGAAAACAGACCTTGAGGATTTTGGAGAACTCCGGAGCTTCTCCAAAAATTGGCTATGAGGCGATTGAAATTCACACAGCCTTAGGACTAGTTGCCGCTGGGCTTGGCATAACAATGGTCGGTGGAACAGTTACAAAGAACAATCGCACAGACATACGTTTTTTACCGATCAAGGACATCTCCACTAAGGCATCCATTTTTACTGTTCAACTTTCGAGTGTCGAAAATTTACTTTCCACAGAGTTTCTCAACATATTGATGACGAACCTAAGCGTCAAAAAAGCACGAACACTAACACCCCAATTGAGGAGTAAACAAGCATAAGAAGTAGTTGAACTGTTAGACCAGTTCGTAGACATCGCATCAAAGAACCTAATCTCCAGTTTGTTTAAAACTTGCTCACGTAGCGTGAGCATATGAAGTTTTGTAACCCAATTCAATCAGTTCTAGCCTGATGAATCAAACAACAGGATGCAACTTTTGACAGGCGAAAAAAATGCTTCCTAGGGAAGCATATGTAGAACTCTTAAAAAGTAAATTCTGAAAACAACCTAAGTGGCTGATAGCTTTCAGATTTGGCAAAAATGGTGGGCGATGCAAGTTTCGAACTTGCGACCCCCACAGTGTGAATGTGGTGCTCTACCCCTGAGCTAATCGCCCATCTTTACCGGTTTTCCATCTCTGGAAAGACAGCAATTATGCCACAGAATTTTCCAGTTTTCGCCAAACTGTATTTCCACCGCTCGATTTATCAAGCTGAGCCAACACATCGGTGTGCTGCGTCATCTCTTGTTCCGTCGCTGCAATCACGGGCAGCTGATAGCTGCTGAGGTCCACACGGTCTGTGGTGCGGGTTTGTTCGTCGTTGCTCTCCACCTCCATGAGCAAAGCGTCTTGGCCGCGCGTCATGTTGATATACACATCGGCCAACAGCTCGGCATCAAGCAAGGCACCGTGCAGGGTTCGGCCTGAGTTGTCGACCTCTAAGCGGTCGCACAAAGAGTCGAGCGAGTTGCGCTTGCCCGGGAACATTTCTTTGGCCATCACCAAGGTGTCGGTGATGCCATCCACAAACGTGGTGAAACGCGGACGGCCTTGCAGCTCTAGCTCTTTGTTCAAAAAGCCCACGTCAAACGGGGCGTTGTGAATGATGACTTCTGCGCCTTCGATGTATTCCAGAAACTGATCGACCACCTCAGCAAACTTGGGCTTGTCTTTCAAAAACTCATTGGTGATGCCGTGAACGCGCAAGGCGTCTTCATGACTGTCACGCTCAGGATTCAAATAGAAATGCAGGTTGTTGCCCGTGAGCTTGCGATGCAGCAGCTCGACGCAACCAATCTCAATGACGCGGTCGCCGTTCTCGGCCGAGAGGCCTGTGGTTTCGGTGTCTAGAAAAATCTGGCGCATGGTCAGTGGTTTTCTTTGGCGTGGTTGATGGTGTACTTTGGAATTTCCACCACCAAGTTTTGCTGGGCCACGATGGCTTGGCAGCTCAAGCGTGAATTGGGCTCCAAGCCCCAAGCACGGTCGAGCAAGTCATCTTCGTTTTCATCGGCCTCATTGAGCGACTTGAAACCTTCGCGCACGATGACGTGACAGGTGGTGCAAGCGCAGCTCATGTCGCAAGCGTGTTCGATGTTGATGTGGTTTTCCAACAGCACTTCGCAGATGGTGCTACCGGCGATGGCTTGCAACTCTGCGCCTTGTGGGCAGAGTTCGGCGTGAGGCAAAATTTTGATGACAGGCATTTAGATGTTCTCGATGTTTTGTCCGGCCAAGGCGTGTTGAATGCCTCGGTTCATGCGTTGTGCTGCGAAAGCTTCTGTACCTTTGGCCAGCGCTTCTGTAATGGCTTCAATGGTGGCTGCATCTTCCAGCTTTTTAGCGTCAAGCGTTGCAGTCATGAGTGTGTCGATACGTGTCCGATCTTCGACAGACAGCAAATCACCATCAGCTTGCAAGGCGCTTTGTGTGGCCAGCCACATGCGGTCGGCATCCACGCGGGCTTCGACCAAAGCACGCGCTTTGATGTCTTGCTCGGCGGTCTTGAAGCTGTCTTGCAGCATGGCGGCAATTTGGTCGTCCGACAAACCATACGAGGGCTTGACGGTGATGTTGGCCGTGACGCCGCTGAGCTGCTCTAACGCGCCCACGCTCACCATGCCATCGGCATCGACCGTGAAGGTCACGCGAATGCGCGCGGCGCCTGCGGCCATGGGGGGAATGCCACGCAACTCAAAGCGGGCCAAGCTGCGGCAATCAGCCACCATGTCACGCTCACCCTGCACCACGTGCAAAGCCAAGGCGGTTTGGCCGTCTTGGTAGGTGGTGAAGTCTTGCGCCATCGCAGTGGGAATGGTTTGGTTGCGCGGCACGATGCGCTCCACCAAACCGCCCATGGTTTCAATACCCAGCGACAAAGGAATCACGTCAAGCAATAGCAACTCACCATCGGGGTTGTTGCCTGCGAGTTGGTTGGCTTGAATAGAGGCACCGAGTGCCACCACTTCGTCAGGGTTGAGGTTGTTCAGGGGTGCGCAGCCCAACAGATCAGCCACGGCTTGCTGCACTTGCGGCATGCGGGTGGAGCCGCCCACCATGACCACGCCTTTGATGTCGTCTTTGCTGAGCTTGGCATCACGCAAGGCTTTGCGCACAGCAGACAAGGTGCGCTGGGTCAACGCGGCCGTGGCGGCTTCAAACTCGGTGCGTGTGACGGTGTGGCGCAATGCGCCGCTCGACAAAGTCACTTCAAACGTAGCGCTATCAACTGCGGACAAAGTTTCTTTACAAGCACGCGCAACTACCAACACGTTCGATTTATCTGCCGGTGTGGCAATGACGCAGCCGGTTTGAGCTTGCACCCAATCGACCAAAGCGCGGTCGTAATCGTCGCCGCCCAAAGCGGAATCGCCACCGGTGGCCAACACTTCAAACACGCCGCGTGTCAAACGCAACACAGAGATATCAAACGTGCCGCCGCCTAGGTCGTACACGGCGTACACGCCTTCGCTGGCTTGGTCTAAACCGTAAGCAATGGCCGCAGCGGTGGGTTCGTTGATGAGGCGCAGCACGTTGATGCCTGCGAGTTGCGCAGCGTCTTTGGTGGCTTGGCGTTGGGCATCGTCAAAGTACGCGGGCACGGTGATGACCGCGCCGTACAAATCGTCGTTGAAGGTATCTTCGGCGCGAAAGCGCAAGGTGGCCAAAATTTCAGCGCTCACCTCAACAGGCGACTTTTCGCCCACACGGGTTTGAATGGCCAACATACCGGGCTTGTCGACAAACACGTAGGGCAACTGATCGCGGTTGGCAATGTCAGCCACGCCACGGCCCATGAAACGCTTGACAGACACCAGCGTGTTTTGTGGGTCTTCGGCTTGCGAAGCCAACGCAGCACGGCCAATTTGGCGGCCATCGTTTTCAAGGTAGCGCACTGCCGACGGCAAGATGACATGACCCTCAGCATCGGGCAAGCACTCGGCAAAACCGTTGCGCATGGAAGCCACGAGCGAGTGGGTGGTGCCTAAGTCAATGCCCACCGCGATGCGTCGCTGGTGTGGGTCTGGGGCTTGGCCAGGTTCGGAAATTTGTAACAACGCCATAGGTGTGTATTGTCGCTTTCAGGAGGCGTCTAGTTGGTCAATTCGGGCTTCGATGTCGTGCAAAAACTTCTCGATGAACATCAGCCCCCTCACCTGCTGCGCGGCAGCGGGCAGGTCGTGTGCGGTGTCGATGAGCTGTGCGCATTGCTGCAAGGCTGTTTTGTGGGCTTGCTGCACTTCGTCAAACAAGGCTTCGAGCGCGGCCACATCGGCGGCATCGTCCATGGCTTCGCGCCATTCCATGTGCTGCATCAAAAATGCAGCGGGCATGGCCGTGTTGTTCTCGGCTTGAATGGGTGCACCGCCCAATTCGCACAAATAGGCGGCGCGGCGCATCGGGTCTTTCAAGCGTTGATACGCCTCGTTGATGCGCACCGACCACTGCATGGCTACACGTTGTGCGGCTGTGCCTTGAGAAGCAAATTTGTCAGGGTGGGCTTCGCGCTGCAAGTCTTTCCAGCGTGCATCAAGCTGGGCGCGGTCTTGTGCAAACTGCACGGGCACGCCGAAGAGTTCAAAGTCGCTGACAGCGAGCTGCGCCGACAACGGCTTGGCCGATTCGTTCACGTCACGCCTCGCTTTGATCTATCGAAATTTAAATACGGAACGATTCGCCGCAACCGCAACGGTCACGTTCGTTCGGGTTCAAAAACTTGAAGCCCTCGTTCAGGCCTTCGCGCACGAAGTCGAGTTGCGTGCCGTCGATGTAGGCCAAGCTCTTGGGGTCGATCAACACCTTCACGCCGTGGTCTTCAAAGATCACGTCTTCTGGTTCTTGGTCATCCACGTATTCGAGCTTGTAAGCCAAACCCGAACAGCCTGTGGTCTTGACACCCAAACGCACGCCCACGCCCTTGCCGCGTTTGGCAAGATAGCGGGTCACGTGTCGTGCCGCGGCTTCAGTCAATGTGATGGCCATGGTGTTCTTCTTGGGTTAGGCAGTAGCGTGTTTCTTTTTGTAATCATCCACAGCCGCCTTGATGGCGTCTTCAGCCAAGATGGAGCAGTGAATTTTCACAGGTGGCAGCGCCAGCTCTTCAGCGATTTCGCTGTTTTTCAAAGCCGCTGCTTCGTCCAAAGTTTTACCCTTGACCCACTCGGTCACGAGTGAAGAAGAAGCGATGGCAGAGCCACAACCGTAGGTTTTGAAACGTGCATCTTCAATCACGCCCGTCACAGGGTTGACCTTGATTTGCAACTTCATCACGTCGCCGCAAGCGGGCGCGCCCACCATGCCAGTGCCCACAGAATCGTCGCCCTTATCAAATGAGCCCACGTTGCGGGGGTTTTCGTAGTGGTCAACCACTTTTTCAGAATAAGCCATGGTGAATCTCCTAAATTAGTGAGCAGCCCATTGGATGGTGCTGATGTCGATGCCTTCTTTGTACATGTCCCACAAGGGGCTCAGTTCACGCAGCTTGGCCACGTTGAGGCGAATGGTTTCAATCGCGTAGTCGATTTCTTCTTCGGTGCTGAAACGACCAATCGTCATGCGCAAGCTGCTGTGTGCCAACTCATCGCTGCGGCCCAAGGCGCGCAACACATAGCTAGGCTCCAAGCTGGCGGATGTACAGGCGGAGCCAGACGACACTGCCAAGCCCTTGATGCCCATGATGAGCGACTCGCCTTCCACGTAGTTGAAACTGATGTTCAAGTTGTGTGGCACACGGTGCTCCATGTTGCCGTTGATGAAGACTTGCTCCATATCTTTGAAGCCATCCAGCAAACGCTTTTGCAAAGCTTTGGCTTTGGCCAAGTCTTTGGCCATGTCTTCTTTGGCAATGCGAAACGCTTCGCCCATACCCACGCACTGGTGGGTTGGCAATGTGCCGCTGCGCATGCCGCGCTCGTGGCCACCGCCGTGCATTTGCGCTTCGAGGCGCACGCGAGGTTTGCGACGCACATACAAAGCGCCAATGCCTTTGGGGCCATAGGTTTTGTGAGAGGCCAAGCTCATCAAGTCGACAGGCAATGTCGCCAAATCGATCTCAACTTTACCGGTGGCTTGTGCAGCATCCACGTGGAAGATGATGCCTTTTTCGCGGCACATCGCGCCAATGCCAGCGATGTCTTGGATCACACCGATTTCGTTGTTCACGAACATCACGCTGATCAAAATGGTGTCAGGGCGAATGGCTGCTTTGAGCGCATCCATGCTGAGCATGCCGTCTTCTTGCACGTCGAGGTAGGTCACTTCAAAGCCTTGACGCTCCAACTCACGCATGGTGTCGAGCACGGCTTTGTGCTCGGTCTTCACGGTGATGAGGTGCTTGCCCTTGGACTTGTAGAAATGTGCTGCGCCTTTGATGGCGAGGTTGTTTGACTCTGTCGCGCCCGAAGTCCACACGATTTCACGTGGATCAGCGCCGATGAGTGAGGCGACATCTTCACGGGCTTTCTCAACGGCGGCTTCTGCTTCCCAGCCCCATGCGTGGCTGCGAGAAGCGGGATTGCCAAAGTGCTCGCGCAACCAAGGAATCATGGCGTCCACAACGCGTGGGTCACACGGGTTGGTCGCGCCGTAGTCGAGGTAAATGGGGAAATGGGGTGTCATGTCCATGATGGGTCCGTAAAAATTAAAGAGGCTTCGCGAAGGCGTTGCCTAAAGCAAACACCGAGTTGGGTGCATTGACGCGAATAGGTTTGACCACAGGCATGGGCTGAATAGCGCGCTTCAACGTGGGCTTGTTTTCAATTTCCACGCCTTTGGCGATTTGTTCGTCCACCAGCTTTTGTAGATTGACCGAGTCTAAAAACTCAACCATGCGTTGGTTGAGCGATGCCCACAGCTCATGCGTCATGCAGCGGCCGGTTTCGCCCAAACAGTTTTCTTTGCCGCCGCAGTGGGTAGCGTCGATGGGCTCGTCCACCGACAAGATAATGTCGGCCACGGTGATGTCGGCAGCCTTGCGCCCCAGCGAATAACCGCCACCTGGGCCACGGGTGGATTCCACCAAGTCGTGGCGGCGCAATTTACCGAACAGCTGCTCGAGGTAAGACAACGAGATTTGTTGGCGCTGGCTGATGGCCGCCAAGGTGACGGGGCCTGTGTTTTGACGCAGGGCCAAATCGATCATGGCAGTGACCGCAAAACGGCCTTTGGTGGTGAGACGCATGGCAAGCTCCTTGATGGTTGGGCTTTGTCGACTAATTAGGTCAAGTATAGCTTAATCCCCACGGATTTGCTCGGGTACTCGGCCAATAACCCTACTTGTCGATGACAAGAACGAAGGGTTGGCTGTCAGGCTTTTTGCGCCAGCACCGCCACGTTGTCGTGCCCCGCTCCGCCAAAAGCTTGCTCACGCAGAGTAGCAAGTTGGTCACGCACGCGGGCGGCGTTTTCAAACTCTAGGTTGCGGGCGTGTTCCATCATCAGCTTCTCTAAGCGTTTGATTTCCTTGGCTACATCGCGTTCGCTCATGTCTTCGAAAGCGGCGCGTTGGATCTCGCGCTCTTGTGCCTCTTTGCCCGCCTTCTCGCTGTAAACGCCATCAATCAAATCGCGAATGCCCTTGACCACACCGCGTGGCGTGATACCCATCTCGAGGTTGTGCGCGATTTGCTTGGTGCGGCGACGCTCGGTTTCGCCAATCGCTTTCTTCATCGACTCGGTCATGCGGTCGGCATACAAAATGGCTTTGCCACTCAGGTTACGCGCCGCACGGCCAATGGTTTGAATCAAGCTGCGCTCAGAACGCAAAAAGCCTTCTTTGTCGGCATCCAGAATGGCCACCAGCGACACCTCGGGCAAGTCGATGCCCTCGCGCAGCAAGTTGATACCCACCAGCACGTCAAAGGTGCCCAAGCGCAAATCGCGCAAGATTTCCACGCGCTCCACCGTGTCCACATCGCTGTGGATGTAGCGCACTTTCACACCGTTGTCGGTCAGGTAATCGGTCAGCTGCTCAGCCATGCGCTTGGTGAGTGTGGTGATCAGCACGCGCTCATTTAGATCCACACGGATGCGAATTTCTTGCAGCACGTCGTCCACTTGGTGTGTGGCTGGGCGCACTTCCACCAAGGGGTCGACCAAGCCCGTGGGCCGCACCAACTGCTCCACCACTTTGCTGGCATGGGTCTTTTCGTAGTCGGCGGGCGTGGCCGACACAAACACAACTTGGCGCATGCGCTTTTCAAACTCTTCTAGCTTCAAGGGGCGGTTATCCAAGGCGCTGGGCAAACGGAAGCCGTATTCCACCAGCGTGGTCTTGCGCGCACGGTCACCGTTGTACATGCCACCCAGCTGGCCAATCATGACGTGGCTTTCGTCCAAAAACATCACCGAGTCTTTGGGCATGTAATCGGTCAAGGTGCTGGGTGGCGCACCAGGAGGTGCACCCGACAAATGGCGGGTGTAGTTCTCAATGCCTTTGCAGTGGCCGACTTCGCTGAGCATCTCAAGGTCAAAGCGTGTGCGTTGCTCTAAGCGCTGCGCTTCGACAAGTTTGTTCATGCCCACCAGTTCTTTCAAGCGGTCAGCCAACTCCACCTTGATGGTTTCTACCGCAGCCAACACGCGGTCACGAGGTGTGACGTAGTGGCTGGACGGGTAAATGGTGAAGCGCGGAATTTTTTGGCGAATACGGCCTGTGAGTGGGTCAAACAGTTGCAGGCTTTCGATTTCGTCATCGAACAGTTCAATGCGAATCGCCAGCTCAGAGTGTTCTGCGGGGAACACATCAATCGTGTCGCCACGCACGCGGAACTTACCGCGTGAAAAATCTTGGTCGTTGCGCTCGTACTGCATGCGCACCAGCTGGGCAATGGCGTCGCGCTGGCCCACTTTGTCGCCGGCACGCAGCGTCATGATCATCTGGTGGTAGCTCTCGGGCTCACCAATACCGTAGATGGCCGACACCGTGGCCACCACGATCACATCGCGGCGCTCCAAGATGCTCTTGGTGCAACTCAAGCGCATTTGCTCGATGTGTTCGTTGATGGCACTGTCTTTTTCGATGAACAAATCGCGTTGCGGCACATAGGCCTCGGGCTGGTAGTAGTCGTAGTAGCTGACGAAATACTCCACCGCGTTGTTGGGGAAAAACTCACGGAACTCGCTGTACAGCTGCGCGGCTAAGGTTTTGTTGGGCGCAAAGATGATGGCTGGCCTGCCTAGCTGAGCAATCACATTGGCCATGGTGAAGGTTTTGCCCGAGCCCGTCACGCCCAGCAGGGTTTGAAACACCTCGCCGTCATTCACCCCTTCCACCAGCTGGGCAATGGCCGTGGGCTGGTCACCCGCAGGCGGGTAAGGCTGAAACAGCTCAAACGGCGAGCCTGGGTAGCTGACCATCGTGCCCTTTGGCTGTTCTGGCGCTTCTGTGGCGGCTGGCGATGCGTCAGGAAGTGTTTCTGCGGTGTCAGACATGGTGGTGCAAACGGTATGGCTCGAAAAAAACGCATGATTTGAAAAACCATACGGGTTGACCCTTAAAATTGGGGCCGAACACGCAAGCCTACCGCAGACTGCGACTGTTTACCTAACCTCCCCTCTTTATCCGTGATCAAGGACTGACGATGTCAATGTTTACCGCTGTCGAAATGGCACCCCGCGACCCCATCTTGGGTCTCAACGAGCAATACAACGCCGACACCAACCCCAACAAGGTCAACCTCGGCGTGGGTGTGTACTTCGACGACAACGGCAAACTGCCCCTGTTGCAATGCGTGCAAGCCGCTGAAAAAACCATGATGGCCACGCCCACTGCCCGCGGCTACTTGCCCATCGACGGCATCGTGGCGTATGACGCCGCTGTCAAAGGCTTGGTCTTCGGTGCTGACTCCGAGCCCGTCACGTCTGGCCGCGTGGCCACGGTGCAAGGCATTGGCGGCACAGGCGGCTTGAAAATCGGCGCTGACTTCTTGAAGCGCCTGAGCCCCAACGCCACTGTGTTGATCTCTGACCCCAGCTGGGAAAACCACCGCGCGTTGTTCACCAACGCTGGTTTTAAGGTCGACACCTACGCTTATTACGACGCTGAAAAACGCGGCGTGAACTTTGAAGGCATGTTGGCTTCGTTGAACGCTGCCGCTGCTGGCACCGTCGTGGTGTTGCACGCTTGCTGCCACAACCCAACCGGCTACGACATCACTGCGGCCCAATGGGACCAAGTGGTGGCAGTTGTCAAGGCCAAAAACCTGACCGCCTTCTTGGACATGGCCTACCAAGGCTTTGGCCACGGCATTGCCGAAGACGGCGCTGTGATTCAAAAGTTTGTGGCTGCTGGCCTGAACTTCTTTGTATCCACCTCGTTCTCTAAGAGCTTCAGCTTGTACGGCGAGCGCGTGGGTGCGTTGAGCGTTTTGTGCGCTGACAAAGAAGAGTGCAGCCGCGTGTTGTCACAACTCAAAATCGTGATTCGCACCAACTACTCCAACCCACCTATCCACGGCGGTGCTGTGGTGGCTGCGGTGTTGAACAACCCAGAGCTGCGCGCTTTGTGGGAAAAGGAGTTGGGCGAAATGCGCGTGCGCATCAAAGCCATGCGCCAAACCTTGGTCGACGGCCTCAAAGCGGCTGGTGTGAAGCAAGACATGAGTTTCATCACCACCCAAATCGGCATGTTCAGCTACTCAGGTTTGAGCAAGGACCAAATGGTGCGCTTGCGCTCTGAGTTTGGCGTGTACGGCACCGACACAGGCCGTATGTGCGTGGCTGCGTTGAACAGCAAGAACATCGACTACGTGTGCCAAGCCATCGCGAAAGTGATGTAACTGCACACCGTTTGCACGCATCACGTGCAACAAAGAAAAAGGGCCGTGAGGCCCTTTTTTCATGGTGCTGCGAACCTCAACATTGCGCGGCCGAGATTCAATTGGACTCAATTCAGCCCCAAATGACAGAACGCATCGCAATCGATGCCAGCTGATACCCCTCGTTAAAAAACTCAACCGGCTCACCCGCCTCTGCTGCCCCCGCGGCATAGAGCAATGGCAAGAAGTGGTCGTAGCTGGGGTGCGACATCTTTGCAGCTTCGCCTTGGGCTTGAAAGTCCACCAAAGCTTCAAGATGGCCCGATGTAATTTGCTGAGCCACCCATTGGTCAAACTTAATCGCCCAATCGTAGGCTTGGTTGTCAGCGGCTGAGCGGTTCATGGTGCGCAGGTTGTGCACGGTGTTGCCGCTCGCCAGGATCAACACGCCCTGCTCGCGCAAGGCACGCAACTGCTGACCCAACGCAAAGTGTTCAGCGGCTGGGCGATGGTAATCAATGCTCAGCTGCACCACAGGAATATCTGCAGCAGGAAACATGGGCTTGAGCACCCCCCACGCGCCGTGGTCTAAACCCCAGGCGGTCATATCCACGCCCACGGGTTGACCATTGTTTGGCTGACGCAACTGCTGCGCTGTGTGTGCAGCCCACTCAGGCGCACCGGGTGCGGGGTATTGCTGGTCAAACAGCTCTTGCGGAAAACCACCAAAGTCGTGAATGGTTTTCGGTTGTGCCATACCCGTCAACCACCAGCCTTGCGTGATCCAGTGCGCAGAGACGCACAAAATCAGTTTGGGCTTGGGCCAACGCACGCCAAACTGGACACCCAAGTCTTGCCATGCGCGGCGATAAGGGCTGTCCTCGATCACATTCATAGGGCTGCCGTGGCCGACAAACACAACCGGCATGCGTGTAATATTTATGTATGAATTCATCAGTAGCCTTCGTCGGTGCCTGCTTTATGTCAATTGGAGGACAAACTCCATTTTCAACCAAGTAAGTGCGCTATATTGCACTGCAACATTTTTGAGACAACACCATGCTTTACCAAATCTTCGAGACGCAACGTAGCCTGATGGAGCCGTTCGCAGACTTTGCGCAAGCCGCCTCCAAACTTTACGGCCAAACCAACTCCCCCATTGCACAAAACCCAATGGCTCAGCGCGTATCCGCCGGTTATGACTTGCTCTACCGCTTAGGAAAAGACTACGAAAAGCCACAATTCGGCATCAAATCTGTCGAAGTCGAAGGCACAGAGGTTGCCATTCACGAACGCATCGAAATGGACAAACCGTTTTGTGAGCTGCGCCGCTTCAAGCGCTTCACCGACGACGCCGCCACACTGACCAAACTCAAAGCACAACCTGTGGTGCTGATCGTGGCCCCCTTGTCTGGCCACTACGCCACCTTGCTGCGCGACACCGTCAAAACCATGCTCAAAGACCACAAGGTCTACATCACCGACTGGAAGAATGCACGCTTGGTCCCACTGAGCGATGGTGAATTCCACCTCGACGACTACGTGAACTATGTGCAAGAGTTCGTCCGTGATTTGCAAAGCAAATACGGCAACTGTCACATCATGAGCGTGTGCCAGCCAACCGTTCCTGTGCTGGCTGCTGTGTCTCTCATGGCCAGCCGTGGCGAGAAGACCCCCATCACCATGACCATGATGGGCGGCCCGATTGACGCCACCAAGTCGCCCACAGCGGTGAACAACTTGGCGATGAACAAGAGCCACAGCTGGTTCGAGAACAACGTGATTTACCGCGTGCCCGACAACTTCCCAGGCGCCGGTCGTCGCGTCTACCCAGGCTTCTTGCAGCACACGGGCTTCGTGGCCATGAATCCCGATCGTCACTTGAAGAGCCATTACGACTACTTCAAGGACTTGATCAAAGGTGACAACTCCAGCGTCGAGTCACACCGTGATTTTTATGACGAGTACAACGCCGTGCTCGACATGGATGCCGACTATTACTTGGAAACCATCAACACCGTGTTCCAAGACTTCAAGCTGGTGCTCGGTACGTGGGAAATCAAAAACCCACAAGGCAAGCTCGAGTTGGTGCGCCCACAAGACATTCGCACCACAGCGTTGTTGACTGTGGAAGGCGAGTTGGACGACATCTCTGGCTCAGGCCAAACCGAAGCCGCGCACAAGCTGTGCAGCGGCATCGTGCGCCAAGAACACCACCACCTCGAAGCCAAAGGCGCAGGCCACTACGGCATCTTCAGTGGCCGCCGTTGGCGCGATGTGGTGTACCCACACGTCAAGAGCTTCATCTTGGAACACAACAAAGGCCAAGGCGCGGCAAAGGCGGTTGCAGTTAAGCCCAAAGCTAAAGTTGTTGCCAAGACAGCCGCACCCGTTGCGAAAAAAGCTGCGCCAGTCAAAGCCGCTGCAAAGCCTGCCGCTAAAAAAGCTGCTGCCGCACAAAAGTGAGTCTGGTCGAACAGCTCAACAACGCCCTGCCACAAACGCAATGCACGCGTTGTGGCTACCCTGACTGTCAGCAATACGCCGAGGCCATCACCCAAGGCGAGGCTGACATCAACCAGTGCCCACCAGGCGGTACAGAAGGCGTTGAACGGCTGGCAGCCCTCACAGGCAAGCCTGCCCTACCCCTGAACCCAGAAAACGGCTTAGAAGGCCCGCGCACCATCGCCATCATTGACGAGGCGTGGTGCATTGGCTGCACGCTGTGCATTGCGGTATGCCCAACCGATGCAATCATCGGCGCCAACAAGCGCATGCACACCGTGGTGGAAAGTTATTGCACGGGCTGCGAGCTCTGCATTCCTGCTTGCCCTGTGGACTGCATCTCACTCGAACCCATCGACATCAACCTCAGCGGTTGGGCCTCATGGCCGCAAGAACTGGCTAACCTCGCGCGTCAGCGCTACGACACACGCCTTGCCCGTTTGAAGCGTGAGGCAGTAGAACATGACGAGCGCTTGCAAGCCAAAGCTGTGAAAAAACTTGCCGACCTGCCCGCACACACCAAAGGGACCGAGCACGCACCCGAGGTCGATCGCAAACGTGCGATCATTGAGGCTGCACTCGCCAAAGCCAAAGTCCGCCAAGCCACCAAAGCTTGACTGACACAGCGGCATCAAAGGGCACCTTCTGCCCTCCCCGCGATACCTGACATTTCAATGCACACCCAACTCACTGCACGCAGAGAACTTCTGCTTCTTTTGTCGCTCGCCGGCATTCAGTTCACACACATCGTGGACTTCATGATCATGATGCCGCTCGGCCCACAGCTGACCAGCTTGTTTGCAATCAGCTTCGCGGAGTTTGGTTTGTTGGTCTCGGCCTACACCGTGGCGGCGGGCCTGTCTGGCTTGTTTGCCACCACTTTCATTGACCGCTTTGACCGCAAGCGTTTGTTGCTCACGCTCTATGTGTTGTTCGCCCTCACCACCGTGGCCTGCGGCATTGCACCCACCTATGGCTGGCTGATGGCCGCACGCATTGCCTCTGGCTTTTTTGGAGGCGTGCTGTCCACCATGACGCAAACCATCATTGGCGACGTGGTGCCGTTCGAACGCCGTGGTCGCGCCACCGGCATTGTGATGACGTCGTTCTCTGTGGCCACCGTGGCTGGCGTGCCTGCCGGTTTGCTGTTTGCCAACCTCTGGGGTTGGCACACCGCCTTCTTTGGAATTGGTGTGATGTGCATCGCTGTGGGCGTGTTGGCCAACTACAGCGTGCCCAAGTTAGATGCCCATGTGGCCCACGCCAAAGACAAACATGTGCTGCACGCCATGGGCCAAGTGCTGAGCGAGCCCAACCAACGCATGGCCTTGCTGTTATCAGCCACCATGATGTTTGCCGCCTTCACCATCATTCCGTACATCACGCTGTATTTGCAAAACAACCAGGTGATGGCCCCCCACGAGATTCCGTGGCTGTACTTTTGTGGCGGTGTGGTCACCCTGTTCAGCGGTCGCTGGGTGGGCGGCGTCACAGACCGCTTGGGCAAGCGTGAAACGTTTCAACGCGCGGTGCTGTTCTCAATCATTCCGATGTTTGCCATCACGTTGATCGAGCCTGTGCCGCTGTATGTGGTGTTGCTGGTCACCAGCACTTTGTTCTTCGCCATGAACGCACGCATGATTCCAGGCATGGCCTTGCTCACCTCGGCAGCCAATCCTAAATTCCGTGGCACGTTCATGTCACTCAACGGTGCGGTTCAATCGTTCTCCATGGGGGTAGCAGCCTGGGTCGGCGGCATGCTGCTACAGAACGAACCGAGCGGACAAGTCACGCACTATTGGCTGTGTGCCGTCGTGGCAACCTGTGCGTCTTTGCTGGCATATCAACTTGCCAAACGCGTGCACATGAACGAATAAAAGAGACTCTTGGAACGCAACAAAAAAGCCGTGACTGCATCGCAGCCACGGCTTTTAATTTGTAAAAACACTTAGGCTTTGTCGAGGCCCAACAAACGCACCGCGTTGTCTTTCAAGATGCCAGGCATCACTTCAGGTTTGAAGCCTGCGACTTCAAAGTCTTTCATCCAGCGCTCAGGCGTGATCAGCGGGTAGTCACTGCCAAACAACACGCGGTCTTTCAACAAGGTGTTGGCGTATTGGATGAGTTGCTTCGGAAAGTACTTGGGGCTCCAGCCTGAGAGGTCAATCCACACATTGGGCTTGTGCGTGGCCACGCTCAAGGCCTCGTCTTGCCAAGGGAAGCTGGGGTGCGCCATGACGATTTGCATGTCAGGCCAATCAATCGCCACATCATCCAAGTGCATGGGGTTGCTGTAGGCCAAACGCAGGCCGCCACCGCAACGCATGCCGCTGCCAATGCCGCTGTGGCCTGTGTGGAAGATGGCAGGCAATTTGTATTCGTTGATCACCTCATAGATGGGCCATGCCATCTTGTCGTAAGGGTGGTAGCCCTGCACCGTCGGGTGAAATTTGAAACCTTTGATGCCGTCTTCTTTGATCAAGCGCTCAGCTTCGCGTGCGCCCATCTTGCCCTTGTGCGGATCAATGCTGGCGAAGGCCACCATCATGTCGCTGTTCTTTTTGGCAGCATCTGCGATCTCTTCGTTCGAGATGCGACGACGCCCTGTCTGGGATTCGCTGTCCACCGTGAACATGACCAAGCCCATTTTGTGCTCCCGGTAGTACGCCACGGTTTCGTCAATCGTGGGGCGATGGCTGGAGCCAAAGTATTTATCGGCTGCGCGGTCGTACTCTTCGCCGTAGTTGTCAAAGGGGTTACGACAGCTCACCTCGGCGTGGGTGTGGATGTCAATGGCAATCAGATTTTTGTAGTCCATGGTCAATCTCCAGAGTGGTTTTATTTTCCAACAAGTTTAGGGTAAGTCCCAATTATTTAGTTATTAGACATAACCATAATTCATTTCCAGATCAAAAGCAACCACGAGCAAACCCGACCATGAATCAAAACTCAGACATCCACTTTGAAATGCGCGGCGACATCGCGGTCATCCGTTTGACACGCCCAGCAAAGCGCAACGCTCTCAACGATGCCTTGATTGCCTCTCTGCGTCATATTTTTGAGAACCTGCCCGAGAACGCGAAAGCCGCTGTCATCGCAGGCGATGGTGACCATTTCTGCGCGGGCTTGGACTTGAGCGATTTGAAAGAACGCGATGCCGGCCAAGGCATGCACCACTCACGTTCATGGCACTACGCCTTGGAGCGTTTGCAATACGGCCCCGTGCCTGTCGTCGCTGCCTTGCATGGCGCAGTGGTGGGCGGTGGTTTAGAACTAGCCAGCGCATGCCACATCCGCGTAGCAGATGAAAGCACCTTTTACGCACTGCCCGAAGGCACACGCGGTATTTTCGTGGGCGGTGGCGGTGCCGTGCGTATCCCTCGTTTGATTGGCGTCGCGCGTATGACAGACATGATGATGACCGGCCGCGTCTACAACGCGGTGGACGGCGAGCGTGCTGGTTTTGCGCAATACCTGGTACCCACTGGCACATCGTTTGACAAAGCCTTCGAGTTGGCACAACGCATTGGCAGCAATGCCCCACTCACCAACTACGCCTTGATGAATGTGTTGCCACGCATTGCGGAGCAACCTGCGGACCAAGGCTTCATCACCGAATCCATGATGTCGGCGATTGCACAAGCGGCCCCCGAAGCCAAGCAGCGTGTGCGTGATTTCTTAGAAGGCCGCGCCGCCAAGGTTCAGAAGAGCTGATCACAGCCTCAACCGGAGACACCCCATGACTGCAGTGAAATTTCGTGACATGAAGTTTGGCGTCACACGCGTGAACATGCGTGAAGGCCGAAACGGCATCCGCTACATGATGGCCGACCAAGCACTCGCCCCCTATGCCGAACGCATGACCGACCGCTTGGTGCACTGGGCCAAAGAAAAGCCCGAGCAAACTTTGTTTGCGCGTCGCGTTAAAAATGCAGATGGCACTTCGGGTGACTGGCAACACATCAGCTTCTCTCAAGCGCTGGATTCGGCTCGCCACATTGCACAAGGTTTGATCAACCGCGGGCTCAACGCCGATCGCCCTGTGGTGATCTTGTCTGAGAACGACCTTGAACACGCCTTGATGGCTTTGGGTTGCATGGTGGCCGGTGTGCCGTATTGCCCTGCATCGCCCGCCTACTCCACCATCAGCCAAGACTACGACAAGCTGCGCCACATCCTCAGCACGCTCACGCCAGGTTTGGTATTTGCCGCTGATGCCGCGCGCTACGGCAAAGCCATTCAAACAGCAGTTCCCGCTGATGTGGAAGTGGTGCTGACGCACGGCACCGCAGAAGGCCACACCAACACCTCGTTTGCAGACCTGTTGGCCACCCCCATCACACCTGCCGTGGATGCAGCCATGCAAGCCACAGGGCCTGACACCATCGCCAAGTTTTTGTTCACCTCGGGCTCCACCAAGATGCCCAAGGCCGTGATGAACACCAACCGCATGTGGTGCGCCAACCAACAGCAAATGTGCCAATCCATGCCCTTGTTGGCCGAGCAGCCACCTGTGCTGATCGACTGGTTGCCATGGAACCACACCTTCGGTGGCAATCACAACTTCGGCATGGTCATCTACAACGGCGGCACGCTCTACATTGACGATGGCAAACCCACGCCCGCATTGATACAAGAAACCTTGCGCAACTTGCGCGAGATTGCCCCCACGGTTTACTTCAACGTGCCCACTGGTTTTGAAGCCATTGCCAGCGCGATGCAAACCGACGATGTGCTGCGCAAAAACTTGCTCAGCCGCGTCAACATGTTTTTCTATGCAGGTGCTGCGATGGCTCAGCCTATTTGGGACAGCCTGTACGCCAGCCAAGAGCGCGAAGTGGGTGAACGCATTGCCATGACCACAGGCTTGGGCATGACCGAGTCTGGCCCCTTCGCTTTGTTTGTCACCAACCCGCATGTGAAAACCGCCGACCTGGGCGTACCCACACCCGGCTTGGAAATCAAGCTCATTCCCGATGGCGACAAAATCGAAATTCGCTACAAAGGCCCCAACATCACGCCCGGCTACTGGCGCGCGCCCGAAGAGACACGCGACCACTTTGACGAAGAAGGCTTCTTCTGCACAGGCGATGCGGTGAAGTGGATTGATGAGTCCGATGTGCACCAAGGCCTGCGGTTTGATGGCCGCATCGCCGAAGACTTCAAACTCGCCACAGGCACCTTTGTGAGCGTGGGCCCTTTGCGCGCCAAAGTGATTGGCGCCGGTGCGCCGTACATCCAAGACGTGGTGGTCACAGGCTTGAACCGCAAAGAAGTGGGCGCCATGATTTTTCCAACCGCCGCTGTGCGTGGCCTGAGTGGTTTAAGTGCAAACGCCAGCATGGCCGATGTACTGGCCAGCGCCCCCGTGGTGGCGCACTTTCAAGGTGTGCTCAACCACTTGGCTGAAACCGCCACCGGCAGTGCCTCGCGCATTGCGCGTGCAGTGTTGCTGAGCGAGCCGCCCTCCATCGACAAAGGTGAAGTGACCGACAAAGGCTCTATCAACCAACGCGCTGTGCTCAAACACCGCGATGCTTTGGTGCAAGCCATGCACGAAGGCACCGCCCCCAACATCTTGCTGCCTCAGTAAAGGACAACGCACATGGACATTCAAGGACAAGCCGTTTTAGTCACCGGTGGCGCATCAGGCCTCGGTGAAGCCACCGCACGCGAACTGGCGCGACTGGGCGCCAAAGTCGCCGTCATCGACGTGAACTTAGAGCTCGCTGAAAAAGTGGCCGCAGACATCGGCGGCGTTGCTTGCCAATGCGACATCACAAACACCGACAGCGTGCAAGCAGCCTTGGCCAAAGCCACTGCAGCGCATGGCCCTGCCCGCATCTTGATGAACATTGCAGGCATTGGCACCGCCAAACGCATCGTGGGCAAAGACGGCAATGCCGCCCCCTTGGAAGACTTTGCACGCGTGGTCAATGTCAACCTTGTGGGCGCTTACAACATCAGCCGTTTGTTTGCCGCTGAATGTGCCAAGTTACCTGCAGGCGTCGATGGCCAACGCGGCGTGATGATGTTCACCGCATCGGTCGCGGCCTTCGACGGACAAGTGGGTCAACAAGCCTACAGCGCCTCCAAAGGCGGCTTGGTCAGCATGACCTTGCCCATGGCGCGTGACTTGGCGCAACACGGCATTCGCGTGTGCACCATCGCCCCCGGCCTGTTTGCCACACCACTGATGAAGACATTGCCCGAAGCGGTGCAACAGTCATTGGCCGCATCGATTCCCTTTCCTTCGCGCTTGGGTAAACCCGAAGAGTTTGCCCAACTCGCTTGCCATATCGTGACCAACGACCACTTGAACGGCGAAGTCATTCGCTTGGATGGTGCTTTACGTATGGCACCCCGTTAATTCGTTTTCCCTCACTCAACTCACCACAACCATAGCTAGGAGACAAAACCATGAGCAACCGTCGTCAATTCATCCAAACCGCCCTCACGCCCGTCGCGATGGCAGCCATTGCACCTTTCAGTGCTTTTGCACAAAGCGGTGCACTGCCTTTGGAGCAAATCAAAATCATCAACGGCTTTCCTGCCGGTGGCACCGCTGACGTGACCAGCCGCCGTATCGGCGACAAGCTGGGCAACGGCGCGTACAGCAAAAACGCTGGCGTCGTCGAAAACAAAACCGGTGCTGCAGGTCGCATCGCTGTTGAGGCCGTCAAGATTGCTCCCGCCGATGGCGGCACTTTGTTGCTCACGCCTTACTCCATGATGTCGATCTATCCACACATCTACAGCAAGCTCAGCTACGACCCGTTCAAAGACTTCGTGCCTGTTGCGATCGCATCTATGCTGACGCATGGTTTGGCTGTTGGCCCCATGGTGCCCGCCTCTGTGAAAAACGTGAAAGACTTTTTGGCTTGGGCCAAAGCCAATCCAAACGATGCCAGCTACGGATCGCCCGCTGCGGGCTCTACCCCTCATTTCTTGGGCGCGTTGTTGAGCATCAACACAGGTGTTGAACTCAAGCACATCCCCTACCGCGGTTCTGTGCCTGGTGTCACCGATGTCATTGGCGGCCAGCTCGCCGCCATGGTCACACCACACGGCGACTTCTTGGCCAACCACAAAGCCGGCAAGTTGCGCGTGATCGCCACCTCTGGTGCCAAGCGTTCACCTTTCTTGCCCGATGTGCCAACTTTTGCTGAGCAAGGTTTCCCTGATTTGGTGATTGAGGAGTGGTTCGGTTTCTACGCGCCCGCCAAAACACCCGTCAACGCCGTGGCTGCTGCCAATGCCGCCATCAACGTTGCTTTGAAAGACAAAGTGGTCATCGACAGCTTGGCACTCTCTGGCTTGGTGCCTGTCGGCGGCACCCCCGAAGACATGGTGCGCGACATGAAGAAGCAATACGACGTGTGGGGCCCACTCGTCAAACGCATTGGCTTCACCGCTGAATCTTGATCAACCGCTAGAGCACACACATGAACTACCAACCCCGTCTTGAAGATATCCAATTCATTTTGGAGAAGGTGCTTCATGTGCCACAACGCATTGCTGAATTACCAGCGTTTGCGGAAGTTGATGCCGACTTGATGAACCAAGTGCTCGACGAAGCTGGCAAATTTGTGGCCAACGAAATCGCGCCACTCAATCGCGTCGGCGATGAAGTCGGCGCACAATTCAACCAAGGGCATGTGACCATGCCGCCTGGTTTCAAAGACGCGTACCAAGCGTTTTGGCAATCGGGCTGGGCATCTTTGTGCACAGCCACCGAAGATGGCGGTCAAAGCCTACCTGCCGTGCTTGAGAGCGTGTTGTACGAGTGGCTCTCTGCTGCCAACCATGGCTGGACCATGGCGCCCGGTTTGTTGCACGGCGCATATGAGTGCATCAAGCACCACGCCAGCGACGAGCTGAAAGCACAGTACCTCAGCAAAGTAGGCACAGGCGAATGGCTGGCTACGATGTGCTTGACCGAGCCCCATGCGGGCAGCGACTTGGGGCTGGCACGTACCAAAGCCGTGCCGCAAGCGGATGGCAGCTACCACATCAGCGGCACCAAAATTTTCATTTCTGGCGGCGACCACGACCTGACCGAAAACATCGTGCACTTGGTGTTGGCACGCTTGCCCGAGGCACCGGCAGGCCCCAAAGGTTTGTCACTCTTTTTGGTGCCCAAGTTTTATGCCGATGGCTCGTGCAGTGCGGTGCATTGCGAACGCATCGAAGAAAAAATGGGCATCCACGGCAGCCCCACTTGTGTGATGCGCTTTGATGAAGCCAAAGGCTGGTTGGTCGGCGAAGTGGGCAAAGGCCTCAACGCTATGTTTGTGATGATGAACGCCGCACGCCTGCATGTGGGCCTGCAAGGCGTTGGCTTGCTCGATGCCGCTTGGCAAAAAGCCAATGCCTACGCACACGAGCGCCGCCAAATGCGCGCGCCCAAACCTGCAGGTGTGAAGGGTGAGCCCACCGACTTCATCATTGAACACCCCGCCATGCGCCGCATCTTGGACACGCAACGTGCGTGGATTGATGGCTCGCGCGTGCTGGCTTATCAAACTGGCCTCGCATTGGACATTGCCAAGCATCACCCCGATGCAGCGCAGCGCGAATCTGCGCAGCGCTGGTGCGCACTGACCACGCCCATCTTGAAAGCGGCTTGCACCGAGCAAGGTTTCCACGGTGCGAGCGACTGCTTGCAAGTGTTTGGTGGCCACGGCTATGTGAGTGAATGGGGCATTGAACAAAACGTGCGTGATGCCCGCATCGCCATGATTTACGAAGGTACCAACGAAATTCAAGCCATCGATCTGCTGATGCGCAAAGTCTTGGGCGATGGCGGTGTCGCTTTGAATGCCATGTTGGACGAACTGTCCGCTGGCTTGAATGCGCAAGCACCGCACGAAGCGCAAGTGCTGCACTTGTTTGCACAACTGCGTGACATCACCCAACAAGCCACGCAAGTGCACACACGCCCCGATGGCAGTGTGACCTTGAGCTGGATTACCGGTGACTACTTGCGTGTGGCCACCCTCGCCTTGCTGGCTTGGAGCTGGACACGCATTGAAGCCGCTCAGCCCACCGATGCTGCCCGTTGGCATGCACCTGCGGCTGCCTTGCGTGCTTGGGTAATGCCAGAGTTTGAAATGCGCTTGAACATAATTCGCGCACAATTCAAACCAGCATGACCGACAAGATAGACACCCGTTACCTCGAAACCCTCCTCGGCTACAACACCCGCCGCGCCACCCTGACCATCATCAGTCGCTTCATCGAGCGCATGGCTGAGTTTGATCTGAGGCCGGTGGATTTTTCGGTGCTGTCATTGATTGGGCATAACCCAGGCATCACCTCGCGTGAGCTGTGTAATGCGCTGAACATCTTGCCTCCCAACATGGTGGGGTTCTTGAAAGCGTTTGAAAAACGTGAGTTGATCGACCGTGCCCCCCATCCCACCGATGGAAGGGCCATGGGTTTGTCGCTCACACAAAAAGGTCAGCAACTCATGCAAAAAGCAGAAGTTGCGGCCATTGAATCAGACGCCAGCGCCGCGCATCAACTCAGTGCAGCAGAGCAAAAAACATTGATGCGTTTGCTGCAAAAGATTTACAGAACCCCTGATTGATCAAGCTTCACGCCATTTTTCTGGCAACAAAAAAGCCGTGACTGCCTAAGCAATCACGGCTTTTTGTTGCCAAAGTTTAAGCGTGCGAAGCCGCCAAAGCTGCAAAAGCCTTCACCACTTCAGCTGGTGCTTGCACCAACTCAATCAAAACGCCTTCGCCACCGATGGGGAACTCATCGTTCGCCTTGGGGTGCATGAAGGTGATGTCAAAGCCAGCAGCGCCCTTGCGGATGCCGCCGGGTGCAAAGCGCACACCTTGCGCCGTGAGCCATTCCACAGCCACGGGCAGATCATCGATCCACAAGCCAATGTGGTTCAACGGCGTGGCGTGCACCGCAGGCTTTTTCTCGATGTCCATGGGCTGCATCAAATCGACTTCGACCTTGAAGGGGCCGACGCCAATGGCGCAGATGTCTTCGTCCACATTCTCGCGTTCGCTTTGAAACGTACCCGTGACTTCTAGGCCAAACATGTCAACCCACAGCTTCTTCAAGCGGCCCTTGTCAGGGCCGCCAATGGCGATTTGTTGAATGCCGAGAACTTTGAATGGGCGGCTTGCGGCGCTCATTTATTCGAACTCCACAATCATCTGGTCCACAGTCAATGATTCGCCCTTCGCGGCCACCACTTTTTTGACCACGCCGTCTGCGGCTGCAAACAACACGTTTTCCATCTTCATCGCTTCAATGACAGCCACGCGCTCGCCCGCTTGCACTTTTTGGCCAGGTGTCACAGACACTTCGACCAACAAGCCAGGCATAGGCGACAACACGTACTTACTCAAGTCTGGTGGCGCCTTGAATGGCATGAGTTTGTGCAACTCGGCCATGCGTGGCGACATCACCAAAGCTTCGATGCGTGTGCCGTTGTGCTGCACTTGCAAAGCCAATGGGTTTTTCAAAGTGCCGCGCTCAACTTGCGCTGTGAAAGGCTTGCCGTTGCAAGTGCCTTCGATGCGGATGTCGTTCAAACGTGACTTGCTTTCGATCGCGTAGGTTTTGCCAGCGATGGTGATTTGCGCCACACCGGGTTTGCCGATGAACTCATCCACATGCACCGACACGTAGCGGTTGTCGCCGCCTTGGCCCAATTCGACCACAGCATAGTCTTGACCAACTTGCACGTCGTAGCCAGGCAACTGACCGCTCAAACCCGCAGCGCGTTCGCGTGATTTGCGACGCACAAACGCAGCCAAGGCAGCCAAGAAATCGTGATCTTCGTGCGGCACGTCTTCAGCGCGGAAGCCGTGGGCGTATTGCTCAGCAATGAAGCCCGTGTTGAAGTCACCCGAGACAAACTTGGGGTGCGCCAACAAAGCCGCTTGGAATGGGATGTTCGAGCTGATGCCGCGAATCACAAAGCCGTTCAGGGCTTCGCGCATTTTGGCGATGGCGTCGTTGCGGTCTTTGCCGTGCACGATGAGTTTGGCGATCATCGAGTCATAGAACATCGGAATCTCGCCACCGTCTTGCACACCGGTGTCCACGCGCACGCCGAGCAAGTCAGCGGTGTTGCCTTGGAACATGGTTTGTTTTGGCGTTTGGAAACGCACCAAACGGCCAGTGGAAGGCAAGAAGTTGCGGAATGGGTCTTCGGCGTTGATACGGCACTCAATAGCCCAACCGTTGCGTTTGACATCGGCTTGCGTCAAGGTGAGTTTCTCGCCTGCTGCCACGCGAATCATTTGCTCGACCAAGTCGAGGCCTGTGATGGCTTCGGTCACAGGGTGTTCCACCTGCAAACGTGTGTTCATCTCGAGGAAGTAGAAGCTTTGGTCTTTGCCGACCACAAACTCCACCGTACCTGCGGATTGGTATTTCACCGCCTTGGCCAACTGCACGGCTTGCTCGCCCATGGCTTTACGCGTGGCTTCGCTGATGAAGGGTGATGGCGCTTCTTCAATCACTTTTTGGTGACGGCGTTGAATCGAGCACTCGCGCTCGTTCAAGAACACCACGTTGCCGTGGCTGTCGCCCAGCACTTGGATTTCGATGTGACGCGGCTCTTCGACAAACTTCTCGATGAACACGCGGTCATCGCCAAAGCTGTTGCGCGCTTCGTTGCGGCAAGAGGTGAAACCTTCAAAGGCTTCTTTGTCGTTGAACGCCACGCGCAAGCCTTTACCACCGCCACCAGCCGAAGCTTTGATCATGACGGGGTAGCCAATGCCTTGGGCAATCTTCACAGCTTCTTCAGCGGTGTCGATGGCGTCGTTGTAGCCAGGAATGCAGTTCACGCCCGCAGCGCCAGCCAGTTTCTTGGATTCAATCTTGTCGCCCATGGCGGAGATTGAGAAGTGGCGTGGGCCGATGAAGGCAATGCCTTCGTCTTCGCAGCGCTTAGAGAACTCGGCGTTCTCACTCAAGAAGCCGTAGCCAGGATGAATGGCTTGTGCGCCCGTTGCTTTTGCAGCCGCGATGATTTTGTCAGCCACGAGGTAAGACTCGCGCGAGGCCGCAGGGCCAATCAACACAGCTTCATCAGCCAGTTGCACGTGACGTGCTTCTTTGTCAGCTTCAGAGTAAACGGCCACGGTTTTGATGCCCATCTTGTGAGCGGTGGCGATGACGCGGCAAGCGATTTCGCCACGGTTTGCAATCAGAATTTTTGTAAACATGTTCTTCTTCTCCTAGCGGCTTAGAGCGGAATGTTGCCGTGCTTGCGCCATGGGTTTTCGATCTTCTTGTCTTTCAACATCACCAGCGAGCGGCAGATGCGCTTGCGTGTTTCGTGCGGTTGAATCACGTCGTCGATGAAGCCGCGTGCGCCAGCCACGAAGGGGTTGGCAAAGCGGGCTTTGTATTCGGCTTCGCGGGCAGCCAGTTTTTCTGGATCGTTTTTGTCTTCGCGGAAGATGATTTCCACCGCACCCTTGGCACCCATCACTGCGATTTCGGCGTTAGGCCAAGCAAAGTTCACGTCGCCGCGCAAGTGCTTAGAGGCCATCACGTCATACGCACCGCCGTAGGCTTTGCGTGTGATGACGGTGATTTTTGGCACCGTGCACTCGGCATACGCGTACAGCAACTTGGCGCCGTGCTTGATGATGCCGCCGTACTCTTGTGAGGTACCGGGCATGAAGCCGGGCACGTCCACAAAGGTGATGACGGGAATGTTGAACGCATCGCAGAAGCGAACAAAACGTGCGGCCTTGATCGAGCTCTTGATGTCCAAGCAACCAGCCAACACCAAAGGTTGGTTGGCCACGATGCCGACGGTTTGGCCTTCCATGCGGGCAAAGCCGATCAGGATGTTTTTGGCGTAGTCGGGTTGCAGCTCAAAGAAGTCGCCGTCATCCACAGTTTTGAGGATGAGCTCTTTCATGTCGTAGGCTTTGTTGGGGTTCTCAGGCACCAAAGTATCCAAGCTCATGTCCATGCGGCTCGATGGATCACCGCTGACGCGCACAGGTGCTTTTTCTTTGTTGTTGAGTGGCAGGTAGTTGTAGAGGCGACGCAGCATGAGCAAGGCTTCCACGTCGTTCTCAAAAGCCATGTCAGCCACGCCGCTCTTGGTGGTGTGTGTCAGAGCGCCACCCAATTCTTCGGCTGTCACTTCTTCGTGGGTCACAGTCTTGACCACATCAGGACCGGTCACAAACATGTAGGACGTGTCTTTGACCATGAAGATGAAGTCGGTCAAGGCGGGTGAATACACCGCACCACCCGCTGATGGGCCCATGATCATGCTGATCTGTGGCACCACACCGCTGGCCATGACGTTGCGTTGGAACACGTCGGCGTAGCCGCCCAATGCGGCGACACCTTCTTGAATACGCGCACCGCCCGAATCGTTCAAACCAATCACAGGTGCACCGACCTTCATGGCTTGGTCCATGATCTTGCAGATTTTTTCAGCGTGTGTTTCAGACAAAGAGCCACCCAACACAGTGAAGTCTTGGCTGAACACAAACACCAAACGGCCGTTGATCATGCCGTAGCCAGTGACTACGCCGTCACCTGGAATTTTGTCGTCGCCCATGCCGAAGTCGGTGCAACGGTGTTCAACGAACATGTCCCACTCTTCGAAGGTGCCTTCGTCCAACAACACTTCGATGCGCTCGCGTGCTGTGAGTTTGCCTTTGGCGTGCTGTGCGTCAATGCGCTTTTGGCCGCCACCTAAGCGAGCCGCAGCGCGCTTTTGTTCCAGTTGTTCGATGATGTCTTGCATGGTTGCTCTTTCTTTACTCCAGGAAGATTTTCAAATTAACCCTGCGCTTGATAAGCGCTGAGCAGTTGACGGGAAGCCGTCGAGGCGGCCAGCTGGCCCGCCGCGACTTGTTGACTCAATTGGGGCAGCAACGTTTGCACACGCGGCTGCGCTCTAAAGTTTTGTTTCAAGCCAGCATCGATGCGTTCCCACATCCATGACAGGGCTTGGTTTTGGCGGCGCTCAGAGAAGCGGCCGTTTTGTTTTTGAATGGTTTGAAACTCACCCACCGCTGCCCAAAATACATCCACGCCTTGGCCCAGTAACGCGCTGAGTTGCACCACCTTGGGGTGCCACACCTCGATGTTGCGGTGCGCGTGGCCAGAGCCACCGTGCATGCCCAACAACTGCAAAGCGCTGGTGATTTGCAGCTCGGCGCGCGTGGCTGCGATGGCGTCGATGTCTGCTTTGTTGATGACCACCAAATCGGCAATCTCCATCACGCCTTTTTTGATGGCTTGCAAATCGTCGCCTGCATTGGGCAACTGCAGCAACACGAACATGTCGGTCATGTTGGCCACAGCGGTTTCGCTTTGGCCCACACCCACGGTTTCCACAATCACCACGTCGTAACCTGCGGCTTCGCAGACCAACATCGACTCACGCGTTTTTTCGGCCACACCACCCAAGGTGCCACTCGATGGGCTGGGTCGAATGTAGGCTTGGTCGTGCACACTCAAAAACTCCATGCGGGTCTTGTCACCCAAAATAGAGCCGCCAGATACTGTCGACGATGGGTCAATGGTCAACACCGCCACACGGTGGCCTTGACCAATCAAATACAAACCCAGGGCTTCGATGAACGTGGACTTGCCCACACCCGGCACACCACTGATGCCCAGTCGAAACGACTTGCCCGTGTGCGGCAACATAGCCGTGAGTAACTCATCCGCCAATACACGATGGTCCGTGCGCGTGGACTCCAGCAAGGTGATTGCTTTGGCCATCGCACGGCGTTGCACGGGCGAGTTGCCCTGCAACAGTCCATCGAGCAACTGAGCAGGTGTCACCCAATGGCCTTTTTGATTTGCTCCAACACGTCTTTGGCGCTGGCTGGAATAGGAGTGCCTGGGCCGTAAATGCCTTTGACACCCGCTTCGTACAAGAAGTCGTAGTCTTGACGTGGAATCACGCCGCCCACGAACACGATGATGTCGTCAGCGCCTTGCTTCTGCAACTCAGCAATGATGGCGGGCACCAAGGTTTTGTGGCCAGCAGCGAGTGTTGACACACCTACGGCGTGCACGTCGTTTTCAATGGCTTGGCGAGCGCACTCTTCAGGTGTTTGGAACAAGGGGCCCATGTCCACGTCGTAGCCGAGGTCAGCAAACGCGGTGGCTACCACTTTGGCACCACGGTCGTGGCCGTCTTGGCCCAACTTAGAAATCATCACGCGAGGACGACGTCCATGATCTTCGGCAAACGCTGCGATGTCGGCCTTGAGGGCGTTCCAATATTCCATGGTGTCTCCCACGTTTTCGCCGTCGTCATAGGCAGCGGCGTAAACGCCGGTCACCTTTTGTGTGTCGGCGCGGTGGCGGCCGAACACTTTTTCGAGGGCATCACTCACCTCGCCCACCGTGGCGCGCAGGCGAATGGCCTTGATGGACAAGTCGAGCAAGTTGCCTTCGCCAGTTTCAGCTGATTGCGTCAACGCGGCCAATGCGGCTTCCACCTTGGCAGTGTCACGTGTTGCTTTGATTTTTTGCAAACGCTCAATCTGACCGTCGCGCACGCGGACGTTGTCAATCGACAGGGTTTCGATCGGATCTTCTTTGGCGAGTTTGTATTTGTTCACGCCCACGATGACGTCTTTGCCAGAGTCGATGCGCGCTTGCTTTTCAGCGGCGGCAGCTTCGATCTTCAACTTAGCCCAGCCGCTGTCCACGGCTTTGGTCATGCCGCCCATGGCTTCGACTTCTTCGATGATGGCCCAGGCTTTGTCGGCCATTTCTTGGGTGAGTGACTCCATCATGTATGAGCCGGCCCATGGGTCGATCACGTTGGTGATGTGGGTCTCTTCTTGAATGATGAGCTGTGTGTTGCGGGCAATGCGTGACGAAAACTCTGTCGGCAAAGCAATCGCTTCGTCAAACGAGTTGGTGTGCAGTGACTGTGTGCCACCAAACACCGCAGCCATCGCTTCGATGGTGGTACGCACCACGTTGTTGTAGGGGTCTTGCTCGGTGAGCGACCAACCAGAAGTTTGGCTGTGCGTGCGCAGCATCAAGCTCTTTGGGTTCTTGGCGTCAAAGCCCTTCATGATGCGGCACCACAGCAAACGGGCGGCGCGCATCTTGGCAATTTCCAAATAGAAGTTCATGCCCACCGCCCAGAAGAACGACAAGCGGCCCGCAAAGGCGTCCACATCCAAGCCTGATGCAATGGCGGTTTTCACATACTCTTTGCCGTCGGCCAAGGTGAAAGCCAATTCCAAGGCTTGGTTGGCACCGGCCTCTTGCATGTGGTAACCCGAAATCGAGATCGAGTTGAACTTGGGCATGTGCTTGGCGGTGTAGCCAATGATGTCGCCAATGATCTTCATCGAAGGCTCTGGCGGGTAGATGTAGGTGTTGCGCACCATGAACTCTTTCAGAATGTCGTTCTGAATCGTGCCAGACAGCAACTCTTGGCTCACGCCCTGCTCTTCGGCGGCCACCACGTAGCCAGCCAGCACAGGCAGCACCGCGCCGTTCATGGTCATAGAGACCGACACTTTGTCCAACGGAATTTCGTTGAACAAGATCTTCATGTCTTCCACCGAGTCAATCGCCACACCGGCCTTGCCCACGTCGCCCGTCACACGGGGATGGTCAGAGTCGTAGCCACGGTGGGTGGCCAAGTCAAACGCGACCGACACGCCTTGACCACCGGCGGCCAAAGCCTTGCGGTAGAACGCGTTGGATTCTTCTGCGGTGGAGAAGCCTGCGTATTGGCGAATCGTCCATGGACGCACCGAGTACATGGTGGCTTGCGGGCCGCGCACATAGGGCTCGAAGCCTGGCAATGTGTTGGCGTAAGGGAGGTTTTGGGTGTCTTCAGCGGTGTACAACGGCTTGACGCTGATACCGTCCAAAGTCTTCCAGTTCAGGGCGTTGACGTCGCCGCCTGGGGCTGATTTAGCAGCGGCTTTGGCCCATGCTTCGAGGTTGGCGGCGTTGAATTCGGTTGGCTTTTGGCTCATGGCAAATCACTCTTGAAAGGGGTGTGCAGCGATCAAAGAAACCCAAGGTTAACCTAGGGTTTTGATCCGTTACAGAATCATATCATTCATAATTATTGATTCAAAATCTTATATCAGCTTACAATTCGAGTCCATGTCCGCCGTCACCCTCACCCCTCGTGCCCTCTACGAAGAAGTCGCTGAACTGCTGCGTCAGCGTATTTTTGCGGCCGAATTAGAGCCCGGCAGCTGGATTGATGAGATGCGCTTGGCCGAGGAATACGGCATCAGCCGCACGCCCATGCGCGAAGCCCTCAAGGTGCTGGCCGCTGAAGGCTTGGTCACCATGAAAGTGCGCCGCGGCGCGTATGTGACCGAGGTCAACGAAAAAGACCAGCGCGATGTGTACCACCTGCTGTCTTTATTAGAGTCAGACGCTGCGGGCGTAGTGGCAACGGAGGCAACAGCCGAACAACTGCAAGACTTACAAGCCCTGCACGCCGAGCTGACCGAGGCGAAGGCAGACCGTGAGAAGTTTTTTGAAGTGAACGAGCGTTTTCATATGCGCTTGCTGGAAATCGCCAACAATCGTTGGCGCGACCAAATGGTGGCTGACTTGCGCAAGGTGATGAAGCTCAACCGCCACAACTCGCTGTTCAAAAGCGGGCGCCTCGAAGAATCGCTCAAAGAGCACCAAGCCATCATGGACGCATTGATGGCACGTGACACAGCACTGACGGTGCAGCGCATGAACGAGCACTTTGCCAACGGCTTAGAGGCCGCCAGCTAAAGCGCCATACTGTCAGTTTGTCTCTGCGGGATGTTCTGCGCCGCGAGCCAAAGCCTCACGGGCAATTTTCAGCACTTCACGCGGTGGCAATGGTTTGAGCTTGTGGTTGCTCCATACCTGACGCCACAAACGCGCACCGCGTTGTCCATGAAATAGACCTAGCATGTGACGTGCAATCGGATACCAAGGACAACCATCTTCGGCGTGCGCACGCTCCATGTAAGCGACCATAGCCTCCTCCACCGCTTCGCGGCTGAGAGTTTCATGCGGGTCGTTGTAAAACTCGGCGTCCCACGTGGTCATGAGCCACGGGCGGTAATAAGCTTCGCGCCCCAACATCACACCATCGACATGCTGCAAATGCTCGGCCATCTGCGCGTTGGTGGTGATGCCGCCGTTGATGGCGATTACCAAGTTGGGAAAATCTTTTTTCAGCTGGTAACCCAACTCGTAGCGCAGCGGCGGAATTTCGCGATTTTCTTTGGGGCTCAAACCATCGAGCCACGCATTGCGTGCATGGACGATGAACACCTTGCAACCGGCATCGCTGACCGTACCCACAAAGTCACGCACAAAGTCGTAGCTCTCGATGCGGTCAATGCCAATGCGGTGCTTAACGGTGACAGGAATGCTCACCACATCCATCATGGCTTTCACGCCATCGGCCACGGTTTTGGGCTCGTTCATCAAACACGCGCCAAATGCGCCGCGCTGCACTCGGTCGGACGGGCAACCGCAGTTGAGGTTGATTTCGTTGTAGCCCCATTGCTCGCCCAACTTCGCACCATGCGCCAAATCAGCCGCGTCGCTGCCACCTAATTGCAAAGCAACAGGATGCTCTTCGGCGTTGAAGCGCAAATGCCGCTGCGTATCGCCATGACGCAGCGCACCGGTGGTGACCATCTCGGTATAGAGCAATGTGTTGCGGCTGAGCAGGCGGTGGAAGTAACGGCAGTGGCGGTCAGTCCAATCCATCATGGGTGCAACTGAGGTGCGCCAAAGCGAGGCATCGGGAAAATTCATGCCCCAATTATCCCGTGCCACTCTTTTCAAATTAGGCACAATGGTGATGTACCTAAAAATATTTAGTTCAAGGTGTGAATGATGGATAACCCAACCCTCTGGTTGATCGTCGCAGGCGTGCTCGTGATGGCCGAACTGCTGACCGGCACGTTTTATTTGCTCATGCTCTCGCTAGGCGCTACTGCCGCTGCGCTGACAGCCTATGCAGACGGCACGCTCACTTGGCAAATCGTCACAGCGGCAGTCGTGGGCGGTGGTGCTGCCGTGCTGTGGCACTTGAAAAAACCACTCAGCAACGACGCACAAGACAGCAATGTGCACCTCGACATTGGCGAGACCGTGACGGTAGATGCGTGGGACACCCAAGGCCACGCCCAAGTCAAACACCGTGGCGCGCAATGGACTGCTGTGTGTGCGGCGAACGCGACACCCGAACCTGGCTTGCACCGCATCAGTGAGATGCAAGGCAACCGCTTGGTGCTGGAAAAAATTCAATCCCTCTGAAAGGTCCATCCATGGAAATCGCTCTCCTCTTTTTGGCCATCGCCGTTTTGTTCATCGTCAAAACGGTCAAGGTCGTGCCTCAGCAAAATGCATGGGTGGTCGAACGTTTGGGCAAGTACCACGCCAGCCTCACACCCGGCTTGAACTTTGTGGTGCCCTTCATTGACAACGTGATTCAAAAGCACAGCCTCAAAGAAATTCCGCTCGATGTGCCCAGTCAGATTTGCATCACGCGCGACAACACGCAGCTACAAGTCGACGGCATTTTGTATTTCCAAGTGACCGACCCACGTTTAGCCAGCTACGGCTCGTCCAACTACATCATGGCGGTGACGCAGCTCGCACAAACCAGCTTGCGCAGCGTGATTGGTAAGTTGGAACTCGACAAGACTTTTGAAGAACGCGACATCATCAACGCGCAAGTGGTGGCAGCCATCGACGAAGCCGCCTTGAACTGGGGCGTGAAGGTACTGCGCTACGAAATCAAAGACCTGACACCGCCCAAAGAAATCTTGCATGCCATGCAATCGCAAATCACAGCAGAGCGTGAAAAGCGTGCGTTGATCGCAGCCTCAGAAGGCCGCCGCCAAGAACAAATCAACATCGCCACGGGTGAACGCGAAGCTTTCATTGCGCGCTCCGAAGGTGAGAAGCAAGCGGCCATCAACAAGGCCCAAGGTGAAGCCGCTTCCATCACCGCAGTGGCTGATGCCACGGCGCAAGCGATTGAACGCATTGCCGCCGCCATTCGCCAACCGGGTGGCGAACAAGCGGTGCAACTCAAAGTGGCAGAGCAAGCGGTGCAGGCATATGCCAAGGTGGCGTCTGACGCCAAGACCACACTCATCGTGCCCAGCAACATGACTGAGGTATCGGGCCTCATTGCCTCGGCCATGCAAATGGTCAGCACAGGCAAGTCGGCGTCTTAATCTTTCGCTGCCAAGGCCACGCGGATGGACTGCGTGGCCACCTCTTCGAGCCAGCCCAAATCCATATGCTGATGCGCTTCGCAAATGAACCACGGCTCGCGTGAGTCAGGTTCGAGCATCACACCACGCGCAATCAATTCCCACGCAAACTTGCGATACAGCTCGCTATTGGTCACGCGCCAATCGCGGTAGTTGGTAGGCACAGTGGCGCTGAAGTGAATGCCAAACATCGCAGGCGGTCCTGCGAAAGCATGCTCTAGGCCTGCCGCAGTGAACACACGGCCCAGCACCGCTTGAATCTGTTCACCCGCATGGTTGATGGTTTGCTGCGCGTGGGTCTCCGCCAAAATTTTGAGCGTGGCGTGTGCCGCACTGAGCGCCACCAAGTTGGCCGTGTACGTGCCGCCATGCACCACACCGCCGGGGTGCGAACCCACCACATCCATCACATGGGCTTTACCGCCAAAGGCTGCCACGGGGTAACCGTTGCCCATGGCTTTGGCGTAGGTGGTGAGGTCAGCGTGAATGCCATACAACTCTTGCGCCCCGCCCTTCGCGACACGAAAACCAGATTTCACTTCGTCAATGATGAGCACCGTGCCGTGCTGTGTGCACAGATCACGCAAACGCTGCAACCATTCTTGGCTGGCCGCTACGCTACCGGCGTTGCCAATGATGGGCTCTATCACCACGCAGGCCAAGGTGTCGCCTTGTGTGGCAAACAAGTTTTCTAAATCTTCAAAGTCGTTGTGGCTGATGATGGTCAACAACTCGCGGCTGCGCTCTGGAATACCGCCGCCAAATGGAATGACCTTCGGTGCTGTTTTGCTGCCTGGCTGCCAATGCTCGATGTCTGACTTCCACATCATCTCGTCGTACAAGCCGTGGAACGAACCTTCCACAATGGCCACGCGATCACGCCGCGTGTAGCCACGTGCGGTGCGCACTGCGCCCATCACCGCCTCTGTGCCCGAGTTGGCAAAACGCATCTTGTCGATGTTGGGGCACATGGCTTTGATTTGCTTGACCACCGTCGTGTCGAGCTCCGTCGAGAAGCCAGACAGCGTGCCTCGCTGTGTGATTTGTTCAATCACCGCGTTGTCGACGCGTTCGTCGCGGTAACCCAAGATGATGGGGCCGTAGCCTAGGCGAAAGTCCACATAGGTTTTGCCGTCCACATCGGTGAGCATGCAGCCTTTGGCGCTGGCGATGAACACCGTGTCTTTTTCACCCCAATAGCGATAGTTCTCAGCCACGCCTTGCGGCATGTGCAAATGGGCTTCGGCTAGCAAACGAGATTGTTGGGTCATGGTCGCAGCATGTGTCCCACACGCTCTTCTAAAAGTTTCACCACATGCAGCTCGGCCGCTTCGGGGCCATAGGTGGCCATGGCTTGTTGAAACAACTGTTGCGCCATGCCTCCCATCGGTAAATCGTAGCCTTGTGATTTGGCAATGCCGTTGATGAGGCCCAAATCTTTGCAGCACAAGGCCAGCGAAAAACTCGGGTCGTAGTGCCCTGCAAAGATGGATGGCACATCGTGCTCTGCCACCCAGCTGTTGCCCGCGCTTGACTTGATCGCTTCCCACACGGTGTGCAGCGGAATGCCAGCTTTGGCACCCAGCATCAAGCCTTCGCCAATCGCGGCGGCACTGACAAACCACAGCAAGTTGGTGAGCAGCTTGATGGTCGCGCCGTTGCCGGGCTCGCCCACATGAAAAATCTTTTCGCCAATGACGTCGAAGATGGGTTTGTGTTTTTCAAAGGTGGCTGGGTCGCCGCCCACAAAAATAGACAAGCGGCCCAAGGCAGCCATGTCCACCGCATTGGTGACGGGTGCTTCTAAAAAGTCGACGCCTTTGCTGTTGGCCAAAGTCACCAACTCGCGCACCAACTCCACCGCACTGGTAGAGGTGTCAATCACTGTGGCACCTGCTTTGACATGCGCCAGCACGCCCTGCTCGCCCAACATCACTTCTCGCACTTGCACAGGGCCAGGCAATGAGGCCATCACCACGTCGGCCTGAGCCGCACCTTCGGCCAAGCTATCTACCCAAGTAGCGCCCAAAGCGATCAGGTTCTCAGCCTTGGCACGCGACACATCAAACACGGTGACGGGGTAACCCGCCTTCACCAAATTGGCGGCCATGGGGTTGCCCATGTTGCCGACACCGATGAAAAACAACTTCGGTTTTGCAGCGCTCATCATGTCACTTTCTTGAACTGCAAAAACAGTTGGTTGGGGTCTTTCTTGGCGACGTATTCAAACCCATACGCACCCATCAAAACTTGCGCTTCGGCAAAGGTGTAAGTGCGGTAGTGCACCGTTTGGTCCATCACTTTGTGGTCACCATCTTTGAGGTAGTAGTGCTTGGTGAAACCAATATCAGTCGGGTCAATTTGCTGCGAATAGGTCATGCCATTTGAAATGGTCGTTTCGTAGTTGTGGTGTGGGCCTTGAATGCCCAACAACAAGGTGCCACCCACCGCAATGTGCTTGGCCAAGTGCTCAAAGCCCAAATGGTTGGCTTGCTCATCCGCGATGTGACTGACCAAGAAAGGTTCTTTGTCGCCGTCAATCACAAAGTACCAAACGCCACCGTAAGAGAACGCCAGTTCATGCTTCTCATTGAGCGACAGCTCGGTGATGTTTTGCTGCGAGAGTGACACCGTTGAAAACGGTGCCAACCGCTTTTGCGCGATGGACAACATGGGGGCCGTCAAGTCAATGCCGGTGATGGGCAGCTTGGGTTGACGCTTGGCCAACTCTTCCAAAATCAAACCTGTGCCGCAACCAATCTCTAGCACATTGCGCTGCGGATGATGTGCCACAAGGCTATCGACAATCTTCGCGTAATCGTAGTAACCCGAGGTCATGATGACATCGTAGTAACCCGCCATGTTCGTGTAATCGCCCATAGTCCTCCGGCAAATTTGCCATATTTATTAATTAATTCGGCGACTTTAACAAAGTGATGTGACGGGTTAGTACCTAAGCCAAATGGCACATAAAAAAAGCCGCAGACGAGTCTGCGGCTTTTCTGGTTGAAACAAAACGCCAGAGGCGCCATGCATTAACCCATGTGCAAACCACCGTTCACGGCGAAGTCAGCGCCGGTGGTGTAGCCACCGTCTTCGCTGGCCATCCATGCAATGATGGACGCGATTTCGGCAGGCTTGCCCAAACGCTTGACGGGCACTGTGGCCACAATTTTTTCCAGCACATCAGGTCGAATGGCGTTGACCATGTCGGTACCGATGTAGCCAGGTGACACGGTGTTGACCGTCACACCTTTGGTGGCCAGCTCTTGCGCCAACGCCATGGAGAAGCCGTGCATACCGGCCTTGGCAGCCGAGTAGTTGGTTTGACCCGCTTGGCCTTTTTCGCCGTTCACCGATGAGATGTTGATGATGCGGCCCCAGCCACGTTCGACCATGTCTGGCACCACTTGCTTGGTCACGTTGAACATCGAATCGAGGTTGGTGTTCATCACCGCATCCCAATCTTCGCGTGTCATCTTCAAGAACATGCGGTCCTTGGTGATACCGGCGTTGTTCACCAACA
The DNA here is from genome assembly GCF_002943475.1 of Limnohabitans sp. TS-CS-82. Lineage (NCBI taxonomy): Bacteria > Pseudomonadati > Pseudomonadota > Betaproteobacteria > Burkholderiales > Comamonadaceae > Limnohabitans > Limnohabitans sp. TS-CS-82. The sequence goes on along the minus strand of NZ_PTQX01000012.1, from coordinate 15,368 downwards.
CGTCGATGGGGCCGTGCTCGGCTTTGGCTTTGGTGAAAGCTTCGACCGTGGAATCCCAATCACCCACGTTGCCGACGGATGCGTAGAAGGTAAAGCCCAAAGCTTTTTGCTCATCCAACCATTTGTTGAAATCACGGGTTGGACCGCAACCGGCGATCACGGTGAAGCCTTCTTTGTGCAGACGTTGGCAGATCGCGGTTCCGATGCCACCCATGCCACCTGTGACGTACGCTACTTTTTTGCTCATTTTTTGTCTCCTGATTTATGAGTTTTTAGTGAAAGAAATCTGAATTCGAGTGAAGTGCGAATCAACGCTGCATCAACGCTCGAGTGCCAACGACACACCCATACCGCCACCGATACACAGCGCGGCCAAGCCCTTCTTGGCATTGGTGCGTTGCATTTCGTGCAGCAAGGTCACCAAGATGCGACAACCGGATGCACCGATGGGGTGACCAATGGCAATCGCGCCACCGTTGACGTTGACCTTGGCTGGGTCGATGTCCAACTGTTGGTTCACGGCGCAAGCTTGTGCAGCAAAGGCTTCGTTGAGTTCGAACAGGTCCACATCTGATGCTTTCCAGCCTGCACGCTCCAAAGCTTTGCGTGAAGCAGACACAGGGCCCATGCCCATGATTTTTGGGTCTAAACCGCTGGTGCCGAATGCGGCGATGCGAGCCAAAGGAGTGAGGCCCAAAGCAGCTGCTTTCTTAGCCGTCATCACCACCACAGCGGCAGCGCCGTCGTTGATGCCTGATGCATTACCGGCCGTCACTGAACCCGCTTTGTCGAACGCAGGACGCAAACCGGCTAACACCTCGGCGGTGGTTTTCTTGTTGATGTATTCGTCGGCGTTGAACACCACGGGGTCGCCCTTGCGTTGGGGAATGTTCACCGACACGATTTCGTCTTTGAACTTGCCCGCGTCTTGAGCAGCCGATGCTTTTTGTTGGCTAGCCAAAGCCAAGGCATCTTGCATGTCGCGGGTGATGTGAAATTCTTTGGCCACGTTCTCAGCCGTGATGCCCATGTGGTATTGGTTGTACACGTCCCACAAACCGTCGACGATCATGGTGTCGATCATGTTCCAGTTGCCCATGCGTTGGCCATCGCGTGAACCCAACAACACATGACCAGAAGCGCTCATGTTTTCTTGACCGCCAGCCACCACGATGTCGCTGTCGCCATACGCCACAGCTTGTGCAGCCAACATAACGGCTTTGAGGCCAGAGCCGCACACCGCGTTGATGGTGAGCGCGGGCACAGAGTTAGGAATGCCCGACTTCAACAAGGCTTGACGCGCAGGGTTTTGGCCAGCGCCAGCAGCCAGCACTTGGCCCATGATGACTTCGCCCACCATCGCAGGATCAACCTTGGCACGCGCCAAGGCTTCACGAATGACGATAGAGCCCAGCTCAGTGGCTGCGATTTTGGCGAGTGAACCACCAAACTTGCCCACGGCTGTGCGTGCGGCTGAAACGATGACGATGTCTTCCATGTGTGTCTCCAAAAATATAAGAAGTTTTTAAAAATTAATGACTGGCGCGTTCTTTCACGTAACGACCAGGTGCAGCCTCGATCGCTTTGTGCTTACCCTTGCCGTAGGCTTTGGGTGCTGCGATTTGTTTGCCTGCATGTGTTTTGAGCCAAGCGGACCAATCGGTCCACCAGCTGCCAGCGTGCTCTTTAGATTTGGCAATCCATTGCTCAGCGTCTTTGGGGAAACTGGTTTCGCTGCCCGTCCAGTAGCAACGCTTGTTGGCCGCGGGTGGGTTGATCACGCCAGCAATGTGGCCCGAGGCCCCCATGACAAAACGCTTCTTGCCGGGGAACACATGTGTGCTGGCATACGCGCCACCGATAGGCACGATGTGGTCTTCACGCGAGCCGTAGATGTAGATGGGCATGTCCACCTTGCGCAAGTCAATCTTCTCGCCGCACACCATGGCTTTGCCAGGCTTGATGAGGTTATTCTCAAGGTAGGTGTTGCGCAAGTACCAGGCATACATGGGGCCTGGCAAGTTGGTGGAGTCGCTGTTCCAGTAGAGCAAGTCAAACGGTGGCGGTGTTTCGCCTTTGAGGTAGTTGCCCACCACGTAGTTCCACACCAAATCATTGGGGCGCAAGAAGCTGAAGGTCGACGCCATGTCTTTACCCTTCATCAGTCCGCCTTCAGCAAACTGGCCTTCGCGGTACTTCACAAACCCTTCGTCAATGAACACATCCAAGATGCCGGTGTCTGTGAAGTCAATCAGCGTAGTCAACAAAGTTGCGCTGGCCACTGGTTTTTCGCCACGCGCGGCCAGCACAGCCAGCGCATTAGAAAGAATGGTGCCGCCCACGCAGAAACCCAGAGCATTAATTTGCTTTGCGCCGCCAATTTCTTGTACCACCTTGATGGCTTGAATGGCCACATCCTCCACATAGTTGTCCCATGTGGTGTTGCGTAGGCTTTCATCAGGATTGCGCCAGCTCACCACAAACGTGCGATGACCTTGGGCCACGGCGTAGCGGATGAATGAGTTTTCAGGCTGCAAGTCCAAGATATAGAACTTGTTGATGCAAGGCGGGATGAACAAGAACGGACGCTCATACACCTTGGCGGTGAGTGGCTTGTATTCGAGTAACTGGAAAAACTCGTTTTCAAACACCACTTTGCCTTCGGTGGTGGCCACGTTTTTGCCCACTTCAAACAGGCTTTCGTCGGTCATCGACACATGGCCTTGCTGCATGTCGTGCAACAAGTTTTGAATGCCTTTGGAAATGCTCTCGCCTTTGGTCTCAATCGCTTTTTGCTGAGCTTCTGCGTTGAGTGCCAAGTAGTTGCTAGGCGCAGCAGCAGCAGCCCATTGCTCAACGGCGAATTGAATACGTGCTTTGGTTTTGGCGTCAGTTTCGGCGGCTTCGGTGAGCGCCATCATCGTGCGGGTGTTGAGCAAATACGCCGCCGCGGTGAATGCGGCCATGGGGTTGTGTGCCCATGCATCGCCTTTGAAACGGCGGTCTTTCACTTCTGGTTTGCCGTGCAAACTTTGGTTCCACAAGTCAGTGGCTTCTTCGATGTACTGCTTTTGCAGGGCTTCCAGTTTGTCTGGCGAGAAGCTCAACGAAGGCGTTTTTGCATCTCCACCACCGCCGATTGTTTGAAATGAGGCCAAAGCTTTGAGCCAGCTATCCCCTAGGCTCTTGAGGGCCGCATTCTGATCCATCGCACATCTCCTATACAGTCGCAGTTGTCTTTTTAACTGTCACCAGTATGTCAGTGATTTACCTTCGAATTTCTGACAGATATCAAACTCAAGAGAAAACCCCTAGATGTATTTGGTCCTGATCGCGTGGATTTACGTGGCTTTGATGATGGCAATCGCTGAAGCGACAAGCCCAGTGGGCTCTTTGCTTGGCGCCCTGTTTACTTTCTTGCTCTATGGCTTATTACCCATGGGCGTGGTCGGCTACATCATGGGCACGCCTTCAAGGCGCCGTGCCATCAAGGCAAAAGAAGCCGCAGAACGCGCACAAGCGCTTGCGGCAAACGGTATACAAAACGCTGGCGGTGATGGCGCTTCAGTTGCGCCAAATACACACGGCAAAGCGTCCGGTGACACCATCGCGCCGGTACGAAAAGAGCCTTGAGCGCTGCGCGACCGTGCACCACTCGGGCGTGCTGTCGTTGCCTGCGATCGACGTAACGCCTAAAGCCTGCAAGCGCAAACGCGCCAAGCCTGCAAGATCAGCCAACCATTTGCCTGCGTGAGATGGGTGCGGTTTGAAAAAACCTTGGGCTTGGGTTGGGTCTACAGCATCGCCCGAAGTAAACGCCACACGCACATCGTCCCCCACCTCAAACGCATCAGAGCCAATGCATGGTCCCAGCCACACACGCACTTGCGCTGCAGACACGCCTGCTTGTGCACACACCCCATTCACCGTTTGTTCAATCACACCCGAAGCTAAGCCACGCCATCCAGCATGTGCGGCAGCCACCACTTGGCCAGCATCATCGGTGAACAACAAAGGCAAACAATCGGCCACCATGATGGTGCAAGCCACTCGGGACTCTTGCGTGAGGCAAGCATCAGCTTCTGTGCCATCGGGCGTCACGGCGCTGAGCTGAGCCACCTCCACGCCGTGCACTTGACTGAGAAACACAGGCCGCGCCCCCCCCAGCTGCGCTTGTAGCAAAGCGCGGTTTTGCGCGACAGCCTGTGTGTCGTCTTGTACGTGGTCCCCCAAATTGAAACCATCAAACGGAGCTTGCGACACACCGCCCACACGCGTGGTGCAGAGCGCTTGCACACCCGCAGGCAATGCCCAATCCATGGGCCAAAACAAAGGCGGTGTGGTCGTATCAGATGTGTGGCTCATAAGGCGAAAGGATATCCCGAATGCGACGGCTGGCTGGGCGCTGTGACGGTAGACTTGGGCTCAGTTTTAACTTGCAAGACACACACCATGATTCTCGAACTCGTCGACATTCGCATTCAACCCGGTCAACAAGCCGCATTTGACGAAGCCATCCAACGCGGCGTGAACACCGTCATCGCCAAGGCCAAAGGCTTTCAGGGCTTCAAAATCAACCGTGGCATCGAGTCACCCGAGCGCTATCTGCTGCAAATTTTTTGGACCACGCTTGAAAACCACACCGTGGACTTCCGTGAGTCCCCTGCCTTTGGCGAGTGGCGCGCCATCGTAGGCCCCTTCTTTGCACAGCCTCCCATCGTGGAGCACTTCGAGCTCGTGAGCAAATCACAAGGCTAAGTCTTTTCAACTGGAGCACGCTATGAGCTATGCGTTTGAACCTACGCCCGTTGTGTCTGTGCCCGTGGTGGGCAAAGCTGAACGTTTTCCTGTGCACCGCATTTACTGCGTGGGCCGCAACTACGAAGAACACGCCAAAGAGATGGGCTTCACAGGCCGTGAGCCGCCCTTCTTCTTCATGAAGCCTGCAGACGCTGTGTTGGTGGTCAATGCGGGTGAAACGGGTGACATGCTCTACCCCAGTCTCACCAAAAATTTGCACCACGAAATTGAGTTGGTGGTGGCCATTGGCAAAGGCGGCAAGAACATCCAAGCCGCAGATGCAATGAGCCACATCTACGGCTACGCCGTGGGCTTGGACATGACACGCCGCGATTTGCAAAACGACATGAAAAAACAAGGCCGCCCTTGGTGCATTGGCAAAGGCTTTGACCACAGCGCGCCCATTGGCCCTATCACCCCCGCAGCACTTGCGGGCGATGTGGCACACGCTGAGATTTATGTGCAAGTCAACGGCCAAGACCGTCAACGCAGCAGTGTGAGCCAACTCATTTGGAACATCGCTGAAACCATCGAGCATGTGTCTGCCGCATGGGAGCTGCAACCCGGTGATTTGATTTACACCGGTACCCCCGAAGGCGTGGGTGCGGTGGTGGCGGGCGACACCATGGTGGGTGCGGTGAGCGGCTTGGGCGAACTCAAAGTTCGCCTGGTCTAACGCCATGCTGCACCGCCCACTCATCCAACATTGCAAAGCCTGCGGCAGCGCTGTGACCTACCGCCTGCCTGACGATGGCGACACGCGCGAGCGTGCGGTGTGCAACGCTTGCCACACCATCCACTACGAAAACCCACTCAATGTGGTGGGCACCGTGCCTGTGTGCGGTGACAAAGTGCTGCTGTGCAAGCGCAACATCGAACCGCGCTTGGGCAAGTGGACCTTGCCCGCTGGCTTTATGGAACTGAACGAAACCGTGGCGCAAGGCGCTGCGCGTGAAACAGTGGAAGAAGCCGGTGCGCAGTTTGAAATGCAAGAGCTGTTCACGATGATGAACGTCACACGCGTGGGCCAAGTGCATTTCTTTTACCGTGCCCAACTCACCAGCGATACGTTTGATCCCGGCCACGAAACGCAAGAAGCGCGTTTGTTTGCTGAGCATGAAATACCGTGGGACGAGATTGCGTTTCGCACCGTCAAAGAAACTTTGCAGCACTACTTTGCCGATGCGAAGACGGGCAAGTTTGAGCTGCACCACGTCGACATTGTGTAAGTGCATTCAGCGACGCCAGAAAAGACAAGCCATAAAAGACAAAAGGGCTAGCAATTTGCATTGCTAGCCCTTGGTCATTTTGGTCGGTGTGAAAGGATTCGAACCTTCGACCCCTTGCACCCCATGCAAGTGCGCTACCAGGCTGCGCCACACACCGAATCACGCTGAAATTATAACGCCTACTCAGTGCAGCTCAGAGAGCAAGTCGCGAATTTGTGTGAGTTCTTTGCGCAAGGTTTGCAGCGCTTCGTCGCTGCTGTTCAACGCCAGCGGAGGCAAGGCATGTGCGTCATCCGCATCGACATCCAAGTCATCCTCAAATCCATCGTCATCGGGCAAGTCCACATCAATTAACTCACCGCCCACGCGACGACGCTCACGCTCAGATTGCACCAACTCTTGCAACTTGTTGCGTGCACCGGTGATGGTGAAGCCTTGGTCATACAAGAGGTCGCGAATACGGCGAATCATCAGCACTTCGTGGCGCTGGTAATAGCGGCGATTGCCGCGACGCTTCATGGGACGCAGCTGCGTGAATTCCTGCTCCCAATAGCGCAGCACGTGCGGCTTGACGCCGCACAATTCGCTCACTTCACCAATGGTGAAATAGCGCTTGGCTGGAATGGGGGGAAGGAGGGATTTCTCCATGAAAATCAGTAGCTTGTAAACGGGACCGCAGAGGTTACACGAAGAACAGCCCTGAATCTTATCGCCTGACAGTTTTATCAAAAAAAAGAGGCCTGCTCGGCCTCTTTTTCAATCAGTTGTCAACTTTGGGATTACTGTCGCCCTGTATTTGCTCTTTCAATTTGTGACTCGCATGGAAAGTCACCGCACGTCGCGCCTCAATCGGAATTGACTCCCCTGTGCGCGGGTTACGACCAGGCCGTGGTGCCTTGGTGCGAATCTGAAAATTGCCGAAGCTTGAAATTTTCACATCGGTGCCATCGACCAAACTTTGTGCGATGAGATCAAAGAAGGCATCAATCATGTCTTTGGACTCACGCTTGTTCAAACCGATTTGCTCAAACAACAAATCAGCCAACTGCGCTTTGGTCAAGGCTGGCGTTTCTAAGCTCTCAAAAGAAAGTTCCATACGGTTCTCTTGTTAACGTGTGAACATCAAGCGCGCAAACGCGCAGAGACTTGAGCGGCCAACTCGGCCAGCACGGCTTGCACCACACCTTCGATTTGGGCTTCGTTCAACGTAGCTTCATCGCTGTTGAGCGTGAGGCGCACGGCCAAGCTCTTCTCGTCCATTGCCATGGCGGCACTTTCAGCCTTGGGGCGATACACGTCAAACAACACGGCATTGCGCAGCAAGCCTTGTGTTTTGGCGGCATGCACACCAGCCATCAATTGCGCGTGCGTGACGCTGTCTTTGACGATCACTGCAATGTCACGCTCAACGTTAGGGAACTTGGCCACACCAGTGGACTTGGGCACATCGCGGTGCAACACGGCATCGAGCGAGAGCTCAAACATCACAGGGGCTTGGGCCAAGTCCCAGCTTTGACGCCAGCGTGGGTGCAACTCACCCACATGACCCACGGCTTGGCCATTGACCAACACCTTGGCACAACGGCCGGGGTGCATGGCTGGGTGCTCAGCCGCTTCAAACTGCGGGACAGCGGGGGCCAACAGAGCTTCCACATCAGCTTTCACGTCGAAGAAGTCTGCGGCTTGTTCTTTGGTGCCCCATTGCAAAGGTGCAGCGCTGCCAAAAGCAATACCTGCCACTTGCATGGGCTGGTCAAAGCCTTGCACGGTGGTGTCTGTGTTTTGCACGGAAGCGTCTTTGTGAAACACGCGACCCAGCTCAAACACGCGCACGCGTGAGGCCTTGCGATCGACGTTGAACTTCACCACGTTGAGCAAGGAGCCCAACAAGGTGGACCGCATCACGCTCATTTGGCTGGCAATGGGGTTGAGCAATTTGATGGGGTTGGCATTGCCTGCCAACTCGTGTTCCCAACGCTCATCCACAAAGCTGTAGTTGATGGTTTCTTGGTAGCCCAAAGCTGCCAAGTGGTGGCGCAAAGCGTGTGGGCTACGTTGCGCTTCTTGACACGCGCTGGCCGTGATGGGTGCCAACGGTGGCGTGGTGGGCAGGTTGTTGTAACCCACCATGCGCGCTACTTCTTCAATCAAATCTTCTTCGATTTGCAAATCGAAACGGAAGGATGGGGGCTGCACGGTGACAACACCCTCCCCCTCGGTGACAGGTAAGCCTAAGCCACGCAAAGCATCAGTCACGCGTTGTTGCGTGAGTGGCATACCGATGACTTTCTCAGCACGTGCCACGCGCAACGTGACAGGCTTGGCCACAGGCATGTTCACGCGTTGGTCGTCAATCGGGCCTACGGTGGTGTTGGGTGTGCCGCAAATGTCAATCACTAACTGGGTGATGCGCTCAATGTGCTCTACCGTCAACTCAGGATCGACACCGCGCTCAAAGCGGTGGCCAGCATCGGTGCTGAAGTTGAAGCGGCGTGAGCGGCCTCCGATGGCCGAGGGCCACCAGAAGGCGGCTTCGATGTAAATGTTTTGCGTGTCGTCGCTCACGGCAGTGGCGTCGCCGCCCATGATGCCTGCGAGTGATTCGACTTGATGTGCATCAGCGATGACGCCCACTTTGTCGTCCACGGTCACGGTGTTGCCGTTCAAGAGCTTAAGCTGTTCACCGGCTTTGCCCCAACGCACCTCCAAGCCGCCTTGAATTTTGTCGAGATCAAAGATGTGTGAAGGACGACCCAGCTCGAACATCACGTAGTTGGAGATGTCGACCAAGGGGCTCACGCTGCGCTGACCGCAGCGGGCCAAGTGGTTCACCATCCATGCAGGGGTTTGTGCCTTGGTATTCACGCCACGCACCACGCGGCCAGAGAAACGGCCACACAAATCGGGGGCGCTGATGTTCACAGCGACTTTGTCAGCGTTAGTCGCAGCTACGGCTGGAAAAGTAGGCGCCTTCAACGGTGCGCCTGTGAGGGCTGACACTTCGCGGGCAATGCCGTAGACGCTCAAGCAATGCGCCAAGTTTGGCGTGAGCTTCAAGGTCATCAAGGTGTCGTCGAGGTTCAAGTACTCGCGGATGTTTTGACCCAAAGGTGCATCGGCTGGCAACTCAAGCAAACCGCCGTTGTCGTCTGCAATTTTGAGTTCTTTAGCCGAGCACAACATGCCTTGGCTTTCCACGCCACGCAGCTTGCCCACTTTGATTTTGAAGGGCTTGCCGTCTTCGCCCGGTGGCAACTCTGCGCCAACGGTGGCGCATGGAATTTTGATGCCCACGCGTGCATTGGGTGCGCCGCACACGATGTTGAGCAATGCGCCCTGCCCCACGTCCACTTGGCAAATGCGCAAGCGGTCAGCGTCTGGGTGCTGCACGGCTTCTTTGATTTCACCGACGACGATGCCTGTGAAAGGCGGTGCAACGGGTTGGAGTTCTTCCACTTCCAAACCGGCCATGGTCAATGTATCGGCCAGCTCTTGGGTGGTGAGTGAGGGGTTGCAGAATTCGCGCAACCAGGATTCGGGGAATTGCATGATGAATCTCGTGTGTGCGTGAAATTATTGGAACTGGCTCAAGAAGCGAATGTCGCCATCGAAGAACAAGCGCAAGTCGTTCACGCCGTAACGCAGCATGGTGAAACGGTCCATGCCCATGCCAAAGGCAAAACCGATGAAACGTTCAGGGTCGAGGCCCATGTTGCGCACCACGTTCGGGTGCACTTGGCCTGAGCCCCCCACTTCGAGCCAACGGCCCGCCAAAGCGCCGCTTTGGAACTGGATGTCAATCTCAGCGCTGGGCTCTGTGAATGGGAAGAAGCTGGGGCGAAAGCGCAGCACCAAATCGTCGCTCTCAAAGTAAGTGCGGCAGAAATCGGTGATGACCACTTTGAGGTCTTTGAAGCTTACGTTCTCGCCAATCCACAAGCCTTCGCATTGGTGGAACATGGGCGAGTGTGTGGCATCGCTGTCCACACGGTAGGTGCGGCCGGGTGCGATGACGCGAATTTCGGGCATGCCTTGACCGGCATCCAAACGTGCTTGGTAGCGCTTGACGTGTTGCACGGCGTGGCGCACTTGCATGGGGCTGGTGTGTGTGCGCAACAAGTTGGGCGCTTCGGCGCTGCCACCTTCCACATAGAAGGTGTCGTGCATGGAGCGTGCAGGATGGTCTTCCGGCGTGTTGAGCGCGGTGAAGTTGAACCAATCGGTTTCGATCTCTGGGCCTTGGGCCACTTCGAAACCCATCGATCCAAAAATGGCTTCGACGCGTTCAAGTGTGATGGTCACAGGGTGCAAGCCACCAGCCATGCGAGCGCGACCGGGCAAGGTCACATCCAAGGCTTCGGCTTTGAGTTGGGTCTCGAGTTCGGCATCGGCCAAGGCTTGGCGGCGTGCCGTGAGCGCGGCTTCAATCGCTTGCTTGGCCACGTTGATGGCGGCACCGGTCGATTTCTTTTCTTCGACGCTCAATGCGGCCATGCCTTTCATCATCTCGGTGATGCGGCCTGACTTGCCCAAGAACTGGGCCTTGGCGTTTTCAAGATCAGCCGGTGTGGTGCTTTGTGCAAACAGGGCCTGGGCACTGGCGACCAGAGAGTCCAACTCGTTCATAAGAATTTGGGGAGAGGAGAAAACAAAAAAAGGGATTGAAGCTGTGTAGCCCCAACCCCTTTACTCGTGGGTGGTTAACCCTTGACTATCAAGCGGCCAATTTGGCTTTGACTTGATTCACGATACTGGCGAAAGCAGCCATGTCGTGAACGGCCAAGTCGGCCAACATCTTGCGGTCGATTTCGATCGCTGCCTTTTTCAGGCCGTTGGCGAATTGGCTGTATGTCAGACCGCACTGACGTGCAGCAGCATTGATACGAGCGATCCACAGCTGACGGAACACGCGCTTTTTAGTGCGGCGGTCGCGGTAAGCATATTGACCAGCCTTCATCACCGCTTGTTTAGCGATGCGGAAGACGTTACCGCGGCGACCGCGGAAACCTTTGGCTAAAGCCAGAACTTTTTTGTGACGGGCACGGGCCGTAACACCACGTTTAACGCGAGGCATATTTTTTCTCCTTGTTCGTCAGTTAATTACAGGCCGCACTTGGGCAGCATTTGCGCCATGTGACCCATGTTGGTCTCATGCACAGCCACTGAACCGCGGAGGTGACGCTTGTTCTTGGTTGTCTTCTTGGTCAAGATGTGACGCTTGAAGGCTTGACCGCGTTTAACGGTACCGCCTGGACGAACGCGGAAGCGCTTTTTAGCGCTGCTTTTGGTCTTCATTTTGGGCATTTAGATGCTCCTTTAATTTGTGCTCGCGAGGCGCCTACACAGGGTGTGTAGTCTTGTAAGCCCCGAGACACTAATCTGCGTCGCCTTTTATGCAGACGCTGCCGGAGCAGCTTCTGCAGCGGGTTTGGCGACGCCACCCGATTTCTTCTTACCAGGCGCGATCATCATGATCATCTGACGCCCTTCGAGCTTGGGGAACTGTTCAACAACGATCAGGTCCGCCAACTCATCACGGATGCGCTGCAACAGCGCCATACCGATTTCTTGATGCGTGATCTCGCGGCCACGAAAGCGCAGCGTGATCTTGCATTTGTCGCCGTCATCTAAGAAGCGCTTGATGTTGCGCATCTTGATGTTGTAGTCACCATCATCGGTACCGGGACGGAACTTGATTTCCTTGACCTCGATGACCTTTTGCTTAGACTTCGCTTCGGCAGCCTTCTTTTGCTCTTGGTACTTGAACTTACCGTAGTCCATCAAACGGCACACTGGCGGCACAGCCGTAGCGGCAATTTCAACCAAGTCAACGTCAATCTCACCGGCCATACGCAAGGCATCAGCCAAGCTCACGATACCGAGGGGTTCGTTGTCAGGACCTGAAAGGCGGACTTCCGGGGCCATGATTTCCCGGTTAAGGCGGTGTTTGCGTTCCTCGCGCTGGCGGCGGTCGCGAAATTCTGTAGCGATGGTGACTATCCTTAAAAATCAAAAACAAACCGACACACGTGTGCGACGCACAACTCTTGGCAATTCCTAAATGAAATTAGCTTTTGAGAGAGATGTCAGAGGCAATCTTTTGGGAGAAGGCTTCGAGGGACATCACACCGAGGTCTTGGTTGCCTCGGGCGCGCACTGCGACGGCGCCAGCTTCCTTCTCTTTGTCGCCTACGACCAAGATGTAGGGAAGCTTTTGCATTGAATGCTCGCGTATTTTATACGTGATTTTCTCGTTGCGGAGGTCTAAATCGACCCTAAGCCCTTGATTTCGCAGTGTTTTCGCAACTTCTTTGCAATATTCGGCCTGTGAATCGGTGATATTGAGCACCGCAACTTGGGTTGGCGCCAGCCAAGTAGGCAAGGCCCCAGCATGCTGTTCAATCAAAATTCCGATGAAACGCTCCATGCTGCCCACGATGGCGCGGTGCAAGATGACGGGGCGTTGGCGTGAGCCGTCTTCTGCGGTGTATTCAGCATCCAAGCGCTCAGAGAGGTTGAAGTCCACCTGAATCGTGCCGCACTGCCATTCACGGCCAATCGCGTCTTTCAGGGTGTATTCAATCTTGGGGCCATAGAAAGCGCCGTCACCTTCAGAGATGACGTACTCACAACCTGATGCCGTCAAGCTGTCCATCAAAGCCTTTTCGGCCTTGTCCCACAACTCATCGGAGCCAATGCGGGCTGCAGGACGGGTCGAGACTTTGTACAAAATGTTGGTGAAGCCAAAATCTTCGTAGACCTTCTTGAGCACTTTGGTGAAGGTGTCGCACTCGGGCAAGATTTGGTCTTCGGTACAGAAGATGTGGCCATCATCCTGCGTGAAACCACGCACACGCATGATGCCGTGCAAGCCGCCCGATGGCTCGTTGCGGTGACATTGGCCAAACTCGCCGTAGCGCAGTGGCAGGTCGCGGTAGCTCTTGATGCCTTGCTTAAAGATCAAGATGTGGCCAGGACAGTTCATCGGCTTCAGAGCGTAGTCACGCTTTTCAGACTCGGTGGTGAACATGTTGTCGCGGTACTTGTCCCAGTGACCAGTTTTTTCCCACAGCGACTTGTCAATGATTTGCGGGCCTTTGACTTCAAGGTAACCGTTGTCACGGTAAACCTGGCGCATGTACTGCTCGATGGTCTGCCACACGCTCCAACCCTTGGGGTGCCAGAACACCAAGCCAGGTGCGTGTTCGTCGATGTGGAACAAATCAAGTTCGCGGCCCAGCTTGCGGTGGTCGCGCTTTTCAGCCTCTTCGAGGCGCTTGAGGTACAGCTGCAAATCGTCTTTGCTGGCCCAAGCTGTGCCGTAAATGCGTTGCAGCATTTCGTTTTTGCTGTCGCCACGCCAGTAGGCACCAGCCACTTTCATCAGCTTGAAATGCTTGAGCTTGCCAGTGCTGGGCACGTGTGGGCCACGGCACAAGTCTTCAAAATTGCCTTCGCGATACAGGCTCACGTCTTCGTTGCTAGGAATGCTGGCAATGATTTCGGCTTTGTAGCGTTCGCCCAAGCCCTTGAAATAAGCCACGGCTTCGTCGCGCGGCAACACACGGCGCACCACGGCCTCGTCTTTGTTCGCCAACTCGGTCATGCGCTTTTCAATGGCGGCCAAGTCTTCAGGCGTGAAGCCACGGGTGAATGAAAAATCGTAAAAGAAACCGTCGTCAATGACGGGACCAATGGTCACTTGCGCCTCTGGGAACAGTTCTTTCACCGCATAGGCCAACAAATGGGCGGTGGAGTGACGAATCACCTCCAAGCCTTCAGCGTCTTTGGCTGTGACGATGGCCAAGCTCGCGTTGCTGTTCATCGTGTAGCTGGTGTCCACCACCTTGCCATCAACTTTGCCTGCCAAAGCAGCCTTGGCCAAGCCAGCGCCAATCGACGCAGCCACTTCGGCCACCGTCACGGGGCCTGGAAATTCACGTTGCGAACCGTCGGGAAGAGTAATTTGAACCATGTGTATGTAATTTAAAGCGCGATAGACCACTGATTTTACGCCCCTCACGATGCGCCCCTGATGCATGGGTATCATCCAAAACGATCATGAACAAATACACCGCCTTCACCTGCCTTAGCGCCGCACTCTTGTGCGGCTGTGCCAATAGTTTTCTCAAACCAGCCGCAGGCTCTGAACGCGTGCTGCTGATGAAGACCAATCAAGTGAAGCACTGTCAGTCACTTGGCAAAGTCAATGTAAATGTAAATGTAGTCACCAAAGTGGGCATCTACAACCGCGACGCCGATGCCGTAGAGGCCAACTTGCTGCAACTCGGGCAAAACAATGCGGTGGAATTAGGCGGCGACACATTGGTAAAAGACGCCGCGCCTGAATTTGGCAAGCAAATATTTGCGGTCTACAAATGCAAGCGCTGATCGCCTAAATAAAAAAACACCCAACGCTCGCGCACTGAGTGGTCTTAAGCCTGTTTAAACCAAGAGACAACCCTCTCAGGCCATCTCTCAGTTGAAGCGCTTAGTGGAACTGCTCTTCTTCAGTAGAACCTGTGAGGGCTTTCACAGAAGATGAACCACCTTGGATCACGGTGGTCACGTCGTCGAAGTAGGCTGCGCCCACTGGCAGGAACCTAACTCAGATTAGCGAACTAGCTCTGCTGGACTAAGGACTAAAGCGGTCCGTGCTGACACACCATCGACACGACCAAGAATTTCCACTTCATTGCCAGTCTGTAACTTCAACAAGATCTGAATATCTTGATCATCTCTTGGTGCCACGAAAGCCACCACTGCAAATTTTCCGAATGATCCTGCCGCTGAGCTTTCCATCAATTCAGACATGACACGATATCGTCCATCTTCTTTGGCAATGTCGTAAACCTTGAACCGCCAAGACACACTTGGACGTTACTGGTTCCTGTCAAGTAACAGACCTCCTCATTCGGTCATCAAGGCCCTGAACAAGAAGAACAAAAAGAACAGTGCCCAAAGTGGGTTTTGCATCACAAGCATGTTGAATTGCATCCAATAGTGAGCCACTAAACCTAGGTATTTGCATCCAAATTTGACCCACGTAGTCAAACTGTCCTGCTCAGCATTGAGCAGGAGGCACAGGAGTGATCAACGTGGCGTTATTAAGTGTGATCAGGCGGTGGCACCTGAGAGATGGAATGAGCATTCGGGAAATATCCCGACGAACGGGTTTATCGCGCAACACCGTGCGCAAGTACCTAACCAGCGGCGTGGTCGAGCCCAAATATCCGGCACGCTCCGTTGCCAATAAGCTCGATGCCTTTGCCCCAAAGCTAGAGGGCTGGCTCAAGAGCGAGGTTAAGAAAGGCCGTAAACAGCGGCGTAACACCCGCC
>NZ_PTQX01000011.1:0-215447 GCF_002943475.1 Limnohabitans sp. TS-CS-82 | reverse complement strand
CGAATCGGTGAACATGAGTTTGCGCAAGATCACGAAAAACCGTGGAGCGTTCCCAAGTGACGAGGCGTTGTTGAAACTGTTTTATTTGGCGCTGAACAACATCGCCAAGAAGTGGACGATGCCGGTGCAAAACTGGAAGCCTGTGCTGAACCGATTTACGATCCAGTTTGAGGGAAGGATGCCGACGAATTAACACTCGCTCCGTTTACACAAAATTCGGGACACCCTCGGCGCGTGCTGGTCAGCCCGTCCATCTCTGGCATGTGAATGTCCATCAGCACCACATCAAAATCTTGCGTGCGAGCCAGATCCAACGCTTTCAAACCATCTTCGGCGAACGTCACTTGGTGGCCCATGGTTTTGAGCAGCATGCCCACCACCTTGCGGTTGATCGGATGATCTTCTGCCACCAAGACTTGCAGCGGCTCTTGCGGTTGCAGCTCAGAACCGTCGGGCTCATCGGCAACCAAAATGGGCACCAATGGCGAAGCTTGCACATCGGGCGGCGCCGCTTTCAGCATGGCCACTTCAAAGCAAAAACAAGAGCCATGCCCCAAGCGACTCGTCACCGTCAAATCACCGCCCATGAGTCGGGCCAACGCACGTGAAATTTCTAGCCCTAAACCCGAGCGATTTAGCCCCATATCGCTGGATGGATGGTGCTGGAACAGCCCACCCAACATCTCAGCACTCATACCAACGCCCGTATCTTTGACGTCGATGGTCCAGTGCATGTGTTTGTCAAGCAACTTGACGCGGGCATCAATGTTAATACTGCCCGACTCGGTGTACTGAATGGCATTGCTCAGCAGTTTGTACAAAATTTGCCGCACGCGTGTGGGTGCGGTCGCCACCCACTGAGGTGCGTGCACATCACCATCTAAGTGAAATGCCAAGTTTTTTTGATCCGCCATGCAACGCATGAGTTGGTAAACATCTTGCAGCAACGCCGCCATGTCGACCGGCTCAGAATGGATATTCAACTTGCCCGCCTCAAGCGCCGAGACTTCCAAAATATCGTTCAACAGCCGCAGCAAATGCTCGGCACTGTTTTTGGTTGTTTCAATCAAATCTTGTTGCTGAGCATCGAGTTGGGTTTTGTCTAACAAACTCAACATGCCCAACATGGCATTGAAAGGCGTTCGCAATTCATAACTCATATTGGCCAGGAATTGGCTTTTACCTCGGTTGGTCGACTCCGCTTGGTGCGTCGCCTTGAGTTGCTCTTCATAGTTACGCGTTTGCGCTGCGTAAGCCTTGGCTTGTTGTCGTTGGTATGCCAGCAGTGCCCAAACAGCAGAACCCCAAAGCAGAAGCTGCGCCAACGTCAAGATCCAAATGCGAGGCCCGAGGTGAAGCTGTGTCGACGCCTCACTGGATTGCATCAACGCCCCCGTCAACGTCAACTGCGTGCTGGTGATCGCAGCCAAGACCAGCAGCCAAGCAACGGCAATCAATTTAACAATGCTGGCTTTGATGTTCAGACAATGTGTCTTCAAAATTGATACCTCTCGCCATTGAAATGCTTAAATTTCAATTTTAATCGGTCAACGTAAACTTGTGTATTAACAATTGTTAAAGTAAGGCTTTGCTTTTTCTCGGCTAATTGGTTTTAGTAAATTTATGACTTGGCTTGTTGATTTGATGGCGGGCCTCGTGAAATATGGAAACCATCAAAGTTGTCTTGATTAGCCCACCCACTTGCGCGCATTGCGCCACATGCGCATCCATGGGCTGAACGCATCCACGCCACCCGAAGCCGCCAAGTCGGTCCAGCTCATTTGCACGTTACGAAACACACGCTCGGGGTGCGGCATCATGGCGGTGAAGCGGCCGTCGGCCGTGGTGACAGAGGTCAAGCCCCCTGCACTGCCGTTGGGGTTGAACGGATAGGCTTCAGTCGCTGCACCGTGGTTGTCCACAAAGCGCATGGCTGGCAAGGCTTTGGCGGCATTGCCGCGTTGGCTGAAGTTGGCAAAGCCTTCACCGTGCGCCACGGCAATCGGCAAACGCGCACCAGCCATGCCTGCGAAGAACAGTGATGGCGACTCCAACACTTCCACCATGGAGAGGCGTGCTTCAAAGCGCTCGCTTTGGTTGGTGGTGAAGCGTGGCCAGTGTTCAGCGCCAGGGATGATGTCGGCCAACTCGGCAAACATTTGGCAGCCATTGCACACGCCCAAACCGAAGGTGTCGGTGCGTGCAAAGAACTGCTGCATTTGCTCAGACAACACGGGGTTGAAGGTGATGCTGCGCGCCCAGCCAATGCCAGCACCCAAGGTGTCGCCGTAGCTGAAGCCACCGCAAGCCACCAAACCTTTGAAGTCTTGCAGCTTGGCGCGGCCTGTTTGCAGGTCGGTCATGTGCACGTCGTAGGCATCAAAGCCGGCTTCGGCAAAGGCGTAGGCCATTTCGATGTGTGAGTTGACGCCCTGCTCGCGCAGCACAGCCACTTTGGGTTTGGCGGCCACGTTGATGAAGGGGGCGGCCACGTTGTCGGTGATGCCCGCAGGCAAATGCACATGCATGCCGGGGTCAGTGGGGTTGCCTGCTGCGGCGTGTTCGGCGTCAGCACACGCAGGGTTGTCACGCTGTTGGCAAATTTTCCAGCTCACGCTGTCCCACACTTGGTGCAAGTCGGCCAGCTTGGCGGTGAACACTTCTTTGGTGTCACGCCACACGCTGATGGCGCCTTTGCCATGGTCCAACGCAGCCGATGCGGGACGTGTTTTGCCCACAAAGTGGCTGTGCTTGGACAGGCCATGCTCGCGCAAGGTTTGCATCACCTCGTTGCGCTCAGACGTGCGCACTTGCAGCACCACGCCCAACTCTTCGTTGAACAACGCTTGCAGCGTCAGCTCTTCGCGACGGGCGCTCACCTGCGAGGCCCAGTTTTTGGTGTCGCCGTATTCAGCACGGCTGTCGTGGATGCCATCGCCTTCGGTGATGAGCATGTCCACATTCAGCGCCACACCCACTTGACCCGCAAAAGCCATCTCGCACACAGCGGCCATCAGGCCACCGTCGCTGCGGTCGTGGTACGCCAAAATTTTGCCTTGTGCGCGCAAGGCGTTGACAGCATTGACGAGCTTGACCAAGTCTTGTGCATCGTCGAGGTCTGGCACTTGATCGCCTGCTTGGTTCAGCACTTGGCCCAAGATGCTGCCTGCCATGCGGCGCTTGCCCTCGCCCAACTGCACCAATACCAAGGTGGTGTCGTCAGTGTTGTTGAGCTGCGGCGTGAGCGTGCCGCGCACATCGGCAATGGACGCAAACGCACTGATGATCAGGCTGACTGGCGAGGTGACTTTTTGGGTCTCGTCGTTTTCAGTCCACTGCGTGCGCATCGACAAACTGTCTTTGCCCACGGGGATGGAAATGCCCAAGGCGGGGCAGAGTTCTAAGCCCACGGCTTTGACGGTGTCGTACAACGCAGCGTCTTCACCCGGCTCGCCGCAAGCGGCCATCCAGTTGGCGCTGAGTTTGACGCGGGGCAACTCAAACGGTGCCGCCAACAAGTTCGTGATGGCTTCAGCCACAGCCATGCGGCCTGAGGCGGGCGCATCGAGCGACGCGAGCGGCGTGCGCTCGCCCATGCTCATGGCTTCGCCAGCGAAGCTTTGGTAGTCCGCCAAAGTCACGGCCACGTCGGCCACTGGCACTTGCCATGGACCCACCATTTGGTCGCGGTGCGTCAAGCCACCCACGGCGCGGTCGCCAATGGTGACGAGGAAACGTTTGCTGGCCACGGTCGGATGGCTCAGCACGTTGATGACGGCTTCTTGCAAGCTCACACCGGTCAGGTCCATAGGCGCACTGGTGCGCGCCACACGCGTCACATCGCGGTGCATCTTGGGTGGTTTACCCAGCAGCACGTTCATGGGCATGTCAACCGCAGCCCCCACTTCGTGTGGTTCGCTGCCCCCCGAGGGGGCGCTTAAATGGTGTGCAAGGTTTGCATCTTCATTGGCAACGGTCAGGTGACGCGCTTCAGTCGCCACACCCACCACAGAAAACGGGCAGCGCTCTCGCTCGCAGAAGGCTTTGAATTGTTCAAGTGACTCTGGCGCAATCGCCATCACATAGCGCTCTTGGCTTTCGTTCGACCAAATCTCTTTCGGGGCCAAGCCAGACTCTTCGAGCGGCACAGCGCGCAAATCAAAGCGTGCGCCACGGCCTGCGTCGTTGGTCAGTTCGGGGAATGCGTTGGACAAACCGCCCGCGCCCACGTCGTGAATGGCGAGGATGGGGTTAGCCGCGCCTTGCGCCCAGCAATGGTTGATGACCTCTTGCGCACGACGCTCAATTTCGGGGTTGCCACGTTGCACCGAGTCAAAGTCTAGCTCAGCCGCGTTGGTGCCGCTGGCCATCGAGCTGGCGGCGCTGCCACCCATGCCGATGCGCATGCCGGGACCGCCCAGTTGAATGAGCAAGCTGCCTGCAGGGAACTCAATCTTCTTGGTTTGTTCGCTGTCGATCACGCCCAAGCCGCCCGCGATCATGATGGGCTTGTGGTAGCCGCGTGTCACGCCGGCCACGTCTTGCTCGTACTCGCGGAAGTAGCCGGTCAGGTTGGGACGGCCAAACTCGTTGTTAAACGCCGCGCCACCCAAGGGGCCTTCCGTCATGATTTGCAAAGGGCTGGCCATGTGTGAGGGGCGGCCCAGTTGGCTGTCCCACAGCTTCGACACGGTGAAGCCAGACATACCCGCTTTGGGCTTGGAGCCACGGCCCGTTGCGCCCTCGTCGCGAATTTCGCCGCCGTTGCCAGTGGAGGCACCAGGGTATGGCGAAATGGCGGTGGGGTGGTTGTGGGTTTCGACCTTCATCAACACATGGTTGGTGGCCGACACTTTTTCGTAATGAGGCAGGTCTTTGCCATTGTTGGTGGCGATGAAGCGCTCCACCTTGTGGCCTTCCATGATGGAGGCGTTGTCCGAATACGCCACCACCGTGTATTGCGGGCTGGTTTTTTCGGTGTGGCGAATCATGCCGAACAGGCTGTGCGATTGCGCTTCACCGTCAATCGTGAACTCGGCGTTGAAAATCTTGTGGCGGCAGTGCTCGCTGTTGGCCTGCGCGAACATCATCAGCTCCACATCGGTGGGGTTACGTTGGAGTTGGGTGAAGGCGTTCACCAAGTAAGCAATCTCGTCCTCGGCCAAGGCCAAGCCCCAACGCTTGTTGGCGTCGTGCAATGCGGCCTCGCCACCGTTGAGCACATCCACCTGCTCCATCGGTGCGGGGTGCAATTCGGTGAACAAACCCAGCGCTTCGTCGCGTGTGCGCATGACAGACTCGGTCATACGGTCGTGCAACACATCGGCCACGGCCAGCAGTTGTTCGGGCGTGAGCGTGGCTTTGCTCAGCAAGCCGTCTTTGAGCTGAAGGTGGAACTCGGTGATGCGCTCAATGCGCTTGAGCTGCAATCCGCAATTGTGCGCAATGTCGGTGGCCTTTGATGCCCAAGGCGACACCGTGCCAAAACGTGGCGTCACCACCAGCAACGTGCCTGCGGGGGCAACATGAGCAGGCTCGCCATAAGTCAGCAAAGCGGCCAGCGTTTGCTGCTGCGCGGCATCCAACGTGGCCTCGGTCGCGGCCAAGTGCACAAAGCGAGCGCTCAGACCTTTGATTTGCGGGGAGATCGCCGCCAAACGCGGCAAAAGCTGTTGAACACGAAAATCGCTGAGGGCGTTGCCGCCTTCGAAAATGCTGAGGTGCAGGGACACGAGGGAGCCTTGAGAAAAAGACGGAAATCGAATCGAGCCGGGCCGCTGACTGGGGCTGGTCGGCAAAGGTTGGATTTTACGTGTCTGCAGCGGCACATTTGTACACAATATCGGCATAGCAAAAGGTGTTGATGCGTGAATGGGATAATCCCAAGCATGACCATCTCCATCAAAGACGCCCAAGGCGCACAAGGCATGCGTATCGCGGGCAAACTGGCCTCCGAAGTTCTCGATTACCTCACCCCCCACGTCGTGCCCGGCGTGACGACCAACCAGCTCGACAAGTTGGCGTACGACTACATCACGCAAGTTCAGCAGGCCATTCCCGCCCCGCTGAACTACAACCCCAGCGGTGACAACCCCTACCCCAAGTCGATTTGCACCTCGATCAACCATCAGGTGTGCCACGGCATTCCCAATGACAAGCCGCTCAAAAAGGGCGACACGGTCAACATCGACATCACCGTCATCAAAGACGGCTGGCACGGCGACACCAGCCGCATGTTCTCGGTGGGTGATGTGTCCATTGCGGCCAAGCGTTTGTCCAAGTTGACGTACGAAGCCATGTGGCACGGCATCGTCAAGGTCAAGCCCGGTGCGCGTTTGGGCGACATTGGCTTTGCGATTCAACGCTTTGCCGAAGGTCACGGCTTCTCGGTGGTGCGCGAGTTTTGCGGCCACGGCATTGGCCAAGTGTTCCACGAAGAGCCACAAGTGCTGCACTACGGCAAAGCGGGCACAGGCGAAACACTACAAGAAGGTATGACCTTCACCATCGAGCCCATGATCAACGCGGGCAAGAAAGACATCAAAGAGCTGGGCGACGGTTGGACCATCGTCACACGCGACCACTCGTTGTCAGCGCAGTGGGAACACACCATCCTCGTCACGCCCACCGGCTACGAAGTGTTGACCCTCTCTGAAGGCAGCCCCGCCCTGCCCGACTTCGTCACCACCACCTGCTGCTAAAAAATTGCTATGAACGCCTTGGCTAACCTTTACAGGAAGGACAAGGCAGCTTTGCTGCTCGACGCGTCCAACCGCTCCACCGCCACCCGCAGCGTCCGTAGTTTGCTGCACAAGCTCTGCCGCTTGACCGACGACACACTGCGCAAACTCTGGCGCAACGCAGGTTTTGACAACTCGCTCTGTTTGGCTGCCGTGGGCGGCTACGGCCGTGGCGAGTTGTACCCCTACTCGGATGTGGATGTGCTGCTGCTGTTGCCCGAAGGCGTCTCGCCCGAGCAAGACGAGGTGCTCAAAGCCAAGATCGAAGCGTTCATTGGCAGCTGCTGGGACACAGGCTTAGAAATCGGCTCCAGCGTTCGCAATGTGGACGAGTGCATTCACGAGTCATCGGCTGACATCACGGTGCAAACGTCGCTGCTAGAAGCCCGTTTGATCGTGGGCAGCGCAGCCTTGTTTCACACGTTTCAAAACCGTTTTGACCAAGCCATGGACCCGCAGGCCTTCTTTGTCGCCAAGACCTTGGAGCTGCGTCAGCGCCACACCAAATTTGAAAACACCCCGTATTCGCTAGAGCCCAACGCCAAAGAGTCGCCCGGTGGTTTGCGCGATTTGCAAGTCATTTTGTGGGTCGCCAAAGCCGCAGGCCTCGGCAACAGCTGGGACGAGTTAGCCAGCAAAGGCTTGGCCACGCCGTTTGAAGCCCGTCAACTCAAACGCAACGAAGACACGCTGGCCCTCATTCGCACCCGCTTGCACTTGGCGGCCAAGCGTCGCGAAGACCGCTTGGTGTTTGACCTCCAACACGCCGTGGCCAAAAGCTTGGGGCTGGGCCTCGAAGAAGACGGCAGTTTGAACGCCCGCGTGGCCAGCGAAGCGCTGATGAAACGCTATTACTGGGCGGCCAAAGCGGTCACCCAGCTCAACCAAATCTTGCTGCTCAACATCGAAGAGCGCATTCACCCCTCGGGTCACGAACCCCGCTTGATCAACCCGCGCTTTGCCGACAAAGCCGGCATGCTCGAAGTCACCAGCGACGATTTGTACGAGCGCGAGCCCCACGCCATTTTGGAAACCTTCTGGCTGTACGAGTCCACCGTGGGCATCAACGGCTTGTCGGCCCGCACCTTGCGCGCTTTGTACAACGCACGCAATGTGATGGACGGCAAATTCCGATCCGATCCGATCAACCGTGCCATGTTCATGCGCATCTTGCAAGCCCCCAGCGGCATGACGCACGCCATGCGTTTGATGAACCAAACCTCGGTGCTCGGGCGTTACCTGTGGGCCTTCCGAGGCATCGTGGGGCAAATGCAGCACGACCTGTTCCACGTCTACACCGTGGACCAACACATCTTGATGGTGCTGCGCAATGTGCGCCGCTTCTTCATGGCCGAACACGCCCACGAGTACCCGTTTTGCTCGCAACTGGCAGCGGGCTGGGACAAGCCTTGGATCTTGTTTGCCGGCGCTTTGTTCCACGACATTGCCAAAGGCCGTGGCGGCGATCACTCGCAACTCGGACGTGGTGAAGTGCGCAAGTTTTGCCGCGACCACAGCATTGACAAAACCGATGCGCAGCTGATCGAGTTCTTGGTCGGCGAGCACTTGACCATGAGCCACATCGCGCAAAAGCAAGATTTGAGCGACCCAGACATCATCCAAGCCTTTGCCCAACGCGTGGGCAACGAGCGCAACTTGACGGCGCTGTACCTGCTGACCGTCGCCGACATTCGCGGCACCAGCCCCAAAGTGTGGAACGCTTGGAAAGGCAAGTTGCTGGAAGACTTGTACCGCTACACCTCGCGCGCTTTGGGCGGCCGCGCCCCTGATGCCGACGCCGAAGTGGAAGCCCGCAAACGCGAAGCCCTGACCATGTTGGCGCTCTACGCCCTGCCCTTTGAAGCCCACAAAGACTTGTGGAGCACCTTGGATGTGGGCTACTTCATGCGCCACGACGCCACCGACATTGCTTGGCACACGCGCCAACTTTCACGCGGCCTGCACACCGCCAAAAACCAAGACAAACCCATGGGCGTCACCGTCCGTGCGCGGGTTTCGCCTGTGGGCGAAGGTTTGCAGGTGATGGTGTATTCGCCTGACCAAGCCGATTTGTTCGCCCGAATTTGCGGCTACTTCGACCAAGCGAGTTTCAACATCTTGGATGCCAAAGTGCACACCGCCACCAACGGCTATGCTCTCGACACCTTCCAAGTGGTGACCTCGCTCACCCAAGAGCACTACCGCGACCTCATCAACATGGTGGAAACCGGATTGACCGAGACGTTGGCGCAGGCCAAGCCACTGCCCGCCGTGGGCCGTGGCCGCGTGTCGCGCCGCGTGAAAAGCTTCCCCATCGCACCACGTGTGTCGCTGCAACCCGATGAGCGCGCCCAAAAGTGGGTGCTCAGCATTTCGGCCAGCGACCGCGTGGGCTTGCTCTACAGCGTGGCCCGCGTTTTAGCGAATCACAAAGTGAACCTGTTGCTGGCCAAAATCAGCACCTTGGGCGAGCGCGTGGAAGACACCTTCTTGATCGACGGCGCTGTGTTGCAACAAAACAAAGCGCAGTTGGAGATTGAGACAGAGTTGTTGGCGACGTTGCAGGCTTGAATCGGACTTGACGTAGACCAAATTTGGTTTATATTTAGTCTAAATTTACTTTTAGGCCTGCTATGTCACTCGCTCAACAAATCAAGCCCATCTCCTATCTCAAGTCACACGCCGCCGAAATCATCAAAGATTTCGCAACAAACCCTGACCCGCTCATCATCACGCAAAACGGTGAAGCAAAGATGGTTGTGCTCGATATTCATGCCTACGAGCAACAACAAGAAACGATGGCGCTGTTGAAACTCATTGCCATGGGTAACAAAGAGTTGGCTCAAGGCCAATTTCAAGACGCTGCTGATTTTTTCAGCGAAATGGCTCGCGAAGAATGACAGGCATCAGAAAAGTGGTGATTCTTCAGTCTGCAAAATCAGACTATCGAAGAATCAAAAGCTACGTGACGCAGAAATTTGGCGCTGAAGCTTGGCTTGCCATTAATAACGAATGGCAAACCAAAATCAATCGATTAGCAGCTGCTCCAGAGCTAGGCAGCAACATCTCTGAACTTGATGGCACTGGGTTTACTGGATTTAAAAAATATCAGCACAAAAATGCTTATGTGGTTTATCAGACCTCTGATTCACTTTTGACCATTTACATGTTCATACCCAGCATGCGCGATTTCCGCCGACATTTGATGGATCGCTTGCTTGCGGCCTAATCGTCCGCGTCATCCAACCCCGGAAACAGCACATCGGTGTACCCAAAACGCGAGAAATCGCGCACGCGCATGGGGTACAGCACACCCATGAGGTGGTCGCATTCGTGCTGCACCACGCGTGCGTGAAAGCCCTCGACGGTGCGGTCAATCGGCGCACCTTTTTCGTCAAAACCTTGGTAGCGCAAACGCTTGAAACGTGGCACCACACCGCGCAGACCGGGCACCGACAAGCAGCCTTCCCAGCCCTCTTCTTCCTCATCGCCAAGCGGCGTGAGCACGGGGTTGATCAACACGGTGTGGGGCACCACGGGGGCTTCGGGGTAACGCGGGTTGAACTCGCCCGAACCAAAGATCACAACTTGTAGATCGACGCCAATTTGTGGCGCTGCCAAGCCCGCGCCGTTGGCGGCCAGCATCGTGTCGTCCAAGTCTTTCAGCAGCGCTTGCAGCTCTGGCGTATTGAAGGCGGTCACAGGTTGTGCCACGCGCAGCAGGCACGGGTCGCCCATTTTCAAGATGTCACGAACGGCCATGTGTGTGTCCTTTATTCCGGCGCATGCGCGGCATCTGCGGCGCCGTCTGCGTGTGAGGCCACCAAAGCCAACAAACCTGCCTCGTCCATCACCGGAATGCCCAAGGCTTGTGCTTTCTCCAGCTTGCTGCCCGCCTCTGCCCCTGCCACAACGCCATGAGTTTTCTTGCTGACGCTGCCTGCCACTTTGGCGCCCAAAGCTTCGAGCATGTCTTTTGCCTCGTCGCGGCTGAGTGTGGGCAAGGTGCCGGTCAGCACAAAAGTTTGGCCCGCCAGCGGCAAGCTTGCACCTTCTGTGGGCTCGCCCTCTGTCCATGTCACGCCGCAAGCGCGCAGCTGCTCCACCACTTCGCGGTTATGCGGCTGGTCAAAGAACGTGCGCAGGCTCAGTGCCACGATGGGGCCGACATCGGCCACTTGCAGCAACTGGTCCAAGGTGGCGTCCATGATGGCGTCCATCTTGCCGAAGTGACGGGCCAAGGCCTTGGCCGTGGCCTCGCCCACATGGCGAATGCCTAGGCCAAACAAAAAGCGTGGCAATGTCGTGTTTTTTGATTTTTCAATGCTGGCCAGCACATTGTTGGCCGATTTTTCGGCCATGCGGTCCAGCGTGACCAAGGCGGCAAAGCCCATGCGGTACAGGTCTGGCAAGGTTTTGACCACGCCTGCATCCACCAGTTGCTCGACCAACTTGTCGCCCAAGTCTTCAATTTCTACCGCACGGCGATGCGCAAAGTGCAGGATGGCTTGCTTGCGCTGTGCGCTGCAAAACAAGCCGCCTGTGCAGCGGTAATCGGCTTCGCCTTCTGCACGCAGCGCGGGGCTGCCGCACACCGGGCATTCGTGCTGCATGGTGAAGATTTGCGCATCTTGCAGGCGCTTTTCTAGAACGACGGACACCACTTCGGGAATCACGTCGCCCGCGCGGCGCACCACCACGGTGTCGCCCACCCGCACGTCTTTGCGACGGGCTTCGTCTTCGTTGTGCAGGGTGGCGTTGGTCACGGTCACGCCGCCCACAAACACGGGTGCGAGTTTGGCCACGGGCGTGAGTTTGCCGGTACGGCCCACTTGCACCTCAATGGCTTGCACGGTGGTGAGTTGTTCTTGCGCGGGGTATTTGTGGGCCACGGCCCAGCGCGGTTCGCGGGTGACAAAGCCGAGTTGGCGCTGCGCGGCCAAGCTGTTGACCTTGTAGACCACGCCGTCAATGTCGTACGGCAGCGCGTCCCGCGCTTGCCCCATGCGCTGGTGAAAGTCGACCAAACCTGCCGCACCTTGCACACAAGCGGTTTGCTCGGCGACGGGGAAGCCCCAAGCTTTGAGTTGCATCAGCAAGTCGTAATGCGTGGCGAACGGCAAATCTGGCTGATCGGTGGCAGAGGGGTCACCTTCTCCTGAGAGCAAGATGGCGCCCAAGCCATAGGCAAAGAAGCTCAAAGGGCGTTGCGCGGCAATGCTGGGGTCGAGTTGACGCACGGCACCTGCAGCGGCATTGCGCGGGTTGACGAAGGTTTTTTCACCCTTTTCACCCGCGGCAATGCGTGCGCGTTGGCGTTCGTTCAGTGCCTCAAAATCGCCGCGCGCCATGTAGACCTCGCCGCGCACTTCCAGCACAGCGGGCACCGCGACGGCTGCAGAAGAAGTGGGCAACAACGACGCGCCATCCAGACCCGACGAGGCCTGCAATTTCAAAGGAATTTGGCCAATGGTGCGCACGTTTTGCGTGACGTCTTCGCCCATTTCGCCGTCACCACGCGTCGCGGCTTGCACCAACACGCCATGCTCGTAGCGCAGGTTCATGGCCAAGCCGTCAAACTTCAACTCGGCCACGTACTCGACCAGCGGGTCTGCCTCGCTCAAGGCCAACTCTTTGCGAATGCGAGTGTCGAAGTTTTCTGCGCCTGTGGCTTCGGTGTCGGTTTCGGTGCGGATGCTCAACATCGGTACGGCATGGCGCACGCTGGCAAAGGCGTCCAGCGGTTTGCCGCCCACACGTTGGGTGGGCGAGTCGGGGGTGATCAGTTCGGGGTGCGCGGCTTCGAGGGCTAGCAGCGCTTGGAACAAGCGGTCGTATTCGGCATCGGGCAGCGTGGGCGCATCCAACACGTAGTACAGGTGACCGTGGTGATGCAGTTGCTCACGCAATTTGGCCGCTTTTGCGGCCAAAACTAAGGCGTTGTCAGGGGCGGTAGATTCAGGGATAGGTTCAGCAGCAAAGTCGCTGCCAAACAAGTCAGCGGTGGTCATGCTGAAAAACCAAATTAGCTGAACAAACGGCGCGCTTGCGGCGAGCCTGCAGACAAATCACGCGCATCCAGCGTGTTGTAGAGCGCCATCAAGTCACGGGCAATCGCGCCCACGGCGGCTTCGGACAAAGGCTGGCCGTTGTCGTCGGTCACCGCGCCGTCCATCTCGCGTGCGAGTTCGAGGGCGGTTTGGATCATGCGGGCAAACGGTTCTTCGGCACGGTCGACTTGTGGCACGTCCAATGACAAGGTGATTTCTCGGATCGCCGATTGCGCGGGGTCTTCGGACATGGCGGCTTGGGTGTCAAACACCAAGCCCAAAATGGGCGGCAAACCAGCGCTGCCGGCAGGCACCACCATGCGCCCCGGAATCACGCCCGGCACAAAGCCCAAGCGCGCTGCGTTTTGTTGCACATAGCCAGGGCTCCACGCGGCTTTGACCGCTTTCAAAGTGAAGCTCAGCTGCGCGTCATGGGCGCTGGCAAAGCCATCGAGCTCACGGGCACGGGCCACGACATCGAGCATGTCTGGAAACTCAGGCGCACCGTTGATGCCGTCGGCAAAGGTTTGTGTTTTCAACACGAACTCGGAGAACTCAATCTCGTTCAACGCACCGGTGCGGTTGGCCAATTGCACGCCCGTTTGGAACGTGCTGTAGCGCTGACCATGGCGAGGCACTTCCCACGCGCCCGTCTCGGCATTCAAGCCTTCGACGCTGAACAACTTGCTGCCCACGCGGCGGGTGCTGGGCAAGGCGGCAACGGCGGCTTCGCCGGAGACCGGTTGGTCGATTTCAATCGCGGCAATCAGGTCAATCAAACCATCCAGATTGGGGCGTTTTTCGGGTTGCAGCATCGCAGGAGCCGCGCCGCCGTCCATGACTTTGTCGATCATGGGCTCTAAGTTCGGGCGGCTTTGCTGAACGGCCGGTGCCAAAGACGCAGCATGCGCTTGGGCTTTGGCTGTGCGGGCGAGTTCGGCTTCGTCAGGCACGCGTTGGGCGTGCAACGTGGCCTCTTGCATCATGGTGCGGGCCATGTCGCTGACGGGGTCTAAGGTGGGCTCGGTGAACTGGCTGCGGTGGGCATCCAAGGTGCGTTCGCTGATGGGCGCGGTGAACGTGCTGGCAGTCGGCGCATCGAACGACGGCTCTTGCGTGCGCTCGCTGGCCGGCGCTGCGGCAGCTGCGTTGCTGCTGCTGTCCACAGGCTCTTGGGGCTGCGGTTGGGCTTGACGCGGTTTGTTTTTGCGCGAGGTCCAAGTGCTGTGCGCGACCACGCCTGCCAGCACCACGCCGCCTGC
Source organism: Limnohabitans sp. TS-CS-82 (assembly GCF_002943475.1). Classification (NCBI taxonomy): domain Bacteria; kingdom Pseudomonadati; phylum Pseudomonadota; class Betaproteobacteria; order Burkholderiales; family Comamonadaceae; genus Limnohabitans; species Limnohabitans sp. TS-CS-82. The sequence continues at coordinate 201,395 of NZ_PTQX01000011.1, read as the reverse complement.
GATTGCTAAACCAATTTGAAGTGTGCTCATGCTGATGCTTAAAAGTTCAAACGGACTCGACCATGGAGACGGCCGACTCCATGTCAACGGCCACGATACGCGAAACGCCTTGTTCCTGCATGGTCACGCCGATGAGTTGTTCTGCCATTTCCATGGCGATCTTGTTGTGCGAAATAAAGAGGAATTGCGTCTCTTTGGACATGCTCGACACCAGTTTGGCATAACGCTCGGTGTTGGCGTCGTCCAACGGCGCGTCCACCTCGTCAAGCAAACAAAACGGGGCGGGGTTGAGCTGAAAAATGGCAAACACCAAGGCAATCGCGGTGAGTGCTTTTTCGCCGCCCGAGAGCAAGTGAATGGTTTGGTTTTTCTTGCCGGGTGGCTGGGCCAACACTTGCACGCCAGCGTCCAAGATTTCGTCACCCGTCATCACCAAACGCGCATTGCCACCACCGAACAGCTCGGGGAACATGCGGCCAAAGTGCTCGTTGACGATCTTGAAAGTGCCGCCCAGCAGCTCGCGGGTTTCACCGTCGATCTTGCGAATGGCGTCTTCCAGCGTGTTCATAGCATCGGTCAAGTCTTTGGTTTGTGAGTCCAAAAACACCTTGCGTTCGCTGGCAATGGCCAGTTCGTCCAAGGCGGCCAAGTTGACAGCGCCCAAGGCGGTGATGTCGCGGTTCAAGCGGTCAATCTCGCTTTGCAAACCGCCCAAGCGCACGTTGTTGGCTTGGATGGAGGCGCCCACGGCTTCGAGGTCGGCTTGGGCATCGGCCAGCAATTGGCTGTATTGCTCTAGGCCCAAACGCGCGGCTTGTTCTTTTAGTTGGAAATCGGTGATGCGTTGGCGCAAAGGCTCTAACTCGCGCTCCAACTGCAAGCGGCGCTCGTCGCTGGCACGCAGTTTGGTGGTGAGGTCGTCGTACTCGCTGCGCTTGGCGCCCAAGGCGACTTCGCGTTCCATCTTGGTGTTCAAGGCGTTTTGCAGACCCGCTTGCGCGGCGGCGTCGGTCAAGCGGGTGAGGTCTTCTTGCACGCGGGCTTCTTCGGCAGCCACCGAGGCGGCTTGCTGGGTGGCGGTGTCGATGATGCGTTTGAGTTCGGCCTCGCGGGTGGCCAAGCTGCGTTGCGAAAACTGCGCTTCTTGGGCTTGGCGCTCCAGGCTGCGTTGTTGTTCGCGGCTGTCGTTCAAACGGCGCTCGGCGTTGATGACGGCGTCATCGAGTTGGGCGTGGCGCTCTTGGCTGTCGGCCAGTTGCATGTCCAGCTCTTCAAAGCGACCTTCCGCGTTCACGCGGCGCTCTTGCAAGTCGGCCAATTGGGCTTCTACTTCGGCCAAATCGCCACTCAGCTGAGCGCTGCGAGCGCGGGTTTGTTCGGCCAATTGCGTGAGGCGCAAGGTTTCAACTTGCAACTCATGGGCGCGGGCTTGGGCTGCCGTGGCCTCGGCGCGGATGCTGACCAAACGCTGCGACGACTCGCTGTACGTAGCCTCGGCACGCACCAAGTTGTGGCGCGCTTCGTCGCTGATGAAGGCTTGCGCTTTGGTGCTTTTGTCGAGGTTTTCGATTTCTTGGGCACGCGCCAGCAAGCCCGATTGGGCGCTGTCTTGGGCGTAAAACGTGACGCTGTGGGCGCTGATGGCGTGGCCGCTGGGCACATAAATCACGTGGCCGGGCTGCAAACTGGCGCGTTTGGCCAGGGCCTCGTCCAAGTTAGGCGCCGTGAAGCAACCGCTCAACCAGTCGGTGAGCAAGCCCTGCAGGCCGGCATCGTTCAAACGCAACAAATCGGACAAACGCGGCAACGCGCCTTGTGGGGCGGCGACGCCAGCCATCGGCGGTGTGTAAAACGCCAATTTGGCCGGTGGTGCATCGGCTTGGAAGGCGCGCACGATGTCCAGGCGGCTGACTTCAAGCGAGGCCATGCGCTCACGCAAGGCGGCTTCTAGGGCGTTCTCCCAACCCGCGTCGATGTGGATGCGGCTCCACAAGGCTTGCAAACCGTCCAAACCATGCTTGGTCAACCAAGGCTTGAGCTTGTCGTCGGTTTGCACCTTTTCTTGCAGGGCTTTGAGGGCTTCCAAGCGGGCAGAAATGTCGGCTTGCTTGGCTTGCTCAGTGTTGACAGTTTGCTGCGCGGTGCGACGGGCTTCGTCGAGTTGCGGCACGTTGGCTTGCAACTCTTCGAGCTGCGCGGCCGTGATTTCGGCGGTGGCTTGGGCGTCTTGCAACTGCTCTTGCAAGTGGGTCAAGCGCACTTCATCGGGCGACGCCAAGGCGTTGCGATCGGCACTCAAGCGCTCGTGGCGGCTGTTGAGTTGGCGGCTTTGCTCTTCGATGTTGCGCTGGTCGGCGGCCAACACCTGAATTTGCTGCTGCACCTGCGCCACGGAGGCGCGTTGTTCGTTGCTGCGTTGTTGGGCGGTGCGCACGGCCTCTTCGAGGTCGGGCAGCTGCATGGCTTGCTCTTCCACTTGGGCGGCGAGCATGACGGCGCGTTCTTCGCCGTCCATGGCCGCCGATGCCAAGTTTTCGATCTCTTCGCTGGCTTGTTCGCTTTGCTGGGCCCAATGAGCGGTTTGCTCTTTGATTTGCACCAAACGAGCTTCGGCGCGTTGGCGGCCTTCCACCACAAAGCGAATTTCGGCCTCCAAGCGCCCCACTTCGGCGCTGGCTTCGTACAGCGCGCCTTGGGCTTGGTTGACCTGATCGCCTGCGGCGTAATGGGCTTGGCGCACGGTTTCAAGGTCGGCTTCAATGTGGCGCAAGTCGGCAATGCGCGACTCTAGGTCGTTCACCGCCTTGTCGGCTTGGGTTTTCAAGCCCAGCTGATCGGCTTCAGCCTCGGCGCGGCGCAAGAACCACAGCTGGTGCTGCTTGAGCGTGACATCGCCTTGCAGCGCGTGGTAGCGCTGGGCCACTTCGGCCTGCTTTTCGAGTTTTTCGAGGTTGGCGTTCAACTCGCGCAAGATGTCTTCCACGCGGGTTAAGTTCTCGCGGGTGTCGCTCAAGCGGTTTTCAGTCTCGCGGCGGCGCTCTTTGTATTTAGAAACGCCTGCGGCCTCTTCCAAGAACAAACGCAGCTCTTCAGGGCGCGATTCGATGATGCGGCTGATCGTGCCCTGACCAATGATGGCGTAGGCGCGTGGGCCCAAGCCCGTGCCCAAGAACACGTCTTGCACGTCGCGACGACGCACGGGTTGGTTGTTGATGAAGTAGCTGGAGCCGCCGTCACGGGTCAGCACACGCTTGACCGCGATCTCGGGGAACTGGCTCCATTGGCCACCGGCGCGGTGATCCGCGTTGTCAAACACCAGCTCCACACTGGAGCGGCTGGCGGGCTTGCGGGTGGTCGTGCCGTTGAAAATAACGTCTTGCATGGACTCGCCACGCAGCTCGCTGGCTTTGCTCTCGCCCAGCACCCAACGCACCGCATCCATGATGTTGGACTTGCCGCAGCCGTTGGGACCCACCACGCCGACCAATTGGCCGGGCAGCAGGAAATTGGTAGGTTCAGCGAAGGACTTGAAACCCGATAACTTGATTGAATTCAGACGCACCGAAAAACCTCTTTTTGCAGAGGGCCAATCATAAAGCGGCGAGCCAGGTGCGAACTTCTGCCAACAAGGCTAATAAATCGGGCTTCAAAGCCAAGTAATGGGCGCGGGTGACGTCCAAAGGCTGTTGGCGGCTGGTTTGGTACAAATCGGTCATGCCTTGCGCCAAAGGTTCGCCTGTGAACAAGGGCATAAACCCCTTCAAGGCGTGCAAAGCATGCTCCACCTTCAACGCCTCTTGCGCTGACAAAGCGGTGTCGATGATGGCCATTTCTTGGCCCAAGCTTTCTTCAAACGTCGCCATCAACTCTTTGAGCTGTTCTGGGTCAAGGGCAAACTCTTTGGCGCGATTCAGATCGAGGAGCATGGGAAATAATTTAAGTGTTCAATTCAAGAGGACTGGACCGACGTCTAGCGCGGGGATAATAGCAGCCATGAACCCCCTGCTTTTAAGTCTACAGCCCTATCCTTTCGAGCGGCTGAAACAACTTTTTGCCCCCATCACCCCCAATCCAGCCTTTGCGCCCATCAGCCTAGGGATTGGCGAGCCGCGTCATGCCACGCCTGCTTTGGTGTTGGAGGCCTTGTCCAAGGCCACAGCGCAACTTGCCGCCTATCCCGCCACCGCAGGTTTACCGGCCCTGCGCGCCTCTTGCGCGGCTTGGGTACAACGCCGCTACGGCTTGGCCGTGGATGCGGCCACCCAAGTGCTGCCGGTCAACGGCTCTCGCGAGGCCTTGTTTGCCTTCGCCCAAACGGTGATTGACCCGACCAAGGTGGATGAAAACGGCAACCGCCTTGAAGCGGTGGTGGTCTGCCCCAACCCGTTCTATCAAATCTACGAAGGCGCCGCCCTGCTCGCGGGCGCCAAACCCTACTACGCGCCCAGCGACCCCGCCTTGAATTTCAACGTCGACTGGGACCAAGTACCTGCCGATGTGTGGGCCAAGACCCAGTTGCTGTTTGTGTGCTCGCCCGGCAACCCCACGGGCGCTGTGATGCCCCTGAGTGATTGGGAAAAACTCTTTGCCCTGAGCGACCAGTACGGCTTTGTCATTGCCAGCGACGAGTGCTACAGCGAGATTTATTTCCGTGAAGAAGCGCCTTTGGGTGGGCTAGAAGCCGCAGCCAAATTGGGTCGCACTGACTTTAAAAACTTGGTGGCCTTCACCAGCCTGTCCAAGCGCAGCAACGTGCCAGGCATGCGCAGCGGTTTTGTAGCGGGCGATGCCAACATCCTCAAACAGTTCTTGCTGTATCGCACTTATCACGGCAGTGCCATGAGTGGCATGGTGCAAGAGGCCAGCATCGCCGCCTGGAACGACGAAGCCCATGTGGTGGCCAACCGTGAGCAATACCGCCAAAAGTTTGCGGCTGTGACCCCTCTGTTGGCCGAGGTGATGGATGTACGCTTGCCCGACGCCGGTTTTTACCTGTGGGCTGCGGTCCCAGGTGGGGACGACGTCGCTTTCGCCCGTGACTTGTTGGCTCAATACAATGTGACCGTCCTGCCTGGCAGCTACTTGGCGCGTGTTGGTCACGGCGTCGATGAAGCCAAAGGGTTCAACCCGGGCGCAGGCCGAATTCGCATGGCCTTGGTGGCCGAAACTGCCGAATGTTTAGAAGCGGCGCAACGCATTGTGGCGTTCGTCAAACAACTCAACCCCTAATTTCAACGAAGAGAAGACAACCATGGCTCAACATCAACTGCAACACATCATCGACAACGCTTGGGACAACCGCGCCAACATCAACGGCGCCAATGTTTCGCACGAAGTGAGCGACGCCGTCGACCATGTGATCGCTGAATTAGATGCCGGCCGCTTGCGCGTGGCGACCCGTGAAGCCGTGGGCCAGTGGACAGTGCACCAATGGATCAAAAAAGCGGTTTTGCTGTCATTCCGCTTGAAAGACAACCGCCTCATCCAATCGGGCGATTTGGCTTTTTATGACAAAGTGGACACCAAGTTTGGCCACATGACCGAAGAAGAACTCAAAGCGACTGGCGTGCGCGTGGTGCCCCCCGCTGTGGCGCGTCGTGGCAGCTTCATCGCCTCTGGCGCGATTTTGATGCCCTCTTACGTGAACATCGGCGCATACGTTGATTCGGGCACCATGGTTGACACATGGGCCACCGTGGGTTCATGCGCACAAGTGGGCAAAAACGTGCACTTGTCCGGCGGCGTGGGCTTGGGCGGTGTGTTGGAGCCTTTGCAGGCCAACCCCACCATCATTGAAGACAACTGCTTCATCGGCGCACGCTCGGAAGTGGTCGAAGGCGTCATCGTCGAAGAAAACTCGGTGTTGGGCATGGGCGTGTACATCGGCCAGAGCACACCTTTGTTCGACCGTGCCACCGGCGAAATCAGCTACGGTCGCGTGCCTAGCGGCTCGGTCGTGGTCAGCGGCAACATTCCTAAAGTGGCGGCCAATGGCGCGCCTTACAGCATGTACGCCGCCATCATCGTCAAGCGCGTGGATGCACAAACACGCTCGAAGACCAGCATCAACGACTTGTTGCGCGATTAATTCGTCTCTTTATTCGTTCATCAGGCCCTTTCGATGTCTCGCACACTCCAGCTCACCGAGCAACTCATCTCGCGCCCGTCGGTCACACCCGAGGACGCGGGCTGTTTGGACATCATCACCGCACGGCTTGCGCCCATCGGTTTTGAGTGTGAGCGCATCGACAGCGGACCAGACTCGTTTCGCGTGAGCAACCTGTGGGCTGTCAAACGCAGCGCACAGGCAGGAGCCAAAACACTGGTGTTCGCAGGCCACACCGATGTGGTGCCCACCGGCCCCATCGATCAATGGACCAGCGACCCCTTCACCCCCACCCACCGCGATGGCAAACTGTTTGGCCGTGGTGCCAGCGACATGAAAGCGTCGTTAGCAGCGATGGTGGTGGCGTGTGAAGAGTTTGCAGCTGCTCAGGCGGATGCCAACATCAACATCGCCTTCTTGCTCACCAGCGACGAAGAAGGCCCAGCACTCGACGGCACCGTCAAAGTCTGCGAAGCCTTGAAAGCCCGCGGCGAAAAGCTCGACTGGTGCATCGTGGGCGAACCCACCTCGGTCGAGCGCACTGGCGACATGATCAAAAACGGCCGACGCGGCACGATGAGCGGCAAGCTCACCGTCAAAGGCGTGCAAGGCCACATTGCGTATCCGCAACTCGCCAAAAACCCCATCCATTTGCTCAGCCCCGCGTTGGCAGAGTTGGTGGCAATTGAATGGGACAAAGGCAACGACTTCTTCCCGCCCACCAGCTGGCAAGTGAGCAACATCCATGCGGGCACAGGTGCGAGCAACGTGATTCCGGGCGAATGCGTGGTGGACTTCAACTTCCGCTTCTGCACCGAATCCACGCCCGAGCAATTGCAACAGCGCCTCACTGCTGTGCTGCACAAGCACCACTTAGAGTTCGACCTCAAATGGACGATTGGCGGCCTGCCCTTCCTCACCACGCCTGGTGACTTGGTCGGTGCCGTGCAACGCGCCATCCACGACGAAACCGGCATTGACACCGAGCTGTCCACCACCGGCGGCACCAGCGACGGGCGCTTCATTGCGCAAGTTTGCCCGCAAGTCATTGAGCTCGGCCCACCCAACGCCACCATCCACAAAATCAACGAGTTTGTGGCCGTGGCTGATTTGGATCCCCTGAAAAATATTTATCGCCGTGTGCTGGAACAGCTGCACGGCTTGGCCTCACCGGCCAACACGTCCGCACAATGAACCCATCTCTCACACTCAGCGCGCTCATTGCACAGAGCGCGCAGCAGCTTGATGCTGCCCACTCCGCAGGCAATTTGAGCTTCGGCCACGGCACCACCAACGCCGCCGACGAAGCCGCATGGCTGGTGCTGTGGAAACTGGGTTTGCCGCTCGACACCGATGTGTCAGACGAGGCGCACAACCTCGAACTGCCCGCCACCCAAGTGGCCAGCGTGCAAGCCTTCATTGAGCACCGCATTGCCAGCCGCAAGCCTGCGGCTTACCTCACGCAAGAAGCGTGGTTGCAGGGTGTGTCGTTCTACATCGACGAACGCGCCATCGTGCCGCGCTCGCTCATTGCCGAAGTCTTGGCCGAAGGCAGCATCGATCCTTGGCTAGACCTCAACACCACGCGCGTGCTCGATCTGTGCACGGGCAACGGCAGCCTTGGCATCTTGGCTGCGTTGGCCTATCCAGACATCACCGTTCAAGGCTTGGACTTGTCCAAAGACGCTTTGGCTGTGGCCCAAATCAACATCGAACGCCACGGCCTTGAAGGCCGCATGACGCTGGCCGAATCGGATGGTTTGGCAAAGGCCGATGGTGTATTCGATCTGATACTGTGCAACCCACCTTATGTGAATGCACAAAGCATGTCCGAACTTCCTGCCGAATTCAAAGCCGAGCCCGCGCTCGCTTTGGCCGGTGGCGATGACGGCATGGACTTTATTCGCCAAATGCTGCGCGACGCCCCAGCACACATGAGCGAGCACGCGGTTTTGGTTTTAGAAATTGGCCACGAACGCGATTACTTTGAAGCAGCCTTTCCCAATTTAGATGTCGTGTGGCTATCGACCAGTGCTGGTGACGACCAGGTCTTACTCCTCACACGCCAAGCGATTGTCGAAGGCGCAAATACACAATGATCACGATTAAAAATGTCACCTTGCGCCGCAGTGCCAAGGTGTTGCTCGAAGGCGCCACCGTCACCTTGAACCCTGGTGAAAAAGTTGGCTTGGTGGGCCGCAACGGCGCAGGCAAATCTTCGCTGTTTGCGTTGCTCAACGGCAACTTGCAAGAAGACACCGGCGAGTTCTACATCCCCACGCAATGGCGCATGGGCCAAGTGTCTCAAGACATGCCTGAGACCGAGCAAAGTGCCACCGAGTTCGTGATTGAAGGTGACACCGTCTTGAACGACGCACGCAACGAAGTGGCCGCGGCAGAAGCCACCGATGACGGCGAACGTTTGGGCAACGCCTACATGGCCTTGTACGACGCAGGCGAGCACGATGCACAGTCACGCGCACAAGCGCTCATCTTGGGTCTGGGTTTTAAAACGACCGAGCTCGACAATCCTGTGAACAGCTTCTCAGGCGGTTGGCGCATGCGTTTGCAATTGGCGCGTGCGCTGATGTGCCCGTCTGATTTGCTGCTGCTAGATGAGCCGACCAACCACTTGGACTTGGACGCTTTGGTGTGGCTCGAAGCTTGGCTCAAGCGCTACGAAGGCACGATGGTTGTCATCAGCCATGACCGCGAATTTTTGGATGCCGTGACCAACGTCACCCTGCACATCGACGCGGGCAAGCTGGTGCGCTACGGCGGCAACTACAGCAAGTTTGAAGACATGCGCGCCGAGCAAATGGAGCTGCAACAAAACGCATTTTCCAAACAGCAAGACAAGATCGCGCATTTGCAAAAGTTCATTGCACGCTTCAAAGCCAAGGCCAGCAAAGCCAAGCAAGCGCAAAGCCGCGTCAAGGCTTTGGACCGCATGGAAAAAATTGCGCCGTTGTTGGCCGAGGCCGACTTCAGCTTCGAGTTCAAAGAACCCGCCAACTTGCCCAACCCCATGCTGAGCATGCAAGGCGTGAGCGTGGGCTACCCTGCCCCCGCCGACGCGCCCGCGGGCACACCGCCCACGGTCATCGTTCAAAACGTCAGCCGCTCGGTGTTGGCGGGTCAGCGCATTGGCATCTTGGGTGCCAACGGCCAAGGTAAATCCACGCTGGTGAAAACCATTGCGCGTGATTTGGGTGCCTTGGGTGGCGAAGTGACTGAGGGCAAAGGCCTGAACATCGGCTACTTTGCGCAGCAAGAACTCGACGTGTTGCACCCCGCAGACAACCCGCTCGACCACATGATTGCCTTGGCGAAAAAACTCACCATCGACGGCAAGCTGGCCGGCCAAGCCACACGCGAGCAAGACTTGCGCAGCTTCTTGGGTCAGTTCAACTTTGGCGGCGACATGGTCAAGCAAGCCGTGGGCAGCATGAGCGGTGGCGAAAAAGCCCGCCTCGTGCTGTGCATGTTGGTGTGGCAACGCCCCAACTTGCTTCTGATGGACGAGCCTACCAACCACTTGGACTTGGCCACCCGCGAAGCGCTGAGCATGGCGCTGAACGAATTTGAAGGCACCGTGATGCTGGTCAGCCATGACCGCGCCTTGCTGCGTGCTGTGTGTGACGAGTTCTGGATGGTGTCACGCGGTGGCGTGGAGCCCTTTGACGGCGACTTGGACGACTACCAACGCTACCTGCTGGACGAAGGCAAACGCTTGCGTGCCGAAGCTGTGGCTGCGGCCAATGCAGCGGCTCTCAAGCCTGCTGTTGTTACGCCTGTGGCTGAAGTGGTGGCACCTGTTGTGCAAGCTGCGGCTCCAGTAGCTAAAGCTGCTGCGCCGGTGGCCTCTCGCGACCAACGCAAAGAAGACGCTCAGCTGCGCAAAGACATCAACGAGAAAAAACGCCCGTTGAAAAAAGAACTCGATGGCGTGGAAAAAACCATGGCCACGCTGGAATCTGAAAAAACCGCGCTGCACGACAAACTCGCCACCCCTCTGCCCCCTGCAGACATTGCCGAAGCAGGCAAACGCCTCAAAGCGGTGGAAGATGAACTGGCGGCGCTTGAGTTGCGTTGGCTGGAAGTGACCGAAGCCATGGACGCCATTGAAAGCGCAATGGCCTAAGCAAGGCCCAAGCGCAGCATCAACAAGCTGCGCTTGAGGTCGGGCGTCACAGCCCCAAAACTTGCGTGCTGAACTGCGCGCTGCACCAAATGATGGCGGGGAACGCGCACAGCCACGCCCAGAAAAATCGGTTCAAGCCAAAGAACCAAAACACCAAGAAGTGAAACAGCGCAGCGACCGTGCAAAACACAGCGGCGAGCCTCGGGTCAAGCAGGCTCAATGGAAACAGGATTTCCCAGACGATAAAGCCCCACGAACCCAACATGGCTAACCAAGTGTTGCGCAGCGGGTGTGTCGCCGATAGAGGTCCGTAAATCGCGCCATTCAAAAAGACGGTCATGGCCGAGCCATTGCGCCATTCGCGCCTAAGCAGCTTGACAGAGCCTGACATGAAGTACGAGGTGATGGCCTGAATGGCGATGTACCAAAAGCCTGCTTGCCAGCCTCGCTGTGGATTGGCGAAGACGCTCACCACTTGCGAGATCAACAAGCCCGTGAGCACGACCAAGGTCATGAAGTCGCTACCGCCATTGAACGCACCGCGCCAACGAATCAGAATGAGTAAGTTGCCCACAAACAAAAAACCAATCAGCGGCAACGATGCGCCCTGTGCTGCCAGCCATACGGCCGCCAACAAACGCAAAAGCAAGTGCAGCTGATGCACGCGAGGTTTGAACAACACATCGAACCAAGCCCGCGCCGATGCATTGGGAATATCGGCACGTTGCAATGACCAAGACCAAAGCCCCTCATTCGCGGTGGCCTTGCCCATGCGCAAGTACTCCAGCGTTTGAATGAACAAACTCCAAGCAAACAAGAGCTCAGTGGCTCGAATGGCCATCAGCATGGCAGCACCGGCGAGGTCATCATCACGTGTGTGTCGACGGTTTCGGCCGGGCTCTCCAACACCATGCGCAGCTCAAACTGGCTGTGCGTGAAGCTTGTATCGCGCGCGCGAAACACGTCTGCGACCAAGCGCGAAATCATGGCGTAAGTCACCAAACGACGTGGGTCTGCGCCTTCAGGCAAGTCGTACAAGTCTGCCCAAAAGTGATCGACCAAGTTTTGTTGGCCCAGTCCTAGATTGGTGTCAGGGTTGTGAACGAAATGATGCCAACGACGTGTGCGCCGTGGGTAAATCAGCACCCAATCCGACCAAAGCAAATCCCCCGGCGTTTGCAGCACCGCAGACCGTGCATACAAATGCGGCACATGCCCTACGGCATGAAAAAACTTCCAATTGGGAAAGAAGGCCCGCATCAAGAACAGCCAAGGCCCTTTGATGACAGGGCTCTTCAGCAGCAGCGTGGCCAGCAGCACCAAGAAATAAAAGGCAAATAAAAGTTCTGTCATGTACGAACTCAGATGCAAAAAATCTGATGACTGTTCCGTTCGGTGAACGGGCTGAAAAATGCGGAAGAGAAAAAGCAAAAAGGGTTAGCAAATTTCTTTGCTAACCCTTAAATACTTGGTGGGACCAGCGGGGGTCGAACCCACGACAAACGGATTAAAAGTCCGCTGCTCTACCAACTGAGCTATGGTCCCATCACGCCTTGCAAACAGTATTTACTGTGTACCCTGCGAAGACTCAAAGTATAACGCTATTTTGGCTGTTTTGCCAATGAGCGCGAAGAAATTTCATCAATTATCCAACCCGCTGCGCATTGACCAAAGGTGGCGGTCACGCTGACCACCGAACCATAGCCATGACAGTTCAAGGTGCCGTCCCCTTCCAGGGCGCAACTGGCGTCCGGTGGCGCCACAGCTTCACGGCTGAACACACAAGCGACACCTATTTTTTTACCTTCACGCGGCGCGCCATGTTCTTTGCGCAAGCGGTAACGCAGTTGTGCCAACAAAGGATCGTGCGTGGTGAGCGACAAGTCGTCGATGTCCACTTTGTGCGCCAGCCGTTTGCCGCCCGCAGCGCCCACGCTGATGAACAAGCGTTTGTGCTTCAAGGCCCAAGCCGCCATCGCTGTTTTTGCTTTGACTTGGTCGCAGGCGTCCACCACCGCATCCACCGTGTTGATCGCTTCGCCCAAAAGACTTGGCCAATTCGCAGGTTCAACGAAGTCGTCGATGCAAGTCACCACGCAATCGGGGTTGATGTGGGCAATGCGTTCACGCATGGCCTCTACTTTGGCCATGCCGACCGTCGTATCGAGCGCGTGAATTTGTCGGTTGATATTGGACTCCGCCACATGATCGAGATCGATCAGGGTCAAGCGCCCCACCCCGCTGCGGGCCAGGGCCTCTGCGGTCCAAGAGCCCACACCGCCAATTCCGACCACCACCACATGGGCTGCGCGAATGTGTTGCGCGCCGCTCACGCCGTAAAGCCGTTCTAAACCACCAAAGCGACGCTGCTGCAGAGCGGCATCAACCACAGTAGCTGGCTTCCATGCGTGCCGCTTGCTGACGCAAGGCCACGACAGCGCCCACCAAAATAGCAGCCACCGCCACAAAGGCGTTCAGGCTAAGGGTGGACATGCCACTCAAACCTTGGCCAAACGTGCAACCCATGGCCGTCACACCGCCCACGCCCATGAGCACGCTGCCCATCAAATGGTTGGCCAAATCACGTTGGTTGGCAAAGCCTTCCCAGCGAAAGGTCTTGCTCAACAAGGCCGACACGGCCGAGCCACAGATGATGCCCACCACGGACACGACGCCAGCGGTCAGCACTTTGGATTTGTCGCTGAAGAACATCAACCAATCCAAGGCATGCGCGACAGGTGCCACGAAGGTCAGGGCTTCAATGCGCCCAGAATTGGTCGCCACGTAAACGGGCTCTAGCGTTTCTGGGTGTTCGGCGACAAAGCCAACATGCCCGCTGATCCACCACAAGCCCACCACGATGGCACCCACGCCCACGCTGGCGATCAGGTTGTCAAAGCGCCAGAAGTCTTTGTGACGCAAAGCCAATGCCAAAAACACAGCGCCCAGCACAAACCCCGCATACACAACGGCCAAGTCGGGAGAGATGCCCAACACGGGGCCCAACCATGATCCCAAATGCGCCCCTGTGGGCATGTCCAGCGCCACGGCGTCCAACACATTGACACGTACCACGGCTGTGATGCCTTTGAGCGTGGCAAAAGCACTCACGCCCATCACCACAAACACCACCACCGATTTGAGGTTACCGCCACCAATGCGCACCAAGGTTTTGTTGCCACAGCCCGACGAAATGACCATGCCGTAACCAAACATGAAGCCGCCCACCAAGGTCGACAACCAAATGAAGCGCGATCCGGCGTACAAGGTTTTACTGGCGTCAATTTGGCCGGAGCCCGACAACGCGGCAAAGCCAATCATGACCACGCCCACCGCGGCCATCCATTGGCGTGCACGCGTCCAGTCGCCCATATTCACCACATCAGACACGGCACCCATGGTGCAAAAGTGTGTGCGTTGGCTGATCACGCCCAACACAAATGACATCAAAAAAAAGGCCGCGAGGACCTGTTGGGTGAGTGTCTGAATATCGTTCATTTGAGTTTGCTCAAGCGTTCACGGGCAGCGCTGGCAGCCTCGGATTGTGGGTAGGTCTTGATCACGTCTTCGAAGGTTTTGCGAGCGGCCTTGATGTCTTTCAACTCCAATTGACAGTTCGCCACCGACAGCATGGCTTCGGGCGCTCGCAAGTGGTTGGGCGAGCCGACCAACAGCACGGAGAAGTTGCGAATCGCTTCTTTGTATTCACGGTTGGCATATTGCGCGTTGCCTAGCCAAAACAGCGCCGTGGTCGCATACCCGCTTTTGGGGTAACGACGAATGAAGTCGCCCAAACTGGCGCTGGCTGCGGTGAAGTCGCCTTTGCGAAAGACAGCCACAGCATCGTCATAGGCACGCACCTCTGCGGGCTCCGCCAAAAACTCCACACCGTCTACCTTGACTTTGACGGGTTCAAACTTGCGCAAACGCTCGTCCACACCTTGCGCCAAGTCTTTGGCCAAGTTTTGCTGCTTACGCAGCTCTTGTGTCAGCTCTTCTTTTTCACCGCGCAATTGCGCCGCTTCTTTGCGAAGCGATTCAAACTGCTCTTGCTGGTCGAGCAAGCTGCGCTGAAATTGTTTGATTTCTTCGCCTTGGCGCTCCACCCGTTCACGCAAATCAATGATGGCGCGACGGGCTTCGTCGTCAGCGAACAAGGCGGCATGCGCCACAGGCGTGAGCCACAAGCCCACAGCCAGTGCGGCCACGCGCAAAGTCAAAGCAACAGGTGTTTTCATCGGTAGGTAATCTCAGCACGACGGTTTTTGGCAAATGCGGCCTCATCAGTGCCCTGCATCGCTGGCTTTTCTTTGCCGTAACTCACCGCTTCCATTTGTGTATCGGGCACGCCCAACACGCTCAAGGCACGGCGCACAGACTCGGAACGCTTTTGACCCAGCGCCAAGTTGTACTCACGGCCACCACGTTCGTCGGTATGACCCTCGATGTTGGCGCGCAGGGTTTTGTCGGCACGCAAATAACGGGCATGTGCGGCCAATGTCGATTGGTATTCAGCGCGCACGGTGTAGCTGTCGTAATCAAACAAGATCACGTTGTCCACGCCCGCAGGGCCGGGGCGCATGCCATTCAAACCATTCAAGCCGCGGCCATCGAGGTTAGAACCCGCAGCGCCTGAGCCAGGCAAATTGGAGGAAGAGCCTGAGCGCTCGTCCACAGGCACTTCATCAAGCTTGACGCCCGATGCACAGCCCGACAAGACGGCAACAAAAGAAAGAAGCAACAGAAATTTTTTCATGAACGTATGAACTCAAAAAGGAAAAAAGAAAAAGAAGCAATTAAGGTTGGGCTTTGATGAATGGGCCCCAATGCGGCTCACGCAAATCGCCACCTTTGCCCGACAAACGCGCTTTGATGCGGCCATCGAGCGTGGTGGTCATCAAAGCTTCACGGCCATCTTGGTGTGTGGCATAGGTGATCAATCGGCTGTTGGGGGCAAAGCTGGGGCGCTCGTCCGCAGAGGTGTCGGTGATGGCGCTCACGTTGCCGCTGGCTATGTCCATCACATGCAGCTTGAACGCACCGCCAATGCGCGACACATAAGCTAACCAACGCCCATCGGGACTGACGGCGGGCGAAATGTTGTACGTGCCGTTGAACGTCACGCGATTGGCGGGGCCGCCTTGCGCAGGCATGCGGTAAATCTGAGGCGCACCGCCACGGTCACTCACAAAGTAAATGGCCGTGCCATCGGGCGAGAACACAGGCTCGGTGTCAATGCCAGCAGACTGCGTCAAACGACGAGGCTCGCCGCCTTTAGCATCGATCAAAAAGAGTTGCGAACCACCATCACGGCTCAACGTCACCGCCATCGTGCGGCCATCGGGCGACCAAGTGGGCGCGCTGTTGGAACCGCGGAAATTGGCCACCACATGGCGCTTGCCGCTCGATACATCGTGCACATACACCACAGGTTTGCGCGACTCAAACGACACGTAAGCCAACTGCCCACCTTGTGGGGACCAGCTGGGCGAAATGATGGGTTCAGGACTGGCCAAGGCCGATTGCGCGTTTTCGCCATCGGCATCGGCCACCCACAGGTTGTAGCGCCCCGAGGCTTTGGTCACGTACGCAATGCGGGTGGAAAACACGCCACGGTCACCCGTGAGTTTTTCGTACACAAAGTCTGCAATGCGGTGGGCGGCCAAACGCAAATCGGCAGGCGGCACGGCATAGCTCATGGCACCTAAGTCTTGGTTGCGCACGGCGTCCCACAAACGAATGCGCACATCAAAGCGGCCATCGTTCATGCGGCTCACGCTGCCTGTGAGCAACGCATCGGCGCCCTTTTGACGCACGCCGCTCAAGTCAGGACGCTCGGTTTCATCCGATGTATGGTCAGCATTCAAACCACGAAACTGCCCGCTGCGTTCCAAATCGGCTTGCACGATGGCGGCGATCTTTTGCGGCGAAGCCTCTTCGCCCCGCAACGGTGCAAAAGCAATCGGCACTTGCGTCATGCCCACGCCCGACACTTCGACGCGGAACTGCGCCCAAGCGGGCACGGCCAAAACGCAGGCTGTCAAAAAGCTAAGAACGGTTCGCAAGCAATTCAGAGTCATGTGGTTTTCAGCAGTCTGTAAGTTAGCGCAAGATTTTAGTGCGTGAGCGAGTGGCGATAATGCTGAATCTCTCGCTGAAACACAAATCATCCATGATCCACCCCGAAACCGCCGCTGCATCTGACTCTTTGTGGCAAAGACTGCGACGTGTTGCTCCTTGGTTTGCAGGCCACCCAGGCACTTTGGTTTTGGCGATTGTGGGTATTTTGATAGGTTCAGCCACCGAACCCGCTATTCCGGCCTTGATGAAACCATTGCTAGACAAAGGTTTCCAGCAAGGCGAATTGGTGCTTTGGAAGATTCCTGTGGTGCTGTTGCTGTTGTTTGGGGTGCGCGGTTTGGCTGGCTTTGTGGCCAGTTACTGTTTGGCCCGTGTGACCAACGCCTCGCTCGAAACCATCCGCCAACGCCTGTTTGAAAAGCTGCTGCGCGCCGACCCCCAGTTGTTTCAAGACAAACATGCCAGTGGCCTGACCAACTCCATCATTTACGAAGTCAATGCGGGTGCATCCCAGCTGGTCACCACCGTTCTGGCGTTGGCCAAAGATTCGGTCACCTTGATCGCCCTGCTTGGCTACCTGCTGTACATCAACTGGCACTTGACGCTGATTGTGTTTGCCATTTTTCCGCCCATCGCTTGGGTGGTTAAAACCCTGTCGCGACGCTTAGACCGCGTCATGCGCGCCGGCCAAGACGCCACCGACGCCCTGGCTTATGTGGTGGAAGAAAACGTGCTGGCTTACCGCATGGTGCGTCTGCACAACGCGCAAAGCAGTCAAACAGCCAAGTTTGCGGAAGTTAACCAAAAATTGCGCCAACTGGCGCTCAAGTCTGTCGTCGCCAACTCGGTCATGACACCGTTGATTCAAATGCTGGCTGCCTTAGCCTTGTCTGCGGTCATCACGACGGCCATTTGGCAAGGTACGCATAACCCCGACCAACCCGCTGTGACCGTGGGCAGCTTTGCGGCGTTCATCACCGCCATGCTGATGCTCATTTCGCCCATCAAGCATCTGTCCGAAGTGGTTGCCAGCCTCACGCGCGGCATCACCTCGCTAGAACGCGGACTCAACCTCTTGACGCAAGTGGCCGATGAAACCCAAGGCACACACACCAGCACACAAGTGCGCGGTGAAATTACGTTTGAGCACGTCACCTTGCAATACCCCAGCGCCACGCAACCCGCGTTGAACGGCGTGAGTTTGACCATTCATCCCGGCCAAACCGTGGCCTTGGTCGGCCCTTCGGGCTCAGGAAAAACCAGTTTGGCCAATTTGGTGCCTCGTTTTTTAGAGCCCACCCGTGGCCAAGTCTGCTTAGACGGCGTGAAGTTGCAAGACTGGTCACTGGCCAGTTTGCGCAGCCAAGTGGCCTATGTCAGCCAAGACGTGGTGATGTTCAACGACACCGTCGCGCACAACATTGCGTTGGGCGAAGAACTGGACCACGCACGCCTGTGGCGCGCGCTAGAAGCCGCCAACTTGGCCGACTACGTACGCGCCCTGCCTGAACAAGAACATACCCAAGTCGGCCATAACGCCACGCAGCTCTCAGGCGGACAGCGCCAGCGTTTGGCCATTGCCAGAGCGCTGTACAAAGACGCCCCCATTTTGATCTTGGACGAAGCCACCTCCGCGCTCGACACAGCCTCCGAGCAAGCCGTCAAAAATGCACTCAAAACGCTGATGCAAGGCCGCACATCGCTGGTCATTGCGCATCGCTTATCCACCATTGAGCACGCCGATGTGATCGTGGTCATGCAAGCGGGGGAAGTGGTGGAGACGGGGACACATAAGGCGCTGATGAGCCGCCACGGGGCTTATGCGGCTTTGCACGCTGTGGCCGTCACACACCAAGACGATGCGCCCAATTTAATCCATCGACCTTCCACGACTTTTATTTCAGACAGCGAGTCAGCATGAGCCAAGCCTCCATCAGCGGTTTCACCTTCATTCGTAACGGCGTTGAGCTGGGCTTTCCGTTCGAGGCCTCTATTCGTTCGTTGCTGCCCTTGGTCGATGAATTTGTTGTGGTCGTGGGCCAAAGCAACGACGACACCTTGGCGCGTGTGAAAGCCATCGACTCGTCCAAGGTTCGCATCATCGAAACCATCTGGAATGAACGCATGGCCGACCGTGGCTTTGTCTACGCCCAACAAAAAATGATCGCCCAATACGCTTGCACAGGCGACTGGGCGTTTTATTTAGAAGGCGACGAATTGGTGCACGAAGCCGAGTTAGCCAACATTCGAGCCAGCGTTGACCAGCATCACGCAAACCCTGCGGTCGAAGCTTTGGTATTTGATTACTTCCATTTTTACGGCACGCCTGAGTTTGTGGCCAACAGCCCTGCTTGGTACAGGCGCGAATGCCGCTTGATTCGTAACACCATTCGTTCGTATGCACCCGATGGCCAATATTGGCTCATCACCAGCGACCACAAAAAGCCGCGCAACCCGCAAGCTGCTTTAGCCAATGCACACATCTACCACTACGGCTGGGTGCGCAGCAATGAGGCTATGCAAAAGAAGCTCGACCAAGTGAGCAAATTTTGGTCACACGGGGCCCCTGTTGTCCGTTACAGCCAGTTTGATGCGCAGGTGTTGCAACCCTTCAACGGCACGCATCCTGTGTTGGTCAAACCGTGGCTAGAAAGCTCTGCCGAAAAGAGCTTCACCATCGATCCGGCATACAAGTTAACCAAGCGTGAAAAACGTCACCGCTTGTTGATGAAGCTTGAAAAAGCATTTGGACTTGATTTCAGCCGCAAACACTTCAAGCTGGTCGCCTAAGAACAAGCAGCCCGACACAAAGCAGCGTTTGAACACAAACGCTGGACACGGCGGTTTACATCAACACAATGTCGTATTGCTCCTGCGCCATCGCCGACTCAGCTTGCAGCGAAATGGGCTTGCCAATGAAGTCACTCAAACCTGCCAAGTGCTGGCTTTCTTCATCCAGCAGCACGTCAATCACGCCCGGTGAGGCAATCACGCGGAACTCGCGGGGGTTGAACTGGCGGGCTTCGCGCAAGATCTCGCGCAAGATGTCGTAGGTCACGGTGCGGGCGGTTTTAACGCTGCCTTTGCCTTCGCACACGGGACACGCCTCACACAGCATGTGGGCCAATGATTCGCGGGTGCGCTTGCGCGTCATCTCCACCAAACCCAAGGCCGAAAATCCGCTGACCATGGTTTTCACGCGGTCACGCGCCAGCTGTTTGCGAAACTCGGCCAACACGGCCTCACGGTGGTCTTCGCGGGTCATGTCGATGAAGTCGGCGATGACGATGCCACCCAAGTTACGCAAGCGCAGCTGACGCGCAATCGCGCCCGCGGCTTCAAGGTTGGTTTTAAAAATGGTTTCGTCAAAATTGCGCGCGCCCACAAAACCACCCGTGTTCACGTCTACTGTGGTCAGCGCCTCGGTCTGGTCCACGATCAGGTAGCCGCCCGATTTGAGGTCGACACGGCGGCCTAGGGCTTTGGCTACTTCTTCATCGATGTTGAAGAGGTCAAAAATGGGCCGCTCGCCTTTGTAGAGTTGCAGCTTTTGCACCGAAGATGGGGTGAACTCCGCGCCAAACGCTTGCAGCGTGGCAAATTGCTCGGCCGAATCGATGCGAATGGTTTGTGTGGCTTCACCCACCAAGTCGCGCAGCACGCGCTGCAGCAAGCTCAGGTCTTGGTGCAGCAGTGACTTAGGCGGCATGCGGGTGGACGCGTCTTTGATGCGCGCCCATGTTTTACGCAGATAAGCGATGTCTTCACCCAAGGCCTCGTCATCGGCCTCTTCGCCATTGGTGCGCAAAATGAAGCCGCCGGTTTGCCCATTGGGAGCGCCCGCATCGGCCAGGGCTTGCAGGCGACGACGCAGGGCTTCACGCTGTTCAAGCGGGATTTTTTGGGATACGCCAATGTGTTGGTCTTGCGGCAAAAACACCAGCAAGCGTCCCGCAATGCTGATTTGTGACGACAAGCGTGCGCCTTTGGTGCCAATCGGGTCTTTGATGACTTGCACCAAAATCGATTGACCTTCAAACACCTGCTTCTCAATCGGCACCACAGGCGCTGGCTCACCTTTTTCGGTGTCGGCATGGCGGGCAGACACGCTGCTCATCAAATCGGCCACGTGCAAAAACGCTGCTCGCTCTAGGCCAATGTCGATGAAGGCTGATTGCATGCCTGGCAACACCCGCGCCACTTTGCCTAGGTAGACGTTGCCCACCAAGCCGCGCTCTAAGGTGCGCTCGACATGCAACTCTTGCACAGCGCCCGTTTCGACCACCGCCACACGCGTTTCTTGGGGTGACCAGTTGATCAAAATATCTTGTTGCATGGACATGGGTAAACGTTGAACCGCTGTTAAACCTTGAAACCAAACTCACGCAACAGTTGCGCAGTCTCGAACATCGGCAAACCCATGATGCCAGAGTAACTGCCACTGATGTGCGCGATGTACGCCGCCGCCCTGCCCTGCACCGCATAGGCGCCCGCTTTGCCCATGGGCTCGCCACTGGCCACGTAGCTTTGAATTTGGGTGCGGGTCAAGGGGGCAAAGCGCACTTGGGACACGCTCAAGCCTTGCACTTGCTTGCGTACAGCGCCTGTTTTGGTGAGCGCGCCCATCGCCACAGACGTCAACACACGGTGCGTCTGGCCACTCAGTTGGTTCAAAATTTGACTGGCATGCTTGGCGTCATCCGGTTTGCCCAAAATGGTTTTGCCCAAGGCCACCGTGGTGTCGCTGCACAACACGGGCGCCAGTGGCAAGCCTCGGTGTTTCATGCGGCTCAGCGCAGCGTCGAGTTTGAGCAAGGTCACGCGTTGCACATAGGCACGCGGGGCTTCGCCGGGCAACACCACCTCAAGTGCTTCCGCATCTTCGGTGTCGTCGGCCAACAGCAATTCATAACGCACCCCTAATTGCTCCAGCAACTGGCGGCGACGCGGGCTTTGTGAAGCCAGATAAACGAATTGAGATGAAGGCATGGTGAGATTTGTTTCGATGACAACGTTCACTCGCGGTGATACGGGTGGTTGGCGTTGATCGACCATGCGCGGTAGAGCTGCTCCACCAACAGCACGCGCACCATGGCGTGCGGCAAGGTCAAATCGGAAATGCGAATGCGCTCGTGGGCGGCTTGCTTGAAGGCGGGGTCTAAACCATCGGGGCCGCCGATCACCAGCGCCACATCATCGGCTTCGAGTTGCCAATGTTTGAGCTTGGCCGCCAAGGCGACGGTGGTGAGGTTGGTGCCGCGCTCATCCAATGCCACGATGCGGCAACCTCGCGGAATAGCGGCCTCGATGCGCTCGCGCTCTGCGGCATAGATGGTTTCTAAGGTTTTAGAGCTGCGCGGCTCGGTTTTCACCGCTTTGAGCTCGACTTTGAGCTCAGAGGGGAACCGCTTGGCGTAATCGTCCCAAGCGGTTTGCGCCCAGTCGGGCACACGTTGGCCGACGGCGACCACCCACAGCTTCATGCTTTGCGGGCAGGTGTCTTCTTGGCAGCCACACGGTTACCAGCGGGCTTGCCTGCAGGTTTGCCAGCTGAGGTCGATGCGGTGCGAGCAGCCGCTTTAGAGGCCGATTTAGCGCCCTTCAGGCCCACTGTTTTTACGGGCAGTTTGGCTGCGGGTTTGTCGGCAGTCTTAGCGGCAGGCTTGCGAGCGGCCGTTGTTTTAGCGGCTGCAGCTTTAGGCGCAGCGCTCTTGGCAGCAGGCTTGGTGGCTGATCGGGCTGACGTTGTTTTGGCCGGTGCAGATTTGGCTGCTGCGCTACGGCCAGCAGCTTTAGGGGCTGCTTTGTCAAAGGCTTTGTCAGACGCTTTGTCAGCGCTCTTGCCCGTCGATTTAGCGCCTGCTTTTTTAGCAGCCGCCTTCTTGGGCGCGGGTTCTTTAGGCTCTGGCGCAGCGGGCTTGGGCGCGCCGAACTTCAAACGCACAGGCTTGCTGCCCCAGATTTCTTCGAGGTTGTAGTAGCCACGGATGGTGGGTTGCATGACATGCACCACCACAGCGCCGCAATCCACAATGATCCATTCGCCGTTGTCTTCACCTTCGATGCGCGGCTTTGAAAAGCCCGCTTCGCGCACTTTGTCGCGCACGCTGGCGGCCAAGGCTTTGGTTTGACGGTTCGAGGTACCCGACGCGATGATCACGCGTTCAAACAGCGAAGACAGTTGTTCGGTGTCAAACACCGCCAAGTCTTGCGCCTTCACATCCTCCAAAGCATCTACGACGATGCGTTGCAGTTTTTGAACATCTTTTTTGCCAGCGGTTTCGGTCATCGGTCTAATCGGTAAAGTCTGTGTTGATCTACGTAGTGCTGCACAGAGGCAGACAACCACTCATGCAGAGGTGCAGCTTGAGTCTGCGAGCCATGAGCCAAGTGCGACCGAATCTCGGTGGCACTGATGGGCAAGCTCGGCATGTCCAAGATTTGTACGTCGGGGGATACCGCATTGTGCCACTGTGCGTCGACCTTGTGATTTTCTGCCCCGTCGTCCAACGGCCGCTGCGCCACCACCAAGGTGGCCCGTTGCAAAATTTCTGGCCAACGGTGCCACGTCTGAAAGGCCCGCGCTTGGTCGGCACCGATGAATAAAAACAATTGGGCGTTGGGGTATTCAAGCCGCAACTCGTTCAGTGTGTCTACGGTAAAGGTCGGGCCATCTCGCTCGATTTCACGGGCATCCACCCAAGCTTGCGGCAGTTCGGCAAAGGCCAAACGCGTCATGGCCAAGCGATGCGGCGCGGCCGTGAGTGCGCGGGTTTTATGCCACGCTTGGCCGGTGGGAATGATCAGCAAACGATCCAAGCCAAACTGCGCCACCGCACGTTGCGCCAACGCCAAATGCGCCAAATGCGGTGGGTCAAACGCGCCGCCAAACACCCCTAACCGAACAATCTCGGTGTCAGGCATGCGCTGCCAGCCAGTCGCGCGGCACCAAAAACTCGTGCAGCAACGCGTGTTCAGGCGAGCCCAGCTCAGGTTGGTGTTGGTACGACCAACTCACCAACGGCGGCATGGACAACAAAATAGATTCGGTGCGACCGCCCGACTGCAAGCCAAAGTGCGTGCCACGGTCCCACACCAAGTTGAACTCCACATAGCGCCCACGGCGATACAACTGATGCTCACGCTCGCGTTCACCGTACGGCGTGTGCTCGCGACGTTCCACGATGGGCATGTAGGCGTTCACAAAGGCATCGCCCACGCTGCGCAACATGTCAAAGCTGCGTTCAAAGCCCAGTTCGGAAAAGTCGTCAAAGAAGATGCCACCAATGCCACGCTGCTCGTTGCGATGTTTGTTGCAGAAATAGTCGTCGCACCACGTTTTAAAGCGTGGGTACAGACCTTCGCCAAAGGGCGCCAGCGCGTCATGGCATGTTTGGTGGAAATGCACCGCGTCTTCGGCAAAGCCGTAATACGGCGTCAGGTCCATGCCACCGCCAAACCAAGCCACAGTTTGGCCGTTGGCGGGTGTGGCGGCAATCATGCGCACATTCATGTGCACCGTGGGCACATACGGGTTACGCGGGTGAAACACCAACGACACGCCCATAGCCTCAAAGGGCGCCCCCGCCAACTCAGGGCGGTGCTGCGTGGCCGATGGCGGCAACTTGGGGCCGCGCACATGCGAAAACCCACAACCGGCACGCTCAAACACAGCTCCGTTTTCCAAGATTTGGGTAATGCCATTGCCTTGCAACTGCTCGCCCGGGCCTTTTTCCCACGGATCGACCAAGAAGGTACCGCCGTCCTTGGCCGCAATCGCGCACGTGATGCGGCTTTGCAAACCGATCAGGTAATCGCGCGCTGCTGTGACGACGCGCGCGTGGTGAGAAGAGTCAGAAGTGGTCATGCGTTGGCGTTATTCAGAGGTGGTTCGGGGTGGCATGGGTCGGATGGGCGCGACCTGTGCGGCATGAAAACCGCACACGCCCGCATAGGCCTTGGCCAAGTGCGCGTAGTCGGCCTCGACATCCCCCGTGAGGTGCATGAACTGGTCGAAATGCGCCTCTTTTTTGGCGTAATCAATACGCAGCAGGCACAAGGGCACATCGGCCCCTAGAGCCAGTTGGTAAAAACCGCTGCGCCAGCCTGGGGTGAGCTTGCGTGTGCCCTCGGGCGACAGCGCCAGCCACAGATAGCCGCCGTCTTGCTTGTGTTGTTTGAGCACATTCACCATCTCGCCCACCACCCCTTTGGGCGATGAACGGTCAATGGGTCTGCCGCCAATCCAGCGCAGCCAACGGCCAAAGACAGGAATGCGAAACAAACTGTCTTTGGCAAAAAACTGCACCTGCAAACCAATGGCCCACTTGACCGGCATCATCACCACGAAATCCCAGTTGCTGGTGTGCGGGTAGCCCACGATCACACCTTGCGCAGCCGGTAAGCCGTTGAACACATATCGCCAGCCAATCAGCTTCAAAAAGGCCCGCGCCAAGCGGCTGCCTTTGAACTCAAGAGGCGCGTAAACAGGCATATCAACGCGCAATGGCGCGGTAACCAATGTCGGTGCGGTACTGCACACCGTCAAAGTGAATGCCCTTGGCCGCGTCATAGGCCAGTTGCTGCGCCAGTTTGATGGTGCCGCCCAAGGCGGTCACGCACAACACGCGCCCACCGGTCGTGGTGATCAAACCATCCACCATCTGGGTGCCCGCGTGGAACACCACCGCATCGTCGGTGTCTTGCGGCAAACCACCGATGACATCGCCTTTGCGCGGGTTCATGGGGTAGCCATAGGCCGCCATCACCACGCCCACAGCCGTACGACGGTCCCATTCCAGGGCGAAGTCGTCAAAGCGCTCTTCGGCGTTGTTGGCTGTGGCGGCCATCAACACATCGACCAAATCGGTCTTCAAGCGCATCATGATGGGTTGGGTTTCGGGGTCGCCCATGCGGCAGTTGAACTCCAGCGTTTTGACTTGGCCTTGTGGGTCGATCATCAAACCGGCGTACAAAAAGCCCGTGAACGGAATGCCATCTTTTTCCATGCCCTTGATGGTGGGCAAAATGATTTCGCGCATGGCGCGGGCATGCACCTCAGGCGTCACCACAGGGGCTGGCGAGTACGCACCCATGCCGCCTGTGTTGGGGCCTTCGTCGGCATCGAGCAAGCGTTTGTGGTCTTGGCTGGTGGCCAAAGGCAACACGGTTTTGCCATCGCACATGACGATGAAGCTGGCCTCTTCGCCTTGCAAAAACTCTTCAATCACCACGCGCGCGCCACCTTCGTTGTGGCTCACACCAAGCTTGTTGTCGAGCAACATGAAGTCAATCGCTTCGTGGGCCTCGGCGGCGGTCATCGCCACCACCACGCCCTTGCCTGCCGCCAAACCATCGGCCTTCACCACAATCGGTGCGCCTTTGGCATTCACGTAATCGTGCGCGGCCTGTGCGTCGGTGAAGGTGTCGTATTCAGCGGTGGGAATGTTGTGGCGCTTCATGAACGCTTTGCTGAACGCCTTCGAGCTTTCCAGCTGCGCCGCGGCCTTAGTAGGTCCAAAAATGCGCATGCCGTGCGCGCGAAACTCGTCCACCACACCCGCTGCCAATGGCGTCTCAGGCCCGACCACCGTCAACTCAACGCCCTCGGCTTGCGCAAACTCGCGCAAAGCTCGGACATCGGTGATGGGCACATTTTGCAAACGCTTATCGCGTGCCGTGCCGCCGTTGCCGGGGGCCACAAACACTTTTTGCACCTTGTTGGATTGGGCAATCTTCCACGCCAACGCGTGCTCGCGGCCACCGCCGCCAATAACTAATACGTTCATAGTGCAGCGTTGTGATAGACCTCTTGCACATCGTCAAGGTCTTCTAGCGCGTCCAAAAGTTTTTGCATCTTCACAGCGTCATCACCCTCGATCTCGATGGTGTTGTCTGCACGGTAAGTCACCTCGGCCACTTCGGGCTTGAGGCCCGCTGCTTCCAAGGCGTTTTTCACAGCTTCAAAGCTGGTGGGAGGCGTCAGCACCTCAATCGCGCCGTCGTCATCGGTGATCACGTCATCGGCACCCGCTTCGAGCGCGATTTCCATGATCTGGTCTTCATTGCTGCCGGGCGCAAAAATCAACTGGCCGCAATGCTTGAACTGAAACGCCACCGAGCCTTCAGTGCCCATGTTGCCGCCGTGCTTGCTGAACGCAAAACGCACATCGGCCACGGTACGCACGCGGTTGTCGGTCATGGTGTCCACGATGATGGCCGCGCCACCAATGCCGTAGCCTTCGTAACGAATTTCTTCGTAACTCACACCTTCGAGGTTGCCAGTGGCTTTGTCGATGTTGCGTTTGATGTTGTCGGCGGGCATGTTGGCCGCTTTGGCCTTTTCAACCGCCAAACGCAGACGCGGGTTGATGTCCAACTCAGCCCCGCCTAGACGGGCGGCCACCATGATTTCGCGGATCAAACGCGTCCAGATACGCCCGCGTTTGTCGTCTTGCCGACCCTTGCGGTGTTGAATATTTGCCCATTTACTGTGGCCAGCCATCAGAAATCCTCTTGAATTGAATTAACCTTATCTGGTTATTTTACTTTTCAAGTGATGGAGAACTTTCGATGGCCGAACCAATGCTGATTGCGCTGCATAAGACTACCGAATGCCACATGCTTCCGGCCCTCGCCAACCGCCACGGACTGATCACTGGGGCCACTGGAACCGGCAAAACAGTCACCCTGCAAACGCTGGCTGAAGGGTTCTCCAAAATGGGCGTGCCCGTCTTCATGGCCGACGTCAAAGGCGACTTGGGCGGCATCAGCCAGCCCGGCACCATCCCGCCCAAGTTGGCGGCCTCGCTGCAAGAGCGCGGCGTCCCCATGCCCACCCCACTCGCCTGCCCCACCACGCTGTGGGATGTGTTTGGCAAATCGGGCCACCCCGTTCGTGCCACCATCACCGACATGGGGCCGCTGCTCTTGGGCCGCATGCTTAACCTGAACGACACGCAATCGGGCGTGCTCAACATGGTTTTCAAAATCGCCGATGACCAAGGTTTGCTGCTGATCGACCTCAAAGACCTGCGCGCCATGCTGCAGTACGTGGGCGAGCACGCCCGCGACTTCACCACCCAATACGGCAACGTCAGCGCCGCCAGCATTGGCGCCATTCAACGCGCCCTCTTGGAGATTGAAGCCCAAGGCGGCGATGCCTTCTTTGGCGAGCCTATGCTCAACATCCAAGACTTCATGCAAACCGATGCCAAAGGCATGGGCGTGATCAACCTCTTGGCCGCCGACAAGCTGATGAACGCGCCGCGTCTGTATGGCACCTTCTTGCTGTGGATGCTGTCAGAGTTGTTCGAGCAACTGCCTGAGATCGGCGACCCTGAAAAACCCAAGATGGTGTTCTTCTTTGACGAAGCCCATCTGCTGTTCAACGAAGCACCGAAGGTGCTGATCGAGCGCATTGAGTTGCTGGTGCGTCTGATTCGCTCCAAAGGCGTGGGCGTGTACTTTGTCACCCAAAACCCATTGGACGTGCCCGACACCGTGCTGGGCCAGTTAGGCAACCGCGTGCAACACGCTTTGCGCTCCTTCACCCCACGCGACCAAAAAGCCGTCAAAGCCACCGCGCAGACCATGCGCGGCAAAGCGGGCCTCGACATCGAAAAAGCCATCACCGAGCTGGGCGTGGGCGAAGCCTTGGTCAGCCTGCTGGACGCCAAAGGTCGTCCATCGGAGACGGAACAGGTCTACGTGCTGCTGCCCGGTAGCCAACTGGGGCCCATCACACCAGAGCAACGCCAAGCCCTGCTGGCTAACTCGCTGGTAGCTGGGGTGTATGAGCAAGTGATCGACCGTGAATCTGCCTATGAACGACTCAAAGGTGGGGCGCCAGCCAACACGGCCAACAGCGCGACGGGCCATGTGGCAAGTGCAGAGGCATTCGGTCAAGGTGCTTCTGGTGCGAACCCACCTGCTGGCCAAGCCGCCGCGCCCTCGATGACCGAGCAAGTGCTGTCTGGCCTTGGCGAAGCCTTGTTTGGCTCCACCGGCCCACGCGGTGGCAAGCACCAAGGCTTGGCGCAAGTGATGGTTAAGTCGGCTGTGCGCAACATCGGCTCTGCTGTGGGCCGCGAGATTGTGCGTGGCGTGATGGGCAGCATTTTGGGTGGGCGCAAGCGCTGAAGCGTCGCAACCAACCGCATACATTTCGCCAATAAGCGCCCATAAAAAAACGCCGCCTGTGTTACCACAGGCGGCGTTTTTATTGGTAGCAACTTCATGAAGGAGGTCTGCGAAAAGACCTCGCCGCAGCTTTAGCTCGCCGCTGACTCCTCAGAAGCGGCTGGCTCACCCTTTGCTGCCTTTTCCTTCTTAGGCAAAGGCGTGATGTCGAGCAGCACTTCTTCTTTGTCGTCGATGTCCACGCTCAAGCGACCACCGTCAATGAGGCGACCAAACAGCAACTCGTCGGCCAAGGCCTTGCGAATCGTGTCTTGGATGAGGCGCTGCATCGGGCGTGCGCCCATGAGCGGATCGAAGCCCTTCTTGGCCAAGTGCTTGCGCAGCGCGTCGCTGAAGGTGACGTCGACTTTCTTCTCGGCCAACTGACCTTCGAGTTGCAGCAAGAACTTGTCGACCACGCGCATGATGACGTTTTCGTCCAAAGCCTTGAAGCCCACGATGGCGTCCAAGCGGTTGCGGAACTCGGGCGTGAACAAGCGCTTGATGTCGCCCATTTCGTCGCCAGCCGCGCGTGGGTTGGTAAAGCCAATGGTGGCTTTGTTCATGGTCTCAGCGCCCGCGTTGGTCGTCATGATCAAGATGACGTTGCGGAAGTCTGCTTTGCGGCCGTTGTTGTCGGTCAAGGTGCCGTGGTCCATCACCTGCAACAGCACGTTGAAGATGTCGGGATGGGCTTTTTCAATCTCATCCAGCAACAGCACGCAATGCGGCTTCTTGGTCACGGCCTCGGTCAGCAAACCACCTTGGTCAAAGCCCACATAGCCGGGGGGCGCGCCAATCAGGCGGCTCACGGCGTGGCGCTCCATGTACTCAGACATGTCAAAGCGAATCAGGTCAATGCCCATGATGTAGGCCAACTGCTTGGCCGCTTCGGTCTTGCCCACGCCGGTGGGGCCGCTGAACAAGAAGGCGCCAATCGGCTTGTCGGATTTACCGAGGCCTGAACGCGCCATCTTCACGGCAGACGCCAGCACCTCAAGGGCTTTGTCTTGGCCGAACACCACGCTCTTCAAATCGCGCTCGATGGTTTGCAGTTTGCCGCGGTCGTCGTTCGACACGTTGGCGGGCGGGATGCGCGCGATCTTGGCCACGATGTCTTCAATCTCGGCCTTGCCAATGGTCTTCTTGCGCTTAGACGCCACCAAGATGCGTTGTGCCGCGCCGGCTTCGTCGATCACGTCAATCGCCTTGTCGGGCAAGTGGCGGTCGTTGATGTACTTGGCGCTCAACTCGGCAGCGGCTTGCAACGCAGCCACGGCGTACTTGACGTTGTGGTGCTCTTCAAAACGCGACTTGAGGCCCTTGAGGATGTCCACGGTCTCTTGAACCGTCGGCTCGACCACGTCGACCTTTTGGAAACGACGGCTCAAGGCGGCGTCTTTTTCAAAGATGCCACGGTATTCGGTGAAGGTCGTTGCGCCAATGCACTTGAGCTGGCCGCTCGACAACGCAGGCTTGAGCAAGTTAGACGCATCCAAGGTGCCGCCTGAAGCCGCACCCGCACCAATGAGCGTGTGGATTTCGTCGATGAACAAAATCGCGTTGGGCTTGGCCTGCAAGTTCTTGATCACGCCTTTCAAGCGTTGCTCAAAGTCGCCGCGGTATTTGGTGCCGGCCAGCAAAGCGCCCATGTCCAGCGAGTACACGATGGCCTCGGACAAGATTTCAGGCACATCACCTTGGGTGATGCGCCATGCCAAACCTTCGGCAATCGCGGTTTTACCCACGCCAGCCTCGCCCACCAAGAGCGGGTTGTTCTTGCGGCGGCGGCACAAGATTTGAATCGTGCGCTCGACCTCGTACTCGCGGCCAATCAGCGGGTCAATCTTGCCGTCTTTGGCGGCTTGGTTCAGGTTTTGGGTGAACTGCTCAAGCGGCGAAGCTTTCTCGCTCTTTTCAGACGCGCCACCCTCTTCCGGCTCCGCAGGGCTGGGCTCGGCGCCTTTCACGGCTTCAGGCGGATCACTCTTTTTGATGCCGTGCGCAATGAAGTTCACCACGTCCAAGCGGGTCACACCTTGTTGGTGGAGGTAATACACCGCGTGCGAGTCTTTCTCGCCAAAGATGGCGACCAGCACGTTGGCGCCGGTCACTTCTTTTTTGCCATTGCCTGTGGACTGCACATGCATGATGGCGCGCTGAATCACGCGCTGAAAACCCAAGGTGGGCTGTGTGTCCACCTCTTCGGTGCCCGACACCTGTGGGGTGTTGTCGGCGATGAAGTTGGACAACGACTTACGCAAGTCGTCAATATTGGCGGAGCAAGCGCGCAACACTTCGGCGGCGCTGGGGTTGTCGAGCAATGCCAAAAGCAAGTGCTCAACCGTGATGAATTCGTGACGCTGCTGACGGGCCTCGACAAAGGCCATGTGCAAGCTGACTTCAAGTTCCTGGGCGATCATGTGTTTTCCTTCGTGCTTGCAACTGAGATTCAACTGTATATGGAAACGAAAGCCGTTTATTCAATGGGCCTGTTTGTTTGGTGCAAACGATAGGTAGCTGCGGCTCATTCAATGGGCTCTGCCACACATTGCAAAGGGTGGCCGGCCTTGCGGGCTGCGTCTAGCACCTGTTCCACCTTGGTGGCCGCCACGTCTTTGCTGTACACACCGCAAATGCCTTTGCCATCCAAATGGATCTGCAACATGATTTGAGTGGCACTTTCGCGGTCTTTGCTGAAAAACTCTTGCAGCACCATCACCACAAACTCCATGGGCGTGAAGTCGTCGTTGAGCATCAGCACCTGAAACATCTGAGGCGGCTTGGTACGCTGCGTACGGCGCTCTAAAACGACCGAGTTGCCATCGTCACGGTCGGGCAGCTGGACTTTGGGGGTGGGTTTTTTAGTGGGCATTCATCAGAGGGGTTATTTTGGCTAACAGCGCTTCCATTTGAGGAACCGCACTGACAGCCTCGTTCAAATAGGCCGCTTTGAGCGCATCGTCTTGCGGGTAGTCGTGCGCAAAATGGTTACGAATCGAGCGAAGCGCGTTCCATGACTCCACATTGGGCAAGAACCCGAGTTTTTCAAGTCGATGCAGCTTATCCAGCATGGGTCGATCTTCGTAAGGCTCCTGCAAAAAGCTCAAAACAGCAGGCAGCAGTCGAGCACCTATGGCATCTTGCAACTTGGTAAATCGCAACACAAACTGATCCCAGTCTTGCACGAGTTCATCATCCATGCGAGATAAGGAATCGGCCGTCACAGGCAGCACGGCAGACAAAGACGCCAGCGCATGTCTTAAATGATGCAAATGACGTTCGCATTGGCGCCACGCGTCATCCAAAATTAAGCGCGACTGATCCGTCATAGCACCACCCCTTGAGCACGCGCGATATCAAAGATGGGCAGATTACTTTGTCTTGTTGGGTAGTCAATCAAAACGTCCAGCTTTTGCTCGCCCAAGCGTTCATAAACGCGAGCCACAAAGCGATGGTGCGCGCGCACGATCTCAATGGGTTCTGTGAGGGCGGTGTCAATCAACAAATCGATGTCGCCGCCCTTTCGAGCGTCATCAACCCGAGAACCGAACAAACGAATGACAGCCTTGTCCCCAAAGCAATCCACAGCAGATTGCTTGAGTACTTGGTGTTCTTGCTGAGTCAGGCGCATGTTCGGTTTGTAAAAACGATGCATTCATTCTACAAACTCAAAACCTCAGGTAAAACGTCACACATCCATGGGCGCGCAATGCCGCTCACAAAACAAGGTCCCCACTTTGGCCCGCACCTTCACGCCCATGGCGGTGGCCTCGCGAGCCGTTAAACCGCTGCTGTAGGGGAAGGTATCGAGCATTTCGGCGTGTTGGCCCAGCACCTGCAACGCCTCATGGTGGCTGCGAGGCACGACGAACTCCACCTCTGAGGCATCCAAATACGCCAGCACATGGTCGCGAGCCTGCACATGTTGGTACTGCTGATGCACCAACACTTTCTTGCCCTTGATAGTTTGCAAATGCCGCAAAAACGCCCGCGACAACTTGGCGGGGTTGGCAAACACCACCGGCTCCAGACGACGCGTTGCCTGTGGCGGCGGCATGTAGTCGGGCGGCGTGTAAATGGCGTAGCCCCCAGGAATGTTGTGCAGCGGCTCGGTGTACAAATTTTGCAAATGCGTGGGCGACTGCGCCTCGTCCCCAATCCAGCCATCAAAACTGTCCAACCCCGTGGTGATGCTTTGCCCACCCACCCACTTGAACATGTGCCGAGCGGGCTTGACCGACAGCGCTTTCAGCCCCACGGGGTCCATCCAGCCGCCCAAGTCGTACAGCACATCGAGGTCAGCGGCTTGCAGGGTTTGCGCCAGACGCAGCGCGTCCATCTCTTGCACGTCATGCCACTCGCTGGCCAAGTCTTTGAACGCTTGGGTGGCCCAATCTGCCTTGTGGCCGCGGTTGAACACCACCAGATCGCGGGCTTTGGCCTCTTCTTGCCAAGCCGCAATCGTCAAAAAGTAAACCGGCGACACGCAAAACAAAGGCGAAATCAAGCCAACCCGCTGGCGCCCACTGTTGCGCTTAGGCTGCGCAGGCTGGCGTGGCAGAGGTTCCAAGCGCAACACACGGCGAGAAAACGCGATCACGCGGTCGTTCAGCTCTTGCGCCGACTCGTCGCGGTCGTACAAACT
Organism: Limnohabitans sp. TS-CS-82; assembly: GCF_002943475.1. Taxonomy (NCBI): domain Bacteria; kingdom Pseudomonadati; phylum Pseudomonadota; class Betaproteobacteria; order Burkholderiales; family Comamonadaceae; genus Limnohabitans; species Limnohabitans sp. TS-CS-82. Next base: position 168,236 of record NZ_PTQX01000011.1, on the reverse strand, counting down.
GGCCATCAGCGTGGTCAGCTCGGCATCGTCACCATGCTCGGGCGACCCCAGCAAGGGCTTCACCCACTCGGCCGCCTGCAAGGGCGTGCCAAACACATTCATTGCCAAATCAGCGCGAGCAATGCGCGCCGTGCCGTTGGTCGGGTCGGCCTGCATGACTGCGGCAAAACTGGCATCGGCCTCTTGCACTTGGCCCAACATCTTGTGCGCGCGGCCTTGCAGCAGCCGGCTTTGCCACAAACGCGGGTTCAAGCCGTACGCCCGCTGCAAAGCCTTCAACGCTGGCGCTGGCTTGCCCAACGCCAACAAACTCAGCCCCAAGTTGTGCCAAGCCCCCGCGTTATCGACTTGACGTTGCGCCGCCAACCCAAAAAAATGCGCCGACTCAGCCCAGCGCCCCTCATTCATAGCCTCTTGTGCCGATTGCAGCACCGCCAACGACTCATGTGCGTTCATTGAAACATTCCCAACAACAAAGGCTCTCTCACCCGCCCGTCAAACCCTTGCGCCACCCGCTCGCGGTACAGCACACGGTCGGCACGGTGCACCGCCGTGGCGTCTTTGCCCCAATCGACCTCCATCAGCACACTGTCGGGGTTGTACACATAGCCACTCGCTTGCAGCGCCAGCAAAGTCAACTCCACATCGGCGTAATGGCGCGCATAGCCGGGGTAAAACACACCGCCGCCGCTCACGCCCGTCACCCACTCGCGCTTGGCCAAGCCAAACGACGCCAACGCACCATGCCACTTGCCGTCGTTGAACCCGAGCAACACACCCGCCTCGCGGTGCAGCGTTTGCAGGGCTTGGCCCATCCACTCCCGCCCCGCAAACGCGTCTTGCGCCATATAGCCGACCCACGGACTTTGTGTGGCGGCGCACGCCGCATTCACCGTGGCCACAAAGCCTTGGCGCTGCGCGTCGTGCACCGCCAGCACCAAGCCCTTGGCCCCTGCTCGCTTGCAAGCGAACTCGCCGGCACGCACCGCCAAAACGGGGTCGGTATAAGGCATCACCATCACGGGGCCGTCCACCGTCCAGCGTTGCTTGACCAACTCCGACGACTCAATGCAAATCAAATCCATCATGGCCAGCTCCTTAAACGAAACGCACATCGGTGGGCGTGATCAGTCGCAAATACTGCGCACACCACGCCTCTGAATTCGTTTGGTTCAAATACAAATTGCGGTAATTCACCCAACACGCCGCCAGCCAAGCCGACTTGGTGCTGTGCGCCACGTCCTTCATGTCGCGCAACAACTTTTGGTGCACATTCAGCTCGGCCTCGCGCGCCAGCAAAGGCACTTTGTGCGCCTTCAATCCGCGGCCCTCGGTGCGCATGAAATACCCAAACAAGCGCTCCACGATGAATGGCACATACGTGGCCCCGCCGTGCAAACCCTTGGGGTCTGCCGCGCTCGAATGCAAGGCATTGCGCAAGGTGGGCGACAAGTTCTCGTCTGCCGCCTTCAACACCCGGCGAATGAACGGCAAATACAACGCCCAAAACTTTGGCGTCGCCACAAAATAATTGGCCGACGAATAGCTGCTCGACGGATGCAAAGCCCCAATCTCGCCTTCATCCAAATCCGCAGCCTGAAACACCGCCCGCGTCAAGGCCACAAAATGCGGATGCGCCGTCTCACCCTGCATCCACATGTTGTGATAAATCGCCTCGTTTTGAATGTGCGGGTTGCAGAAATACACATCGTGCCCAGGGTTCGCGGCCATCGCTTCAAGCAACTCCGCGCCCTTCATCCCCGTTTTCTCACCAAAACGCCAAGACAACGCGCCCCACAACTGCGCCCCTTGCGTCGCCGCATGTGCTTGCAAACGCTCAAACACCGAAAACTCCAGCAACTCCGACTTCGCCCCCGCGTTGTCCAGCTGCACAAACGCTGGGTCGAGCAAGTCGCGGTGCCAGGGCTCGTAATAAATTTGAAACACCCGAACCGGCGCCAGCAACGCTGGGTGCGGCTTAGAGGGCGTTGCAGCCTTGGCGGCTGGCTTGGCCGCCTTTTTAGCAGCAGGTTTGATCAGCTTTTTCGCTGGCGCCTTTGGTGAAACTTTGGCGGCTGGTTGAACGACCGGTTTGGGTGTACTTTTTGAAGCCATGGTTGTTTATTCTGTGAGACGACGCTTAGTCTAACTCTCAAAATACAACTAAAGCACTCAATTTATAACAATAAACCCGTGTGAACGGGGTTGGACCATCAATCCTGACCAAACAAATCGCGCGTATAAACCTTACCCGCCACATCGTCTAAATCTGCGGTTTGGCGATTGGCCACGATCAGGTCGGCGCGCTGCTTGAAGGTGTCGAGGTCGGCGATGACTTCGGAGTTGAAAAAATGTGGCTCATTCAGCACCGGTTCGTACACCACCACCTCCACGCCCTTGGCCTTGAGCCGCTTCATGATGCCCTGCACGCTGCTGGCGCGGAAGTTATCGCTGCCGGCCTTCATCACCAAGCGGTAAATGCCCACCACCTTGGGGCGGCGCTTCAAGATGTCAAACGCCACAAAGTCTTTGCGCGTGCTGTTGGCGTCCACGATGGCGCGCATCAAGTTTTGCGGCACCTCGGCGTAGTTGGCCAGCAACTGCTTGGTGTCCTTGGGCAGGCAATAACCGCCGTAGCCAAATGAGGGGTTGTTGTAATGGCTGCCAATGCGCGGGTCTAGGCACACGCCATCGATGATCTGCCGCGTATCCAGCCCCAGCGTCGACGCGTAACTGTCTAACTCGTTGAAATACGCCACCCGCATCGCGAGGTAGGTGTTGGCAAACAGCTTGATCGCCTCGGCCTCGGTGCTGTCGGTTAGCAGCACGGGCATGTCTTTTTTTACCGCACCCTCCACCAACAAATCGGCAAACACCTGGCCTTGCTCTGAGCGTTCGCCCACCACGATGCGGCTGGGGTACAAGTTGTCTTGCAGCGCCTTGCCTTCGCGTAAAAACTCGGGTGAAAACATCAGGTTGTGCGTCATGTGCTTCAACCGCATGCGCTCGGTAAACCCCACGGGTACCGTCGACTTGATCACCATCGTTGCCTGCGGGTTGATGGCCAACACATCGGCAATCACCGACGCCACTGACTTTGTGTTGAAGTAGTTGGTCTCGGGGTCGTAGTCGGTCGGCGTAGCAATCACCACAAAGCTTGCCCCCGTGTAAGCCTCTTCTTTGCTCAGCGTCGCTTTGAAATTCAGTGGTTTGTGGCGCAGGTAGTCTTCCATCTCGACGTCTTCAATCGGCAACACCTTGCGGTTGAGCTGCTCCACCTTGCTAGCCACCACATCCAGCGCCACCACCTCATGGTGCTGCGCCAACAAAATGCCGTTGGACAACCCCACATAACCCGTTCCTGCAATAGCGATTTTCATAAAACGACCCTGCTTCCAAGACTCAATTTGCACTTAAGAAAGCATTCATCTTAAGTTACATTAATACTTTATAAGTAAATAAATTAGCAATGAGTTCGCATCAAGGCTTCAACCTCGTCGGCTACGCCACTTCTCCCATGGGCTTGGGCGAGGACCTTCGCTCCTTTGCAGCCATGCTCGATCACCTTGAAATTCCGTTCTCGGTGATCGACATCCCCACCGACGTGCAGGGCCAAATCAAAGTGACGTGGCAGCACCTCACCACGCACGACTACGACACCAGCGTGTTCTTTATGTCGGCCATGGAGTGCCTCAACCTTGCGCGAGCCCACCCCAAACTGTTCACCCAGCCCAAGCAAAAAATTGGCTACTTTTTGTGGGAACTGCCCGACTTTCCCAGCCGCTACGCGCCTGCCTTGCAACTGGTCAACCACATTTGGTGCCCCACACGCTTTGTGCAAAAAGCCTTCTTTGACAAATCGCGCCAGCTCACCCTGTCGCTGCCCTTGCCTGTGGTGCAGCACCCCGCCACGGGGCGCGACTTTCGGGCTGAATTTGGCGTGCCCGCCAACGCCTTTGTGTCGCTGTTCATGTTTGACATGCACTCCACCTTGGCCCGTAAAAACCCACAAGCTGCGCTGCGCGTCTTTGAGCAGTTTGCGCAAACCAACCTCGACGCCTATCTGTTCTTAAAAGTCAGCCGCTGGCAACACTTGGGCGCACAAGCCTTGGCGTGGCTGCCCAAACATCCACGCATAAAGCTGATCACAGCCACCCTCAGCCCGGGCGAGTTGACCGACCTCTACCAAAGCGCCAATTGCTATTTGTCGCTACACCGCAGCGAAGGCTTTGGCCGCACCTTGGTTGAAGCCCTGCAAAACGGCCTGCATGTGGTGAGCACCGATTTTTCGGGGCCGCAAGACTACCTCACCCCCGACAACGCCCTCTTGGTGCAATGGCAGCGCGCCGAAGTGGGCCCCAACGACTACCCCCACCTCACCGAGCCCAGTTGGTGGGCCGCCCCCGACGAACACAGCGCCCTGCAACAGCTGGCCTTAGCCTGCGAACGCGCAAAAAAAGGGCCCAATATTCAGGGCCAAAACGACGGTGCAAAGTTCTTGCCCGAAGCCTTGGCCGCTAAATACAGGCCTATCTTGAAAACGTATTTAAAAGTTACTTAAACCGCTGGCGGGACCACAGAGGTCGTGCCATCTTGTCCACGCGCATCCAGCACTTTCTTCGCTACCGCCAACACCAATTGCGACTTAGGCGCTTGGTCTAAAAACTCTTTCGACGCCAAAAAATCCACCAGCAGCGCAAAAGGCGTCACGCCCACGCGTGGGTCCACCACCTCCATCGACTCGGGCAAACGACCCAAGAAAATTTTGTAGGCGGCAATCACATCTTCGCGTGTGGCTTTCATCGTGTCCATTTGGCCCAGCACCTCTGACACGATGTCAACCGCGGCAGGCTCAGGCACGATCTCTGGCATTGAGATGGTTACCGTTGTTGGCGTGGCCGTTGGCGCTACAACGCTCACGGCCTGAGTTGCCTTCGCCGCCGCTTGCGCAGCCAAGGCCTCATCAAACGTCATTGGGGCTGAAGGCGAAGCTGGCGCTGCCACCGCCACGTCTTCACCCACGGGATTTTTCTTGAAACCAAAAAAGTTAAACACCATACAAGTCCCTTATCTGTCAAACCCGTCCATACAAATCCTCAAACCGCACAATGTCATCCTCGCCCAGGTACGAGCCCGACTGCACCTCGATCAAATGCAGGGGAACTTTGCCTGGGTTTTCTAGCGCGTGCGTCATGCCCACGGGGATGTAGACCGACTCGTTTTCTGTCACCAGCTTGGTCTCGTCGCCCAAGCGCACCAGCGCCGTGCCCGACACCACCACCCAATGCTCGGCGCGGTGGTGGTGCATTTGCAGCGACAACTTCGCGCCCGGCTTCACCTTGATGCGCTTTACCTGAAAGCGCCCACCGCTGTCCACGCTGTCGTAACTGCCCCACGGCCTGAACACCTCGCGGTGTTGGTCTACCTCGGGGCGCTTTTGCGCTTTCAGGCGGTCCACCACCTTTTTCACGTCTTGCGCTTTGTCTTTGTGGGCCACCAGCACTGCGTCTGAGGTTTCGACCACCACCAAGTCTTCCACGCCAATCAGCGCTACCAAGCGGCTGTCGGCATGCACGTAGCTGTTCTTGGCCCCTTCTAGCAGCACATCGCCACGGGTGGCGTTGCCTTGCGCGTCTTGTGGCAACACCTGCCACACCGCCGACCATGCGCCCACATCGTTCCAGCCTGCGTCTAGCGGCACCACCACGGCTTTGCTGGTTTTCTCCATCACCGCGTAGTCCACGCTATCGCTGGGGCTGCTGGCAAACGCGTCTTTGTCCAAGCGCACAAACTCAAGATCTTTTTTTGCGTTGTTCCATGCGCCTAGGCAGGCTTGCAGCATGGCGGGGTTGGCCTTGCCCAACTCCTCTAAAAACACCGACGCCTTGAACATGAACATGCCGCTGTTCCAGGTGTAGCTGCCGTCCTTCAAATAGGCCTGCGCCGTGGCGAGGTCGGGCTTTTCGACAAACTGCTGCACCGGCACAGCCGCATTTGCATCCAGCGGCAAACTGGCTTTGACGTAGCCATAACCCGTCTCGGGGTGCGTGGGCACAATGCCAAACGTCACCAACGCACCGCCCTCTGCCGCCTTTAGCCCCACCCGCACCGCGTGGTGAAAGGCCGGCACATCGGCAAACGTGTGGTCCGACGGCAGCACCAGCAACACGGGGTCGGCCCCAGTGGCAAGCACCGCCAACGCCGCCACCGCAATGGCTGGCGCCGTGTTGCGCGCCACCGGCTCTAGCAAGATGCTGTGCGGCTCCACCCCCGCCTCGCGGCACTGCTCGCCCACCAAAAAGCGGTGGTCGTTGTTGGCCACCACGATGGGGCGCATGGCGTCGGCGGTGATGCCCTGCAAGCGCTGCAACGTCAGCTGAAACAGCGAGGCGTCTTCGGTCACGCCTAAGAATTGTTTGGGACGCAAAGAGCGAGACAGCGGCCATAGGCGCGAGCCGCTTCCGCCCGACAAAACGACGGGAATTAAGGGTGACATGGCGGTCTTATTTAAAAGTTAAATTGCCCAACGCCAACTCGGTTGGGGCTAAACCCAGGCGCCTGCTAAGAGGCAGAAACTCAAATTACGGGCTTAAGGCGACGCTAGTTGGCATTCCAATCCCCTTCTAGCTCGGGGTTCGCATCACTTTGGGATGACTCACTCACCTACCAACAGCTCGACATCACTAATTAGGTCGCGCACTAGAGACACGAGCTCCAGCACCATGCTTTCTTCGATGTCCAAATAGCCTTCGTACTCGGCCAAGTTTCGCTTTTGATGAGCTGCATCCAACACACGCCAGCGAGGTGCCGCCCAGCCCAAGGTATGCGGCAAACACTGAAACACGATAAAGCGGTTCTCACTTCGATAGCGGACTGCCTTCAATCAAATTGATGGTCGGTTGCGCCAACACCTTATTGACGAATGAATCCGGCTCAACTCGGCGCTTCTCAAACTCTTGCACGGTGTAGCAATTCGGATTCACTTTGCGTCCCAGTGCATCTTCGGCTGCTTGCAGATATTGAAGCACCTCGGACAAAGTCAGGTCAACTCCAACCAGCATCAGGTCGACATCACTGGCAGATGTGTCCTCCTGCTTGGCCACGGAACCATAAATGAATGCACGAGCCAGCTTGGGCCGCAAAGGCTCTAAAGCCGCCATCAGAGCAGCTTCCACACCGCAAGTTTTGCGCGTCAGCGAAACCAGCTCGGAAAACAAGGGGCTCTTATGGTTAGCTTGAAACACCCGCAGGTTTCCCATGCGTGTGCTCTGCACCAAACCGCTGAGGCTGAGCCGCTTGAGCTCTTGCTGCAACGATGCACTACTCAAACCAGTCAAACGCAACAACTCGTTCAAGAAAAATGAACGTTCTGGCTGACCAAACAGCCAGCGAAACAACCTGACTTGGCGGTCTGAAAAAATAGCATGGGCAAGTGACATACCATGAATTTAGCACAATCATGCTTATTTTTAGCATGATCATGCTAAGTTTCTTCTGTCGTCAAATGCCTAGCCAAATCCATGCTGTCATGAATGACTCCCTTTTTGTCCTTGTCGTGCAATGTGCAAAGTACGCACTCCGTTAACCAACGTCCCGTGCACTATGAAGCACGCGAATAATCAGCACTGAACTCTGAGAATTTTCAAAATAAATGATGTATCTGCCATACGCACACGACCTGATTTCGGCATCTAGCTCAGGGCGTTTTCTGTATCCCTTTGGATTGATACAGATTTTTTGACATTGCTTTTCCAACTCGGCCATGAAGCTGATCGCACGCGCTGGGTTGTCTTGGGCGATGTAATCGCCAATTTCCTCAATATCACTAGCGGCAAGAGGCGAAATCAGCAGCTTCATGGTCACTTAAGCCTAACTTTGCTGACTGTACTTTGCGTTCAATCGGTTAAAAACGTCCTCAGCCGGTATCGCTGCGCCGCTGGCCTTGCCTTTGGCAATTTCGACTTTCAGCGCTTCTAACAAAACGGCTTGTTGGTTTTCTGCGTCCTCCAACAACCGCAGGCCTGCACGAACAACTTCGCTCACGTTGTTGTAGCGACCGGAGTCCACCTGATGTCGGATAAAAGACTCAAAGTGCGGGCTTAAGGCGACGCTGGTGGGCATTTCAATCTCCTAACAGTTACTAACTATTATTAAATTGTGTTTCAGACCGATTGTCAAGGTCATAGCGTTTGAATCGCCTTCAAGCTCACGCCCCAGATGCAACGTCTTGGCCGCATCCATTACCGACACATCCAAGCCTCAACCTTGATCACCCGATCGTCAATCACAAAGTGATGCAACAAAAGCGAAGGTTTGATGTTGATCCCTTTTAACTGGATGGTGAATTGGTTGTTCAAACGCGGCTTTAAGAGTGGCTGCACCAAGCCGACATTGATGTTTTGATCGTTGCTCAAGCGAAACGTTTTCTCTTGAATTCCATTCACGCACAAAGTGATCTCCACAGCGCTCGCGTCTACGTCTGGTGGCAAACGGCCGCACACATAAAAATTACAAGCAGTCTTTAGCTGATCGATGTCCATCGTGAACTCGCTGCCCGCCACGTAATCTGCACCCCTTGGCGCCTCGGCAACGCCGGTTAGCGTCACATGGCTAGGCCAATCGCCATTCACAGCAGGCGTGTCGAGCGCGCTTGCCCAGCGCGCCTCTTCGCGCAACAACGCCGCCTCGGCAAGGGTGATCGCAGCCATATGAGGACTTGCTAAAAATGAACGCGTCAATTGCCCGTCTATATAAGGCTCGTAAGCGCTGGGCCCTTCCGCTAACAACGCCACCCAACATTTGATGAGCTGAAGCTTGATTTCTTTGCGCCACTTGGCATAAAGGTATTGGCTATTTCTCTCGTTCTGCAAACTCGTGCGACTGCGACTCAAACTGACGTGATGAAGAATGCGACTCGAAGGCGCGACATATATTTCTTTTCCTGCCGCTCTCATCTTCAAACACAGGTCTATGTCTTCACAGCCGTTAACAAAAACCTCGTCAAAACCACCAAGCGTATCGAAATCTGCTTTGCGCATCAGCATGCAAGCGCCCGTTGCCACATAAACGCGGGCCGGCTGAGTTGGGTCGTCTTGTTCAATCCGAAGGTGATCAAACTGACCTCTGGGCGTCAGCACAACACCGGCATGGTCTAGCGCATCATCTGCAACACGAAACTGCAAATTACCCACAATGCCAGCGTTCAGTGCGGGGGCTCGCAATGCGGCCAACATGGGCTCCAACCACCCGGGCTTAAACACCAAGTCATTGTTCAGCAGCCCAAGATATTCGCCTTTGGCCCGAGCCGCCGCTATGTTGTTGGTTTTGGCGTACCCGAGGTTGTGCCCATTTAATACTTTTTGAATTCGCGGATCATATAAATCGCGAAGCCAATCTCTCGTGCCATCGGTAGAGCCATCGTCAGCCAATATCAATTCATAGCTCAAGCCATCCGGCAACGAGGCCGTCAACGACGACAACATCTCTTGCGTCTGTTCAAGATGATTGAACAGGGGGACGAGAAAACTGATGAACGGCGCGCTCAAATGAGGTTATTCAAAAACTTCGGCAGCACCCAACGCTGCACCCTGCAAATCTTTGGCTGAAAGTTGGGGGGCCTCTCCATAATGCCAATCGACCCCAATCGTTGGGTCATCCCAAGCAATGCAGCGCTCAGATTGGGGCGCATACAAGTCGGTAGTTTTGTATAAGAACTCTGCCGTGTCGGTCAATGTCACAAAGCCGTGTGCAAAGCCGGGTGGAATCCAAAGCTGTTGTTTATTTTCTGCACTCAGTAAAGCGCCTGCCCATCGTCCGAAATTTGGCGAACTTTTGCGAATATCTACCGCCACATCAAACACGGCACCCTGCACCACCCGCACCAACTTGCCTTGGGCATGAGGCGGCAATTGGTAATGCAACCCCCGCAATACCCCTTTGACCGATTTGCTGTGGTTGTCTTGCACGAAATTAGCTTGAAAACCGGTGGCCCCCGTAAACTCGCGTTCGTTGAAGCTTTCAAAAAAGAAACCCCGTTCGTCCCCAAACACCTTGGGCGTGAACAACAGCACCTCAGGCAACGCTAGTTTTTCATAAGCCATATAACGCCTTAATCCTTCAAGATATTCAGCAAATATTGGCCGTAGCCGTTTTTAGCCAAAGGCGCCGCCAGCTTTTGCAACGCGGCAGCGTCGATCCATTTTTGGTGAAACGCAATTTCTTCCGGGCAGGCCACCATCAAGCCTTGACGCTTTTGTAAGGTCGCAATAAAGCTGGCGGCCTCCATCAGGCTCTCGTGCGTGCCGGTGTCCAGCCATGCGTAACCGCGGCCCATGATCTCAACGCTCAATTGGTTCAACTCCAAATAGCGCTTGTTGACATCGGTAATTTCTAGCTCGCCACGGTGCGAGGGCTTCACATCAGCCGCAATGTCACACACCTGTTCGTCGTAAAAATACAAGCCGGTCACGGCGTAGTTGCTCTTGGGGGCTTTGGGTTTTTCCTCAATGCTCAAGGCGCGGAACTCGCCGTCAAACTCCACCACGCCATAACGCTCGGGGTAGTGCACATGGTAGGCAAACACGCTGGCGCCGCTGGTGCGCTGGTTGGCGCTGTCGAGCTGTTTGACCAAGTCGTGGCCGTAAAAAATGTTGTCGCCCAACACCAAAGCACTCGGGTGGTCGGCCACAAAGTTTTTACCAATGATGAAGGCTTGCGCCAAGCCGTCGGGGCTGGGCTGCAGCGCGTATTCGATGTGCATGCCCCATTGGCTGCCATCGCCCAACAGCTCAGTAAAACGCGGCGTGTCTTGCGGGGTAGAGATGATCAACACCTCGCGAATGCCGCTGAGCATGAGCGTGGTGAGTGGGTAATAAATCATGGGCTTGTCGTACACGGGCATGAGCTGTTTGCTCACCGCTTGCGTGACGGGGTAAAGCCGTGTGCCCGAGCCACCGGCCAAGATAATGCCTTTGCGCTGTTTGGTCATATCAATTTTTAAGTTTGAGTTTGTTGAATGTTTTCTTTTGAAAAGGCACTGGCATGGCCGAGCCAGGTTTTGGCAGCGCTGTGTGAACCAACGCCACATCACCAGCCACCACCCTGCCCCCGATGCTGTTGGGCCCATGGCCTTTCACAATCAAACACATCGAGTTATAAAAACAGATGGATTCAATATCCGCATAGTCAGCCGGCTTAAAGCGGCTGTGATGTTTGGTTTTAAGCTTTGCAACCCAATTGGCCGGCAACAACTTTGCACCCCAGCTCTCTAAGTTCACCACATCGGTCAGGCTTTTAAAAAACTCCATCGCCGAGTCGGAGCGCCACAAACCACCGTGCCATTTAGACCAATAACTACAGTGCAAGTCTTCAACCACATAGATGCCGCCTGGGGCAAGCCGCGCATAAAAGTGCTTGAACGTTTTAATAATGTCTGCGTTTTTATGCGACCCATCGTCAATGATGATGTCGTACACCTCTGTGTGCGCCAATACTTGCTCACGCACGGCAGCGGCTTTGACATCGCCTAGCACCAGCGCAACCCGCGGATCGTCAAACTCAAGCTGCGCACACTTGGGGTTGATATCGCAGCCAATAATTCTTTTGGCATTGGAAAAATACTTCGCCCATATTTGCAACGAGCCACCGTTTTGAACGCCGACCTCTAACAAACTAATAGGCGCATCTTGGTAACGGGCAAACCACCTGTCGTACACAGGTAAATACGAAGCCCACTTATCTGAAACATATTCACGGTGTTCAGCATATAAGTAACTGACAGTCTGGCTCATTTCACACTTTATTCAATTGATCTTCAGCACTTGACAACTGCCTCATCAGCTCTGCAAAGGACGGTGGCTGCGACATAAACATCGGCTGCATACGCGCATAGTCCTGCGCCAAAGCTGCTTGCCTTGGTTGCGGTGGAACCAGCTTAAAAGTACCTGGCTGGGCTAAGTCATACCGAGCCCAAGCACGGGCAAATACTTTACTTTTCCAGTCCACCACGCGCTGACACTGAGCCACATTGGCCAGCATCTGCTGCGCCTGCGGATGCTGCAGCAACTTCACCATGTCAAAGTAGTGGCGCGCATAGCGGTCAGGCATGACCGTGCCCTTGGGCCTGTGAAACTCGGCGTGCAAAATAGTTGCTTTCTCCCAAAACGTGCGCTCCAGTGCTAAAGCCACCACGGAACATTGCCAATCTGCAAATAAAGCTTCATAACTTTGCGCCACCAAAGGTCGCACAGGGTGCAAGCCCGTAGGCTGCTGGTCGGTTAAGGTGCCGAACTCCAGCTTCACCTCAGGCCTCACATATTCAAACCCCGCCTTTTGCGTGGTGGGATATGCAAAATACACAACTGGCGACTTGGCATCTGCATCCAATGCAAAACGCAGCCACGCGCCATTCGATGCAATGCCTAGCGTTTGAGTGATCACCGCCTCCAAGGTGGGCATGACCAACTGCAGCACTTTTTCCGCGCACAAAGCTTGCATCTCTTTCAACGCGGCATCGCGTTTGATGCGGCTCTGCAAAGCATCAAACGCAGCCACATCTGCCCCCACAAAAGCAGGCTGCAAACTTAAATCGATGTCTTCCGAAACCGGTCGATCACCCCAAACACTTTAGACAGTGACGTACCACCCTTAAACACCAACTGACCTGCCCACTCTGGCTGGCTAAACAACAGGCCCAACAGCCACGACACCCAAAAGTCTTTCTCCAAAATCACAGGAGACAAGCGCATACCCACGGCAGCGTTGTCAAACGCCAAACGGCGATCTTGATCTGACAATGCCAAAAACTGCCGCGTCACGGCTGCGCCACCTCTTGCAACCAACGGCGCATCCATACGGGGGCACAAGCCAAATCAGCAATTACTCCACTGCGCTCTGATACAGGCAACGCACTGCGTAAATGAGCAATGCGAGGCTGCGAGATGTGCTCAGGCCCTAAAAACCTGAACGCTTGAATCAGCAACCCGCTCAAGCGGCCCGCGCAAGCCATATTTTTGGGCGTTGTACGTTTAAAAATAATCTGCGTTGGACCCACCAGTACCTCGCGCGTTGGCCCGTCCGTCAAATACTCCACCTTGGCAGGCACCTGCTCGGACAGCCCCAACAAATTAGCCGCATACGCACCCGATGGCTGCAATCGCAAACCATCTTTGCGCTCAAACGCCTGCGCCACCTGCGCCACATCGGGCCACAGCATGCCAAGCACCGCATGAACACGGGGCCAGTCATAAAGCCCGCGTGACAACGACCTAATTCGCCCTGTGGCTGCATAGCGCATCAGCGCCGAAGCCACCGCTGTGCGGCTGCCCAAATCGGCAAAATCGCTGGGCGTAAAAACCCAGCCTTGACCCTGTACCTCGATGTATTGCATCAACTGACTGTCAATAGAGGATGTGTGTTTCGTCATTTTTTGCAACAAATAAGCATATTTTTTTGTTGCAATAAATATACACGATCAAGCGCCGTATTGCTTACCCACCCATTGACGGTAAGCACCGCTGGTCACACCCTCCACCCAAGCTTGGTTGGCCAAATACCACTGCACGGTTTTGCGAATGCCGGTCTCGAAGGTTTCTTCGGGCTTCCAACCCAACTCGCGCTCAATCTTGCGGGCGTCGATGGCGTAGCGGCGGTCGTGGCCGGGGCGGTCTTTGACATAGGTGATTTGCTCGGCGTAGCGCTTGCCGTCTGCGCGTGGCTGCAACTCATCGAGCACGCTGCACAGGGTGTGGACCACCTCGAGGTTGGGCTTCTCGTTCCAGCCACCGATGTTGTAGGTCTCGCCCAGCTTGCCCGCTTCGAGGACGCGTGCAATGGCTCGGCAGTGGTCTTGCACATACAGCCAGTCGCGCACTTGTTGGCCGTCGCCATAAATAGGCAGTGGTTTGCCCGCCAAGGCGTTGAGCAACACCAAGGGAATGAGCTTTTCGGGGAAGTGGTAAGGCCCGTAGTTGTTGCTGCAATTGGTGGTCAGCACGGGCAAGCCGTAGGTGTGGTGCCAAGCACGCACCAAGTGGTCGCTGGCGGCTTTGCTTGCTGAATACGGGCTGTTGGGCTCGTAGTTTTTGGTTTCAGCAAATGGTGGGTCGGTGGGCGACAAGGTGCCGTACACCTCGTCGGTGGACACATGCAAAAAGCGGAATGCCTCTTTCTCGGCCGCTGGCAGGTCTTGCCAATAAGCGCGCACCGACTCCAGCAGGTTAAACGTGCCCATCACGTTGGTTTGAATGAAGTCGCCTGGGCCATGAATGGATCGGTCCACATGGCTCTCGGCCGCGAAGTTGAGCACCGCACGCGGCTTGTACTTCGCCAGCAGCTGTGGCACCAAGGTGGCGTCGCCAATGTCGCCTTGCACAAACACATGACGGGGGTCGTCTTTGAGGGGGTCTAAGTTGGCGAGGTTGCCTGCGTAGGTTAGCTTGTCTAAATTCAACACCGGTTCGTCTGATGACGATAACCATGTGTGGACGAAATTACTGCCAATGAAACCGGCACAACCTGTTACAAGTACCATTGAATTGATAAATTAATTAAGTGCCGTCTTTAACTGAGAAGAAAACCCAGCACCACGTGAATCAACGCCAGCCCAAGCATCTAAAGTTGAACCGAGATCAAGACCAACGCCACCAGAAGATTTAGCGATATCACAATAAACTTTTCCAGCAACTCCAGCACCTATTAACACCAACACACCAGGTGAAACTTCTTTACGCAACAATGTCTCAATTTCTACAAAACGCGATATTCGACAATGCAAATCATTAACACCATCAACTCTAGCCTCACCAGGCAAATCAAACCAAATCACCTGAGTCAGATCAGAAACAATACTTTTAATTTTCTCAAAAACAGTTTGACGTGGTGAAACAATAACCACCTTAGTAGCGCTTTTTATTGCATCAATAAAATTAGCATCAACTCCTAAGAAAAAATGAATATTAGGAGTAGTTTGAATCTGGCCTGATCGCAGAAGTGACATGGCGGACAAACAACTAAATACACTGTTGTCTAAAACACCTAAAGAATCCACCTTAAATGTCACGCGACTTTTAAAACCTAGAATATCAGAATTAATTACAGATTTCGAAAGATCTTCCTTAACTTTTCTAATAAAATTATCTGGCGCAACACTACCCCACTGAATAAGAGAAGACTTGTTAACATCCGTTACACCATAAAATTGATCGTAACCAATAAATCTAATCTCACAGTGTCCTACGCGAATCAGAGATAACGGTCGTTGAGACTTAATGGCACCAGTAATAATATCAGTCACTTCACCATCCCCCACGCGATCAATGTAAGGCGCAGGATTCTTAGACCATAAAATAGTGTCCAAATTACTAATCCCTCTATCAAAATAAATATAGATTCGACCACCCAAGCGAAAAGTATTTATATGGTCAGAAATCCCAAGAACCCTGGCGCAACGAAATATAACTGGGAGACTTGGATGATCAAAATTTTCAACCACCATAGCAATACCGACCCCTTTGCAACCAATCAATTTCGCTAATGCTAATCTATAATTCTCCTCAGTAGTGTATTTAGTTAGTCCATCGACCAATACTAAGTGCGCATCGATATCATCCCACTCCTTTAAATAATCAAAAATAGCATCTTTCGAGTTGTACTCATACTCTTTTAAATCAGAAAATAACTGCGTAGAAATTAACTCATCAACACTACTTTCTCGGCCCCAGAAAACCACTTTCTTATTGGAAAAATTTAGATTATTTTTAAAGTCGATCATAATTAAAACCCCGCATTATGAAGATAATTTGCAATCAAACTGGCACCTTTTTTAGTTAAATGATGATTATCATAATATAAATCAAATGAGTTCAGAAATATTTTCTCAAAATCAATGATATTTAAATTGTAATCGTGAGCCAGTTTTTTGTCTGGGAATTGATAGTGCATAATAAATTATCATCTGGATTTTTATAATTACAAAATTTCTCGTAAGGATCATCATGATGATGCCTATGCCCAAATGTTCCGACATAACAATCAATACCTAAATCATTGCAAGCAGAGAATATGCATTTTAGAAAAACTTCACGACTCTTAAAAAAGTCATTAAAAAAAACACCTTCATTAGCAAATAATCCATCGACCGTAGCCACCCGCTTATCATTTGAAAAAAATCCTATTTTCGATATTTTTTCATCAAAGACGCCTGCCATAAAGAAAACCTTTGCAGGCGCAAGCGCAATGACTTTATTAAAAAAAATATTTAATATATCTAATGATGTAGCTCCAGAGTATGCAAAATTTAAATACGAATTATTTCCATTTAATTTACTTAAAACGGATTCGATACGAGAATCTTCATCAACAAAAAGGCATTCTGGGACAGAGTCACCTAGGATCACAGATAATTTTCTGGGAGACTGGAATCTGTCTATTGAAGGTAAAATTGCACCTAGCTCATTTGTTCTAACTTTGTAAGGTCGAGCCTCTAATAGATTAGGAATAACACCCATCATGTATGAATCACTCGGACTAAACGTTCGTTCCAACAGAGGGGCATATTCATATAACCGAATACTTCTTTTCATAAATTTTTATTTAGAAAAAATGGATAGCAATATTTCATCGAAAACATTAGGTTGAAAAATACTTTTTTCCCAAATTGATTTGATTAATGAAAAATCCACTAAAGACACTCCGCCATCTATTCTTTTATATTCTGAAAGAATTGCAGAACTCCAATCCTCATTCGTATTAAAAGTAAGCGTTCCGCCATTGAACTCATCATAAAAACCACAATATGGCTCTACATTCGATGCAACAGCCCTTAAACCAAGCCCTGAATACTCCATCAATTTCAAACAAGACTTATGCGAATTAAAATCACTCTCCTCAAGGGGAGCCAATCCAATATGACAATTCGAAGCTAAGTCTCTTAAAAACGGAACAAAATTAATATAGTTTTTACATTTATCAGGCACTTTAACAAATTCAACCCAAGAATCTGAAGGAATATTCTTTGAAGTAACTCCAACAACAAATAACTTAAGTTCAGGAATCTTAGACTTAACCATTTTGATTGCAGGAAAAATCATCTCCAAATCATTAGTATGAGAAGCACTTCCAAAATAAAGTAAATTAAAGCCCGAGTTATCCTTCTTATTAAAGACGGGCTCTGGCCATGTCAACACATTCAAACAGTTTTCAATTAATTTAGTATTATCGTTAATTAGGGAGTATTTACTAAGCAACCTATCTGTGGAAACAGTTACCACCTTAGCGTGACTACATATCAAACCGAGAGTTTCACTATAACGAACATATTCACCTTTAGGATCTTTATCTTTTGGAACACTAAGCAAATCATCGTCTAAATCTAATACGTACTCAACCTGATGGTTAATAATAGCGTGCGTAATATTCTCCCAAGTATTCTTTGATAATGCATTTCTTTGAATAATAGCTTTTTTCACAAAACCTAATGACACGCCAGACAAAAACTGATCTTCATTTAATCGAATGTAAGTTAAAGATCTGTTTAAGGAATTCTTTGTCTTTTCCCATATTCTTACATGAGTTGATCCAGGAGCAGAAATTAAGCTCCTGTCAGAAGGGCAAAGCAATGCAATAAAATCTCCCCTTGAATTACTGTCTTTATATAAATTAAAATAATTGATAGCCATGAACTTCTTGGATTGAAATATACATTCATATTTCTGCCAATCAATTACATTTTTCAACTTCGTCTGATACTCTCTAGAGTCAACTAATATTCGATTAAACAAATTCTTTAATCCGTTAACATCATTACTTTCAAAGATCCAGCCAGCAGAACCTTTCTCTACTCGAGATGAGATAGTTGGATAGTTAAAAACAATTGCAGGTAATCCAGCAGCCCAAATTTCGGTTAAGGTATGGCACCATGTTTCATCCCAAATCGAGAAAACCACACCAAGATGTGGTGAAATCGACCTAACTAAATTAACAAAATCATCTCTTTTGTATGCCCCATGTAAAACAACACGAGAATCTAAAAATAATTCTTCACACGCTCCTAAAATATGAAACTCTAACGCATGGCTGGTGTCGGATTTCAAAATCTCTTTAATAACATCTAAGCCTTTTGCAGAATCTATATTACCCGGAACAAGGATCTTTAATACATCCTTAGGCATTGAATGGACATCTGGAATTCTCAAATCTAAAAAATCTCGACCATGCGGAATAACTTCGAAAGGGATATTTTTCGAAAGATTTAAATTATTTAAAATAGTTTTTCTTGCACTAACCGAGGTTGTTACAAAAGCATCACAGTAATTTAAAGAATCTGAAAATATATCACGCCATCGATTTACCCAACCATTTTTCAATTTAGGGAAATCGTCCGCACCCCACAAAGGCTGTACGCAATCTCCTGAAGAATTGGAACAAACCCCTCGACAATATCTTGAATCATTATCAATTAGCTTAACCGAAGGACAAACATCATAAAAGTCATGAAATGATTTAATTACACGACATCCAGATTGTTTTGCAATCTTTGGTAGGTTAATTGAGTGCCATGCAATATGACGAATGTGAACAATATCAAAATCATAAATTGCAATCCACTCTTTAACTATTGCGTCATAATCTGACGAAACATGCGTAAGTGGATCAACAGGTTCACGCAATATATGCTCATAAATTAACTCATCGCTTTCATTATTTACTTTGTATAATGAGACCGTCTTTGCATCACAACGCAATAGCCAAGGTTCTATTGCATCGGACAATGAATACATTAAATCTCGATTAGTTTGGGGGGTTCCACCAGTCAATGTTGAAATAACATATAACACGCGTGGAATTACCCCATTTTTTGACTCTTTTAATGCAATTTTTCCCTTAAATCTTGCTGCACCAATATTTTCTGATTTAGAAAATATCTTTATTGCCTTGCCGTAGTCTGCATATCTTTCATCGATCATCTTTCGACCTGATTTAATAAGTCCCTCTTTCTCAAAGCCGAAACTTTTTGATCGATCATGAAATACATATGTGCGATCATCAATTATATTTATCCACCCCTTCAATCTCGCCCTCATGCAAAAGTCATTCTCCTCACCATAGCCTCGCGGGAATGCAACTTCATCAAGCAGACCGATTTCATCTATACACTGTCGACGAATGTACATGCAAAATCCATTACCTGTGGGTACGACTGGATAATAACCAATTGAATTTCTTCTAAATGCAATTGCATAATCCACTTCACTTACACCTATTGGTAATGGATTGTCGTTTCCGATTAATGGAGCTGAAAATGCCCCGGCTCGATCAGACATCGGCGTTACTGTCCCAATATTGTCAGATGTAGCGACAGCTCGCTGAATGCCCTGTAACCACCGCGGTACAACTCTAGCATCTGAGTTTAATAAAACGACGTCGTTCTTGCCGGAAAACGCGATCCCTTTGTTTACAGTTTTCGTGAACCCTAAATTCACCTCGTTATTTAATATTGTTACATTTTCATTTTTTGATATAGATTCTAGGAATTTTGCTACTTGTTCATCTGAACTTGCATCATTTATAAATATTAACTCAACCGATCTATCTGTATATTTCATCAACCGATCAAAACAAACTCGCAAGTCATCAATTGCGTTAAATATAGGAATAATAACCGACACCTTATTTAACTTGCTGAGACTTGACTTCTGCACTAGACTTCTAGTATTTTTTTTCTTCACTAATTCATTACACAAGAACTCTCCGCTTGGAAATATAATTTTTAAGTTAAAACTATTTCTTGATATAATCTCATCTGGTACAGAAAAATTAAATCCACCGAACCCGTCCGATTTACCAGCTCGCAGCAAATCAGGGCGACGATCGTTATTATTTAGCGTCTTGTAAAATACATCATCAATTAATATATCAAGCGGAAAAATTATTTGTTTTTCGTCACGATTAACAGCCCAACCACGATATAACGGTTGATCCTTAACTTCTAATCTGCCTTCATAAATTTGTCGCGTTTTAAGATTTTTTTTTGCATCTTGAAAAAAAATAGGGTGCGACTCTGTATTTAATCGATTGCGCGTTCTGTTTATATTCTGATTAATCACCGATATTAATTCGGGCTGAAACTCCTTAGCTTTTAAATAAAAGTCTAGTGCGAGTTTTAAATTGCCTGATTTAAAAGCCAGATTCCCATTTTTTAAATATTCCATACTTACCCGATCTTATTAAGATTCTCAATGATTATTCCCGAAGAATATTCGATATCAAATATAAATATATTTTTATACTCATATTTAAAGCCATTTAGCCTTAGCAACTGCAACTTATTAGATGCCTCATCAACATTGGCACTTGCCCAAACAGCATCATCATAGAACTCAACCCATGGATACTCACCTTCGCTAATCACACACTCATCAAATCCAACTAAACTCAAACTATTAGTATTTAAAAAATCGACATTTCCCGAATAGTTCGTAGCGATAACCGGCTTACCAAGCAACATTGCCTCAGCAATAGTTCGCCCAAACCCCTCTGCCCTATGCAGCGATACATACGCATCGCAAGCGTCAATCAGTCCCAAGACGTCTGGCCTGTCTATCGTTTCAGTAATTACATAAATCCGTTTGTCCGCGTTGCACTCTTTTATAAACGCTTGCCACTCAGGGTTATTAGGGTTGGTGTTCATGGTTTTCAAAACCAAGCCCACGTTTTTATCTGTTTGCGGAAATGCTTGTTTAAAGGCATTCACCGCAGCCATTGGGTTTTTACGTGCAACAGAAGAGTTGAAATCAAACACATACAAAAACAAATACGTGTTGTCGGGCAAGCCGTAGTATTTGCGGGGGTGTTTTTGAAGGCGGTCCACACTCACGGCCAAGGGCACCAAGTGCACGGGCTTGTCTGTTGACCGCTTGTACATGTCTTCTAAAAATGTGCTGCTGGCCCACACCTCGTCTACCAGTTCAAAGGCATAGGGCTTCCACGCTTTAGGAAACACGCTTAATTCCCACGGCCACCAGCCAATGTTCTGATAGCCCTCAAATGGGCTGGCACCCTTTTGCATGAATATGCGGCTGACGGTGTCAAACGCGGGCAGGCAAAAAATATTGGTGCGGTATGGCGGCAGCTGCGCACTGTGCAGCTCGTGGGTTTTGCCCTCTAGCAGGCGGTCGGCTTGGCGTACGTCGCCAGCATCCACATTCACCACGTAATAAGGAATGTTGGCGGCTTCACAGCAGGCCACGGCCATGCGCAGGTCTTCGCCAATGCCTAGCTCACCGTAAGCAAAGCCGTACAGATTCACGCCAAAGGGCTTGTCGGCCTTATTGGTCGCGGGCGTTGTTGTGGCGGGTGTAAGGCTTGCGTTGGCCCAAGCTACTTGTGCGGCTGTGTAGCTGGGCTGCGACTTGACCCATGATTTCCAGCGCCCTGCCACCAAGGGCGCGATGCCTAGCTGCCCCACCACGCTAAAAAACCACCCCAAATAGGCAAGTCGCCCTTCAGGGGTAAAGAGGTTGCGGGTTTGCTGGGTGGTGCTGTCCATCAAGCGCCAAAGCAGGTACATCAGCAGCGTGGCGGCGGGCACGCTGTGTTCGCTGTGTTCGCTGGGTGGGTTGACGGTGCTGGGCACGGGCTGGTCTAGCGCGGCCACAAGGCTGCGGGGGGCGTGTTGGGCCAGTTGGTGTTCGGGCAAGCCGCGGACGATGGCCCATGCCAAAAACTTGTCGTGTTGCAGTTGGCCTTCTTTGGTGCATTCGGCCACGGCGTCAGGCCGGTATTGGCCCAGCAGGTTGACCACTTGGGGCACGTCAAGCGGCACTTCGGCCAAGGTGGCTTGGGTGTTGGTGGCAAACAAGGCGCTTTGCTGCGCGGGGGTGATGCTGTCGGCCCAGCCTGGGAAGGCTTGCCTGCCTTTGATGAGCCACCATTCGCCAAAGGCGGGGTTGTCTGGGCTGGCAAAGGTGTCGCGCACGTCTGGGCGCAGCAGCCAAGCAAATTGCTTGGCAAGGTCTGCGTTCAGCTTTGAGGCGGTAGCGGGCATTGGGGCTTATTTCTTCTGAATCAAGAAGCTGTTGGAGAGCATCTTGTCTTCGTCGCCCACCATGGCGTCTTCACGTATTTCGAGGCAACGACAGTTGGCCTGCTCCACGATGGCAAAGACGTCGGGCTGGGGCAAAAAGTGCATTTCAAGGCCGCGTGTGGGCGCGCTGTGCAGGTAGCGCTGAACTTCAAACAGGTAGCCGTGGCGGTAGGTGGGCAGCTGTATATAGGCCGCGCCGCCGCTGCGCAGGCACGCGAGCAAGGTGCGCAGCATCCACGCCATCACAGGGGGTGGGTTGTGTTGCAGGGTGATGAGCGAAAAAATGGCGTCCACCTGCGGCACCTCGCGCATTTGCTGCACGGTGCGCCAGTGCAGCCACGTGACGTTGCTCGCGCCTTGAGCTTCCAGGTGTTGCTGGGCCAAGTTGAGGTGGGCTTGCGAAATGTCGGCGGCCAGCACTTGGCTGAATGCGCCTGCCAAGTAGCCCGTCACGCGGCCCACGCCGCAGCCTACTTCGAGGCAGGTGCTGAGCTCGGCAGGGTTGATACCGTTGCGACGCAAAGCGGCTAAGAACAGCTGGCAGCTGTGGTTGCCCGAGTCGAAAAACTGCTGGCGGTGCGCCTCAAACTCAGCCTGAACGTATTGCGGCTGGGTGACGACCGACCAATAGGGCTCGGTGCTGCCAAGGTGCTCCCACGCTTGGTGAATGCGCTCAAACATTTGGCCCATGGCCTCGTCAGAGGCTTCGGTTTCGACGGGTATTTTGGGCAAGTGGTAGGGGTGGCGGTGGCGCACTTGCTGCGGCTGTTTGAGCAACTCGCCCATGCGCTGCACAAACTCGGGCGACTTGATAAACACCTCGCGCAGCGCGTGCGTGTTGTGGGTGTTTTGGCACAGGCTGGTGACCACGTCTTCGTTTTCAGGGTCGCGCCCCAGCATGAGGCGGTAGGCCAAGACGGCTTGTTCTCGGGTGATCAAGCTTTGGCTCTCCGCGCTTGTTTGGCTTGCTTGGCGGTCATGCCATTGGCCATGTTGTATTTGCTGGGCACAGGCGTGGCAGCAATGTGGATGACTTTGTCGGCGGCCTTTGGCTCTGCGGGCAGCGGTGCAAGTGGCTTTGAAGGCGGCTCAGCTTGAGGCGCAGCAGCTTGGGGGGCTGCGGTTGGAGGTTGCAGTTTGGGGGCCGCGCTGGGGGCCAGTTTGGCGGGCTCGGTGCGGTTGCGCTCCAGCACGCGCACGGCGTCGGTGGCAAAGTTAACCCAAGTGGCCCACGAACGGTGGATGGACACTTTCTGTGCGTCAAGGCGTTTGAGCGCGTCGGGCATGGCGTAGATGACGCGGGCGAGCAAGGCTTTGTCGGCGTCGGCGAGTTTGGACCACACGGCCACGTCGAACGCGTTTTTGTCGATCGAGAAGCGAAGCTCTAGCTTGGCACCGCTGTCGTCGTGCGACTCGGCGTACCAGCTCTCAAAGGGTTTGGTTTTGCCGTCGATGAGCGGAATTTCAAACTTGGGGTATTGCGAAAAGCCGGTGGCTTGCACCAAGGCCGCGCCCAAGCGAATTTCAAACTTTTTGAGCTGCGTGGTGCCCAAGCTGAGGCCATGAAACTCCAGCCAGAGGTGCTCGTAGTCGGGGTTAATGAGCTCGCGCTTGAGGTGCACGTCGTCGTAGCGCAGCAAGGCGGGCAAGGTTTTGAGTTGCGCGATGAGGGTTTGCAGCGAGGCACGCCAAAAGCCAAGGTCAAACTGCGGCGGGAACACAAAGCCCTGCCACTGCCCTGCATCGAGCTGCGCCAAGATGGACACGGCAGCGGTGAGCTGGCGAAACTCGGTGGTGCCCAATGCCAAGAAGGTGGCGAGGTGGTCTTTGTCGGTGTTGAGCAACTTGGGCCCAAAGGCTTGGGGCTTGCCGTCTTTGACCAAGCCAATGCCAGGGTGGCCGTCTTGCAGCACGGTGACAAAGCTGAACTCGCTGAGCGCCACGCCAGCTTGCGCAAAGTCTTTGACCTGCCAAGTGATGCTGGGGGTGTCTGACATGCTGTCGACGTTGACGATGTCCATCGCGCCAAAGTCGAGGTAGTTAGGCATGCGGGTTTCGAGGCGGTCCCAGCGGGCTTTGTAGGCGAGGTAGCGTTTTTCGAACTCGCCTT
Organism: Limnohabitans sp. TS-CS-82; assembly: GCF_002943475.1. NCBI lineage: Bacteria > Pseudomonadati > Pseudomonadota > Betaproteobacteria > Burkholderiales > Comamonadaceae > Limnohabitans > Limnohabitans sp. TS-CS-82. The sequence goes on along the minus strand of NZ_PTQX01000011.1, from coordinate 144,045 downwards.
TTTGCTCGTAGTACTCGACCAACTCTTCTTGCGCTTGCATGAGTTGCAAAAGCAGCAGCTCGTTTTCTTGGGTGCTGTCTTGGTGTTTGGCTTGAGCTTGCTGCAGCAGTTGCGCTTGCGTGTCTCGCTCGGCTTTGACGGCGCTTAAGGCAGCTTCGGCTTCTTGCTTGGCTTGGGCGGCGGCGGCTTGGGCAGCAGCGCCAGCCGATTGCGCAGCAGCTTGTGCATCAGTCAGCTGTTTGACCTTGGCGGCTAGCTCGTTGTTTTTGTCTGCAAGTTCTTTGGCTTTGGCGTCTAACTGCGCTTTGGCCCCGCTGGCTGCTGCATCGGCTTCTTGCTTGGCTTTGACGGCGGCAGCTTGTGCGGCTGCGCTGGCCGTTTGTGCTGCGGCCTGCGCGTCGACCAGCTCTTTGGCTCTGGCGGCCAGATCGTTGCTTTTGGCTTCTAGCGCTTGGGTGACGTTGTCTAGCTGAGCTTTGAGGGCGGCTTCTGCTGCGACAGTTTTGGCCAACTGCTCTTGCACTTGCTTGTTTTGCAAGGCGTAGCGCTCTAGCTCTTCTTGCACTTGGTGCAGCTGGCTCAGCAACAACTCGCCTTCTTGGCTTTGGGCTTGGTTTTGCGTTTGCAATGCGCTGATTTGTGCTTGCAGAGTTTGGCGCTCCGCTTGCAGCGTTTGGGCTTGCGCTTGCAAACTGCTGATTTGCGTTTGCAGGTCTTGCGCTTGGGTTTGCAGGTTTTGTTTTTCTTGGCCCAAGTCGCTGAGCAAGAGGTTGGCTTGGCTCAGTTGGCCATTGGTTTGGGCGAGTTCGGCTTGGGTACGGTCCAAGTCTTCGCTGAGTTGTTTTGATTTGCCAAACAGGGCAAAGAGCGCGCCCAACATGCCTTGCGGTTTGCCTGACTTTTTGGTGGACATCACGGCCGTGCTCGGGTTGAGCAAGGGGGTGCGCGACTGGTGCAAAAGTTTGCCGAGTTTGGCGGCAAGCGAGGGCACGGGGCCGTAGGTGCTGGGCGAGGCCGAGGCGGCGACAGTGCCGAGTTTTTGCCAGTCCACGGTGGTGAGTGACCACGTTTTTTGGCAGGTGTAGGCCAAGCGTGCGGGATAAATGCCCACTTCGCTGTTGTCGACCAAGATGGTGCGGGCTTTGTTGGCTTTGTAAAAGCGCAGGAGTTCGCCGCTGTAGCTGAGCCAAGTGTTGAGGGCTTGGGGGCTGGAGAGGTCGAGGTGTTGGGGCGGTGTGTAGGCCAGCACGAAGCGGCTTTGTGGGTCGACGTTGCGCCAAAAGTCGAGCAACCAAGTGGCGCGTGCGTCGGCAAAGCCCCATTCCACTTGGTCGATGTTGGAGACCATCAGGTCAACGGCCAAGTCGAGCCACGCGATGCCCACAGGCAGCGGGCTTTGGGTGGTGAGCCCGTCGATGTCGTGGTCGAGGGCGGTGTAGATTTTGCTGTGCCAGTCGCTGGCGGTGTGGCCGTATTTGGCGCTGGGGCGTGCGGCTTGCAGGCCGGAGGCTTGAAGCAGGGTTTGCAGGTTGGCGGTGTTGCAGTCGGGGCTGGAGGCAACGATCACAATTTTCATGTGGTTTACTCCGCAGCGATGAAACGCATGATGGTGGTGACAGCCACTTCGGGCTCGGTGGCGGTTTGCATGGCGAGGCCCAGCAGGTTTTCGGCTTGGCTGGTGGCTGCGGTGACGAAGTCGCTTTTCACCTGAAACACGGTTTGCGTGGCATTCAAAATGTCGACCGCGCTACGCACCCCACCTTCGTAGCTTTTTTGGTTGGCTTCTAGGCTCAGTTCAGCGGCAGCGATGGCGTCTTGCTGAATGGTCAGCAGCTCTGAGCCAGTTTCAATTTGCGCGCGCAGTTTTTCCACTTCAAGGCGGGTTTTTTCTTCCACGTCGCGGGTGGCTTCTTTGGCTTTGAGGTAATTGGCTTGCACGCTTTCACGGGCGTAGAAGTTGCCAGCTTGCAGTGGCATGTTCACCGTGATGCCGCTGTATTGCACGCTGGTGCTGCCCGATTTGCTTTGGCTGTGGGTGGCCGAGATGGTGGGAAAGAGCGAGCCGGTGGTTTTGTCGACATCCAGCTCAGCCACGCGCTCGGCGTAGCGGGCGGCTTGCAAAGCGGGGTTGTTTTGCAAGGCGAGGTCGACGTAGTCGGCGGCGCTTTTGAGTTGCAGGCTGCGGTCTTTTTGAACCAGCACAAACTCGGCCACCTTCGGGCGTGCGCCAGTCATGGCGGCGTATTGTTTGGCGGCCACGTCGAGCGCGGTTTTGAAGTTGAGTTGCTGGGCTTTGGCTTGGGCGGCTTTGACTTCAATGTCACGCTGGTCGGTGATGGTGCCCTGCCCTAGGCTGAGTTTGGCTTTGGCGGCCAAGGCTTGTTGGTCGAGCGCGGCCATTTTGGCGGCGTTGAGCTTGAGGTTTTCGTTGGCCAAGATGATGGCGTTGGCACCTTTGAGCAAGCGCATGGCGAGGTCTTGCTGTTTGCCCACAAAGGTGGCTTCGGCAAACGCCTCGCGGGGCTCGGCCATGCGGAAGGTGGCGATGCGCTCAAGGCTGAGCAAGGGCTGGGTCAACGTGAGGGTGCGCCGGTCGCTGGTGTCGGTCTGCAAGCGCTGGTTGCTGATGCTGCCTTCAGGCAAATAGGCCACGCGGGCTTGGGTGGCGCTGGCCAAATTGGCTTGGCGCTCGGCCAAGGCGGTTTGAAACGTGGGGTCGTAGGCCAAGGCCTTTTGGTAATCCCCCAACAGGTCTAGCGCCTGCGCCGAGGTGCTAAAACCACCCAACCACGCTACCGCCGTCAGCGCGCAAGCGGCTGCTCTCCATGTGCACTTAAAGATCATTGAATACCCACTTAGTTACATCTATAGTATTCAAATAGTACTACATGAAATGTAAAAACTTGTTAAAAAACCAATATTTTGTAAGTGTGAGTAACAATAAAAAAGGGCTCGCTGTTTAGGCGAGCCCTTTGGGTCAAATCCGAGATGAAGCGAACGTCAAATCAATCCTTGAACGCCCGTGCCATCTTGTCGCTGAGTGGTTTGAGCAAGTAGCTCATGAACGAGCGTTCGCCTGCTTTGATGACCACGTCCACGGGCATGCCGGGTTGCACTTTGAGGCCGCTGAGGCGCTCTAGGCCTTCTTTGGTGGTTTCGACTTGGGCCATGTAGAAATCGCCTTCGTTGGGGTTGCTGCTGGGCTCTTTGTCGGCGCCCACCACTTTGACGCTGCCAGGGATGACGGGGGTGGTGGCTTGGTTGAAGGCCGTAAAGCGCATGTCGGTGGGCATGCCTGCGCGTACTTTGTCGATCAAGGTGGCGGGGATTTTGGCTTGCACGATGAGGGTTTCGTCTTTGGGCACGACTTCCATCAGCACTTGGGCGCTGGTGACCACGCCGCCTTCGGTGAACACTTTGAGGCCCACCACGCTGCCGCTGACGGGGGCGCGCACCTCGGCAAGGTCGCGGTCAAATTTGGCGCTGTCTAAACGGCTGAGCATCGCGTCGCGGTTTTTTTGGAGTTCTTGCAGCTGGTTGTCCACGTCTTTGAGCAAGGTGCTGCGAACTTGGGCAATTTGCAGTTTGGCGCGGGCAATGTCGGCTTGGGTGCTGGCGATGCTGGAGTCGATGTCGCTCTTTTGGCGTTCGGCTTGGTTGGCTTGGGCCATGGGCACAAAGCCGTTTTTGGCGAGCGATTGGGTGTTGCTCATTTCTTCGCCCAAGCTGCGTTGCTGCACTTTGCGCGAGGTGAGTACGCTGTTGAGGCCCTCGATTTGCTCGTTCAGGCTGGACACTTGGCTGTTGAACTCGGATTTGCGCGAGTTGAAGAGTTGCACTTGCAGGGCTTTGGCTTCGGCCACGCGGGGGTCGTTGGGCTTGAAGTGCTTGGCCAGCTCGTCGCCCCATTTGATGGCGCCCGCGTTGTCGCGCTCGGCTTTGAGGCGCGATTCGGTGGCGAGCAGGTTGATGTATTGCAGCTCAGCGCCGGTCATTTCAACTTCGCTCTTAAGCGGGTTGATGCGCAAGAGCACCTGGCCTTGCTGCACTTGCGCGCCCTCTTGCACCATGATTTCTTGCACCACGCCGCCGGTGGGGTGCTGAATGGCTTTGCGGTTGCCCAGCACCGACACGCTGCCCTGCACGGTGACGCCCGCGTCGATAGGCGCCCACAAGGCCCACGCCAAGAAGACGGCGAAGAAGCCCAAAAACCACTTGGCGGCATTGCGGCGAATGTCTGACTCTTCCACCATGACGGGTTGCAAGCCGCGGCTGTGGAGTTTTTCGGGTTTGTAGGGGTTCCAGCCGTCGATCCAGCCGGTGAGTTTGTCGTCCACGACTTTGGCGCGGTCAAGGACGGAGAGGCTGTGAGCGGCAGATACGGCGGCGGCGTTGCTGTGGTCGCTCATGCGGCACCTCCGGCCACGGCGACCAAGGCGGGCTGAGCATTTGTTACGGGGATGGGCGCGGAGGCTGCAGCGCCCTCACCTGCAGGTGCATCGCTGGCAGTGGCTGCGGACGGCACAGATTGCAAACGCCGCATGGCTTCAAACATGTCTTGTGCAGTGCCAAAGGCCACTTGTTGGCCGGCTTTCAAGACCAGCATCATGTCGACGGTGCCAATCAGGCGTGGGCGGTGCGTGGTCAGCACCACGGTGCTGCCGTTGGCTTTGAGGGCTTGCACGGTGTCGATGAGCGCGTTTTCGCCGACTTCGTCGAGGTTGGAGTTGGGCTCGTCCATCACCACGTATTTGGGCATGCCGTAGATGGCGCGGGCAATGGCAATGCGTTGGCGCTGGCCACCCGACAAGGCAAAACCGGTTTCACCCAAGGGGGTGTCATAGCCTTTGGGGAAGGTCAGGATGGCGTCGTGCATGCCAATGAGTTGGGCGGCGTGCACCACTTTTTCGGGGTCGACCTCGCCCAAGCGGGCGATGTTTTCGGCCACGGTGCCTTCAAAGAAGGCAATTTCTTGAGGCACGTAGCCGACCAAGGGGCCAACTTCGTCGTGGCTCCACTCCGAGATTTCTACGCCGTCTAAGCGCACGCTGCCCACCGCCGGTTTCCACACGCCGAGCAGCAGTTTGACCAGCGACGATTTGCCCGCCGCGCTGGGGCCAACCACGGCCAGCACTTGGCCAGGTTGTAGGGCGAAGTGAATGCCCGACACCACGGCTTTGTTGTGGCCGGGGGGCACAGCAGCGGCATCGGCCACGTCGACACGGCCCGTGGGTGCGGGCAGTTGCATGGTGTTGGTGGCTTGTTGGTCGTGAGCCAGCAGTTCGTTCAAGCGCTCGTAGGCTTGGCGGGCTTGGATGATTTCTTTCCAGCAGCCCATGAGTTTTTGGATGGGCGACACGGATTTGCTGATCAGCATCGAAGCCACCATGATCATGCCGCCGGTGATGAGGTTTTCCATGGCCAAAAACACGCCCAAGGCCATTTGCAAGGAGGGCAACGCCTTTTGCAAGAAACCAGAAAAGCCACCCATGAGTCCGGTGGCTTCGCTGGCGTTGACTTGGTTGGTCAAGAAGTGCCGGTGTTGCGCGTACCACCGGTTTCGCACCGCCCCCAACATGCCCAAGGCCAAAGTGGACTCGGCGTGACGCAGGCTTTCAGCGGCGACGCGCGAGGCCTCGGCGTTGGCGTCGTTGGCCTCTTTCAGAATGGGGCTGGTCACCTTCACGGTGAGGTAAGACACCACCACCATCAGCAACGATGCAGCGGCCGCAAAGATGGCTAAGTACGGATGAAAAATAGCGCCAATGAAAATGAAGATCAAGGCGAATGGCGCATCCATCAAGGCCAACGCGGGTTGACCGGTGAAGAACTGACGCAGCGAGAGCAAGTCGCCCAAGAGCTGATGCACATTCACATTTTTACGGCCCACGTAGCGGCGAAACGAGGCGTCAAACACGTCAGCAGCCAAGTCCCAATCGATGCGCAGGGACAGGCGCACCATGAGGCGCGCACGAATCCACTCCAGCGCCGACCAAAACACATAAAACGCGATGACCACCAACGTCAACGACACCAGCGTGACCCCGCTGCGGCTAGACAGCACACGGTCGTAAGCGCTCATCATGTACAGCAGCGGCGTGACGCTGAGCATGTCGATGACGAAGGTGAGCCCGAAGGCAAACCAAAACGCGTTGCGGCACTGTTGCAAGATTTTGCGAACCGGTGCTTGCGAGGCCGCGAGGCCCTGCTTTGGGGTGCTGAGGGCGTCGAGCATGTGCGTGGCCTTGGGTTAGCTTTATGCCTTGATGGTCTTGTGCAAGATGTCTGTGTCGAACACAGCCAAGTCGGTACCAGCGCTGGAGGTACCCAAGATGTCGACTTGCGACAGCACTTGCGTTTGCGCCGTGATTTGGTAGGCGTGCGTGACGACGTGGTTGCTGCCAAGCACATCGATTTCGGTGATGCCGAGCTTGGAGAGCTGCTGCACCAAGGTGTGCACATCGCTGGCGCCCATGGTGTTGAAGGTGGCTTGGTCGACGACCAGCCCCGCTTCTTTGCCGCCAAACAAACCGCTGGTGGGCACGGTAGTGTCGTGGGTGAAGGCGGTAAACAGACCTTGCATGTCGTGTGCGGTGGCTTGGTCGAGGCCCAAGTCCACGTAGACCTTGTGGTCGGTTTGGACTTTGTCCACACCGAGGTCGAGCATGGCTTTGAGGCTGGTTTGCAGCACTTTATTGGTGCCGACATCGAGGGTGATGTTGGCATTGGGCAAAGCGTGCAGCATGCCTGCGTCGTACAAAGCGCCGGTGAGCTCGTCGCTGACCACGACGTTGGCAGACGTCGCGCTGGTAGTGGCTGAGCTGTGCAGGTTGATGCCACCCAACCCAGATTCTTGCAACACTTGAATGAGGTCACCCCACACAGCGGTGTTGGCCAAGGCTTGACCGGTGAACACATCGACACCGTTTTCGAGCATGCTGATGAGGTCCGCAACATTGCTGTCCACGCCCAGCGAGAAGTCGATGCCGCTGTTCGCCCAGTCGAAGGTGCCCACTTTCTGGGCCAAGGTCGAACCGGCGGTGAGCGTGGTGTTGTCCAACAAATCGCTGCTGGACAAACCGAGGTGCGAGATGCCGTGGCTGGTGAGGCTGTTGGCCATCACACCCAAGTCGGTGATGTGCTCGCCATCGGTGATGGTGAGGGTGTCCACGCCCAACTTGTGCAAGTCGGCCATGGAGGTGTTGAGGTGCGTGCCTTGAGCCGCCGTGACATCCATCGACACAAAGTCGTTGTTGGCAAAGTGCAGGCCCGCAGTGTTGAGTGTGGCGGCTTGCAACTCACTCAGATGAATCTGCGAATTGATGAAGCTGCCGCCCACGTCGAGCGTGGTGACGTCCAAACCTGCGGTATGCAGGGAAGCCAAGTCGCTGGCAAAGGCACTGGTGTTTGCAGAGCTTGACCATACTGAATCAAAAGCGGCTTGATCGGCCACATTGAGCTGAATGCTGTCGATGTTGGCGCTGTTCAAGGCAGCCTCCACTGCAGCGGTGGTGATGCCGTGGAGCTGGTCCAAACTGTTGACGCCAAGCGTCACATCAAGCGCGGTGTCAAACACGGGCAAGCCATTGAAGCTGATCGCATCGAAGTTGTTGAAGTCGCCCAAGTCGAGGCCCACATGCGTGTCGCCACCCGCGGCGAACGACACAGCATCGACACCGAGTTTTTGCAACTCTTTGAGACTGGTGCTGAGGTGCGTGCCATCGGCGTTGACGGTGATGCTGTCTGCGCCGGCAAAGTGCAGACCATCGACCACCAAAGCGTGTGCTTGCGTGGCGCTGAGCGTGGCGGCATTGCTGGCCATGTCGATGGTGCCGGTGTTCAGACCTGCGGTGTGCAGGGCTGAGAGATCGGCTACCAAGCTGCTGTTCGCGCCAAAGGCAGTGTCGAACGCGGCTTGGTTGGTGAAGTTGAGCGACACGTCATCAATGCCCAAACCGGCCAAGCCCGACACGCCAGCCACTTCGTGCAGCTGGCTGAGGTTGGCCACGTCCAAGGTGACGTTGAGGGCGGCGTCTTCGGCTGCGCTGAGGGTGCCATCTTGGTTGGCATCGCCAAATTTGGGCAGGCCGCTTGCGCTCAAAGTGCTGGCGCCTGAGCCGAGGTCGAGGCTGATGCCTGGGACCGAAACAGCACTAAACGCTGATGCCGAGACAAATCCACCGCCGCCACCAATTCCGACGGCATCGATACCCAGTTTTTGCAAATCTTTAAGGCTCGTACTCAGGTGAGTTCCCTGAGCCGTATCGAATTGCACATCGACGATGTCGTTGCTGGCAAAGTGCAACCCTTCGGCAATCATGCTGCTGGCTTGCGCTGCGTTGAGGCTAGCCAGGTTGTTGGTCATGTCGATGCTGGCGTTCAGGCCAGCGGCGATGAAGCTGTCGAAGCTGGTGCCAAAACCCGAGTCGGCAAACACGGCATCGAGTGCCGTTTGATCGGCCAGATGGAGATTGACGTTATCGATGCCCGATGCAGCCAAGCCCGTCGACAAGCTCGACAGCTCATTGATTTGGGCCAAGCTGTCGACGTTCAGGCTGACATTGAGCGCGGCGTCTTCTGCCACGCTCAGCGTGCCGTTGTTGTCGCTGTCGCCAAACACAGGCAACGCACCTGCAGACAACGCGCTGCCTGCGCCCAAGTCGAGGTTAAGGTCGCCCACCACACCAGCCACAGACACGGCGTCGATGCCTAGTTTTTGCAACTGCTTGAGGCTCAAGCTCAGGTTGTCGTCGGCTTGGTTCAAGGTGATGCGGTCACTGCTGGCGAAACTCTGGCCTTTGGCCAGCGCGTCGGCGGCTTGCGCTTCAGTGAGGGTAGCGCCCCCCACCACAAACTCAACGGCTGCAGATGCGGGGCTGGTGTTGCCTGCAGCATCGCTGGCTTGCGAGGTCACGCTATGTGTGCCGCTGCTTAAAGCGCTGGTGGGTGTGAAACTCCAAGTGCCGTTTGACAAAACCTGTGTGGTGCCGAGTTGCGTGGTGCCGTCAAAAAGGGTGATGGTGTCGCCAGCTGTGCCTGTGCCACGAAAGGTCGGGGTTGTGTCGTCGGTGATGACCTTGGGGCTGACCACGCCTGTGGTTAAACCGGCATCGTCATTCACAGACACGATTTGGGGGGCAAGAGGCGCAAACGAGTCGATCGTGAGACTAAAGGTCGTGGATTCAACGGTGGCTTCATCGATGAACATCGTGGCGGTGTACGTGTGCTCGCCTTGGGCTTGTTTGAGCTTCGAGGTAAAGCTCCAGTTGCCATTAGCGTCTGTCACAACGGAACCAAAAACAATGCCAGCTTCGCTGATGACAATCACACTGCCTGGGGTTGCTGTACCGACGAGGGTTGGCGTTTCGTCATCTGTGGCACCGTTTTTGAGCACATCGCCAACGATCGCGCCTTGGTTGTCGGTGGCCTTGACGATGGCGAAGGTGTACGTTTTGACCACACCAGCCGTACCGCTTGCGTTGTTGGCAGCCACAGCCCCCAAACCAAGGGCACCCGCGATAGGGGCGATTCCGGCGCCAGCGAGGGGCAGAGCGCTCAATTCAAAAGGTGCAGCGGCAGCCCCTGCGCCTGCGCCTGCACTGGCGCCCGCATCGGAAATGGTTGCAGCACCGCCAGGTGGGGCCGTGTCCGCTTGAGCCAACAAGAGATCACGCTCACTGCGTGTCACCTCTAAATGAACATCTTCTTGCAGCTCCGCCACTTGCTCATCCGTCAATGCCTCTTCAAGTTGGGCTTGCTGCGGTTCAAGTTCGGTCGTCTGCGTCTCCAATGCCAAGCTGTCCAGCGCATCTTTGGCGGTTAACTCAACCGGCCCGAGGTGACTTTGCGCCGCCCTGACCTCTTCCACCAAAATCGCCGTCAACGGCAGCGCAGCGGCCAAACGCTTGACGTCTTTCTTACCTGACAGCAGCGCTTTGGCGCTTTTCTTGATCGTTTTAACGATGGCGGCTGATTTTTTGGGCTTGTTGGTCATAGGGCACTCGCTGTGGCTGAAGTTACAAAACGAACCAAAGAATGAATACTTTGTGTTGACTTTAATTGTAATGATCAGCGCTTGTATGAGTGCTTGCGTTTGTTAAATGATGTAAAAAGACTTTGTATTTTTAATTATCAAAAATGCAAAAACCCTCAAGAATTTGACATCCCAAGGGCTTGTGTTTTGGAGGCCTTTATGAAAAGACCAAAACCAAGGGTTGCGACTTACATACTGTCAACCACCACCTGCCCAAAGCCTGAACAACTGACTTGCGTCGCGCCGTCCATCAAACGTGCAAAGTCGTAAGTGACACGGTGGCTGGCAATGGCGGCTTCCATAGACGTGAGGATGACATCAGCCGCCTCGGTCCAGCCCATGTGGCGCATCATCATTTCGGCAGACAAGATCATGGAGCCGGGGTTGACGTAGTCTTTGCCCGCGTATTTAGGCGCCGTGCCGTGGGTGGCTTCGAAGCAGGCCACGCTGTCGGACAGGTTGGCGCCGGGGGCGATGCCAATGCCGCCGACTTGCGCGGCCACGGCATCGGAGATGTAGTCGCCATTCAAGTTGAGCGTGGCGACCACCGAGTATTCGGCGGGACGCATCAAGACTTGCTGCAAGAAGGCGTCAGCGATGACGTCTTTGATGATGATTTGTTGGCCCGTTTTGGGGTTTTTGAATTTGCACCAAGGACCGCCGTCAATCAGGGTGGCGCCAAACTCTTTTTGCGCCAAGGCCATGGCCCAATCCCGGAAACCCCCTTCGGTGAATTTCATGATGTTGCCCTTGTGCACGATGGTGACGCTGGGCTTGTCGTGGTCGATGGCGTATTGGATGGCTTTGCGAATGAAGCGCTCGGTGCCCTCGATGGACACGGGTTTGATGCCGATAGCCGAGGTGTTGGGGAAACGGATGGTGGTGGCGCCCATGTCGTTGACCAAGAAGGCGATCAACTTCTTGGCTTCGGCGCTTTCGGCGGCGAACTCAATGCCCGCGTAGATGTCTTCCGAGTTCTCGCGGAAGATGACCATGTTGGTTTTTTCCGGCTCTTTCAAGGGCGAAGGCACGCCTTTGAAGTACTGCACGGGGCGCAGACACACGTACAGGTCGAGCTCTTGGCGAAGTGCGACGTTGAGTGAGCGAATGCCACCGCCCACGGGGGTGTTCAAGGGGCCTTTGATGGAGACCACGTAGTCGCGCAAAACGTCCACAGTTTCTTGGGGCAGCCACACGTCAGGGCCGTAGATTTGGGTGGATTTTTCGCCCGCAAACACTTCCATCCATTGAATTTCTCGCGCGCCGCCGTAGGCTTTGGCCACGGCTGCATCGACCACTTTGCGCATCACGGGGGTCACGTCTTGACCAATGCCGTCGCCCTGAATAAAGGGCACGATGGGCTGAGGGGGCACGTTCAGCGACATGTCGGCGTTGACGGTGATTTTTTGACCTTGAGTCGGCACTTGAATGTGCTGGTAAGACATGCGGAAAGCTCCCGTGGGTTTTAGTTATGTTCAATAATTTTAGGGGCAAGCCTCAGCTATATTTGTGCGCTATGAAACGACTTTTTCTCACTCTGCTGGTGGCGTTGAGCACCGCAACAGCCAGCGCGCAAGACACGCCCCAAACCACCCTGCCCCGCATCAAGTTGCAAGCGGGCATGTACCAAATGGATGTGCAAGTGGCCCAAACGCCGGAGCAACGCAGCATTGGCCTGATGTTTCGCGCTGAGATGCCCACGCACGAGGGCATGCTGTTTGTGTTTGAGCAACCCAGCACGCAATGTTTTTGGATGAAAAACACCCTGCTGCCCCTGACCGCCGCGTTTGTGGCCGACGACGGCACCATCGTCAACTTGGCAGACATGAAGCCGCAAACCACCGATTCACATTGCTCCACCAAGCCCGTGCGCTTTGTGCTGGAGATGAACCAAGGCTGGTTTGCAAAAAAAGGGCTGAAGGCGGGCAGCCGATTGGCTGGGGTGGCGTTTAAGCCTTAAGGTTTGGCGACGGTGACCTGTGTGGCTGCGTTTTGTGTGGCGCTATAGACCAAATTGGTGCCACTGACATTGCTGACCGTGAAGGTGGTCGACACGGTGGTGGTGGGGATGCCGGTCCGCGTCACGGTGCAACTGCCGGTGCTGGCGGTGGTGCAGCTGGTGGCGCCGCCTGGTGCAAACGCGCCAGACACCACAGCGTTGGCGACGGCGGCACCGGTGTTGACGTCACGCACGCTGGCGACCACGGAAGCTTGCCAATTTTTGCCCGATTTTTGAGCGCTGCCCGTCAAGCTCTTGATGGCCACCGTTTGTTGCACCACGATGCCAGGTGCGCCGTTAGCCAATGAATAGACCAACTTATTGGGGGAACCTGTACCGGCAGAGCCGACTTTGTTGAGCGCGGCGTTGCTGGTTAAAAAGGTGGCCACCGCCGCTGGGGTGGCGTTGGGATTGGCTTGCAAGGCCAACGCAGCCACACCAGCCACATGGGGCGACGCCATGGAGGTGCCACTGATGATGTTGGTGGCCGTGGTGCTGGTGTACCAAGCCGAGGTGATGTTGCTGCCGGGGGCAAAGATGTCTAAGCAACTGCCGTAGTTGGAGTACGACGCACGCGCATCGGTGCTGGTGGTGGCGCCTACGGTGATGGCAGAAGGCTCGCTCGACGGCGAGTAGCTGCAAGCGTTGGCGTTGCTGTTGCCAGCGGCCACAACCATGGTGATGCCTTTGCTCACGGCGCCTGCCACAGCGGCGTTGACGGTGCTGGAATAGCTGCTGCCCAAGGACAAATTGGCCACCGCAGGTCGCAAGGTGCTGCCTGCGGCCCAGTCAATACCCGCAATCACGCCGCTCAAGGTGCCAGAGCCCGCGCAATCGAGCACGCGCACAGGCACGAGTTTGACGGCCTTGGCGACGCCCCAAGTGGTGCCACCGACGGTGCCCGAAACGTGGGTGCCGTGACCATTGCAGTCGTTGGTGCCGTTGGCGTCAGGCACGGTGTTGTAGCCCGCCAGCACACGGCCCGTGAACTCGACGTGATCGGCACGAATGCCGGTGTCGATCACAAAGGCGGTCACGCCCGCGCCGGTGTAGTTGTAGTGGTATTGACTGTCCAAAGGACGGTCGATTTGATCAATGCGATCCAAGCCCCATGTGGCTTGGTTTTGCACCGAAGCGACTTGGTTCAGACGCACAGTGGCGTCTTGCTCCACCGATTCGACGTTGGGATTGTTTTTGAGCGCTTGCAGCGCAGCCGCAGGCAAAGTGGCTGCAAAGCCTTTGATGGCGTTGCTAAAAACGTGATGGGTTTGCCCTTGCACACCGCGCATCGCATTGGCGGCTTCTTGTGCAGGGTTTTGCACGCTGGGCTTGAAAACGACGATGTAGCGGTTGCTGATGGCCTGAGACGCAGGAAAGCCATGCGTGGCGGGTGGATCGATGTTTTGCGCACCGCTGCTGCCTGCTTGCATACCTAAAGCAGCGAAGCACAAAGACAAAAACAACTTGTTACGTTTTATTAATTTCATCAAATAAACCTCATATTTGATGAAATTTTAGCGCCTTCCACGAAAAAAGGGCTGCAATTCATGCAGCCCTTTTGAAATTGTAAGTGCCGCTTAAAAAGCACTTACAACGTGTGATTTCGTTTTAAGCGAAGTTGGCTTCAGCGAACGACCAGTTCACCAAGTTGCTCAAGAACGTTTCAACGAACTTGGGGCGCATGTTGCGGTAGTCGATGTAGTAAGCGTGTTCCCACACGTCCACAGTCAGCAACGCTTTGTCGGCGGTGGTCAAAGGTGTGCCAGCTGCGCCGGTGTTGACGATGTCCACCGAACCGTCAGCCTTTTTGACCAACCAAGTCCAGCCCGAACCGAAGTTGCCCACGGCGCTCTTGACGAAGGCTTCTTTGAAAGCTGCGTAGCTGCCGAATTTGGCGTTGATGGCGTCAGCCAAGGCGCCTGTGGGCTCGCCGCCGCCTTGGGGCTTCATGCAGCTCCAGAAGAAGGTGTGGTTCCAGATTTGGGCTGAGTTGTTGTAGATGCCACCGCTGGACTTCTTGACGATTTCTTCGAGCGACATGGCTTCGAATTCGGTGCCCTTTTGCAGGTTGTTCAGGTTCACAACGTAAGCGTTGTGGTGCTTGCCGTGGTGAAACTCCAAGGTTTCTTGCGAGTAGTGGGGAGCCAATGCGTCGATGGCGTAAGGCAGTGCGGGGAGCGTGTGTTCCATGGAGTCCTCTGGGTAAAAAATCTGAACAAGAAAGCTGGATTGTAAAAACTAAATGCGACTGGGTGCAGCGACGCGCAAATCAACCACGCCATCGGCAAGGGTCGCTTGCAGCGCTTGGCCCTCTTGCGTCTGGCCGACGGAGGTGATGGCTTGGCCTTGGGCGTCGCTGAGCCACGCAAACCCGCGCTGCAACACCAGCTTTGGATCGAGCAAGTCGAGGCGCAAAGCCGCGCGCTGCAAACGCTCGCGGGCTGTGGCGGGGGTTTGCTGCACGCCACGGGTCAAACGTGTGGCGAGGTTGCTCACGTCATGTTGGCCACGTTGGCTGTGGGTTTGCACGGCGCTGCGCAAGCGCTGCTGCAAGCGCAACAGCTGCATTTTTTCGGTGGTGATGCCTTGTGACGGGCGGCCTAAACGGGCTTGTGCGCGGTCGAGGCGTTGCTCTTGGGTGTCCAAATAGCGGTGGGTGAAGCCCTCTAGCGCGGCGTGCCATTGACCCAGATTGGCCATCAGATCGGCCTGCGGCAAGGCACACATTTCGGCGGCTGCGGTGGGTGTGGGGGCGCGCAGATCGGCGCAAAAGTCAGCGATGGTGAAGTCGGTTTCGTGGCCCACGCCGCAAATGATGGGCACGGGGCTGTTGACGATGGTGCGGGCCAAGGTTTCGTCATTGAACGCCCACAGGTCTTCCATCGAACCGCCACCGCGCACGAGCAAGATGACGTCCATCTCGGGTTGTTGGCTCAGCTGCTGCAAGGCTTTGACCAAGCCCGGCGCGGCGTCAGGCCCTTGCACGGCGGAGGCGGCCAAAACGACCGGAATGTGCGGCACGCGGCGTTGCAGCGCGGTCGACACATCGTGCAAAGCCGCCGCGCCCAACGACGTGACAACGCCAATGCGGCGCGGCATGGCGCGAATGGGGCGTTTGCGGTCGGGGTCGAACAGGCCTTCGGCGTCGAGTTTGGCTTTGAGTTGCAAAAACTGCTCAAACCAAGCGCCCTGCCCCGCACGGCGCAGGCTTTCAACGATGAGTTGCAGCTCGCCTCGGGGCTCATACACGCCCAAGCGGCCCCGCAGTTCGACCAGCTCACCGTCCACGGGGCGAAAGTCCAGCAGTTGGGCGGCGCGCTTGAACATGGCGCAGCGCAGTTGGCCGCCTGCGTCCTTGATGGTGAAGTAGCAATGACCGCTGGCTGCGCGTGTGAAGCTTGTGATCTCGCCGCGCACGGCGACGGGGTTGAAGCGGGCCTCCAAAGCATCAGCAACGGCGCGGCACAGGGCCCCAACTGCCCAGATACGGGGCGCCAAACTGGGCGATTCTGTCAAGGGCATGCTGAAGTCATCCACAAATTTAAGTGTTATCGATTAATGGCGGCGCAGAGGGGAAGAATGTCGAAGTTTCATAGCAAGTGATTGATTTTGTTAGGTTTTTTATTGCTTAAAATTCAATCAATCTGTTCAAGCGACGCATTCATGCGGGTTTGAATAGCTGCCAAACCAAGTTACCCACAAAGTTATCCACAGAAATTGTGAATCATGGACTCGGCGATAATCGATCAGCGATTTTTTCAGGAGTACGCGTTTGTTTTCAATCATACAAGCGGCAGGTTGGCCGATTTGGCCATTGCTGGCATGTTCGGTGGTGGCCTTGGCTTTGGTCATTGAGCGTTTGATGAGTTTGCGCACACATTTGGTGGCGCCCGAAGGTTTGCTCGCGCAAGCGATGGAGGCGTCGCAACAAACATTGCCCACCGTGGAGGTGATTCAACAATTGAGCCATCACTCGGTCTTGGGCGGCGTGTTGGCCAGCGGTTGGCAAACCTTGCACGCTGAGCCACGCATCAGCGACGACGATTTGCGTGCCAGCATGGAAGCCGCAGGCCGTCAAGCAGCACACACCTTGGACAAACACTTGGTAGCGCTGGCCACGATTGCCTCGGCTGCCCCGCTGCTGGGCTTGCTGGGCACGGTGGTGGGCATGATTGATATTTTTGGTTCGCAATCGGCACAAGGCGCTGCGGCCAACCCCGTGCAACTGGCGCACGGTATTTCGATGGCGCTGTACAACACGGCGTTTGGCTTGATCGTGGCCATTCCCGCTTTGATGTTTTGGCGCTACCTGCGTGCCCGCGTGGATGCCTATGTGTTGGGCCTAGAGCTGGACGCCGATCGCTTTTTGCGCCACTTGCTGATTTTGCGCAGCAAACTGCGTTGAGCCGCTCGCTATGAAGTTTCACCGTGCGCAAAGCCCCGAACCGGAGATCAACCTGATCCCGTTCATCGACGTGTTGTTGGTGGTGTTGATCTTTTTGATGCTCTCAACCACCTACAGCAAGTTCACCGAAATGCAGCTGAATTTGCCCGTGGCAGACACCACGCCGCAGCAGCAACACCCCCGTGAAGTGCGGGTGTCTATCACCAGCGAAGGTCGCTTCAGCGTGAACCGCCAAGCTTTGAATGGCCGCGATGTGGCCAGTTTGACCCGCGCCATGTCAGGCGCTGCCCAAGGCGTTGATAACCCCATGGTGATCATCAGTGCCGATGCGCAAGCCTCGCACCAGTCGGTGATGATGGTGATGGAAGCCGCCCGTCGCAGCAACTTGAACCAACTGACCTTCGCCGCCCAATCGTCGTCGGCCAAAGCCGACTGAGCCCACTCAGCCACCCGCAGGCCTTTGCCATGACCCACCTTTTGCCTTGGGCCGCGTTATGAGTGTTTTGCGCCATGCGCTGATGCGCGCTTGGCTGAGTCAACGCGGGCCAGACCGCTGCCTAGCCTTGGCACTTTGGCCGATCAGCGCTGTGCTTGGCGCGTTGGTGTGGCTCAGGCACACGCTCTACAAGTTAGGGGTTCTCAAACAACACGTCTTGCCGGTACCGGTGCTGGTGGTGGGCAATGTGCTGGTGGGCGGCGTGGGCAAAACCCCGATCGTCATGGCACTGGTGCAGCACCTGACGCAACAAGGCTGGCGCGTGGGCGTGTTGTCTCGCGGTTACGGACGACAGCGCGATGCACAAGCCCCCCAACCCGACATTCGCCCCGTGCTGCCAGACAGCGCCGCGCAAGATGTGGGCGACGAGCCCTTGCTGATAGCCCGCACCTGCCAAGTGCCCGTGTGGGTGGGCTCGAACCGCACGGCAGCGGGCTTGGCGTTGCTGAAACAACATCCAGCCGTGCAAGTGCTGGTCTGCGACGACGGCTTGCAGCACTGGCCACTGGCACGCGACCTAGAGCTGTGCGTGTTTGACGAACGTGGCGTAGGCAACGGTTTTTTGTTGCCCGCTGGGCCCTTGCGCGAGCCTTGGCCACGCAGCCCTTGGCGTCACCCCACCACGGGCCGCGACGTGCCGATGTGGGTGGTACAAACCTCGGGACCAACACCCCCCGGCGCCTTTGCCGTGACACGCGAATTAGCCAGCTTTGCGCGGCAAGCCGATGGCACGCAACGCGCTTTGCAAAGCTGGGCCCACACGCCCGTGCAAGCGCTGGCAGGCATTGCCAAACCCGAGGTGTTTTTTGACATGCTGCGCCGCCAAGGCTTGCAGCTGGCGCACACCCAAGCCCTGCCCGACCACGCCGATGTGCGCGGCCTCGCCCTCAACCCCGCGTGGGGCGACGTGTTGTGCACTGAAAAAGACGCCGTCAAAATCTGGGCCCAACACCCGCAGGCGTGGGCCGTGCCGCTCGTGACCGAATTGCCCAACGCCCTGCTGCACGCCATTGACGCGGCGCTTCAAATCACGCAACGCCCAAAGTTATCATCACCCCATGGACACTAAATTGATTGAACTCTTGGTCTGCCCCGTCACCAAAGGCCCGCTTGAATTTGACCGAGAACGTCAAGAACTGATCTCGCGCAGCGCGCGTTTGGCTTACCCCGTGCGCGACGGCATTCCTGTTTTACTGGAGAACGAAGCTCGCCCCTTGACCGACGAAGAATTGGGGCTTTGATGTCGTTTTGTGTCTTGATTCCGGCCCGCATGGCCTCTTCGCGCTTACCCGACAAACCCTTGGCCGACCTAGCCGGTGTGCCCATGGTGGTCCGCGTGGCACAACGTGCGCTGCTCTCTAGCGCCTCGCGCGTGGTGGTGGCCGCAGACGATGAGCGCATCGTGCAAGCCTGCCAAGCCCACCACATCGAAGCCGTGTTGACGCGTACCGACCATCCCTCGGGCAGCGACCGTTTGGCCGAAGCTTGCGATTTGCTGGGCCTGAGCGACACCGACGTGGTGGTGAACGTGCAAGGCGATGAGCCCTTGATCGACCCCGCCTCCATCGACGCCGCCGCGCAACTGCTGCAAGAGCGCGACGACTGCAGCATGAGCACGTTGGCCCACGCCATCGACACCGTGGCCGACTTTGCCAATCCCAACGTGGTGAAAGTGGTGCTCGACGCCCGCAACACCGCGCTGTACTTCAGCCGCGCCCCGATTGCGTGGTGGCGCGATGGCTTCGCAAATGGGGGCTTGAATGGCGGCATCACCGCGCTCCCCGACCCCGCGCCGCTACGTCATGTGGGCCTATACGGCTACCGCGTGGGCTTCCTGCGTGAGTTCCCCAAGTTGGCCATTTCCCCACTGGAAGTGACCGAATCGCTGGAGCAATTGCGCGCCATGTGGCATGGACACCGCATTGCGGTGCACATCAGCGCGCACTCGCCAGGTCCCGGTGTGGACACGCCCGAGGACTTGGCGCGGGTCCGTGCCCACTTTGAGGCACTCGCGTAAGCATTTCGAAGGGGAGCGCATGCTATCCTCGACTTCAAAATATCAACACTAATTCATCATTAGGACTAAGCATGAGACTGATTCTGTTGGGCGCACCTGGTGCCGGTAAAGGTACACAGGCCACCTTCATTTGCCAAAAATACGGCATTCCCCAGATTTCCACAGGCGACATGCTGCGCGCTGCAGTCAAAGCCGGTACCCCTTTGGGCATCGAAGCCAAAAAAGTGATGGATGCTGGCGGTTTGGTCAGCGATGACCTGATCATCAACTTGGTCAAAGAACGCATCGCCCAAGCCGATTGCGCCCAAGGCTTCTTGTTTGACGGCTTCCCCCGCACCATTCCTCAAGCCGATGCCATGAAAGCGGCTGGCGTGAAGTTGGACTTCGTGCTCGAAATCGATGTGCCTTTTGACGCCATCATCGAGCGCATGAGCGGTCGCCGCGCCCACGTGGCCAGCGGTCGCACCTACCACGTCAAATTCAACCCACCGAAAGTGGAAGGCATTGACGACGTGACGGGCGAAGCCTTGGTGCAACGCGCCGACGACCAAGAAGAAACCGTCAAAAAACGCCTGCAGGTCTACAGCGACCAAACGCGTCCTTTGGTGGACTACTACTCCAACTGGGCCAAGGCCGACGCCGCCTCAGCCCCCAAGTACCGCGCCATCAGCGGCACAGGCAGCGTGGAAGACATCACCACGCGTGCGTTTGCAGCGCTGGCTAACTGATTCTTTTCAGTTTTCCAAACAACAAAGCCCCGCAGTGCGGGGCTTTGTTGTTTTGGGATCGGTTTTAGCTTTCTTTGGGGCGCTTTCTTAAAAGGACTTAACCCATCAAATCCAGCATCAAGCTGATCCGCGCCTTGAACGCGTTCAAACCACGCGGCGCAGTTGGCAACGCAGAGATCGCCCCCACGATCTGGCCCTCCGCGCAGCGGGTGGTCAAGCGCACGGCCACGCCTTGGTCTTGCGCTTGTGTCAGCGCAGCCAACAAGCTGTGATGCACGGTGCCGTTGCCCGTGCCCGCCAGCACAATGCCTTGCACACCTGCCGCCACCAAAGCATGCACTTGGCGGGCATCGGGATTCGTGTGGTTATGCAGCACCGCCACCCAAGGCCACTGGGCCACAGGACGTTCAAGCGCCTGCTGGGCGTTGGCATGCCTCAGAGGCCAGCTGCCAGGATCGGCCCAACGCACGTTCCCCTGCTCGACCCACCCACGCGAACCTGCATCACCAGAGCTGAACGCATCGAGCCGGTAAGGATGCACCTTTTGAACATCGCGCGCGTTGTGAATGCGACCGGCGCAAACGGCCAACACGCCATGCGCCATTGGGTGACGCACCACGGCCATGGCATCAAACAAGTTTTGAGGACCGTCGGGCGCTAAGGCCGTGGCTGGGCGCATGGCACAGGTCAGCACCACGGGCTTGGTTGTTTCAAGCACTTGTTGTAAAAACCATGCCGTTTCTTCGAGCGTATCCGTGCCGTGGGTGATGACGATGCCCCCCACCTCGGGCTGAGCCAGCCAATGCGCGCAGCGTTGAGCCAGCGCCTGCCAAGTGGCGTGGTCCATGTCTTTGCTGTCGAGTTGGACGACTTGTTCACACACCAAAGCGTCGCCTTGCAGAGCGTCATTCAGCGCGGGAACGGCGTCGAGCAACTGCTGCACACCCAGCTGAGCGGCGGTGTAACCCGTGTGGTCAGTGGCGCTGGCCGCCGTGCCCGCGATGGTGCCGCCTGTGGCTAAAACCACAATTTTTTGATTTTTTTTTGCATGCATGTGTCGTAGAACTCAAAAACTGGTTAAAAATACAGGTACTGGATGTCTAAACAGCTTAACCAGTCAACCCCCATTGTGCAGGAGCCGCAACGATGATCGAGATGCCAAAACTTACGCCCCGCCAGCAGCAGATTCTGGAGCTGATTCAATCGGCCATCGCCAACACCGGCTCGCCCCCTACACGCGCAGAAATTGCCAACGAGCTGGGCTTCAAGTCTGCCAACGCGGCGGAAGAGCACTTGCAAGCCTTGGCCCGCAAAGGCGCGATTGAACTGGTCAGCGGCACCTCACGCGGCATTCGCCTCAAAGGCAACAACCTGCGTGCCATGCAAGACAGCATGGCCAACACGGTCAACCCAACCATCTCTGGATTTTCGCTGCCCTTGGTGGGCCGCGTCGCCGCTGGTTCGCCCATCTTGGCGCAAGAGCATGTGGACCAGACTTACTACGTGGAGAGCAGCTTGTTCCAGCGCAAACCCGATTACCTGTTGCGCGTGCGCGGCATGTCTATGCGCGACGCCGGCATCATGGACGGCGATTTGCTCGCCGTGCAGTCCACCCGCGACGCCAAGAACGGCCAAATCGTGGTGGCCCGCTTGGGCGATGACGTGACGGTCAAGCGCTACCGCCGCACCCCAGATCGCATTGAGTTACTGCCCGAAAACCCCGATTTCAAGACCATCGTGGTCGAACCCGGTGAGCCTTTTGAAATTGAAGGTCTCGCTGTGGGCCTGATTCGCAACACCATGTTGATGTAAAGAAAGTACGACCATGAGCCTCGCAATTTTTGGCGCATACCGCCTTTTGAATCCGCTGCAAAACGTTGTCCGTGGCTTTCTGCCCGCTCAAGCCTTGCAAAGCACCTCCACCGCTCGCCACTTGCCTTTGCGCGTGGCACGCGTGATGGACGCTCAACAAAACCGCCACAGCGCTGGCCGCATGGTGATTTCTGGCCGCATGGCGGATGTGTGCGCCGAGCTCGACCGTTTGGCCGAGTTGGAAAGCCGCCACTGAGCCAGTGGCCGCCAACTGACCTTAAGCGTTGGGCCCAAGCAAAAAGTCGCCTTTGCCCACTTCTACGCCGTTGTGACGCAGAACAGCATAGGCCGTGGTGACGTGAAAGAACACGTTCGGAATGGCCCAGTGCTTGAGGTAATCCTCGCCCAGCATGGTGCGCGTTTTATCTTTTCCGACAGGGAACGTGATGCTCTTGGCTTCGGTGCCGTCCAAAGCCGTAGCGGGTACGGTTTGGAGCCAATCTAAGGTTTTTTGAATTCGGCCCATCAAATCCGCCAACGTGGTTTCGGTGTCGTCGAACTTGGGGGCTTCTAAGCCAGACAGACGTGCCACAGACAGTTTGGCGGCATCGCAAGCAATCAGCACTTGGCGTGTGAACGGCAGCATGTCGGGGGCCAAACGGTATTGCGCCAATACCAAAGAATCAAATTTTTTAGCATCCGCATGGGCTTGGCCTTTGGCCAGCAAGTGGCTCAAGTTCGTGAGCGCGGTTTGAAAGACAGGCAAGCTTGCCGACGACATCGAGATGGACATAAATTACTCCGGAACTAAAAATCCCAAGATAGGGACAAGGCACAATTGGGGGATGAACATTGTCATCCTAGACGACTACCAAGATGTCGTACGCAAGCTGCCTTGCGCCTCCAAATTAGAAGCTTATCCAGCCAAGGTTTACACCAACACCATCAAAGGTGTGGGCCAGTTGTCGGTGCGGCTCAAAGACGCCGAAATTTTGGTGCTGATCCGCGAACGCACGCAGGTCACCCGCCAGCTGATTGAAAAGCTGCCCAAGCTCAAAATGATTTCGCAGACCGGCAAAGTCGGTGGCCACATCGACATGACGGCATGTACCGAGCGCGGCATTGTGGTCGCCGAAGGCACGGGATCGCCCACAGCACCCGCCGAGTTGACGTGGGCGCTGATCATGGCAGCCATGCGCCGCATTCCGCAATACATCACACACTTGAAACACGGCGCTTGGCAGCAAGCCGGTTTGAAATCGGGCTCCATGCCTACCAACTTTGGTTTGGGCCAAGTCTTGCGCGGCAAGACCTTGGGCATTTGGGGTTACGGCAAGATTGGCCAGCTGCTCGCAGGCTACGGCAAGGCCTTTGGCATGCGCGTTTTGTTGTGGGGCAGCGAAGCCTCTCGCGAACTGGGCGCCAAAGACGGGCTGAACATTGCCGAATCGCGTGAAGCCTTCTTTGAAGAAGCCGACATCATCAGCTTGCATTTGCGCCTGAACGACGCCACCCGTGGCATCGTCACCTTGGCAGATTTGACGCGCATGAAGCCCACTTCGCTGCTGGTCAACACCTCGCGCGCTGAGTTGATTGAGCCCGACGCTTTGCTGGCTGGCCTCAACCGTGGCCGCCCCGGCATGGCCGCGATTGACGTGTTTGAAAGCGAACCCATTTTGCAAGGCCACGCGCTCTTGCGTTTGGAAAACTGCATCTGCACACCGCACATTGGTTATGTTGAGCAAGACAGCTACGAGTTGTACTTTGGCACCGCGTTTGACAACGTGGTGAACTTCATCAAAGGCACACCCACCAACATCGTGAATCCTGGCGCGCTTCAGGTGCGTCGATAAACACCGCATGAAAGTCTGCTGATGCACCGCGCCTCGCCCGCCGTGTTGTGGTGCTTCCTGTTTGGCAACTTTGTCATCGGCTTCGGCGTGTTGATGGTGCCGGGCTCGCTCAACGACATCAGCCACGACTTGCAGGTGTCGGTGGCGCAAGCCGGCTTTTTGATCACCGCGGGGTCCGTGCTGATGTGCTTGAGCGCCCCCGTGTTTGCCACCGTTTTGGCCAAGCACGACCGACGCAAACTGCTGACGTGGGTCATGCTGTGGTACGGCGCAACGCACGCGCTGACCTTGGTGATGCCAGGGTTCAACGAAATTCTGTGGGTACGCGTGCTGGCGATGGTCGCGCCCGCCATCTTCACGCCGCAAGCGGCCGCCTGCATTGGGCAATTGACAGCCCCTGAGCGACGCGGACGTGCCATCACGTTTGTCTTTTTAGGCTGGTCCGTCGCCTCGGTGGTGGGCATGCCCATTGCCGCATGGATGGGCGAGGTGTACGGCTGGCGCGTGGTGTTTGGCATGCTGTCCGTGCTGTCGCTGATCAGCGCGGCTTGGGTATGGCGCGTGGTGCCCAACGGGCTGCAGCCGCCCGTCATGTCGCTGGCTGCTTGGCGGCAAACCTTCTTGTCCAAGCCGTTGATGTTCACGGTTTTTGTGACGGTCATCAGTGCCTCAGGCCAGTTTGTGCTGACCGCTTACTTTGCGCCCTACTTCAAACAAACCTTAGCCACCTCGCCCGCCGACTTGAGCCTTCTGTTTGGATGGTTCGGGGCTTGTGGACTGCTGGGCAACATGCTGTTGTCGCGCAAAGTAGACCGCGTGGGCGCGGCCAAAGCCGTCAATTTCTGTTTGCTCTTGATGTCCTTCAGCTTGCTGCTGTGGCCACTGGGCAGCAACTTGTGGTTGGCCGCTTTGATCTTGACGCCTTGGGGTTTGGGCATGTTTGCCGCCAACTCGGCACAGCAAGCGCGGCTGATTCAAATCGCGCCCGAGCTGGCGTCTGGTTCTGTCGCGCTCAACACCTCGGCCATTTACCTCGGGCAAGCGATTGGCTCGGCAGGCGGTGCGTGGCTCATCACCCACGACGGCATGGCCCAACTGCATTGGTTTGGCTGGGTTGGCGTGTTACTGGCCTTGCTGATGAGCCTGCTGGCGGCACGCGCCACACGCAGGGCCCATCGCGCTCGCGTGACTTGATGCGTCAAGGCAAGGGGCTAACGGTTAGCCCTGCTTGCGTACTGCACTGCTTGCACCCGTGCGTGGAGCCGCTTGGCGATTAACCGCCCGACGACAACTTTGCGTAACGCGCCGCCATCAAGGCGGAACCTTCTTTGCGATCGGCGTTGACTTTTTGCACCGACGCGCGCTCGGCCATTTGCTTGCCGTACTCTTTGACGGGCAAACCGGCCAACAAATCTTCACCCAACACCAATTTGCTGGCCATGCTGGCCAGCGGCAAATGCACGATAGCGGAGCAATCGGCCAGCGTGAACGTATCGCCCGCCACGAATGGCGAAAACTTGGCCAACTTGGTGAAACCTTCCACGCCTTTGGCAAGTTGCTTGCGCACCCGCTCTTGCGTGCCTTCGCTGACCTTGCCGCCAAAGAAAGCTTGCGGGTACAACTCACGCGCCACCAGCTCAATGTGCAGCTCTAAATACGTAATCAGCTCGCGCACCTTGGCGGCGGCCATCGGGTCGGCGGGCAACAACGGGTGTTGTGGATAAGCTTGTTCGATGTATTCGGCACACACCGCCGACTCGGTGATGCAACCCTCGGGGGTTTCTAAAAACGGCACTTTGCCCATGGGAGAACGCAGCAAGGTGGCCGCATCGACGGGGTTCACCCACACCAAGTCCTCTTCAAAGGCCACGCCTTTCTCCAGCAATTGAATTTTGAGTTTGTTGTAGTAGTTGCTGACCGAAAAGCCGCAGAGTTTGAGAGTCATGAAGGCGCTCCAAAATGAATAAGTTCAAATTATTCTTGCATAGCCTTCAAGGGGAAACTCCTAGCCTTAACCCTTGATGTGTCGCGCAGGCGCAGCTCAAAAACAGCGTGGTGCTCAGTCATAATATTTGGATGAATTCCATTTACAAAACCGTAGGGGTTGTGGGTGCCGGCGCCATGGGCCGAGGCATTGCACAAATCGCCGCCCAAGCTGGCAGCACCGTCAAACTGTTCGACACGCAAGCTGCGGCCGTCGCACAAGCCACGCAAGCCATTGGCGCGCAGTGGGACAAGCTGGCCGAGAAAAACCGCATCACGCCCGAGCAAGCCGCGCAATACAAAGCCCAGCTGCAAGGGGCCTCCGCCTTAAGCGATTTGGCCGATTGCGATTTGGTGGTGGAAGCCATCGTGGAGCGCTTGGACATCAAAAAATCGTTCTTTGCCGAACTCGAAGCTTTGGTGCAACCCACCGCCGTGCTGGTGACCAACACCTCTTCGTTGTCAGTCACAGCGATTGCCGCAGCCCTCAAACGACCCGAGCAATTTGCGGGCTACCACTTCTTCAACCCCGTGCCACTCATGAAAGTGGTCGAGGTCATTGCAGGCCTGAAAACCAAAACCAGCATCTGCCAAGACTTGGCCGCCTACGCCAAACAAATGGGCCACACGCCCGTGCAGGCGCAAGACACACCCGGCTTCATCGTCAACCACGCTGGGCGTGGGTATGGCACCGAGGCGTTGCGCATCGTGTCGGAAGGCATTGCCGACTTCGCCACCATCGACCGCATTTTGAAAGACCAAGTGGGCTTCAAATTAGGCCCCTTTGAGCTGATGGATCTGACCGCACTCGATGTGTCGCACCCCGTGATGGAGTCCATCTACCAACAGTATTACGACGAACCGCGTTACCGCCCCAGCGTCATCACTGCCCAACGTTTGGCGGGTGGCGTGGTCGGCAAAAAGGTGGGCGAAGGCTTTTACAAATACGTGGACGGCGTGGCGCAAATCGCGCCTGAGCCTGCCGTGCCTGTGGTGGCTGACATGCCGCCGGTTTGGGTGTCTAGCCGCGCGGTGCGTCGCTCCGAGTTGCTGCAATTGCTGAAAGACTTAGGCGCCAAGATTGAAACCGGTGCCTCGCCATCGGCTCAAGCACTGTCCATCGTCGCGCCCTTAGGTTTTGATGTGACCACGGTCGCCATCATTGAACGCTTGGACCCCGCACGCACCATCGGCATCGACATGTTGATCGACGACAAGCTCACCAAGCGCCGCGTGCTCGCCACCAACCCAGCCACACGAGCCGACATGCGCGATGCGGCGCACGCCCTCTTCGCCCGCGATGGCAAAGCCGTGAGCGTGATTCGCGACAGCGGTGGTTTTGTCACGCAACGCGTGGTGGCCACCATCGTCAACATTGCCTGCGACATTTGCCAGCAAGGCATTTGCAGCCCACAAGACTTAGAAACGGCCGTCACCCTCGGCTTGGGTTACCCCATGGGCCCGTTGATGATGGGCGACAAGTTCGGCCCTACCGAAATTTTGGAAGTGCTGTTCAACGTGCAAACCGTCTACGGCGATCCGCGTTATCGCCCCAGCCCATGGCTGCGCCGCCGTGGCGCGATTGGCCTGAGCCTGACCCACGTCGAGAGCTAAATGACCGCCCAACTCAAGAGTACCAGCCAAGGTCAAACCATGATCTTGACGCTGTCAGACCCCGCCATGCGCAACGCCTTGGGCCCCGACATGTATGCCGCAGGCATTGAGGCGCTGAACGTGGCGGAGACCAACCCTGAAATCCGCAGCGTCATCATCACCGGCGAAGGCAGCAACTTTTGTGCGGGTGGCAATTTGCAACGCCTGCAAAGCAACCGCGACAAGCCGCGTGAGGCGCAGGCCCAAAGCATCGAAGGTTTGCACAGCTGGATGGAAGCCATTCGCACCTGCCCCAAACCTGTCATTGCCGCGGTAGAAGGTGCCGCCGCAGGCGCTGGTTTTTCGCTCGCCATGATGTGCGACATGATGGTGGCGGCACGCGACAGCATTTTCGTGATGGCCTACAGCAGCATCGCGCTGTCTCCCGATGGTGGTGGCAGCTGGAGCTTGAGTCACAGCCTGCCGCGCCAATTGGCGTCGGAGTTGTTGTTGCTCGGCGAACGCATAGGCGCTGAACGCTTGCATGCCTTGGGTGTGGTCAACCGCATCAGCGAACCCGGCCATGCCTTGAGTGACGCGCTGCAATTGGCAGATCGCATCAACGCACGCGCACCCAACGCGATGAGCAGCATCAAAGAATTGATCAACGATGCAGGCACACACAACCTCACCACGCACTTGGCGCAAGAGCGCGATCACTTCGTGAACAACTTGCACCACGCCAACGCAGGCATTGGCATCGCTGCATTTCTTAACAAAGAAAAGCCCGTTTACAAATAAAACGTAAGCTACGTTTAAGTTTGAATTCACGCGGGTCGCAAGTGCGACTAATTTTCACTTTCAGGTCACACAAAAGACAGGCTATGGACGATCCAATTCTTAATATCGAAGAACGCGAAGCCATCAACTCAGGTCGATGGTTTTCATCTCTCTCACCTTCACTACGACACGACATTCTTCGATGCGCTTATGTCAAACGATGCAAAGACGGCGACTTGATCGCGGCGCGCGGCGACGCGCCCGAGGAGTGGATGGCGTGCGCCAAGGGCGCGGTGCGTGTGAGCTCGACTTCGCTGTCGGGCAAGCAAATCACCTTCACGTATGTGGAGCCCGGCATTTGGTTTGGCGACGTGGCGATCTTGGACGGCGACCGTCGCACACACGATGTGTACGCGCACGGCGACACCAGCATCTTGTGCGTGGCCAAAGCGGACTTCCAAAAAATTCTCAGCCAGCATGTGGAGTTCTACGAAGCCATGCTGCGTTTGCAAGCACGTCGCATTCGCCAACTCTTCGGCTTGGTGGAAGACCTCAATACCCTGCCCTTGCGTTCACGCTTGGCCAAACAGCTGTTGCATTTGGCACGCAGCTACGGGGTACAGAGTTTGACGCATGGCGAAGAAATTCGCATTGGTTTGCACTTGGCGCAAGAAGAGTTGGCGCAGCTTTTGGGGGCCTCACGCCAACGCGTGAACCAAGAGCTCAAGGCCATGGAGCGCGAGGAAGCTATTCGCATCGAGCCAGGCGGCTTGGTGATTCGCAACCGAGAGGCCTTGCTGCACATCAGCGAAGCCGATCACTAACAGGAGCCCACGCATGAGCCGGGACGATAACTTTGTTGGAACCCGGCCCGTGAGTGAGGCGCACAGCGTCGACACTGCGGTGCTCGATGACTGGCTGTGCGCGCACATGCCTGGCTTCAAGGGACCCTTGACGCTTGAAATGTTCAAAGGTGGGCAATCCAACCCCACCTACAAATTGGTGACGCCCACCAAGAGCTACGTGATGCGTGCCAAGCCTGGCCCCGTCGCCAAATTGCTGCCCTCGGCCCACGCCGTTGAACGCGAATTTGCGGTGATGAAGGGCTTGTACGGCACCGACGTTCCCGTGGCACAAATGCATGTGTTGTGCGAAGACGAATCGGTGATTGGTCGCGCCTTCTACGTGATGGAGTTCGTCGAAGGCCGTGTGCTGTGGGAGCAGTCGCTGCCGGGCATGAACAACGCCGAGCGCGGTGCCATTTACGACGAAATGAACCGTGTCATCGCCGCCTTGCACACCGTGCCTTTTGCCGAACGTGGCCTCGCCAATTACGGCAAAGCGGGCAACTACTTCGAGCGCCAAATTGGCCGCTGGAGCAAGCAGTACGTGGCCTCCGTCACGCAACCCATTCCTGAAATGGACCACTTGATGGCGTGGCTGCCCGCCAACATGCCCGCTAGTGCCTTGGATGCCAGCAAGGTCAGCATCGTGCACGGCGACTACCGCCTTGACAACTTGATGTTCCACCCCACCGAGCCGCGTGTCCTGGCGGTGCTGGACTGGGAGCTGTCCACCATTGGCCACCCGTTGGCTGACTTCAGCTACCACTGCATGGCTTGGCACATTCCACCGGGCACGTTCCGTGGTTTGGGCGGCGTGGATGTGGCGTCATTGGGCATTCCCACAGAGTCCGAATACATCCACCGCTATTGCGACCGCACGGGCTTGGCCACGCCCAGCGATCTCAAAGCGGACTGGAATTTTTACTTGGCCTACAACATGTTCCGCATCGCGGCCATCTTGCAAGGCATTGCCAAGCGCGTGGAGGCCGGAACGGCTTCAAGCGCGCAGGCCAAAGCATCTGGCGCAGGTGCGCGCCCCATGGCCGAATTGGCCTGGAAATTTGCACAACTCGCCTAACTTTCTCTCACAACAACTTCAATAACACCCCAAGGAGCCCTTCATGAATTTCGACTACACCGACAAAGTCAAGGACATGCAAGCACGCTTGCTCGCCTTTATGGACGAGCACATTTACCCGAACGAAAAACGTTTCTTTGCCGAAATCGCAGAGAACCGCGCCAAAGGCAACGCTTGGATTCCGACCAAGATCGTGGAAGAACTCAAGCCCAAAGCCCGTGCCGCTGGTTTGTGGAATTTGTTTTTGCCACACAGCCCACGCGCACCGCAAGGCTTGACCAATTTGGAATACGCACCCTTGTGCGAAATCATGGGTCGCGTGCCTTTTGCCGCAGAAATTTTCAACTGTTCAGCGCCCGACACCGGCAACATGGAAACCTTCGAGCGCTATGCCAGCGAAGCGCTCAAAGACGAATGGTTGGAGCCCTTGTTGCGCGGCGAAATTCGCTCGGCCTTCTTGATGACCGAACCCGCGGTGGCCTCATCCGACGCCACCAACATCCAATGCCGCATTGAACGTGATGGCGACGAGTACGTGATCAACGGCACCAAATGGTGGAGCTCTGGCGCCGGTGATCCCCGTTGCGCGGTCTACATCGTGATGGGCAAAACAGACCCAGAGGCACCTCGCCACTCACAACAAAGCATGATCATCGTGCCCGCTAACTCGCCTGGCGTGAAAGTGGTGCGCCCCTTGACCGTGTTTGGCTACGACGACGCGCCACACGGCCACATGGAAGTGACCTTGACCAACGTGCGTGTGCCCGTGGGCAACCTACTGCTTGGCGAAGGTCGTGGTTTCGAAATTGCACAAGGCCGCTTAGGCCCTGGCCGCATTCACCATTGCATGCGCACCATCGGTGCCGCAGAACGCGCCCTCGAATTGATGTGCCGTCGCCTCAACAGCCGCGTCGCATTTGGCAAGCCTGTGTCTGCGCAAGGCGTGTGGCACGAGCGTTTGGCCGATGCGCGCATCATGATTGAGCAAGCCCGTTTGCTCACCCTCAAAGCGGCCTACATGATGGACACCGTGGGCAACAAAGTGGCCCGCGCCGAGATCGCCATGATCAAGGTGATTGCCCCCAACATGGCCACCCAAATCATCGACTGGGCGATTCAAGCACACGGTGCAGGTGGCGTGAGCGACGACTTCCCGCTGGCCTACTCGTATGCGCATCAGCGCACCCTGCGTTTGGCCGACGGTCCTGATGAAGTGCACCGCAATGCCATCGCCAAGCTCGAACTGGCGCGCCACATTGCCACAGCGCCGCAAGACGTTGAAATGCCCATCACACGCGGCTGCTAAGGACACACGATGATCGACGTTTACTCATGGCCCACGCCCAACGGACACAAGGTCCACATCATGCTCGAAGAGTGTGGCTTGCGACTGGGGCGTGATTGGTTGGCGCATCCGATCAACATCGGACAAGGCGACCAATTCACACCTGAGTTTTTGAAGATCAGTCCGAACAACAAAATCCCCGCCATGGTCGATCCAAACGGGCCCGATGGCAAACCCATCAGCCTGTTTGAATCGGGCGCGATTTTGTTGTACTTGGCAGCGAAGACGGGCAAGCTGTTGCCCAAGAGCGATCGCGCCAAGTTTGAAGTCATGCAATGGTTGATGTTCCAAATGGGCGGCGTCGGACCCATGCTGGGCCAAGCACATCACTTTCGCATTTACGCCCCCGAGAAAATTGACTATGCCTACGACCGTTACACCAACGAAGCCAAGCGCTTGTATGGAGTGATGAACAAGCAGCTCGAAAAAACCAAATACATCGCAGGCAACAGCTACAGCATTGCCGATGTCGCTATTTTTCCGTGGCTGCGCAGTTGGCAAAACCAAGGCATCGATTGGGCCGACTACCCCACGCTCAAACAATGGTTCGACACCATCGCCGCTCGCCCTGCCGTGCAACGCGGCGTGCAAGTGCTGGCCGATCTGCGCAAGCCTTTGCAAGATGACAAAGCGCGTGAGGTCTTGTTTGGCAAGGCCCAATACAAGAGTCGCTAAGGCAACACCTCCCTAGGGTTAGCCCCCTCGGGGAACCGTTGGATTGCATTGATAGTTCGAGCACTCAACTCAAGGAGACTTCGCACATGATGACACCTCAATCCAATATGCCATGGCGCACCTTAGCGGTCGCGGCGGCACTCGCAGTGACCTCGTTCAGCGCCATGGCGCAAGAGACGTTCAAGGTCGGTGTGGTGAGTTTCTTATCCGGCCAAGCGGCAGAGAGCTTTGGCATTCCGGCGGTCAACGGCGCCAAGGTTTTGGTCGACGCGTTCAACAAAGGTCAAGCGCCTGCGCCTTACAACAAAAAGGGCTTTGGCGGCTTGACCATCGAGCCCATCTACGTCGATGAGAACGGTGGCGCGACCAAGCAAGTGCAAGAGCTGCGCAATTTGTACGACCGCGACAAAGTCGATGCCGTGGTGGGCTACGTCGGTTCTGGTGACTGCTTGGCGGTGGCGCCCGTGGCCGAAGAGATGAAGAAGTTTTTGATCTTGTACGACTGCGGCACACCACGCATTTTTGAAGACGCCAAATACAACTACGTGTTCCGCACCGCGGCCCACGCCACGATGGACAACGTGGCCTTGGCGCGCTACTTGAAGTCTCGCAACATTCCTGTGAAGACCTTCAACATGATCAACCAAGACTATGCATGGGGCCAAGACTCCCGCAAAGACTTCATGTTCTCGATGGAGAAGTTGTACCCCGATGCCAAACCCGGCGAAGATTTGCTGCCCAAGTTTGGCGCAGGTCAATACGGCACTGAAATTTCTGCCTTGATGTCCAAGCCTGCCGATTTGGTGCACTCCAGTTTGTGGGGCGGCGACTTGCAAGCATTCATCATGCAGTCCGCACCACGCGGCTTGTTCAAGCGCTCACAGGTGGTCTTGTCTGCAGGTGACCATGTGTTGCCCACCTTGGGCGAAAAAGTACCCGATGGCACGATCTTGGGTGCGCGGGGTGCTTACGGTTTGATGGCGCCGAAATCGGCCCTCAACGACTGGTGGTGGGAGTCCTACCAAAAGGCCAACAACGTCTACCCCGTGCAAGCCCCCTATCGCATGGCACAAGCCCTGCTGGGTTTGAAACTGGCCGTTGAAAAAGCCATGGCCGCCAACGGTGGCAAAAAACCAACCGCCGAGCAATTGGCCGCCGCGCTGAAAAACAGCGAGTGGGATTCACCAGCCGGCAAAATTCGCATGACCTTGGGTGGCGGTAACCAGGCCGTTCAAGACACAGCCATTGGCCGCACACGCTGGGACGCCGCAAAGAAGATGGTGATGATCGACGACATCCAGCGCTTCCCTGCTGACTGCGTGAACCCACCGGCCAACATGAAATCGGATGACTGGCTGAAGGCTGGCTTCCCTGGCGCTAAGTGCAATTGAAGGAGTAGCGCATGGAACTCGCCATCACCATTTTCATTGATGGCTTGACCTATGCGTCGTGGCTGTTCATCGTCGCCTTGGGCTTAACGCTGGTGTTTGGGGTGTTGAAAATTCTCAACATCGCACACGGCAGTTTTTATGCCCTAGGCGCGTATGCTGCCGCCACGTTTGTCGGTTGGGTGGCCACCATGCATTGGGCTCCGGGTTGGACCTTGGTGGCCATGTTCATGGCGGCAATCGCGATTGCAGTTTTGGTCGCCCCTTTGACCGAAAAAGGGCTTCTTCGTTTCTTTTATGGTCACGACGAAGTGCTGTTGGTCTTGGTGACCTACGCGCTGTTCTTGTGCATGGAAGACATCACCAAACTCATTTGGGGCGCCAACCCTTATTACGTGTCAGAGCCCTACAGCATGTTTGGCAACGTCGAGATCGGCAACCAGATTTATGTGGGCTACGACTTCTTGCTGATCGTGATCGCGGTGGTCGTGGGCTCTGTGGTGTGGTTTGGTTTGAACCGCACACGCCAAGGCAAGATCGTGACGGCCGTGATCCACAGCCCTGAGATTGCCAGCAGCATGGGGGTGAAAGTCTCCAAGGTCTACATGATGGCTTTTGGGGTGGGCGTGTTCTTAGCGGCACTGGGTGGCGCGTTCACAGCACCCATGATTTCGGTGCAACCGGGGTTGTCGGTCGGCGTGATCATCGTGTCTTTTGCAGTGGTCATCATTGGCGGCTTGGGCAGCATTGAAGGCGCTGCGATTGGCGCCTTGATCGTGGGCTTAGCACGCGCATTCGCCGTTCATGTGGTGCCAGTGGCCGAGTTGTTTTCCATCTACGTTGTGATGGCCTTGGTCTTGATGGTCAAACCTGAAGGCTTATTTCAACGCATCCAAGCACGAAAAATTTGACCATGCACTTATCGATTCGGAATTTAACGCTGTGCATGATGGTCTGCACAGCCGCCCTGCTCGCTGTCGGTTTGATCATTCCCAAATGGCTGCTGTTCATGTGCACCATGGCGTTTGCCAACGGCTTGGTGTCGCTGGGCATTGTGATGTTGATGCGTGGCGGTGTGGTGGCTTTTGGGCAAGGTCTGATGTCCGCCATCGGGGGCTACACAGCTGCCTTGATATTTCAAAAGCTCGGGTTCACGGATGGCATCGCGCTCACGCTGCTGGGCGGGCTCGCCGCCACGTTGCTGACCGCGCCCTTCGCACCGCTGCTGTCGCGCTACCGTGGCATTTTCTTTTCCATGTTGACCTTGGCGTTGTCGATGGTCGGCTACGGTATTTTGGTGAAGACCGAACGCTTGGGTGGCTCTGACGGGTTTAACTTGGGCCGCATCACCCTCGCTGGTCAAGCCCTGTCTGACGATGGCGTGGGCTACGCGCTTTACGCCCTCGCGATGTGCTTTGCCGTGGTGATGTCTTACCTGTGCCGCATTTACTTTGACTCGACCCGCGGCCTGATCACCCAAGCCATTCGCGACAACGAACTGCGTGTGGAGTATTTGGGCAGCTCCGTGCGTCACACCATGGCCTTGAACTTTGTGCTGGCCGCATTTTTGGGCGGCTGCGGCGGGGCATTGGCCGTCATGGCCTTGGGACACATTGACCCCACCTTCAGCTACTGGACCACCTCGGGCGAATTTGTGTTTGTCGCCATTTTGGCGGGCTCACAAAGCGTGGTGGCCATCATGCTGGCATCTGTGATTTTGGAAGCTGTGCGCTCGTTCTCCAGCTCATACTTTCCCAACACATGGCAGCTGGTACTGGGTTTGTTTTTGCTGTTTGTGATTCGGTTTTTACCTTTTGGCATTGGCTCGCTTTGGAGCGGCAAGCAACACAAGGAGCGCGCATGACCGCCCCCATCTTGCTGAGTGCACGGCACTTGCAAAAACAGTTTGGTGCGGTGGTTGCCGCACAAGACTTGTGCATCGACATTCCTGTGGGCCAGCGCGTGAGCTTGATCGGCAGCAACGGTGCCGGCAAAACCACTTTCGTCAACATGATCACGGGCTACCTCAAGCCCGATCAAGGCACCATTCATTTGGGCGAGACTGACATCACGCCCATGTCGCCGCGGCAAATCACACGCTTGGGCGTGGCTCGCTCGTTTCAAATCCCGCAGCTCTACCCCACCTTGAGTGTGATGGACAACATGCTGGTCGCCATGGCCTGTCACGGCAATCGACTGTCCGTCTGGCGCCCTGCTGCGCAAGCTGAGGAAATCGAGCGCGGCGCCGCCTTGCTGGAACGGTTTGAATTGATTCAGCACCGAAACCGTCGCGTCAGCGAGTTGCCGGGTGGTGTGCGTAAATTACTAGACATCGCTTTGGCCATGACCGGTTCGCCCAAGCTGCTGCTGTTGGATGAACCCACGAGCGGGGTCTCAGCAGAAGAGAAATTTCCGATGATGGAAACCGTCATGCGCGGGCTCGGGGACGAACCCTTGACCGCTTTGTTTGTGGAGCACGACATGGACATTGTGCGTCGCCATGCGGACCGCATCATTGCCTTCTACAGCGGTCGCGTGATCGCCGACGACACGCCCGAGAAAGCACTCGCCACCGACGATGTGCGCCGTTACGTCACGGGTGAATTACGCCAGGAGGTGGCCCATGCTTGAAGTTCAAGACCTGCATGTGGCCATCGAATCGGTCCAAGTGCTGCGTGGCATCAGCCTGCAAGTGCCGCTCGGAAAAATGACAGGTTTAGTGGGGCGCAATGGCGCCGGCAAAACCAGTTTGATGCGCAGCGTGATGGGACATTTGCCTGTTCATCAAGGACGCGTCACCTTCAAAGGCCAAGACTTGACCGCCTTGCCCCCCGAAGCGCGTGCGCGTTTAGGCATTGGCTACATGCCCGAAGATCGCGGCTTGGTGCCCGAGTTGACGGTGGAAGAAAACATCTTGATTCCGCTGTGGGTTTCACCACATCTCAACGTCGACCAACGCTTGGCCTTTGTGTACGACGTGCTGCCCGAGCTCAAAGCCATGTCACAGCGCAAGGCGCTGCTGCTGTCGGGCGGTCAACAAAAGTTGGTGGCCTTGGCCCGCGCCCTTGGCATTGGCACACACCTGTTGATGCTGGACGAGCCGTTTGAAGGCGTGGCACCTGCCCTGTCCATGCGTTTGAGCGAGGTCATTTCGGGTTTGCGCGGCAACGATTTGTCGGTACTGATCTCGCAATCAGATTTGAACCATTCCAGCAGTTTGATTGACCACACCGTGGTGATTGAACGCGGTGCCAACTTACTCACAACCGCCTGATTGATGCACTGGCCTACGCAAACGCTACCCCCTCAGCGCGTCGAAGCATGGGGAAACGATCGCTTGGTGCGCTGCTTTGTACAACGCCCCACCTCTTTACTCAGCATGTTGGTGCGTGCCAAAGACCTGCATGGCGCACGCGATGCGGTCATCTTTGACGCACAGCGTTGGACTTATGAAGAGACGTGGCACGAGGTACAACGCACCGCACAGGCGCTGCACAGCTTAGGAATTGGAGCGGGCGACCGGGTGGCCCTGTTCGTCAGCAACCGCCCTGAATTCGTCTTTGTGCTGTTTGCCGTTCAGTACTTGGGCGCCATTGCCGTGCCTGTGGGCACCCGAGAGCAGCGTCCGGGCTTGACCTTCATCTTGAACCAATGCGAGGCCAAGGCCGTGGTGTTTGATGGCGTGCTGGCCGATCGCATTCCCACCCAAACCGATGTGCCCAGTCTGCAGGCCCGTTTGAGTTTGGACGATGTGCAGGCAGACGACATCATTTTGTGGCCGTCACTTGAACATGCGGCCATCAATAACAATGACACCGCACTTGCTAGCCACACGGCACACGGAGCTGATGTGGCGGTCATCCTCTACACCTCCGGCACCACAGGCAACCCCAAAGGGGCCATGCTCACGCAGCAAAACATTGCCCATTCGGTGATGCATTTTGAACATGGCATGGGCTTGACCTGTGACGACAAATCGGCCTTGGCCGTGCCCGCCAGCCATGTGACGGGACTGATTGCCATCATCGCCACGATGGTGCATGTGGGTGGCGCCGTGGTGGTGTTGCCTGAATTCAAAGCGGCGGGGTTTTTAGACACCGTGGCCCACGAAAAAATCACGCACACCTTGATGGTGCCCGCCATGTACAACCTGTGCTTGATGTCCGCGAACTTTCAAGCATCCACGCTACAAAGCTGGCGCTTAGGCGGCTATGGCGGCGCGCCTATGCCTGTTCATGTGATCGAGCAATTGGCCAAAGAACTGCCCCAGCTTGACCTGCGCAACGCCTATGGCGCCACCGAAACCACCTCCCCCGTGACGCTGATGCCTGCAGGCGCTAACCGCTTGCATGCCGACACAGTGGGCGCGGTGCTGCCCTGCGGCGATGTGCGCGTGATGGACGACGAGGGCTGCGAAGTCGCGCCAGGTGACACCGGTGAGTTGTGGATCAGCGGCCCCATGGTGGTGCCTGGGTATTGGAACAACCCGCAAGCCACCGCGCAATCGTTCACGGCAGGCCATTGGCACTCGGGTGATTTGGGCTCCGTCGATGCGCAAGGTTTTGTGCGCATCTTTGACCGTAAAAAAGACATGCTCAACCGAGGCGGTTTCAAGATTTACTCGGTCGAGGTGGAAAACTGCCTGACCCGCATCGAAGGCGTGTTGGAGGCGGCCATCGTGGGCAAGCCCTGCCCCGTCTTGGGTGAACGCGTGCATGCGTTCATTTATGCCCCGAACGACGCGCCAGAAGAAGCCAGCGTCATCGCGCATTGCCGCGCCGCATTGGCGGATTACAAGGTGCCCGAATCGTTCACCTGGCTGGAGACGCCCTTGCCTCGCAATGCGAATGGCAAGGTGCTCAAGCGCTTGCTCAGGACCGAGATGGCTTAAGGTGCGATGTCAAACGCGCAGCGCTGAGAGCCGATGGCGCATGCACCATCAAAAGCAACCAAGTGCCCTGCCATGTTGATTTTGAATTGCGACACAAAACCGTCGGTGGGCGCGTATCCACTAGGTAGAGACAAAACACCGTTGTTGCCACCTTGCAAATTGAGCAAGACGTTTGAAGAACTGATCGTGCTGGCACTTTCGTATTTCAAAACCACCATTTCCGTGGCTGTTTGGGCCGACTCGACACCTACGTTCTTGGCCAACACATACAAAGACTGGCTATCGGCCACCACGTCGTAAAACTTCACCGCCACACTGTT
This sequence comes from Limnohabitans sp. TS-CS-82, assembly GCF_002943475.1. Taxonomy (NCBI): domain Bacteria; kingdom Pseudomonadati; phylum Pseudomonadota; class Betaproteobacteria; order Burkholderiales; family Comamonadaceae; genus Limnohabitans; species Limnohabitans sp. TS-CS-82. Next base: position 105,804 of record NZ_PTQX01000011.1, on the reverse strand, counting down.
GATGAGTTTGTCCTCAAACATGGCTGAAGCACCGGTGGAGGGGCTGACGTAGAAATGCCCCTGAGTGCCGCTGACGCTGTTGTTCTTCAGATAAATGGCGGTCGAATTGGCACCTGCTCCTGTACCGGCGATGACCAAATCTGGATTGGCATTGGCTTGTGGGATCAAGAACACTTTGCGATGCAGGGTTGGAAAACTGGGCACAACACCATTGATGGGCGGGCCTCCACTTGTGGGGACACGTCCGGTCGTGTCTTTGGTAAAGCTAGACGCCCCATTTTTGAGCCCGTCGTTGAGCAAGGCCACGCTTAAATTGTTGTCGGTCACCACCAAATCAATGTCGCCATCACCATCGATGTCACCCGCAGCAGCGCCCCAGGACTGCAACCCGAAGCCGGTTTCCTGCCGGACATATCCAGTCTGTCCCGAGCCCGTGCGGCTCATGAAGAAAACTTGCTGCATCGCCGCAGTACCGCCGCATGCGACGTAAATATCAGGTTTGCCGTCGCCATTGAAATCGGCCGAGATAGCTTGGACCACGTGAGTACAAACGGTGCGATCGGTCAACAGGTCAGCCGTGGCATCGGTCCATGTACCTGCGTCATTTTTTTTCAAGAAATAGGCTTTGGCTGCGCCGTTGGCTTGATTCGCGGCGACGAAGGCGGAATATTTGCCCTCTTGGAAAAAATCGCCAAATGCCAAAGACTCAGGAACCTGGGTCCACAGTGCCGCGTCAGCGGCCATCACTGGAATTTGCGAGACATCCAAAGCTGCAACGCGCAGGTTTTTGTTTTCGTACGAGGTCGCTAAAACAGCCAAGGGCGTCGGCGCCACTTTGGCATCGGGCCCTGCGCTGCCACCGCCACCGCCACAACCTGTCAACGCGAGTGCCGTCCATACCAACCATCCGGGAAACATGTTTTTCATAAGGTTCTTCATCGGTTTGAATTCACTTTACTTGACATTTGTGGGGCGTCTCACAGTTGCTGATAAAGTTATCCATGTTGCAACCGATGTATTTCAAATCCATGTTTCAGAAGTTTTGCCTCTCTCTTTGCCTGCTGTGTGTGCTCGGCACCAGTGCGTTCGCACAAGGCAAGCCTTCGGAAACATTGGCACCCCGCGCGATTTTGGCCAGACCCCCTCAGTCAGGCAACGAGCCCATGCTGTTGTTGGCGCCCAAAAATCGCCCCATGACCGAGCCCATTGCACACACCACCAAGCTTGAGTATTTCGACTGTGACGGCATCGTGGCACCTTGGTTCCGTGAGTTGGTCGTGGCAGAGATGAACTACTTCGCCGAGCTGTCTGAGCTTCCCTTTGTCAAAGGCGACGCTTGTGTCGTGAGCATTGGCACCACCAAAAGCTTGACGCCTGGGCGCATCAGCATTCATCTCTACACCAATCTGCAACGTTTGTCGGCTTGCATCCGCAGCGAGCAGTGCCCCGTCTTTCGTAGCGTCAGCTTGATTCCCAAGGACTTGGTGCTTTACCGCTCCTACTTTTTGTCAGACATGTCACGTAAGCTGATCGCACAGCACTGTGTAACCGACAAAGGTAAGCTACACAGCGATACCACCTGCTACACGGTACCTTGATTATTTTGACGGGCACGCTAAAGCCCTCGCCAGCGGTGTCGATCTTCTTAAGACTCAAGTTCGCGTTTGTCATGAAGCCCACCACCCGTTTATCTTTTCTACACCTGCTCATCCTGTTGCTTGGCGCATGGGGAGCTTGGCTCACGCCCGTTTGGGCCAACGAACCCAAAAAATCTGTTGTGCCTGAGATTGAGGAAAAAAAATTCAAATACGCCGATGAAGAAGGTGAAACCGGTCGCAGCGGCTATGTCTACAAACGCGCGCTCCGGCCTAACGAAGAGGAGCCCAAACCTAAATCTTGGGAGCCTGCCAAAGAACCCAAAGCTGCGCCCAAAGATGAGCACGGAAAACCCGATGCCCATGGTGAGAAAAAAGTAGAAAAGAAAGATGACGGCCACGACGCGCCTAAAAAAGAAGAAAAGAAAAAAGACGACAAAAAGGACGCTAAAAAAAGTGGCGATGGACACGGTGATGCGCATGGCAAAGCCAAACCACCAAGCCCCATCCTCAGTGCCGTTTATGACCCCGAAGTCATCAAGCTCGATATCACACATCGCCCCTTGACCAAAGCCGTGCAAAGCAACGCCTACGCTGATTACTTTTTGTGCCGCAAAACCATCTCTGACAAATACCGCGACACCGTGTTGGATGAAATCAATACCTTTGCAGACCGCATGGGGCTGCCGCGTGCGCAAGACACACCCTGCATGGTCAAAGTGGCCAAAGCCAATACCAAGTTGCCTGGTGCCATTTACATTGAGTTTTATGTTGACGAATTGGCCGCTAAAGAGTGCATCAAGCAGGGTGAATGCGGATCAACCCGACTCGTGATGCTGTTCCCCAAAGACAAAACCGGTAAAAAAAGCAAAGACGTCTACCGCTCTTACGTGTTAACTGATGAACGAAAGTACCGCAGAGCGTCGTTTTGCGTGTCACCCCAAGGGCAACTTTTGGGTGAAAAAAGCTGTTACGTGGCTGTGAATCCTGATTGGCTGTTCAACTGACATGGACAGCCTTCGCATCGACAAATGGCTTTGGGCGGCTCGGTTTTACAAAACACGCAGCCTCGCCAGCGATGAGGTGAGTAAAAACCGCGTTCAGATCAACGGGCAAGATGCCAAGCCTTCACGCGAAGTGAAGGTGGGTAACACGGTTTGTATTCGCCAAGGTCAGATCGAAAAAACAGTCACGGTCAAAGGTATCAGTGCCGTGCGCGGCCCTGCTCCTGCGGCGCAATTGCTCTACGAAGAAACGCCCGAAAGTCTGGCCAAGCGCACGCGCGAAGCCGAACAAAACCGACTGGCACGTGAGCCCGCACACAGCATTGAACACGGGCGCCCCACCAAACGCGATCGCCGCCAAATTGAGCATGCATGGAATGATCGCTGGAGTGCCAGCGCAGACTGAAACGAAACAAGCCCGCTGAAACGAATCGTCTGAGCGGGCTTGTTCAAGTCAGCGCCGAAACGCTGGATCTCGCGGGTGGATCAGTTCACTTCAGTGATGAACTCAGCGTTGGGACGACGCACTTTTTTCAAGTTCACCAACCAGTCTTTGTCGGCTTCGCGGTAGCCCAACGGCAAAATCACCACGCTGCGCAAACCACGGGCACGCAAGCCCAAAATCTCATCCACAGCGGCAGGCTCAAAGCCTTCCATGGGGGTGCAATCGACGCCCTCAAACGCGGCAGACATCATGGCGGCAGCCAAACCGATGTAGGCTTGGCGGGCCGCATGCTGGAAATTCACCTCGGCATCACGCGCGGGGTAATTGGTCAACAACATGTTGCGGTAGTTTTCCCAGCCTTCGTTGGTGCCGCCGCGCTCTGCGTTGGTCAAATCAAACATGTGGTTGATGCGCTCGGCGGTGTAGTTGTCCCAAGCCGCAAACACCAAGAGGTGCGAACAATCGGTCACCTGTTGTTGGCCAAACGCCTTAGGCTTGATTTGTTCGAGCACCGCTTTGTTCTTCACCACGACGATCTCGAAGGGTTGCAGACCACTGGATGTGGGAGCCAAGCGTGCGGCTTCCAAAATCAGGGCCACTTTGTCTTCGGACACCGGTTTGGCAGCGTCGAGTTTTTTAGCGGCATAACGCCATTGGAGCTTTTGGATCAGTTCAGACATGGGTGCTTTCTAAAATTAGGCCGAATTAGCCCATTGAACCTTGGCCTGCCCGACTGGGATCGAACCAGTGACCCACAACTTAGAAGGTTGTTGCTCTATCCAACTGAGCTACGGGCAGACATGAAAAAAGGCTCCCAAAAGGGAGCCTTTTCATGAAATGGTCGGGGCGATAGGATTCGAACCTACGACCCTCTGGTCCCAAACCAGATGCGCTACCAGACTGCGCTACGCCCCGATGACGATTATTGTAACCTGAAATAAGCGCGGGGAAACCATGATGCAATATATTGCCGAAAGTCTGTAGAGTTGCAATTTAATGCAGGAGACGCAATGCAACCGATCATCAACATTCCACGCCAGTACAACGCCGCCCAAGCTTTGCTAGAACGCAACACGCGGCGTGCAGACAAAGTGGCGTTCATCGACGCCATATCAGGCCGTACGCTGACCTTTGGTCAACTCAACACGCAAGCGTACCGCTTTGCCAATGTGCTGCGCGCACAAGGGTTCGAGCCTGAAAGTCGTTTGATGCTGTGCATGCTCGACACGCCGCAGTGGCCGGTGGTGTTTTTGGGTTGCATGCTGGCAGGCGTCGTGCCGGTCGCCACCAACACACTGCTGACCACCAAAGATTTTGATTACATGCTGCGCGACTCCCGCGCACGCGGCTTGGTGGTCTCCAGCGCCCTGCTGCCAGCCTTTCAAACATTGATCGGCCAATTGCCCGACTTGAAAACCGTGATCGTGGCAGGTGGAACCGATACGCATCCGCATGCGTCGCTCGACACACTGCTGGCCAACGCGTCGCCTGAGATGACATGTGAGGCCACCTGCGCCGACGACATGTGTTTTTGGCTCTATTCCAGCGGCTCCACCGGTTCGCCCAAAGGCACCGTGCATTTGCACAGCCACATGATGCAGACCGCCGAGTTGTATGGCCGCGGCGTGCTGGGGATTCAAGAAAGCGACGTGGTGTATTCCGCCGCCAAGCTGTTCTTTGCTTATGGTTTGGGCAATGCCTTGACTTTTCCGCTCTATGCGGGCGCGACCACGGTGCTGCTGCCAGCACGCCCCACGCCCACGGATGTGTTCGCCATTCTTGAAAAACACCAGCCCACCATTTTTTATGGCGTCCCCACTTTGTATGCCTCGCTGATGGCAGACCCGAAGCGCCCCAAAAAGTCAGACCTCAATCTGCGCGTGTGCACCAGCGCAGGCGAAGCCTTGCCCGCAGAAATCGGAAAGAAGTGGAACGCTGAATACGGCTGCGAAATTTTGGATGGCATCGGCTCCACAGAAATGCTGCACATCTTTTTGAGCAACCGACCTGGTGAAGTGCGCTACGGCACCACAGGCAAAGCTGTGCCGGGTTATGAGCTGCGTATCGTCGGCGACGATGGCCGAATCTGCGGCGATGACGAGTTGGGTGAATTACAAATCAACGGCCCCAGTGCCGCGCTGATGTACTGGAACAACCGCGAGAAAACCAAAGCCACCTTTGCCGGTGAATGGACCCGCAGTGGCGACAAATACATCCGCGATGCCGACGGCTACTACACCTACGGTGGGCGCAGCGACGACATGCTCAAAGTTGGCGGTATTTACGTCTCACCCTTTGAGGTCGAAGCCTCGCTGATGACGCACCCCAGCATCTTGGAAGCTGCGGTGGTGGGCGTGGCCGATGTCGATGAACTCATCAAACCCAAAGCCTATGTGGTGCTCATAGCGGGCGAGAACGTCAGCGCTGAAGATTTGAAGCAACATGTGAAAGCGCAATTGGCGCCCTACAAATATCCGCGCTGGATTGAGTTCGTCACCGAGTTGCCCAAAACCGCGACAGGCAAGATTCAGCGTTTCAAGTTACGCGCTTGAACGGAGGGGCGTCGATACAGTCGATACAAGGACAGGCGTTCATCAACCTGCATTGCCCCTCACGCCTCAAAGCAAGGCCCGCAGCTCTTGTGCGGCGCCTTGCAACAGCGGTAAAAAACGCTGCTGAATTTGTGGCACGGTCATTTCGGCCGCAGACAGCACCACATTCAAAGCCGCCACGGTTTTGCCTTGTGCATTACGCAAAGGCACAGACATGGCGCTCACCCCCAACTCGTGCTCTTCGCAACTGATGACGAAATCATCGGTTTGCGCTTGCGCAATGCGAGCGCGTAAGACCTTGGCGTCCGTCACGGTATGCCCCGTGAAACGCGGTAACTCACGCCCTTTCAACCACGCATTCAACGCCGTCTTGGTTTGAGCCGCCAGCAGCACACGCCCTGTGGATGTGGCGTGCGCAGGCAAGCGCGCCCCCAAATGCAAACCGTAAGCCATGACACGCGCCACATCGCTGCGCGCCACGATGACCACCTCTTCATCGTCCAACACCACCGCAGAAAAAGAGTGCACCGATTGCACCGCCAAACGGTTCAAGGTGGGCTGCACCACGCGCGGCAAACGCGATGACGCCAAGTAGCTGCCTGAAAACCGCATCACCTTCGAGGCCAACCAAAAGTAGCTACCGTCGGTTTCCAAATAACCCAAGTGACTGAGGGTGAGCAAATGCCGACGCGCCGCAGCGCGGGTGATGCCCGCACGCTGAGCCGCCAAGGTGGCATTAAGTCGCTGGCGCTCGGTGTCAAAACTTTCAAGGACCGCCATGCCTTTGACCATGCCCTCGATTAAATCTGCTTTTGCAATCGCCATACAGGCCTCCACGCTTTGCGCGATCATCGCACATTCATGCCGATGATCGCACAAGGTTCACACCACACCCGCGCAGTGGATGCAGATCAAACCTATGCTTTGCTCATATCAATCAGGAGACACTCATGCGTACACAAGTAGCCATCATTGGCGCGGGCCCCTCAGGACTTTTGCTCGGTGCTTTGCTCCACAAAGCAGGCATCGACAACATCATTGTGGAGCGTCAAAGTGGCGACTATGTGCTGGGCCGTATTCGCGCGGGCGTGCTGGAACAGGTCACCGTGGACTTGCTGAACGAAGTCGGCGTCAACCAACGCTTGCACAAAGAAGGCTTGGTGCACGGTGGCTTTGAGTTGCTGTTTGCAGGCAAACGCCACCGCATCGATATGCACCAACTCACCGGCGGTAAAAACGTGGTGGTCTATGGCCAAACCGAAGTCACACGCGATCTGATGGACGACCGTGCCGCCAAAGGCCTCACCACCGTTTACGAAGCCGACAACGTGCAAGTGCACGACTTTGACAGCGCCAACCCTTCTGTCACGTACACCAAGGACGGCCAAACCCACACGCTGCAATGCGACTTCATCGCGGGCTGCGATGGCTTTCACGGTGTGTGCCGTGCCAGCGTGCCGGAAGGCTCGATCCAAGAATACGAAAAGGTCTACCCCTTCGGTTGGTTGGGTGTGTTGGCCGATGTGCCCCCCGTCTCGCATGAATTGATTTACGCCAACACCGACCGTGGCTTTGCCTTGTGTTCCATGCGCAGCCCCACACGCAGCCGCTACTACGTGCAAGTGCCGCTGACTGACAAAGTGGAAGCGTGGTCTGACGAACGTTTCTGGGCCGACCTCAAAGACCACCTCGACCCTGAAGCCCGCGAATCTTTGGTCACAGGCCCCTCCATCGAAAAAAGTATTGCCCCCTTGCGCAGCTTCGTGGCCGAACCTATGCGCTTTGGTCGCATGTTTTTGGCTGGCGACGCCGCACACATCGTCCCGCCCACGGGCGCCAAAGGCCTGAACTTGGCAGCCACCGACGTGAAGTATTTGGGCGATGCCATCACCGAGTACTACGCTGAGAAGAGCCAAGCTGGCATCGACCACTATTCACAACGCTGCTTGCGCCGCATTTGGCGCGCCGAGCGCTTTTCGTGGTGGTTCACCTCACTCATGCACCAGTTCCCAGAAACTGCTGGGTTTGGTCAAAAAATCCAAGAAGCCGAGTTGGACTACCTCATCCACAGCGAGTCCGCGTCACGCGCTTTGGCCGAAAACTACGTGGGCCTGCCCCTGAACTTTGGGGAATGAGCTGCAGTATGTCTCTCAACTTGCGCATGTAACCTAGGCGAGCATTCATCACAGCCCGTTGATAATGGTGGCATGACTGCTGCCACATCGCTCCTCAAAGCCGCCCCCTTGAAAGGGGTGCGCGTTCTCACACTCGCCCTGAATCTGCCTGGCCCCGCTGCCGTCATGCGACTGCAAGCCATGGGCGCCAAATGCACCAAACTCGAACCGTTGTCGCTGGCAGGCAAAGGCAGCACCTCGGACCCCATGGGCCTCTACAAGCCCGAGGCCTACGCCGTGATGCACCAAGGCGTGAAGGTGGTTCAGGCGGACTTGAAAACCGAACTAGGCCAAGGAGCGCTGCACAAACAATTGGCACAAACCGATGTGCTGATCACCTCGTTTCGACCTTCTGCCCTGAAAAAACTAGGGCTTCATTGGGCGGATTTGCACCGCCTCTACCCAGGCTTGTGTCTGATCAGCGTCGTGGGTTGTCCCGGCGAACGTGCCGAAGAGCCTGGTCATGATTTGACGTATTTGGCCGAGAACCACTTGGTGACAGGTCTCGATTTGCCGGCCACCTTGTATGCCGACATGGGCGGCTCATTGCTCACGACCGAAGCCGTGTTGCAAGCCTTGTTGCTGCGTCAGCGCCCAGGACGCGGCCATGGCAAAGGCGTGTTTCAAGAGATCGCACTCAGCGATGCGGCCGCCTACTTGGCGCTGCCGCGCACATGGGGCCTGACCACGCCGCAAGGCGATGTGGGCGGCGCACATGCAGGCTACAAGGTCTACCCTTGCAAAAATGGTCGCGTGGCCGTGGCTGCTTTAGAGCCACACTTTGCCGCTCGTTTGTGTGAAGCGGCAGGCCTAGGTGCAGACGCCGCCAAGCAGATGCACAAAAAGGTCACGCACGAAGCCTTGGCTGCTTTCTTCCTCACCCAAACGCGTCAACAACTCGACCGCTTGGCCGCAAGCAAAGACATTCCGCTGCATTCGCTGACGCGTTAAGCAAGGCAACATGGGCCATCGCTTGGCCCACGGTGAGCACTTCGCAGCACAAACCGCCGAGTTTTGACCACGAAGGTTTAGCTCAAATGGCGCAAAGGGTGTGCGCTGCTGGGCCAAGGACTTTCAAAAAATGGCAACACCATCTCGGGCGTGACATCTTCGATGCGGCTAGGCTGCCACTTCGGTTGACGGTCTTTGTCAACAGCCAAAGCGCGGATGCCTTCCACGGTTTCGCTGCTCACGCCACGACGGGCCAAATGGTCCGTATTGAAACAATGACGCACCAAGTCACGCTCCAAACGCAAGTCTTCAGCCAAGGTCAAGCTTCGACCACGACGCACCAGCTCTAAGGTGACGTGCAGCATCAACGGCGAACGGTGGCGCAAGGCCTCCAAAGTCTGGCTGGCCCAAGTGCCGCCCTCCTCGTCGCCTTTTGCTTTGGCTTGCGCTTCTTGAATTTGCGCTTGCAAGGCCTGCACCATGTCACGGACGGTGTGCAGCGAAAACACCGCATTGAGTGCGGGCGCTTGCCAAGCAGGTGGCTGGGTTAGTGCGGCTTGTGTGGTGGCCTGCGTTTGCGTGCGCAGCCAAGCCACCATGGCATTGGCGTCAGGCCAGCTTTTTTCAGACAGGGCTTGCCACAAAGCAGGCAACTCAGCGGACGGTGCGCGCACATCAGCCAACCCCACGGTCACGGCTTCGCCGCCGCGCAGCACCTGACCAGTCAAGGCCAAATACTCGCCCATCGCATCGGCACAGCGGCTTAAAAAGTAGCCCCCGCCCACATCGGGAAACAAGCCGATGTGTGTTTCAGGCATAGCCATTTGCGTGCGTTCCGTCACGATGCGTAACGCGCCCCCTTGGCTGATGCCCATACCGCCGCCCATGACGATGCCATCCATGAAGGCGATGTAGGGTTTGGGGTAGTTGTGAATCAGATGGTTGAGGTTGTATTCCTCGGTGAAAAAGTCTTCCAAGCTCGCATCACCAGACAACGCAGCTTGGTGAAAGTAACGAATGTCACCGCCTGCACAAAAGGCACCAAAAGGCCCCTCTTTGTTGCTGCCGCGAATGGCAACGGCCCAAACTTGCGGGTCGTTTTGCCAGGTCTGCAACACATGGGTCAACTCACGCACCATGGCCAACGACAAGGCATTCAAAGCCTTGGGACGGTTCAAGGTGATCAAGCCTACGTGACCCACACAGCTGTGTTGCACGTCTTCGGTATAGCGGTTCATGTGTTTCTATCTCCTGTTGTTAATCGTTGGGCCCACCAGGCGTTGAACAGCAAAGCCAACAAGACCAAGGTTCCGCCACTGAGCACTTGCGTGCTGGGGACTTCATTCGCACCCAGCCATGCCAAAGCAATACCGAACAGCACTTCCAGCAACGCCAGCAATGAAATTTCGGGGGCAGGTAGGACGCGTGCGCACACCACCACGAGGACACACGGCACGGCCAATTGCACCAAGCCTAACAAGGCCAACCATGCCACATCGGGTGCGCTGGCTTGCAGCGGCCATGCCAAAGGCAAGGTGCACAAAGCAGACAAGACAGCGCCAACCAAGACCGCAGGCACCATGTCCACCGATTCACCCCGTGTTTGCGCATGTTGCACCACGCTCCAATTCACAGCGGCGGCCGTGGGGACCAGTAAAGCGACCCAAGTTCCCCAAGGTGCAGCCGACGCGGTGGCAGCCGTGGATGGCAGCGCGAACATCCACGCCATGCCAACACCGGCCAAAGCAATGGACCACCAAGTGTGGGGGGAAATGCGCTGGCCAAAGAAAACACGAGCCACCAAGGCCGACAGCAACGGCCCCACCGCCATGGTGATCAAAACTTCGGCCACCGGAGCCAACGTGAGCGCGACCATGAAGGCCGTGAACATCACCGCCCAGCAGACCCCACTCAACCACAACACGCGCGGGGCGTAAAAAAGCCGAGAGAAAAACTCTCGGCCTTGATAGAGGGGCAAGATCACCAGCAGAGAAACCACGGTGAACAAGCTCCGCCAGAACGTGACCTCAAAACTTTGGGCACTTTCTAGCTGGCGTGTGACGATGCCCGCAATCGACCACAGGGCGGTGACCCCCACCATGGTCCACACTGCACGGGCATGCGTCCAACGCATCAGTTTCTCGCGCTTGTTGAAGGCGCTTACTTGTTGCGCTTGCGTTCGCTTTCGGTCAAGAAGCGCTTGCGCAGACGCACGCTCTTAGGTGTGATTTCGACCAACTCGTCGTCCTCAATGAACTCGACGCCGTATTCCAGAGTCAGGTCAATCGGGGGCGTGATCTTGATCGCGTCTTCTTTGCCAGACACGCGGAAGTTGGTGAGCTGCTTGGTACGAGTGGCGTTGACCACCAAGTCGTTGTCACGGCTGTGGATACCCACAATCATGCCTTCGTACACGGGGTCGTTCGCCTTGACGAACATACGGCCGCGGTCGTCCAACTTGCCCAAGGCGTAGGTGAAGATTTCACCGTCGTCCATGGAGATCAACACACCGTTCTTACGGCCGCCGATGTCACCTTTGTGTGGCTCGTAGCTGTCAAAGATGTTGGAGATCAAACCGGAACCACGTGTCAAGTTCAAGAACTCGTTGGTGAAACCAATCAAACCACGCGCAGGAATGCGGTATTCCAAACGAACGCGACCACGGCCATCTGGCTCCATGTTCACGAGTTCGCCTTTGCGCTCGCCCAAGGCTTGCATGACGCCGCCTTGATGGGTTTCTTCGATGTCAGCAGTCACCATCTCGATAGGCTCGTGACGCACACCGTCGATGTCGCGGAACACCACGCGTGGCTTAGACACAGCCAACTCGTAGCCTTCGCGGCGCATGTTTTCCAACAAAATGGTCAAGTGCAATTCGCCGCGACCCATGACTTCGAAGATACCTTCTTCGTCGGTCTCTTTGACGCGCAAGGCCACGTTGTGTTGCAGTTCTTTTTGCAGGCGGTCCCAGATTTGACGGCTGGTGACGAACTTGCCTTCACGGCCAGCCAAGGGGCTGGTGTTCACGCAGAAGTTCATGGTCAGCGTGGGCTCATCCACCTTCAACATGGCCAAAGGTGCAGGGTTGGCGACGTCTGTCACGGTCACGCCGATGTTCAGGTCAGCAATACCGTTGATCAACACGATGTCGCCAGGACCGGCTTCGGTCACTTGCACGCGGTCCAAACCTTGGAACTTGAGCACTTGGTTGACACGGCCTTTGATGGCTTTGCCGTCTGGGCCTTCCATGACGACCACGTCCATTTGTGGCTTGATCGTGCCTTGGCTGATACGGCCCACGCCGATACGACCGACGAAGGTCGAGAAGTCGAGCGCAGAAATTTGCAATTGCAAAGGTGCAGCAGGGTCACCCTTTTGTGCAGGAACGTGCTTCAACACGGTGTTGAACAGGGCCGACATGTCGGGGCCCCACTGCTCGCCAGGGGTGCCTTCTTCCAAAGACGTCCAGCCGTTGATGCCCGAAGCGTAGACCACGGGGAAATCGAGTTGTTCGTCGGTGGCACCGAGCTTGTCAAACAAGTCGAAGGCGGCGTTGACCACGAAGTCAGGACGTGCACCGGGCTTGTCCACTTTGTTCACCACCAAAATGGGGCGCAGACCCAAGGCCAAAGCCTTCTTGGTCACGAAACGCGTTTGAGGCATAGGGCCTTCTTGCGCGTCGATCAACAACACCACACCGTCTACCATGGACAAAGCGCGTTCAACTTCGCCGCCGAAGTCCGCGTGACCTGGGGTGTCAACGATGTTGATGTGGGTACCTTCCCAGCTCACGGCGCAGTTCTTGGCAAGAATGGTGATGCCGCGCTCGCGTTCGATGGCGTTGTTGTCCATCACGGTGTCGACCACTTTTTCGTGATCGGCAAAGGTGCCAGATTGACGCAGCAGCTGGTCAACCATGGTGGTTTTGCCATGGTCAACGTGGGCGATGATGGCGATGTTACGGATTTGTTTACTCATGCTTGACACTCCAATATTGATTGAATTTCGATCGGGCTCAACAAGCGCCCGGGAATCAGTTCACCAGCCGTGACGTGCGCAGTGCCCAACAGGGCGTGCGGCGTCTGGCCGTACACAGCGATGTGCGCACTGTCGGGCCAAGAGCCACGGCGGCGCACACCGCTTAAAAACCTGCCCGCATCTTCAGGGGCAAGGGTGACAGGGGTATGTCCGTCGAGCAACGCATCGACGGGCAACAGGCGCGTTTCGCGCGCTTGTTCGGTGAGGGCTTCTAATTCAGCCACAGTGATGCATTGACTGGCCACAAAAGGACCGGTCACCGTGCGGCGCAAGGCGCTCAAATGCGCACAGGTGCCCAAGGCGATGGCAATGTCTTCGCCCAAAGTACGGATGTAAGTGCCCTTGCTGCAAGTGACCTCGATCTTCAAACGGCGACGGCCATTCTCAGGTTCGATCTCTTCTATGTGCAAAGCCTGAATCGTGACCTGACGCGCTTCGCGTTCCACCTCAATGCCCGCGCGAGCATAGTCATATAAAGCTTTGCCGTCCTTTTTCAAGGCGCTGTACATGGGCGGTACTTGGCTGATCGGTCCTGTGAATTGGGCTTGCACAGCGCGCAATTGCTCAGGCGTGAAATCCACAGACTTTTCAAGAACGACTTCGCCTTCGAGGTCGCCGGTGCTGGTTTGAATGCCCAACACCGCAATGGCTTCGTAAGACTTGTCTGCATCCAAATGCAACTGACTGAACTTGGTGGCTGCACCAAAGCACAAAGGCAAGACGCCCGTGGCCAAAGGATCTAACGTACCGGTATGGCCCGCTTTTTCGGCGCGCAGCAACCACTTCGCCTTTTGCAAGGCGTCGTTGCTGGAGAGTCCATAGGGTTTGTCAAGCAGCAACACCCCGTGTACAGGGCGACGCTGCACCCTGGTACGGGGCGCGTTCATGCTCAGTCGTCCTTGGCTTTGGAGGCGACTGCCTTGGCAATCAAGGCGTTCATGTCCGAGGCTCGCTCAGGCGTACGGTCGTACACAAAGTGCAAGGTGGGCACGGTGTGAATGTGCAAGCGCTTGAACAAGCCGTTGCGCAGGAAACCTGCGGCTTGGTTCAAGCCCTCGCCTGTTTTCACAGGATCGCCATTCAGCACGCTGAAATGCACTTTGGCATGGGCGTAATCGGGTGTGACTTCCACGCCTTGCAGCGTGACCATGCCCACGCGTGGGTCTTTCAACTCACGCGCGATCAACTCGGCCAGATCGCGCTGGATCTGGTCGGCCACTTGGTAGCTGCGGTTGGGGGTGCTGCTCGGTTTACGTGCCATGCTTCATGCCGTGACGCTTTACAGCGTACGTGCCACCTCTTTGATTTCGAAGAATTCCAACACGTCGCCTTCGACGATGTCGTTGTAGTTCTTGACGGTCAAACCGCACTCGAAGTTTTCTTTCACTTCTTTGGCATCGTCTTTGAAACGCTTCAAGCTGTCGAGTTCGCCGGTGAAGACGACCACGTTGTTGCGCAACAAACGCAACTTGGCCGAACGACGTACCACGCCCGAAGTGACCATACAGCCCGCGATCGCACCAATCTTGCTGACGCGCAGCACTTGGCGAATCTCGGCGGTACCGATGACTTCTTCTTTCTTGTCGGGCGTGAGCATGCCGGACATGGCCGCTTTGAGTTCGTCCACAGCGTCATAAATGATGTTGTAGTAACGAATGTCCACGCCATTGCTCTCGGCCAACTTGCGCGCACCTGCATCGGCACGGGTGTTGAAACCAATGATCACGGCCTTGGACGCGATCGACAAGTTGACATCGCTCTCGCTGATGCCACCGACGGCTGCATACACGAGTTGAACCTTGACTTCGGCCGTCGACAACTTGAGCAGCGAGGCTGCCAAAGCTTCTTGCGAACCTTGCACGTCGGCTTTGACGATGATGGGCAACAGCTTGACTTCGCCAGACGTCATGTCGGAGAACATGTTCTCCAACTTCGACGCTTGCTGCTTGGCCAACTTGGTGTTGCGCACTTTACCGGCGCGGTAGGTGGCGATTTCACGGGCACGACGCTCGTCGGACATGACCATGAATTCATCGCCAGCTTGTGGCACTTCGGTAAGACCTTGAATCTCAACAGGAATCGAAGGACCCGCAGATTTGATCGACTTGCCGTTCTCATCCAACATGGCACGCACGCGGCCATAGGTTTGACCACCCAAGACCACATCGCCCACATTGAGCGTACCGGACTGAACCAGCACCGTGGCCACAGGACCGCGACCTTTGTCCAAGCGCGCTTCGATCACCAAGCCTTTGGCCATGGCGTCGACAGGCGCTTTGAGTTCGAGCACTTCGGCTTGCAACAAGACTTGTTCGAGCAAGTCGTCAATGCCAGCGCCAGTTTTGGCCGAGACCAAGACGAATGGAGAATCGCCACCGAACTCTTCGGGCACGACTTCCTCAGACACCAACTCGCCTTTGACGCGTTCTGGGTTGGCACCGGGTTTGTCAATCTTGTTGACCGCCACCACGATGGGCACACCCGCCGCTTTCGCGTGCTTGATGGCTTCTTTGGTTTGCGGCATCACGCCGTCGTCCGCCGCCACCACCAAGATGACGATGTCGGTCGCTTTGGCACCACGGGCACGCATGGCCGTGAAGGCCTCGTGACCTGGGGTGTCCAAGAAGGAGATCATGCCGCGAGGCGTCTCGACATGGTAAGCACCAATGTGTTGGGTAATGCCGCCGGCTTCGCCCGACGCGACTTTGGCGCGACGGATGTAGTCCAGCAACGAGGTTTTACCGTGGTCAACGTGGCCCATGACCGTCACCACAGGGGCGCGTGTCAAGGATTCAGCTTGGTGTGCGGATGCTTCTTCTTCCGTGAAGGCTTCAGGATCGTCCAAGGCTGCAACAACGGCTTTGTGGCCCAACTCTTCCACCAAAATCATGGCGGTGTCTTGGTCCAAAGGCTGGTTGATGGTGGCCATTTGGCCCAGTTTCATCAACTGCTTGATCACTTCAGAGGCCTTGATGGCCATCTTGTGTGCCAACTCACCCACGGTGATGGTTTCGGGCACGTGAACTTCGAGCACACGCGCTTCGGTTTGCACAGATGCGTTGTGGTCGTCATCGCGGCCACCGCGTTCACGACGGCCACGCGGGCCACCACGCCAGCTGTTACGGCCAACGCCGCCACTGCTGTCGCCACGTGTTTTGATGGCTTTCTTCTTCGCTTGGTCGTCCGCCCAGCTGGACGACAACTTGGCGCTCTTGACTTCTTTGTTACCGGGTGTTGTGGCAGCAGCAGCGGGTGCGGCACCAGGACGCGGTGCAGCACCTGGGGTGCCTGCGGGCTTGTGCAACGTGCCTTTGATGGCCGCTTTGGGGTCCACCACAGGCTCAGGCTTTTTAGCCACCAACACCTTTTGAGGCGTGCTCATCATCAAGCGAATGGCTTCGGCTTCAGCCAAGGCTTTGCGACGACGAGAGTCCAAATCTTTGGCGCGTGCAGCATCTTCATCGGCACGTGCTTGTGACGCGGCAGCCGCTTCTAAGCGTGCTGTTTCTGCAGCCGCAGCTTTGGATTCGACCAAAGCTTGGGCATCGATTTGCGCTTGTGAAGGCGCAGCGGGTGCGGCAGGGGCAGCAGGCTTGGTTTCAGCGTAGACACGAGCGCCCACCACAGGTGGGTTCTCTTTGGCTGCGGCTTTGGCTGCAGCTGCGGCTTTTTCGGCCTGTGCAGCATCTGCGGCCGCTTTGGCCTCTTCTGCTTTGGCGCGCTCCGCGGCTTCTTGCGCTTCGCGAGCACGGCGTTTTTCAGCCAGCTCTTGTTCTTGACGACGAATCAGCTCAGCTTGACGACGGGCTTCTTCTTCACGACGTGCCAACTCAGCATGGTCGATCGAAGGTGCCGCGGTTTCTTCAAACACGTCAGATGCCGCTGCAGGCGTTTCGCTCACGTCATCATCGCGTTTGAAGAATGTGCGTTTCTTGCGCACTTCCACTTGGATCGTGCGGGCTTTGCCTGTGGCGTCAGCTTGCTTGATCTCGCTGGTCGATTTTTTGACCAAGGTGATCTTTTTGCGTTCAGCAGAAACAGTGCCATGGCTGGCTTGCAAATGGCTCAAGAGCATTTGTTTGTCACCCTCGGTCAGCGCATCGCTGGCCGATGATTTCGACACGCCCGCAGCTTTGAGCTGCTCAAGCAAGGTATCGGTCGGTTTTTTAAGTTCGCTGGCAAATTCAGCGACGGTCGTACTTGACATATGTGGTGTTCCTCTCCATGACCGTTACTCTTGACCCGTGAACCAATGTTCACGTGCCTTCAAGATCATGGCTTTGGCCTCTTCTTCGCTCTGGCCAGTGATGGCGGTGAGCTCGTCTACGGCCAAATCGGCCAAATCGTCACGGGTATGGACGCCGCCCTCAGCCAACTTGGCAATGAGCTCAACATTCAGGCCCTCAAGGTCGCGCAAATCTTGCGAAACTTCTTCGACACTCTCTTCGCGTGCAATTTCCAGCGTAAGCAGCGCATCCTTGGCACGTGTGCGCAGCTCATTGACGGTATCTTCATCGAAGCTCTCGATTTCGAGCATCTCTTGCAATGGCACGTAGGCCACTTCTTCGAGGTTGGTGAAACCTTCTTCGATCAAAATATCGGCGACTTCTTGGTCCACGTCCAACTTGGCCATGAACAGCGCACGAATGGTGTGGGTTTCATCCGCTTGTTTTTGAGCCGATTCCGCCGCATCCATGATGTTGATGCGCCAACCGGTCAATTCAGAAGCCAAGCGCACGTTTTGACCACCACGACCAATGGCGATGGCGAGGTTCTCCTCGTCAACCACCACGTCCATGGCATGCTTCTCTTCGTCCACCACGATGGAGCTGACGTTGGCAGGCGCCAAAGCACCAATCACAAACTGAGCAGGATCTTCACTCCACAACACGATGTCCACACGCTCGCCAGCGAGTTCGGTGGTCACAGCATTCACACGGGTGCCACGCACGCCAACACAGGTACCGATAGGGTCCACACGTTTGTCATGCGACACCACGGCGATCTTGGCGCGCGAACCCGCGTCACGGGCGCACGATTTGATTTCCAACATGCCTTGCTCGATCTCAGGCACCTCATGGCGGAACAACTCCACCATAAATTCAGGCGCTGAACGCGACAAGATAATGGGCGCACCGCGCAAGGTCAAGTCCACTTCCATGATCATGGCGCGCACACGGTCGCCACTGCGGAGGTTTTCTTTGGGAATCATTTCGCTGCGACGCAAACGGCCTTCGATGCGACCGGATTCGACAATGATGTCGCCCTTGTCCATGCGCTTGACCGTGCCCACAAAAATCTTGTCGCCACGCGACATAAAGTCGTTGAGCAGCATCTCGCGCTCAGCGTCACGAATTTTTTGCAAAATAACTTGCTTGGCCGCCATCGCACCAATGCGGCCAATAGGCAGCGACTCAATGGCTTCTTCGATGTACTCGCCTTCTTCAGCTTCAGGCACGCGCTCGCGGGCGTCCATCAACATCTCTTCGGCTTCTGGGTTTTGC
The DNA here is from genome assembly GCF_002943475.1 of Limnohabitans sp. TS-CS-82. NCBI lineage: Bacteria > Pseudomonadati > Pseudomonadota > Betaproteobacteria > Burkholderiales > Comamonadaceae > Limnohabitans > Limnohabitans sp. TS-CS-82. The sequence continues at coordinate 87,541 of NZ_PTQX01000011.1, read as the reverse complement.
AAACCCGCCTCATCAGGCACCACCAACCAACGGCGGAAAGTTTCGTAGTCGCCGGTATCGCGATCCATGGCCACGCGAATGTCCACTTCACCCTCGTACAACTTCTTGGTGGCTTGTGCCAAGGCAGACTCAACTGCACCAAACACCACATCGCGCTCGACGTTTTTCTCGCGCGAGATGGCTTCAACCAACATCAACATTTCGCGGTTCATGACGACTACTCCTTCTCAAGACCAAAATTCAACGGGGCTGTCTGCCCTTGAAATCCACAATCGGGGCCAGACGTGCTTCACGCAACTCGTCCAGCGTGAAACCCAGTGCATGCAGCGGGGTTTCGGCTCTTTTTTTACTGATTTTTTGACCTGGCTTGGCATTCACGGCATCACGCCAAGTGATTTGCCAACCTTGGCCGTCTTCGGTGCGCTCAAGGACACCTCGGAATTTTTTACGATTGGCAGACACCTGCCCTGCCGCTGCCACACCCATGGGCACTTTGAGCGTGAGATCAATCTCTTCGCCTACAAAACGCTCAAAGTCGGCCACATGGCGCAAGGGACGGTCAATACCGGGCGAAGACACCTCAAGCCGGTTGTAATCGGCACCATCCACCTCAAGAGCGAATTGCAGCTGGCGGGTGACGCGCTCGCAATCTTCCACGTTGATCATCTGCGCGGGGGCATCCGGCAGCCAAGGCCAGTCGATGGTGATGCGCAAAAGCCCACCGGCCGAGCGTTCAATCTCAACCAGGTCGTAACCTAAGCCGGTCACGGTTTGTTCTACTGTTTGCTGCAAGCTCACGTCGACAAAAAGCCTTCAAAAGGTGGGGGTCAAAAAACGATCGACCAAAAAAAACGGGCGGTAATTACCCGCCCGTTTGGTCGTGAAGCTGCGATTGTAGCGTCTAAATGCTTGATTCTCAAGGGTTTAGCTGATTTTCTCTTTCACGCGCTCACCAAAAGTTGGGTATAGGCCTGCTTGGGTGCTTGCAAGATTTGATCCACAGCCCCTACCTCCACCACTTGCCCTGATTGCATGACCATGACCTGGTGCGCCATGGCACGGATCACGGCAACATCATGGGTAATCAAAAAGTAGCTCAACCCCCGTTGCTTTTGAAGTTGTTGCAACAGTTGCAGTACTTGCTTTTGCGTGGTCACATCCAAAGCGCTGGTCGGCTCATCAAGCACCAAAATTTGCGGCTCGACCACCAAAGCCCGAGCAATGGCCAAGCGTTGACGCTGGCCACCTGAAAATTCGTGGGGATAGCGCTGCAGCAAGCCGATAAATTCAGATTCGGTCAAGCCCACATCCGACAGTGCGAGCAAAACACGGCGCAAACGACCCAAGGCATCGAGCTCAGGAAAGTGCAGCGCCAAGCCTTCAGACACCAACTCCTGCACCGTCATGCGTGGCGACAACGATGAAAACGGATCTTGAAACACCACCTGCACGCGACGCCGCAAAGGCAAATCAGCCGCAGCACGCCCTGACCACGCCTGTCCCGCCATGGTCAATTGCCCTTGACTTGGAATCAGTCCCAAAACCGCCAACGCCAAACTCGATTTGCCAGAGCCCGACTCCCCCATGACGCCCAAGGTTTGTCCAGCAGATAACGCAAAGTCTGCACCCTGCACCGCCACAAACTCACCACGCCCGAACCAACCGCGCCAACCCGCGCGTGGCACGGGGTAGCTCACACGCAAGCCTTGTGCTTGCATGACCACGGGTGCATCACTGAGCGGTAAAGGCACATCGCGCATGGGCTGGCTATCCAGCAGTTTTTGTGTGTACGGATGCGCAGGCGTATCGAGTACGGACCGTGTGGCGCCCTCCTCCACCACCAAGCCACGCTCCATCACCAGCACGCGATCGGCAAAACGACGCACGGCCGTCAAATCATGCGAAATAAGCAGCACGGCCATGCCGTAGCGCTGCTGCAAACTGTCGAGCAAGTCCAAAATTTGTCCGCGCAGGGTGACGTCGAGCGCGGTGGTTGGCTCATCCGCCACCAACAAACGTGGGCGGCATGCCAACGCCATGGCAATCAACACACGCTGGCGCTGGCCACCGGAGAGCTGGTGCGGGTAAGCCAATGCACGTCGCGCAGGCTCAGGAATGCCTGTTTGCTCAAGCAAAACCAAGACCTCTTGCCAAGCCTGAGCGCTGCGCATGCCACGTTTGACTTGTAAGACCTCGGCAATTTGATCCCCCACCGTGAACAAGGGGTTGAGCGCGGTCATCGGCTCTTGAAAGACATAAGCAATGTCTTGCCCCCGGATGGGGACCAGTTCGCGCTCGGAGAGTTTGACCAAGTCGAGAATTTGGGGGGCCAAGCGCTCTGACGCTGGATGGTCTGTGGCATGAACCGAGGCGCTGTCTGAAACGTTTTCTGGGGCCATGGGCCATGCGTCAAGTGCATCTTGCTCGGTCCACAAACAGCGCCCCGAAAGCTGCGCGCCTTCCACGAGTTTGACCAGACTCAAGGCCATGACGCTTTTGCCAGAACCCGACTCGCCCACCAGCGCCAATTTTTCGCCCAATTTCAGGCTGAAACTGACACCCCGCACCACGTCATGGGCACCGAAACGCACATGCAAGTCACGGACTTGAAGCAACGGCAACTTCATGTGTTGGCCTTTCTAGGGTCAAGCGCATCGCGCAAGGCGTCGCCCATGAAGGTCAGCAACATGAGCGTGACCACCAACACCGCAAAGGTGGACAAGGAAATCCACCATGCATCGATGTTGTTTTTGCCTTGCGCCAACAACTCACCCAAGCTGGGCGTGCCCGGCGGAACGCCCAAACCCAAAAAGTCGAGCGAGGTCAACGCCAAGATGGCGCCACTCATGCGAAATGGCAAAAAGGTCACCACGGGCGTCAGGCTGTTGGGCAGCACATGACGCCAAATGATTTGCGTGTTCGACAAACCCAAGGCACGCGCGGCACGCACATAGTCGAGTTGGCGATTGCGCAAGAACTCGGCGCGCACGTAATCCGACAAGCCCATCCATCCGAACAATCCCAAGAGCACCAAGAGCAAAGTCACGCTCGGGTCAAACACGGCGCTGAAAATAATCAGCAAATACAGCTCGGGCATGGCGCTCCACACCTCAATGAAACGCTGCATCGCCAAGTCGGTTTTGCCGCCAAAGAAGCCTTGCAACGCGCCAGTCAACACCCCAATCACGGTGCCAAACAAGGTCAAGGCCAAAGCAAACAGCACCGACAAGCGAAAGCCATACAACAAGCGCGCGACCACATCGCGCCCTCGGTCGTCCGTGCCTAACCAGTTGTCCGACGACGGGGGCGCAGGATTGGGCTGCTTGGCAAAGTAATTGAGCGTGCTGTGGTGATAGGGGTTGGGCGGGTACAGGGCCCAATTGCCCGGCCGCTCAAACTGGGCTTGGATGAAGGGGTCTAAAAAATCAGTGGGGCTCGCGAAGTCGCCACCAAAGGTGGTTTCGGGCAGGTTTTGAACAATGGGCGCATACCAATGGCCTTCGTAACGCGCCACCAAAGGCTTGTCGTTGGAGAGCACCTCAGCCAACAGGCTCAGTGCAAACAACACCACAAACAGCACCAAGCTGCCATACCCCAAGCGGTTCGCGCGAAAGCGTTGCCAGGCACGCAAGTTGGGTGACGCAGAACGTTCAGTCGAATTTGACACGCGGGTCCACCCAGACATAACAAAGGTCGCTGATGAGCTTGGTGACCAAGCCAATCAGCGTGAACAAATACAAAGTGCCCAGCACCACAGGATAGTCGCGTCGCATCACGCTCTCGAAACTCAAAAGTCCTAGGCCATCCAGAGAAAACAAGGTTTCAATCAGGAGCGAGCCTGTGAAAAACGCGCCAATGAAGGCGCTGGGAAACCCAGTCACCAACGGAATCAGCGCATTGCGAAACACATGACGCCACAACACGCGGCGTTGCGACAAGCCTTTGGCGCGTGCGGTCAACACGTACTGTTTGCGAATCTCTTCCAGCATCGCGTTTTTGGTCAGCATGGTGGTGACTGCAAAAGCGCCCATCACGCTGGCTGTGATGGGCAACACGATGTGCCACAAATAATCGACGATGCGCGCGCCCCAACTCAGCTGCGACCAATTGGCCGAGGTCAACCCACGCAAAGGAAACCACTGCAACTGGCCGCCAAACACCACCAACAACGCCACGCCAAGCACAAAACCGGGAATGGCGTAGCCCGTCAACACCACCAAGCTCGTCAACGTGTCAAACCGCGAACCCGCACGCACGGCCTTGGCCACGCCCAAAGGCACGGAAATGAGGTAACTCAAAAAGAACGTCCACAGCCCCAAGCTGATCGAGACCGGCAACTTTTCTTGCACCAAGGCCCACACGTCTTTGGGGTAATAAAAGCTCTTGCCCAAATCAAAGCGCGCAAATTGTTGAAGCATTTGCCAAAAGCGCTCGGGCGCTGGCTTGTCAAAGCCGTAGAGCTGTTTGATCTCTTCGATGCGCGCGGCATCCACGCCTTGGCGACCCCGATAACCGGCTCCACCAGCCGCAGCCCCCTCGCCGCCGCTGTCGCGCCCTTGCAACTGCGCCACCATTTGCTCCACAGGCCCACCCGGCACAAACTGAATGACCGCAAAGGTCAGCAACAACACGCCAAACAAGGTCGGCACCATGAGGAGCAAGCGCTTAAAAATGTAGGCCATCATGTCAATGCTCCGCCCGCTGCGCAGCGGCCAGCGATGAACGGTTTTCCAAGGTGGCCGACCAAGTGGACGTCACCCAACTCTCAGGCTGATAAAAGCGCGGCGTGATGGCCGGTTGCTCAAATTTGCCACTGCGCCACGATACACGGTGCACACCACCGTACCAATGCGGCACGGTGTAATGGCCGTGGCGCAGCACACGATCTAATGCACGCGCCGCCGAGATCAACTGGGGACGCGTTTTTGCAGCTGTGACATGGCTCAGCAAAGCATCCACCGCCGGATCACGCACGCCGATGAAGTTGCCCGAGCCCTCAGTTGTGGCCGCTTGCGAACCAAAACGCTCCAACAATTCAGTGCCTGGCGACTCACTGCCCACGTTGCGGTTGCTGATGATCTCGAAGTCAAACACGTCCAACCGCTTTTGAAGCACCGCAAAGTCGATGACTTTGTAATTCACCACAAACCCAAGTTTTTCAAGGTTCTTCGCAAATGGGGTCACCACGCGGCCCATGGCGCCTGAGTTGTCTAAGAACTCCAAGCTGAAGGCATCGCCTGCCGCATTGCGCAACGCGCCGTCGCGGTAAGTCCACCCAGCGTCAGCCAGCAAAGCCTTGGCTTGGCGCAAGTGGTCACGCAAGGTGTCGCCTGACTTCGGGTCTAACGAGGTGTAGGGCGGCAAAGGCACAGGCTGGTTAAAAACTTGAGGCGGCAGCTTGCTGCGCAGCGGCTCCAGCAAGGCCAACTCCGCCGCGTCTGGCACGCTCTTGGCTTCAAAGTCGCTGGCGACAAAATAACCGCGCACACGCTGGTAGGCGTTGTAGAACAGCTGACGGTTCATCCATTCAAAGTCCATGGCCAAACCAATCGCTTGACGCACGCGCACGTCTTGAAACTTGGGCAAGCGGGTGTTGAACAAAAAGCCTTGAAAATCGCCAGCGTTGCCATGCTTGAGCTCACGCTTGATCAGCAAGCCATTGTCAAAAGATTTGCCCGCATAGCCGCGCGCCCATTCCCGCGCGATGAACGACTGAATGAAGTCAAACTCGCCCGCCTTGAAGCCTTCGAGTTGCGCCGTGTTGTCTTTGTAGAGCCTGTACGTGATGCGGTCAAAGTTGAACATCCCGAGCCGCACGTTCAAATCTTTGGCCCAGTATTTCGAATCACGCTCGTAACTGATGTCTCGGCCAAAAGCCACTTGGCCAATTTTGTAAGGCCCGCTGCCAATCGGCGCCTCAGTCACGATTTGGTCGAACGGCTTGCGCACCCCACCCTGCACGCCCCAAGCGCGACTAAAGACAGGCATGCCGCCCACGATCAACGGCAGTTCGGGATTGGCACTTTTGAAATCGAAACGCACAGTGCGTGGGTTGACCACCACCACCCCCGTCACATCGGCATACAAGGTGCGAAATTGCGGCGCGGCTTGCTTGCTGGTGAGTGTCTCAAAGCTGTGTTTCACATCGTCGGCCATGACGGCATCGCCATTGCTGAAACGGGCTTGGGGGCGCAAGCGAAATTGCACCGAACGCCGATCGGCCGCAACGCTCACATCTTCAGCCAACAAACCATAGGCTGTGGCGGGCTCATCCATGGTGCCGGTCAGCAGCGACTCGAACAACAAACTGCCCAAGCCTGGGGCCGCGTTGCCTTTGAGTGTGAAGGGGTTGTATTTGTCAAAACTGGACAAGCGTGACGGCGGCACCAGTACCAACTCACCGCCCTTGGCAGCCAGCGGGTTGACGTAATCAAAGTTTTTAAACTGCGGTGGATATTTGATGTCGCCAAATTGGGCGTAGGCGTGAACGGCCCAAGAGGGAGACACACAAAAGATCGCCAATAAAAACGCCAAGAATCGCATGCGACAATTCTGCAAGATTTTTTTGGAGCGATTCATCCATGGGTACAAAAACAGGTTTTCTTTCTGGCAAAAAATTGTTGATCACTGGCGTGTTGTCTAACCGCTCAATCGCTTATGGCATTGCCAAAGCGTGCCACGATCAAGGTGCCGAATTGGCATTCAGCTACGTGGGTGAGCGTTTCAAAGACCGCATCACCGAGTTTGCTGCGGACTTCGACTCTAAGCTGATTTTTGACTGTGACGTTGGCAGCGACGCACAAATTGAGCAACTCTTCAAAGATTTGTCGACCCATTGGCCCACGTTTGACGGCTTCGTGCACAGCATTGGTTACGCACCACGCGAAGCGATTGCAGGAGATTTCTTGGATGGCTTGTCGCGCGAAGCGTTCCAAATCGCACACGACATCAGCGCGTACAGCTTCCCCGCCATGGCCAAAGCAGCTCTGCCTTACTTGAACGACAAATCGGCCGTGCTGACCTTGTCGTACTTGGGGGCCATCCGCACCGTGCCGAACTACAACACCATGGGCTTGGCCAAAGCATCGCTGGAAGCGTCGGTGCGCTACTTGGCCGAATCGCTGGGTGCACGCGGTCGCAGCTTGCGCGCCAACGGCATCAGCGCAGGTCCTATCAAGACCTTGGCCGCCAGCGGCATCAAAGGCTTTGGCAAGATTTTGAGCGTGGTGGCTGAAGCGTCCCCCATTCGACGCAACGTCACCATCGATGACGTGGGCAACGTGGCCGCGTTCTTGATGAGCGACTTGGCTGCCGGCGTGACGGCTGAAATTACCTACGTTGACGGCGGATTTAGCCAAGTTGTAGGTGGCATTGCGGAGCCCGCTGCCGAGTAAGCTGGCGCAAAAGCCACATGGGTGTGGCTTTGTGATCCACGCGCGCACGCTGATGCGCGCCAAGGAGAAGCCCGCATGCAACGCCGCTCTTTGCTTTCCCTCTTCTCCTTGTTTTTTCTCTGGCGGCCTCACGCCCAAGCCGCCACACCGCCGTCCATTTGGCTGGCGAACTCGTACCAAGCCCACACCGACTTGCGCAATTTTTGGGTGAGTGAGAAGTTCGATGGCGTTCGCGGCTACTGGAATGGGCAGCAACTGCTCACCCGAGGTGGCACCGTGTTGCATCCGCCCGCATGGTTCACCCAAGGCTGGCCCAACACCCCCTTTGAAGGCGAGCTGTGGGCAGGACGTGGTCAATTCACCACCGCCGTTTCCGTGATTCAACAAACGCAAGCCGTGGATGCCGATTGGCAAAAGCTGCGTTTCATGGTGTTTGATTTGCCAAAACACACAGGTACGTTTACCGAACGCATCAGCGCCTACGAAACCCTGGTGGCGACGCTTGGCTTGATGTGGGTCGAAGCCGTGCCACAAACGCAAGTGGCATCCGCAGCAATGCTCAAACAACTGTTGCACGACAAAGTCAGCGCTGGCGCCGAAGGTTTGATGCTGCACCGTGCCAATGCCACTTACAAATCAGGCCGCAGCAACGATCAACTCAAAGTGAAAACCTATGACGACGCAGAAGCCCGCGTGGTGGGACATATGCGGGGGACTGGGCAATTTGCAGGACAAACGGGCGCCTTGTTGGTCGAGACACGGCAAGGCCAACGGTTCAAACTGGGCACTGGCTTGCGCAGCGAAGACCGCCAAACGCCACCTGCAATCGGTGAATGGGTCACTTACCGCTATCGCGGCCTCACCGACAAAGGCTTGCCACGCTTTGCCAGCTTTTTACGAATTCAGCCGGACATAGAAAAACGGCCTTGAAGGTTCAAGGCCGTCTAAGTCATACGCGAAACAACGCGCTGGGGAAAACTCAGGCCTTGACGCAATCGGCAAAGTAAGTTTTCTTACCGTCGACGCCAACCACCTCCACCAAACCGTGGATGTCGGTTTCAAACCCTGGGCACTGCAAGTTGAATTCGCGGGCGAACTTGAGGTAGTCCACGATTTTCTTGTTGAACACTTCGCCTGGAATCAGCAACGGAATACCGGGTGGGTAAGGCGTCACCAAGCTGGTGGTGATGCGGCCTTCCAAGTCGTCAATCGCCACGCGCTCTGTGTTGCGGTGCGCGATTTGCGCGTAGGCGTCGCTCGGCTTCATGGAGGGGGTGAGATCGCTCAAGTACATCTCGGTGGTCAAGCGTGCAATGTCGTACTTGGCGTAGAGCGTGTGGACGTGTTGACACAAGTCGCGCAAGCCCATGCGCTCGTAAGCGCGGTGCTTTTGACAGAACTCGGGCAGAACGCGCCACATGGGTTGGTTGCGGTCGTAATCGTCTTTGAACTGCTGCAAAGCCGTCAACAACGAGTTCCAACGGCCCTTGGTAATGCCAATGGTGAACATGATGAAAAAACTGTAAAGACCCGTTTTTTCAACAATCACACCATGCTCAGCCAAGAATTTGGTCACGATGCTGGCAGGAATGCCGGACTTGTCGAACTTGCCGTCCAAGTCCATGCCTGGCGTCACGATGGTCGCCTTGATGGGGTCAAGCATGTTGAAGCCATCGGCCAAATTGCCAAAGCCGTGCCACTTGGACGACTCGCCTTGGCCCTTGATGATCCAGCTTTCTGCGCGGCCAATGCCGTCGTCAACCAACTCATCGGGGCCCCACACTTTGAACCACCAATCTAGACCGTACTCATCGTCCACCTTGCGCATGGCGCGGCGGAAATCGAGCGCTTCGGCAATGCTTTCTTCCACCAAAGCGGTACCGCCTGGGGGCTCCATCATCGCGGCAGCCACGTCACAGCTGGCAATGATGCTGTATTGCGGACTGGTGCTGGTGTGCATCAAATACGCTTCGTTGAACAGATGACGGTCCAACTTGGTTTGTTGCGAGTCTTGCACCAATACATGGCTGGCTTGGCTGATGCCTGCCAACAATTTGTGAATCGATTGCGTGGCGTAAACGACCGAGTGCATGGGGCGTTCACGCTTTTTACCCATGGCGTGGTAAGTACCGTAGAACGGGTTAAAGGCTGCGTGTGGCAACCAAGCTTCGTCAAAATGCAAGTTGGCCACATAGCCATCCAACATCTTTTTGATGGTTTCGGTGTTGTACAACACACCGTCGTAGGTCGATTGCGTCAATGTGAGAACGCGAGGCTTGACGGTCTTGGCATCCACGCCTTTGAGCAAAGGGTTGGCCGCAATCTTGGCTTGAATCGCCTCAGGCTCAAACTCACTTTGCGGAATGGGGCCGATGATGCCGTAGTGGTTACGCGTGGGCTTCAAAAACACAGGCACAGCGCCCGTCATGATGATGGCGTGCAACACCGACTTGTGACAGTTGCGGTCCACCACCACCACATCATCGGGCGCCACCGTGTGGTGCCAAACGATCTTGTTGGAAGTGCTCGTTCCGTTGGTGACAAAGAAGCAATGGTCCGCATTAAAGATGCGGGCAGCGTTGCGCTCGCTCTCGCCAATCGCGCCGTTGTGGTCCAGCAGCTGCCCCAACTCCTCGACCGCGTTACACACGTCAGCACGCAGCATGTTCTCGCCGTAAAACTGGTGGTACATCTGACCCACAGGGCTCTTCAAGAACGCCACGCCACCAGAGTGGCCTGGGCAATGCCATGAGTACGAACCGTCTTCGGCGTAATCCAACAAGGCTTTGAAAAACGGGGGCTGCACGCTCTCCAAATAGCTCTTGGCTTCACGGATGATGTGACGCGCCACGAACTCGGGCGTGTCTTCAAACATGTGAATGAAACCATGCAACTCACGCAAGATGTCATTGGGCAAATGACGTGAGGTTTTGGTTTCGCCGTACACATAAATTGGCACGTCTGCGTTTTTGCGGCGCACTTCTTCGATGAAGTTGCGCAGGTTCAACACGGCGGGATCTAGATCAGGGCCGGGGGTGAATTCTTCGTCGTCAATCGACAAGATGAACGCACTGGCGCGTGACTGCTGTTGTGCGAACTGACTCAAGTCGCCATAGCTCGTCGCCCCCATCACCTCATAGCCCTCGCCTTCAATGGCGTCGGCCAACGCACGAATGCCTAAGCCCGAGGTATTTTCAGAACGAAAATCCTCGTCAATGATGACGATGGGGAAACGAAATTTCATGCAGCACTCCGACAGAATTAAGCGTCAACTAAACAATAGCGCGGAAGTGTACTCGCCCGCTGTTACAATGTGAGGCTTAGGAGCGATGGATGAGTGGTTTAAGTCGCACGCCTGGAAAGCGTGTGTGGGTTAATAGCCCACCGCGGGTTCGAATCCCGCTTGCTCCGCCACCACAAAAATAAAAAACGTCCCTTTTGGGGACGTTTTTTTTCGCCTGCGTATCTTTGTCTTTTCTTTGTTTGTCTTTTCTTTGGCTTCGCGGCTTAGCTACTGCTACCTTCTTGAGCTTTGCGAATGACGTTTTGGGCATCCGCATTGCTGTTGGCAGTCGCTGCACTGTTTGGGTTTTGAATCACCAAGCCCAACAGACGGGCACCGTGTTCAACCGCAATGGAGCCGTACGAAATGTCGCCTTGCACCACCGAGTCTTTGTGAAACTCGACACGCTCTGCCGCGTAAATATTGCCCTCAACCCTGCCAGCGACCATCACGCGGTGTGCAGTGATGTCACCCGACACCTCACCCGTGTGACCAATCGCAACGGTGACCTTGTTGTCTTTGGCCGTTTCAATGTTGCCCGTGACTTTGCCATCGATGCGAACGCTATCGAGCAAAACGAGTCGACCGTAAATTTGCGTGGTGCGCCCAATGATGGTGTCAAACCGCTCTTGTGACGGGGTGAATGACTTGTCTTTGAGTTTTTCAAACATGACGGTCCTTGTGAAATGACGCCATGCTCACTGAGCACTGACGCTGGTTTGCAACAACACTTGCATGGGATTCAACACCCGATCATGGCGCATCACTTCGTAATGCAAATGCGGCCCCGTGGAACGTCCTGTGCTGCCAAGTTGTGCAATGGCCTCACCGCGTTGGACTTTTTGTCCTTCTTGCACGATGCGTTTACTCAAATGCGCGTAACGGGTCGTGAATCCTTCCAAATGGCTGATTTCAACCACATTGCCATACGACGTATCCCAACCGGAGCGCGTAACCGTACCGGCCGCTGTAGTCACGATGCTAGAACCCAATTCAGCCACAAAATCAAGACCTTCATGCATCGCGAGCTGACCCGTGAACGGATCATTGCGAATGCCAAAACCGCTGGTCACACGGTACTCTTTACCCATGGGCGTGCCGGTAGGCAACGCATTGAGCCAACTGAGCTGCGTTGTCCAACTTTGGGCCAACGACTTGACGGCTGCTTGTGTTTGCGCAAACTCATCCATCGCGATGGACAAGTCTTGATGCAAAGGCTGTGTGCGATTGCTCTGGTAACGCGGCGCGACCCAAGGCCCGCCTTTCGCTTCGTCTTTTTTGGTGTATTTGTCACGCAAATTGGAGGGCGTTGCAATGTCCATGAAGCGATTTTTCAGCGTTTCTAATTGCCGAATCTCTTGCACTGTGGTGTTGAGCGTTTGACGCAATTGATCCAAACGATCACGGTACGTCGCCTCGACCTTTTGCTGCTCAGCCTCCGTGGTCACGCCACCAAGACTTCGCGCTAAGCTAGGGCTGAATTCAATGGCAATGCGAAACCCCACAAAATGTAAAAGCACACCAAAAGCGACCAACACAAACGCACAAGCGCCCGCGCTCCATAGGATTTTGCGCGTCGTGATAGAAATGGTCCGCACCGAGGCGGTGGGCCCAGACACCCACATCAATTGCATGGACAGCTCCGAAAATTAATCAAGTTAAATAAGATCTTAAAGGAATCTAGAAGGTGATTGTAGGGAGTTCTTTATCTAATAATTACATGAACTCAACGGAGAAAACCCTAAATGCAATACCAATTAACTAATAAAAATAATAATTATGTATTTTAATAATTAAAAGTTGACATATATCAAGCCAGATAAATGACCAAACCATCAAATCACATTCCTTGGCTAGACAACGACACTCAACTGCCACATCCAACGACGGCACAAGCCAAAAGCACCGAACTCGCTGGCTTGGTCGCGGCAGGCGGAGGCCTGTCCGTGCAACGGCTGCATGAAGCATATGGCCAAGGTATGTTTCCTTGGTTCAGTGACGGGCAACCCGTTTTATGGTGGTCGCCTGATCCACGTATGGTGCTCAGGCCTGAGGCCTTCAAGCTTCACCGCTCGTTGCGTAAAACGATTGCCAAATTCGCCGCAAGCTCGAATTGCGAACTCAAAATAGACAGCGCTTTTTCTCAAGTCATCACACATTGCGCGCAGACCTCACGCGCGGGTCAACCCGGCACATGGATCGTGCGCGACATGATTGATGCCTATGTGACGCTTCACGAAGCAGGGTTTGCGCACAGCGTCGAAACCTGGGTCAATGGCCAACTTGTGGGTGGGTTATATTGCGTAGCCATCGGTCATGCGGTGTTTGGTGAATCCATGTTTGCGCTGCAAACCGATGCCTCCAAAATTGCCTTATCAGGTTTGGTTGCATTTGCCAAAGCACACCATGTGCCTTGGATTGATTGCCAACAAAACACCCGCCATTTGGCGTCACTCGGCGCCCAAGAAATAGACAGAGCGACATTTCTAACAGGCATTGCAAGCGCCCAACGCGCACCCGCGATGGATTGGCAATTCAAGCCGATACACTGGCAAGAACTCTTACCCCATGCAGTCCACGAGCCATGACCCACCTTCAAGACTTGCCCTCACAAGCCTTGCAGTTTTATGCAACGGCGCCCTACCCTTGCAGTTATTTAGCCGAGCGTACTGCGCGATCACAAGTGGCTTCACCCAGCGAACAGGTCGACCATGGCGCGTATTCAGCATTGATACGCCAAGGTTTTCGGCGCAGTGGTTTGTTCACCTACAGGCCTTACTGTGACAACTGCAGAGCCTGCATGGCGTTGCGCGTGCAAGCAGCGGACTTTGTTCCGACCCGAAGTCAAAAACGTGCCTGGAAAAAACACGCCCATTTGGTCGCACGCGTTTTGCCCTTGCATTTTCATGCGGAGCATTACGCGTTTTACAAGCGCTACCAAGCCCAGCGTCACCCAGGTGGAGGCATGGATCAAGACAGCGTTGAACAATATGCCCAGTTTCTCTTGCAAAGTCGCATTCGCTCTAAATTGGTTGAGTTTCGCGAGCCTGCAGCAGAAGACGGTCAACTTGGCAGCTTGAAAATGGTGTCGATCGTTGACGAAATCGAAGATGGGCTCTCTGCGGTCTACACCTTTTACGACCCAGACGACACAGCCAGCAGTTATGGCACCTACAACGTCATGTGGCAAATCGCATACGCACAACAATTAGGTCTGCCTTTTGTTTATCTTGGGTATTGGGTTGAAGACAGTCCCAAGATGCGCTACAAAACCAATTTCCAACCGTTTCAATTGCTCACCGACGGAGAATGGGTGAATTGCGATTTCACGAAGTAAAATATCGTCATGCGCAAATCTACCGTTCCAGCGACTCCTAACATTCAAGTGATCGAGCGAATGTTCTCGCTCATTGACGTCTTGGCCTCTCGCGAAGAGGCCATTTCGTTGAAAGAAATCAGCGAACGAACAGGACTGCACCCCTCGACCACCCATCGCATCTTGAATGATCTTGCCGTGGGTCGTTTTGTAGATCGACCAGAAGCGGGAAGCTACCGCCTAGGCATGCGCTTGTTAGAACTGGGTAATTTGGTCAAAGATCGCTTGAATGTGCGCGATGTGGCTTTTCAACCTATGCGTGAATTGCATAAATTGATTCAACAGCCTGTGAATTTGAGCGTGCGCCAAGGCGACGAAATCGTCTATGTGGAACGGGCATTCAGCGAACGCTCAGGCATGCAAGTGGTTCGCGCCATTGGTGGTCGAGCCCCTTTGCATCTGACCTCGGTGGGTAAATTGTTCTTGGCCATGGACGACGCCCAACGTGTTCGTGCCTATGCCACCCGCACGGGGCTCAGTGGACAAACGCGCAACAGCATCACCCAATTACCGGCTTTAGAACGCGAGCTCTCCAAAGCCCGTCAATACGGCGTGGCACGCGACAACGAAGAACTCGAACTCGGCGTGCGTTGCATGGCCTCAGGGATTTACGACGATCAAGGCAAGCTGGTCGCAGGTTTGTCTATTTCAGCACCGGCAGATCGACTGGATGAAGAGTGGCTGCCCAAGCTGCAAGTCACCACCCAAGCTATTTCGCATGCATTGGGTTTCAAAGACAAATTAAACCCAACATGACGCGTAAAAAAAGCCAGCAAATTTGCTGGCTTTTTATAGCTTGGTGCGCTTTCAGGTCTGGGGACGGTAAGCGTGATTCACTTCTACCCAACGGCGCACACGCTCGGCATCACCGATACGGCTGAGTTTGCCTGCGGAATCCAAAAACACCAAAATCAACTTGCGACCCGCAATTTTGGCTTGCATGACCAAGCATTGACCCGCTTCAGAGATGTAACCGGTTTTTTGCAAACCGATATCCCAGTTCGGATTTTTCACCAGTCGATTGGTGGTGTTGTATTGCAAGGTGCGCTTGCCCACTTCCACTTGATAGCTGGGTGAGGTTGACAATTCACGCAACATGGCATCGTGGTAAGCCGTCGACACCAATGTGGCCAAATCTTTGGCGCTAGATTGGTTCTGGCTAGACAAACCGGTGGGTTCGCTGTAGCGCGTGTCGCGCATACCCAACTGAGCAGCCTTGTTATTCATCAAGCCAACAAAGGCAGACAAACCACCGGGATAGGTACGTCCCAGAGCATGGGCCGCACGGTTTTCACTGGACATCAAAGCCAAGTGCATCAATTCACCACGCGTCAAGGTCGTGCCAACGCGCAAGCGCGAACTGCTGCCCTTTTCAGTGTCCACATCGTCTTGGGTGATGGTGATGGACTCATCCATCGGTAATTTCGCTTCGCTCACGATCAAGCCAGTCATGAGCTTGGTGATGGATGCGATTGGCAACACAGCACGGTCGTTTTTGCTGAGCAACACTTCATGCGTGTCTTGGTCGATCACATAAGCCACACTCGATTTCAAATCGAGATCGTCGGCCGTCGCATGCAAGCCCGCGATTTGGCCATAAGAAGGTTTAGCCGCAACAACCTTGCTTGCTTGACTGCGAATATGCGCCTTCACCACAGATTTCTTCGTCTTTTGAACCGTAGGCTTGTGTTGCGTTGCAGCTTGTACAGCAACCGAACACAAAGCGGTCAGACAACCTAAAGAAATGGCGAGTAGCAGTCGTTTCAAGGTGAAATCCTTAAGCTTGAAAATAAGAGTTGTGCATAGTCTAACAAAAATCAAAAAATCGCGCAAGATCAAAGACTTGCGCGATTTACATGAGATAACTGATAAGAAGTTAAGTTCCGTACAACTTAGCCTTGCGCTGCAACGCGATCCGACTTACTTTGGAGCTTATTCAGCGCACTTAAGTATGCCTTAGCCGAGGCCACCACGATATCGGGGTCAGAACCCACACCGTTCACCACACGACCACTATTTTGTAAACGAACCGTCACTTCGCCCTGACTTTCGGTGGAGCCGCTGATGGCATTGACCGAATACAAGACCATTTCAGCACCGCTCTTGACATGAGACTCGATCGCCTTGAGCGAGGCATCGACGGGGCCATTGCCATCCGCGTCACCGCGCACCTCTTTGCCTGCAACGGTAAAGACCACGCTGGCATGTGGGCGCTCACCTGTTTCACTGTGCTGCGACAAAGACACGAACGCGAATTGCTCCTTATCGGCAATCACGCTTTCTTCACTGACCAAAGCCAAAATGTCTTCGTCAAAAATCTCGCTCTTACGGTCGGCCAACTCTTTGAATTTGGCAAATGCGGTGTTGGTGTCGCTTTCGCTCTCCATCTGCACACCCAAATCTTCCAAGCGTTGCTTGAAGGCGTTGCGGCCACTGAGTTTGCCCAACACAATTTTGTTGGCACTCCAGCCCACATCTTCTGCTCGCATGATTTCGTAGGTGTCACGCGCCTTGAGCACGCCGTCTTGATGGATGCCAGAGGCATGCGCAAAGGCATTGGCACCGACCACGGCCTTATTGGGTTGGACCACAAAGCCCGTGGTTTGGCTCACCATGCGGCTGGCTGCCACGATTTGCTTGGTATCAATGCCCATGGACAAATCAAAATAGTCTTTGCGCGTTTTAACGGCCATGACAATTTCTTCCAGCGAGCAGTTGCCCGCGCGCTCGCCCAAACCGTTGATCGTGCACTCCACTTGACGCGCTCCACCAATCTTCACACCGGCCAAAGAGTTGGCAACCGCCATGCCCAAGTCGTTGTGGCAATGCACCGACCAAATGGCTTTGTCGCTGTTAGGCACACGCTCACGCAAGGTCTTGATGAAATTGCCATACAGCTCTGGCACGGCGTAACCCACCGTGTCAGGCACGTTGATGGTGGTGGCACCTTCGGCAATCACCGCTTCGATCACGCGGCAGAGAAAGTCCATCTCGCTGCGATAGCCGTCTTCAGGGCTGAACTCAATGTCACCCACCAAATTACGCGCAAAACGCACCGATTGTTTGGCCTGCTCCAACACCTGCTCAGGCGACATGCGCAACTTCTTCTCCATGTGCAATGGCGACGTGGCGATGAAGGTATGAATACGAGCACTATTGGCGCCCTTCAATGCCTCGGCAGCACGGCTGATGTCACGGTCATTGGCACGAGACAATGAACAAATGGTGGAATCTTTGATGACGTTAGCGATCGCTTGCACCGCTTCAAAGTCGCCATTCGAACTGGCGGCAAAACCGGCTTCAATCACATCGACTTTCAGACGTTCCAACTGGCGAGCAATGCGCAATTTTTCGTCGCGCGTCATGGAGGCGCCGGGCGATTGTTCGCCGTCACGCAAGGTGGTGTCAAAAATGATGAGCTTGTCGGTCATGGTCAGAACTCCTAAAAACTTGAGAAAACTTGCAACGTGTTGATCGACCCCAAAGCAAAAGGCCCGCTGCAGGTGCATACGGGCCTTGTTTGGGATTGCGCGTGCGCTACCAACTCCGCCCGTTGGGGGATAGAAGCAGTAGTGTCAGCGAAAAATTTTGCATGACTCGAATTTAGCACAAAGCCAAACCCGTTCCCTGTCTCATTTGTGTAAACCTTGCTCATCAGGCTCATCCGTAGACATGCTGATGACACTGGTTTGCAACCCTTTTGCTCGGCGCCACGCATACAGCGCGTAGCCACTCAAGCCATAAAACATGAACAAAGCAAACAAAACAATGGGGGGATGAATGTTGATGACCGCAATCACCAAAGCCAGCATCACGATGACAGCGAACGGCACACTTTTCTTCATTTGCACGTCTTTGAAACTGTAAAACGGCACGTTGGTGACCATGGTCAAGCCGGAATACAAGCACATGGCGAACATCGGCCACATGACCTCTTCGCCTTTGTAGCCCATGTCATTCATCACCCAGATAAAGCCCATCACCAACGCTGCCGCAGCGGGCGATGGCAAACCTTGAAAAAAGCGACGATCCACCACAGCGGTGTTCACGTTGAAACGGGCCAAACGCAAAGCTGCACAAGAGATGTAGACAAAGGCAGCCATCCAGCCCCAACGCCCGGCCCCTTTCAAGGCCCATTCGTAAGAAATCAAAGCAGGCGCCGCACCAAACGACACCATGTCGGCCAAAGAGTCCATTTGTTCGCCGAAGGCGCTTTGGGTATTGGTCATGCGGGCCACACGGCCATCTAAGCTGTCTAGCACCATGGCGCAAAACACACCAATGGCGGCCATTTCAAAGCGATCATTCATGGCCATCACGATGGCATAAAAGCCACCAAATAAAGCCGCCAAGGTAAATAAATT
Organism: Limnohabitans sp. TS-CS-82; assembly: GCF_002943475.1. Taxonomy (NCBI): domain Bacteria; kingdom Pseudomonadati; phylum Pseudomonadota; class Betaproteobacteria; order Burkholderiales; family Comamonadaceae; genus Limnohabitans; species Limnohabitans sp. TS-CS-82. The sequence goes on along the minus strand of NZ_PTQX01000011.1, from coordinate 69,124 downwards.
AGGCAACACATAAATGCCTTTGCGCGGTTTGCGAGGCACGTATTCCTCAGCGCTATCGTGTAAATCTGACATGAGTCTTGCTCCGAAAAGTAGACGTTGAGTGTAAGGGCTAGCACGCTCGAAATGGCGCCGTCCCCATGAATGACAAAGGCCACCGAAGTGGCCTTTGTTCATGCAAACAAGCGAAGCTTAGTTGCGGGTTTGATCAACCAATTTGTTCTTGGCAATCCAAGGCATCATGGCGCGCAATTGGCCACCCACCACTTCGATCTGGTGATCGGCAGTGTTGCGACGGCGTGCGGTCATGCTTGGGTAGTTCAAGCGACCTTCTTGAATGAACATCTTGGCGTATTCGCCGTCTTGAATGCGCTTCAAAGCGTTGCGCATGGCTTCACGGCTTTGTGCGTTGATCACTTCAGGACCGGTCACGTACTCGCCGTATTCGGCGTTGTTCGAGATCGAGTAGTTCATGTTGGCGATGCCGCCTTCATAGATCAAGTCAACGATCAGCTTCAACTCGTGCAAGCACTCGAAGTAAGCCATTTCAGGGGCGTAACCAGCTTCGACCAGAGTCTCAAAGCCCATCTTCACCAATTCAACCGCGCCACCGCACAAAACGGCTTGTTCACCGAACAAGTCGGTTTCTGTTTCTTCTTTGAAGTTGGTTTCGATGATGCCAGCCTTGCCGCCACCGTTAGCCATGGCGTAGCTCAAAGCCAAGTCGCGGGCCTTGCCGCTCTTGTCTTGATGCACGGCCACGAGGTGAGGCACGCCGCCACCTTGGGTGTACGTGTTACGCACGGTGTGACCAGGGGCCTTAGGCGCCACCATCCACACATCCAAGTCAGCGCGTGGCACGACTTGGTTGTAATGCACGTTGAAGCCGTGGGCAAAAGCCAATGAAGCGCCTTGCTTGATGTGAGGGGCCACGTTGTTGGCATAGACCTCAGAAATCATTTCGTCGGGCAACAAGATCATGACGACGTCAGCGGCTTTCACTGCATCGTTGACTTCCATCACGGTCAAGCCGGCTTTGCCGACTTTGTCCCAAGATGCGCCACCTTTGCGCAGACCAACGACGACTTTGACGCCGCTGTCGTTCAAGTTTTGTGCATGGGCGTGGCCTTGTGAGCCGTAGCCGATGATGGCCACGGTTTTGCCTTTGATCAGGCTCAAGTCACAGTCTTTGTCGTAATAAACCTTCATGGTCTCTCCTAAAAAATCTTTTGAAAGGGGTTAAAAATCAAACGCGCAAGATGCGCTCACCGCGGCCAATGCCACAAGCGCCCGTGCGAACAGTTTCAAGAATTGCGCTGCGGTCGATCGCCTCCAAGAACGCGTCGTTCTTGGTCAAATCGCCCGTCAACTCAATGGTGTAGCTCTTCTCCGTCACGTCAATGATGCGGCCACGGAATATATCCGCCATGCGCTTCATCTCTTCACGCTCTTTGCCCACCGCGCGAACTTTGACCATCATCAACTCGCGCTCGGTGTAAGGGCCTTCGGTCAAATCAACCACTTTGACCACTTCAATAAGGCGGTTCAAGTGCTTGGTGATTTGCTCAATGACGTCATCTGAACCGTGGGTTTGGATGGTCATGCGTGACAAACTGGCGTCTTCGGTAGGCGCCACGGTCAACGACTCAATGTTGTAACCACGGGCAGAGAACAAACCCACCACACGCGAGAGTGCGCCGGGTTCGTTTTCGAGCATCAGGGAAATGATATGTTTCATGTCTTGTTCTCCCTGATCACAAATCTTCGCTGTTCAACAGCATTTCGGTGATGCCCTTACCTGCCTTGACCATCGGGAACACGTTCTCGGTGGGGTCGGTTCGGAAGTCCATGAACACCGTGCGATCTTTGAGTTTGCGTGCTTCGCGCAACGCGGGCTCGACATCCTCGGGACGCTCAATCAACATGCCCACATGGCCGTAGGCCTCGGCCAACTTCACGAAGTTAGGCAGCGCGTCCATGTAGCTGTGGCTGTAACGGCCCGAGTATTCGATCTCTTGCCACTGGCGCACCATACCGAGGTAACGGTTGTTCAGCGCCATGATCTTGATTGGCGTGTTGTATTGCAAGCAAGTAGACAGTTCTTGAATGCACATTTGCACCGAGCCTTCGCCCGTCACACAAAACACTTCGCTGTCGGGCTTGGCCAACTTGATGCCCATGGCATAAGGGATACCCACGCCCATGGTGCCCAGACCGCCCGAATTGATCCAGCGACGTGGCTCGTCAAAGCCGTAGTACTGCGCGGCCCACATCTGGTGCTGACCCACGTCAGAGGTGATGTAGGTGTCCGTGCCCTTGGTCATTTTGTGCAAGGTTTCGATGACGTACTGTGGCTTGATCACGGTCGTGTTCTCGCGGTCGTACTTCATGCAATCGCGCTTGCGCCATGCATCAATGGTTTCCCACCAGCCGCCCAAGGCGTGTGAATCTGGCTTGAGGCCCGACTCTTTGATCATCTCGATCATCTCGACCAACACGTCTTTGACATCGCCAACGATGGGGATGTCGACTTTCACGCGCTTGGAAATGCTCGAAGGGTCAATGTCAATGTGAATGATCTTGCGTTCGTTCTGCGCGAAGTGCTTGGGGTTACCAATCACGCGGTCGTCAAAACGCGCGCCCACGGCCAACAAAACATCGCAGTTTTGCATGGCGTTGTTGGCTTCCAACGTGCCGTGCATGCCCAGCATGCCCAAGAACTTGGGATCACTGGATGGGTAAGCGCCCAAGCCCATCAGGGTGTTGGTGCAGGGGTAGCCCAACATGTCAACCAAGGTGCGCAGTTCTTGCGACGCATTGCCCAACAACACACCACCACCGGTGTAGATGTAGGGGCGCTTTGCGGCCATCAACAACTGCAGCGCTTTACGGATTTGACCGCCGTGGCCTTTGCGCACAGGGTTGTAAGAACGCATTTGTACGTCGGCGGTATAGCCTTCGTAAGTCGTCTTGTTGAAAGACACATCCTTTGGAATATCCACCACCACAGGGCCTGGGCGACCGCTGCGGGCAATGTGAAACGCTTTCTTGAGCGTGATTTCCAAATCGCGAACGTCTTTCACCAAAAAGTTGTGCTTGACGATCGGACGTGTGATGCCAATGGTGTCGCACTCTTGGAATGCATCCAAACCAATCGCATGCGTGGGCACTTGACCGGTGATGATCACCATCGGAATGCTGTCCATGTAAGCCGTGGCAATACCCGTCACGGCGTTGGTCGCACCAGGGCCCGACGTGACAAGGGCAACGCCGACATCGCCTGTGGCGCGCGCATAGCCATCAGCCGCATGAACCGCAGCTTGCTCGTGGCGAACCAGCACATGCTGAATGGTGTCTTGCTTGTACAAAGCATCGTAAATATAGAGAACGGCACCGCCGGGATAGCCCCAGACGTACTTAACGCTCTCAGCTTGAAGCGCTTTCACGAGAATCTCAGAGCCCATCAGCTCCTGCGATTGCCCGTTCAAGGCTGTGGCGGAGTTTTTATCCGCATTGGAAGTATTCATGATTAACCTTAGTGAATTTCGTCAACGAAAAACCCGGGGTGCTTCTTGGCGAACCCTTGTGGGGCAGCGTCGAAACTTGAGGCCTTCAGCCATGGACGCATGAGTGATTGCGTCGGACCCAGACCCGTTTGCCTATTTTTTGTCGAATTGCAGCCCACGATTATGGCATCAAGCGACGCCCACAATCGGCCAACACATCGACGCAGACATGAAGCAAGTGACATAATCGCGCCCGTCTCATCTTGAACACTGTCCTTCGTGGCCTCAGAAAAAGAACTTTCCGACTTCCTCCGCAGCGTAGAAAAACGAGCCTTCAAGCGCTCGGTTTATCACGTTCGAGACGATGAAGCGGCCCTTGACATCGTTCAAGACAGCATGATGAAACTTGCCGAACATTACGGTGACAAGCCCGCCAACGAGCTGCCCATGTTGTTCCATCGGATTTTGTCCAACACCACCTTGGACTGGTTTCGCCGAAATAAAACCAAACGCGCCTTGTTCAGCAACTTCAGCGATTTCGAATCGGGCAGCGAGGACGGTGACTTTGACCTTTTAGAGTCATTGGCCGCAGACAACGACACACAAACGACACAAAGCGCAGAAGATAATTTCTCCAGCACAGCGCGTGTCGAAGATATTGAAGAAGAGATACAAAATCTGCCAGCGCGTCAACGAGAAGCCTTCCTGCTGCGTTATTGGGAGGACCTCGACGTTGCTGAGACGGCAGCTGCCATGGGATGTTCAGAAGGAAGTGTCAAAACGCACTGTTCGCGTGCAGTTCTAGCGCTCAGCAAAGCGCTCAAAGCAAAGGGAATTCAACCATGACGACCACACACACATTCAGCCCTTCGCTTCAAGACAAATTGGGGCAGCGCATCGCTGCGCGCCTCAGTGCCGACACGCTGGACTTGCCCCACGACATCACCGAGCGACTGCGCGCAGCACGTACGCGCGCTGTTGCAGCCCGCCTCACCCCGCAAACTCGATTGCAAACCAGTCAAGCCGTGGTCAGCCAAAACGCAACGGCCTTGCTTCACTTTGGCGACGAAGGTCTGAACCTGTGGAGCCGTTTGGCCTCATTCTTCCCCCTCATTGCGCTGGTGGCTGGTTTGGCACTTATTTCTACACTTTTAGATGACGATCGTGCCAATGAATTGGCCGAAATCGATTCTGTGTTGTTGACCGATGACCTGCCCCCAGCCGCCTACGCAGATCCAGGCTTCCTTCAATTCCTCAAAAACCCCATCGCTCTTGATAAACAAGAGTAAATCGAGCCCCATGCCTGTGTTGCGCCCGCTTTCGTTGCTTTTCATGCCATCTTTGTTGGCAGGCTTTGCCATGTTCAGTGTTTGCAATTTGAGTGCCGCGCAGACCACGGCAGTCACGGCGCCACAGATGGCAACAGTCACCACGCTCAGCCGCCCAATGTGGCAAGAGCTCTCATCGGTACAACAACAAGCCTTATCGCCCTTGGTCCAGCTGTGGCCATCGATGACCGAGCCGCATAAACGCAAATGGCTTGCCGTCTCGCAAAACTTTGCGCAACTGTCTGCCGACGAGCGCGCCACCATCCAAAGCCGCATGCGCGAATGGGCAGGACTGACCGCACAACAGCGCGCAGCGGCCCGCTTGAACTTCGCCAACGCCCAGCAATTGCTGCAAGAAGACAAGCGCGCAAAGTGGGAAGCCTACTTGGCACTGCCAGACGAAGCGAGACAAAAACTAGCCGCTCAGCACGCCAAACCCGTCATCGGTGCGGCCCCCGCCGTCAAGCCTGTGGCGGCTGGAAAAATCACAACACCCCCCGCTGCCAGCAACACCAAAGCACTGCCGCGTATTGCCTCTGATCAAGTGGCGCCAGCCACTTTGCTGCCCATCACCACCAGTGCAGCACCGGACGTCGCGCCCATTCCCGAAAGCACGGTTTCGCCCGAATGAGCGCGCATCTTGAGGTAACCGGCGCGGCACTCCGCGCGCCTAGCTTGCGTCGACGCATGGCATGTTGGATCTACGAAGGTTTGCTGCTGTTCGCCGTCATGTTCATGGCGGGCTACTTGTTCAGCACACTAAGCCAAACCCGACACGCTCTCGATAACCGACACGGTTTACAAGCTTTTCTCTTTTTAATTTTTGGCATTTACTTCACTTGGTTTGGTCACAAAGGTCAAACTTTAGCCATGAAAACTTGGCGCATCAGAGTGGTCGACACCTCCGGACACGCACTCACACAAGCCCGTGCCTTATGGCGCTATTGCTTGAGCTGGGTTTGGTTTTTACCGCCTTTGATATTGATCTCTGGCTTGTCACTGTCTGGTGCTGAAACGCTCTGGTTGCTTTTGGGCTGGGCGTGTGTGTGGGCCGTGCTGAGTCGTTTTCAACCAGAAGGTCAGTTTTGGCACGACATCTGGGCAGGCACACGGCTCATCCACTCTGAACCGCTGAGCCGTTAAAGTCACCGATATGGACGTCAACCCTCAAAAACAACGCACAGGGCTTAATCGGCTCGTTCATGCCTTTGGCTACTCACTCAGCGGGTTACGCGCAGCTTGGTTTGAAAAAGCATTCCGCCAAGAAGCCATCGCCGCTTTTGTCTTGGTACCTTCTGCATTTTGGTTGGGCAAAACATGGCTTGAAATTGCCATGCTCGTCAGCGTGCTCTTTTTGGTCATGATTGTCGAGTTACTCAACACAGGCATCGAATCGGCCATCGACCGAATTGGCCCTGAGTGGCACGAGCTCGCCAAACGCGCCAAAGACATTGGCAGCGCTGCGGTGCTGATGAGCTTGGTGCTGTGCTTGGGCGTTTGGTTTGGCGCAGTTTGGACCCACGTCATCGCCTCATGACCACTGACAACAACACCCCCGCTTTTTCAGTCTGTGTGTATTGCGGCTCACGCGATGGCGCACTACCCATTTACGCGCACGTCGCTCGCGAAGTCGGCCAATGGATTGGCAGCCACAACGGGCAATTGGTTTACGGCGGCGGCAACAACGGCTTGATGGGCTTGGTGGCGCAAGCAACGGCAGATGCTGGCGGTCGCGTCGTGGGCATCATTCCTAAAGCGCTTCAACCCAAAGAAAACACGCGCACCGCCTGCAACGAACTGCATGTGGTTGACACCATGCACGAACGCAAACGCATGATGGCCGAACGGGCGGATGTGTTTTTAGCGCTGCCAGGCGGCATTGGCACCTTTGAAGAATTCTTTGAGGTTTGGACATGGCGCCAACTCGGCTACCACGACAAACCCATTGGCTTGCTCAACACACAAGGCTATTACGACGGTCTTTTGAGCTTTGCCAAAAGCAGCGTAGACCAAGGCTTTTTGAGCGACTGGCAAATGGACTTAATCCGTACCGGCGACCAAGCACAACCCCTGTTGCGCGACTTGGTGCAAGCCGCGGGCTTCACGCCCCAACCTCAATTGGCCACGATCTGAACGCCAAGCTTCACGCGAGAACCATTAAAAAAGCCGCCGTCTTTGCAGACAGCGGCTTTTAATTTGGGGCGACGCGTTTAAATCGCAGTTTCGTCCAACTCGCCGGTACGGATACGCACCACACGCTCCACCGGCGTGACGAAGATTTTGCCGTCACCGATCTTGCCGGTGCGGGCTGCGCGAACGATGGCGTCGACACAGTTGTCCACATCGCTGGACTTAACCACCACCTCGACCTTCACCTTGGGCAGAAAGTCCACCACATACTCCGCACCGCGGTACAACTCGGTGTGTCCCTTTTGGCGACCAAACCCTTTGACTTCCGTGACGGTCAAGCCTGTCACACCGCACTCCGCCAGCGCTTCACGCACTTCTTCGAGTTTGAACGGTTTAATGACTGCTGTAATTTGCTTCATGGGGAAGGCTCCTTGAACTTTAAAACGAGATGAAGAGAGGTTGCGCACGACGCTCTGAACAGAACATCAAGCGCGAAATTTGTTGGTAATAGGATAACGCCAATCTTTGCCAAAACTGCGATGCGTCACGCGAATGCCCACCGGCGACTGGCGGCGTTTGTACTCGTTGATGCGAATCAAACGCGTCACTTTCTCCACATCTGCGGGCGCAAAACCAGCGGCGATGATGTCGGCCGAACTTTGGTCGTTCTCCATGAAGCGCGACACGATCTCGTCCAGCACCTCGTAAGGCGGCAAACTGTCTTGGTCGGTTTGGTCGGGGCGCAACTCAGCGCTGGGCGGGCGCGTGATGATGCGCTCTGGAATGGGCTCAGCGCCTGTGCCAAACGGGTCATTCGCGTTGCGCCAATGGGCCAACTTGAACACCAAGGTCTTGGCCACATCTTTGATCACCGCGAAACCACCCGCCATGTCGCCGTAGAGCGTGCAGTAGCCCGTGGCCATCTCACTCTTGTTGCCCGTCGTCAACACGATAGACCCAAACTTGTTGGACAAGGCCATCAACAGCGTGCCGCGAATGCGGGCCTGAATGTTCTCTTCGGTGGTGTCGAGTTGCGTGCCTTCAAAGTCGGCCTTGAGCGAGCCCAAAAACGCCTCGAACTCCGGCACGATGGACACCTCGTCGTAGCGCACACCCAAGCGTTGCGCCATGTCACGGGCATCTACCCAGCTGATCTCGGCCGTGTAAGGCGACGGCATCATCACCGTGCGAACTCGGTTGGCGCCCAAAGCATCCACCGCAATCGCCAACACCAAAGCCGAATCGATGCCACCAGACAAGCCGAGCAAGGCACCAGGAAAGCCGTTTTTACCAATGTAATCTCGCACGCCCAACACCAATGCGTGCCACAAATCAGACTCCAGCGACGCCTCAGGCACCACCTCGCCTTGCAAGGCAGCCCCCGCACCAGCCAGGTACGTGATGTGGAAATGACGCGCTTCAAAACTCGGAGCGCGTGCAGCCAAACCACCGTCTGCGTTCAAAGCGAATGAACGCCCTTCAAACACCACCTCGTCTTGCCCCCCCACCAAATGGGCGTAAATCAACGGCAATTGCGTGGCTTGCACGCGACCACGCATGGCTTGCTCGCGCTCATCCCCCTTGCCCACATGGAACGGCGAGGCGTTGATCACCGCCAACAACTCCGCCCCCGCCGCTTTGGCATCTGCGGCAGGCGCATCAAACCAAGCGTCTTCACAAATGAGCAAACCCACGCGCACGCCCTGCACCTCAAACACACAGGGCGCATTGCCCGGCGTGAAGTAACGGCGCTCGTCAAAGACTTGGTAATTAGGCAATTCGCGCTTGGCGTAAGCGGCCACCACGCGACCTTCGCACACCACACTCGCCATGTTGAAGCGCTGCTGCACCGACACAGACCGTGTGCGGTGGCTCTCGCCCGTGGGGTGCCCGACCACCACATGCAAACCGGCAAGACCTGCCAGCGCATGGGACACTGTTTTCAAGGCATCATCACACGTCGCCATGAACGAGGGGCGCAAGAACAAATCTTCGGCCGCATAGCCGCACAAAGAGAGTTCTGGCGTCAACACCAAACGTACGCCTTGCGCGTAAGCCTCTTGGGCGCAGTGGATGATTTTTTGGGCATTCCCAGCCATGTCACCCACGACAAAATTCAACTGAGCAACGCAAATTTTGAGAGTCATGGCAGAAGCAACACCGTCCGAAAAAAACATGTCTAAAAAGCTGACTGATTATGTCATTCGCGTGCTCGACAACCCCAGCGATCTCCCTGCCGCCGCTTGGGACGCTTTGAACCAAAGCCAAGACGTCCCCTCCCCCTTCATGCGTCACGCCTATTTGGCCGCCCTACACAGCAGCGGCAGCGCCACAACAGACACAGGTTGGACACCGCGCTTTGTCACGCTCTGGCACAACGAGGCGTTGATCGCAGGCTGTGCGCTCTACCTCAAAGACCACTCTTACGGCGAATACGTCTTCGATTGGGCGTGGGCCAATGCCTATGGCGAGCACGGCTTGCATTACTACCCCAAAGCCACCAGCGCCGTGCCCTTCACCCCTGTGCCAGGCTCGCGCTTGCTCGCGGTCGACGCAACAACCCGTCAAGCCCTGCTCGAAGCCGTCGTGGGGGTGTGCCAGCAGCTGGAACTGTCCTCCTTTCACCTGCTGTTCAACAGCCCGAACGACCGTGTGGCCTGCGACGCGCTGGGCTTGATGCAGCGACAAACCGTGCAATTCCATTGGCACAACCACGGCTTTACCGATTTCGAGGCTTTTTTAGCCAGCCTGTCGCAAGAGAAACGTAAAAAAATCCGCCAAGAGCGCCGTCGCGTTGCCGATGCGGGCGTGGTGTTTCGCACCCAAGTCGGCACGGCCATCCCCTCCGCCGACTGGGACTTCTTCTACCGCTGCTACGAACGCACCTACCTCGAACACGGCAACTCCCCCTACCTGAGTCGTGAATTCTTTGAACGCATGCACACCGACATGCCTGAAAACTGGGTGATGTGCATCGCCGAACGTGAAGGCCAGCCCATCGCCAGCAGCCTCATTGCGGTTCAAGGCTTGGGCGGCCCCGAACCCATCGCCTACGGCCGCTATTGGGGCGCCTTAGAACGCGTCGATTGTTTGCACTTTGAAGCCTGCTACTACCAACCCCTGAGTTGGTGCATCGCCAACGGCGTGCAGCGCTTTGAAGGCGGCGCTCAAGGCGAGCACAAAATGGCCCGCGCCCTCATGCCTGTGGCCACCTACAGCGCACACTGGTTGGCGCATCCCGCTTTTGCCGATGCGGTGGAACGATTCTTAGAGCGCGAACGTGCAGGCGTCGACAGCTACCTCGACCACTTGGCCGCACGCAGCCCTTTCAAACACCACGAGCCACAATAAAACACCGCACTCGTGCTTGAACACGGACATGAAAAAGCCCGCCCTCGTTGCCGAGGCGGGCTTTTGCACATCAGCGCCAGGAATTACTTGGCGTTGTTGTAGTTCGTGATGCCGTCCAAGATTTCTTTCTTGGCGGAATCCAAACCTTCCCAACCCTTGACCTTGACCCACTTGCCTTTTTCGAGGTCTTTGTAATGCTCGAAGAAGTGAGAAATTTGCTGCAACTGCAAATCATGGATATCAGCCAACGATTGGATGTTGCTGTAACGGGCCAAAATTTTCTCGGTGGGCACAGCCAACACTTTGCCGTCCAAGCCGCCTTCGTCTTCCATCATCAAGATGCCCAACGCACGGCAAGGCACCACCACGCCGGGTGGCAATGGGAACGGGGTCATGACCAGCACGTCCACGGGATCGCCATCGCCAGCGATGGTTTGAGGCACGTAACCGTAGTTGGTGGGGTAATGCATGGCGGTACCCATGAAGCGGTCGACGAACAACGCGCCGGACTCTTTGTCCACTTCGTACTTCACAGGATCAGCGTTCATCGGAATTTCGATGATCACGTTGAAAGTTTCTGGCACGTTCTTACCGGGGGTGACTTTGTTGAGGGACATGGTGTCTCGTTAGAAAAGTTAAAACAAACAGCGAAGATTAGGTCTGATTTTACTTTCATGGGGCTTGCGCGATCAGTTGCCTATGGATTAAGCAATCCGTCAAGGCTGCTGTCGCCCATTAGGCTGACAAGCTCTACCCCCTGCCATAAGGTATAGCCTTCACTTTTTGGAGCCACCGTGACGCAGCCCAACACAGCACCTCCCGCCGCAGATGACCGCGTGCCTTACGCCAAACCCCAACCGTGGGGCATGGCCCCCGACATGGTCATTCATGACGTGCAAACCACGGACGAGCGTCTGTGGGCGCCTGTCGCGCCCGGCATTTGGTCGCGACCACTGCATTTGAACGTGTCGGGCGGTTTTTACATCCACTTGCTCAAAGTCAAGCGCTCAGGCCTTTTGCAGCGCCACCGCCATTCCGGTCAAGTGCACGCCCATGTGTTGCGTGGCAAATGGCTGTATTTAGAGCACGACTGGGTCGCCGAAGAAGGCAGCTATGTGTTTGAGCCACCGGGTGAAACCCACACCTTGGTGGTGCCCGACGATTGCCAAGACATGGTCACCATGTTCACCGTCCATGGCTCGCTGATGTACGTCGACACCCAAGGCAACGCCACCGGCTATGACGATGTGTTCACCCGCATCGAGAAATACCGTGCCCACTTTGAAGCCGTCGGCTTAGGCGCAGATTACGTCAAACAATTCATCCGCTGAACAGGCTGAAACAAATGAAAAAACCGCCTAGGCGGTTTTTTCATGAGGTCTCACCGCCGGTGAGGGCAGGTGTCAAAGCGGTTTCTTGATCCAGTTGGCAATCTCGCCAATGATGCCGCGTCGAAACGCCATCACGCAAATCACAAAGATCAAGCCTTGGATGATGGTCACCCAAGCGCCCAAATGGGCCAAATAGTTTTGCATCGACACAATCACCGCGGCGCCCAGCACGGGGCCAAACAAAGTGCCCAAGCCACCCACCAGCGTCATCAACACCACCTCGCCTGACATGGACCAATGCACATCGGTCAGCGACGCGAGTTGAAACACCAACGACTTGGTGGCACCTGCCATGCCCGCAATCGCGCCCGACATGATGAACGCGACCCATTTGTAATGGTCGGTGTCGTAACCCAACGAAATCGCGCGGTCTTGGTTCTCGCGAATGGCTTTCAAAATTTGGCCAAACGGTGAATGCACGATGCGCCAAATCATGGCAAAACCGATCAAGAAAATGGCCATCACAAACATGTACATCGCGGTGTTGTTCGACAAATCAAACAGACCAAACAATTGACCGCGCGGCACCGCTTGAATGCCATCTTCTCCGCCCGTGAACGGGGTTTGCAAATACACAAAAAACACCATTTGCGACAACGCCAAGGTGATCATGGCGAAGTAAATGCCTTGGCGACGAATGGCCAACAGCCCCGTCACCACCGCCAGCAACGCCGAACACGCGGTGGCAAACAACACCGCCCACTCAGGGTTCCAGCCCCACACCTTGGCCGCATGGGCGGCGGCATAGCCTGCGGTGCCTAAGAACATGGCGTGACCGAAAGACAGCAAACCACCAAACCCAATCAACAAGTTGAACGCGCAAGCAAACAAGGCGAAGCACATCACCTTCATCAAGAAGACGGGATAAATCCAAATCGGCGCAATGGCAAATGCCAGCACCATGATGGCAAACGCCACCCATTGATGCGTCATCGATTGGACAGGAGCAGCAGAAAGCGAAGGGTTGCGCATGGGAGTCTTACTTTTGGGTACCAAAGAGCCCTGCGGGCTTGATCAACAGCACGATGGCCATGATGACGAAAATCACAGTGTTAGACGCTTCGGGATAGAACACCTTGGTCAACCCCTCCACCAAGCCGAGGCCAAAGCCCGTCAAGATCGCCCCCATGATGGAGCCCATGCCACCAATCACCACCACCGCAAACACCACAATGATGATGTCCACGCCCATCATTGGGTTCACTTGGTAAATAGGCGCAGCCATCACGCCAGCCAAAGCGGCTAAGCCGACGCCAAAACCGTAGGTCAAGGTGATCATGCGCGGCACGTTGATGCCAAAGGCCTGAACCAAACTGGGGTTCTCGGTCGCCGCACGCAAATAAGCGCCCAGCTTGGTGCGCTCAATCACGTACCACGTCGAGAAGCACACCACCACGGACGCCACGATCACCCAAGCGCGGTATTTGGGCAAAAACATGAAGCCCAAATTGAACACGCCTTGAAACACCTCGGGCACCGGATAAGGCATGCCCGAGGAACCAAATTCATTGCGAAACAAACCTTGAATGATCAAGGCCAAACCAAACGTCAGCAGCAAGCCGTACAAGTGGTCGAGTTTGTAGAGCCGCGACAGCATGGTGCGTTCAATCACCACGCCCGTCGCGCCCACCAAAACCGGCGTCACCACCAACGCCACCCAGTAATTGAGCCCCAGTTTGCTCAGGCCCAAATACGCCACAAAAGCGCCCAGCATGTACTGCGCGCCGTGGGTGAAGTTGATGATGTTCAGCAAGCCGAAAATCACAGCCAAACCCAGTGAGAGCAGCGCATAAAACGAACCGTTAATCAGTCCGATCAACAACTGCCCAAACAGGGCTTGGGAGGGAATGCCAAAAATTTCCATGATGTGCGTTCGACTTGCTCAGTTTCGTTTTACTTTTTCACCAAAGGACAGTCGCTTTCAGACAATGGTCGGAAAGCTTCGTCCGCTGGAATGGTCGCCATCAGCTTGTAGTAGTCGTAAGGGCCTTTGGATTCCGAAGGCTTCTTGACTTCAAACAAGTACGCAGGGTGCAGCTTGCGGCCATCTTGGCGAATCGTGCCTTTGCCAAACAGCACGTCGTCGGTGGGCAAGGTCTTCATCTGCGCGGTGACTTTGGTGCCGTCGTCGGTCTTGGCAGCATCGACCGCTTTGAGGTAATGGATCACGCTGGCGTACACGCCGGCATGGTTCATCGAGGGGTACTTGCCACTGTTGGCGGCCGCAAAACGCTTGGACCAAGCACGGGTGTTGTCATTCAAATCCCAATAGAAGGTCTCGGTCAGCAACAAGCCTTGTGCTTTTTCCAGACCCAAGGCGTGCACGTCGGGCAAGAACACCAACAAACCGGCCAAGTTTTGACCACCCTTGGTGATGCCAAACTCGTAAGCCTGCTTGATCGAGTTGGTGGTGTCACCGCCTGCGTTGGCCAAGCCAATGATCTTGGCCTTGGATGCTTGCGCTTGCAGCAAGAAAGACGAGAAGTCTTGGGTCGGGAATGGTGTGCGCACTTTGCCCAACACCTTGCCGCCGTTCTTCACCACCACTGCCTCCGTGTCGCGCTCCAAGGCTTGGCCGAAGGCGTAATCTGCGGTCAAGAAGAACCAGGTGTTGCCACCGTTTTTCACAATCGCTTTGCCCGTGCCGTTGGCCAACATGTAGGTGTCGTACAGCCAATGGATGGTGTTGGCGTTGCAAGACTTGCCCGTCAGGTCTGACGTAGCGCCGCCTGTGTTGACGTGAATCTTGCCTTTTTCTTTGGAAATTTGGCTCACCGCCAAAGCAACTGACGAGGTGGGAACGTCCACCACCATGTCAACCTTGTCGGCGTCATACCACTGGCGTGTGATGTTGGAACCCACGTCAGGTTTGTTTTGGTGATCGGCGCCGACCACTTCCACTTTGAGCGCACTTTTAGACGCTTTCAAATAGTCTTCCACCGCCATCTTGGCGGCGGTCACCGAGCCTTGGCCCGTGATGTCAGAGTACACGCCCGACATGTCGTTGAGCACACCGATTTTGACGATGCCGTCTGAGATTTGCGCTTGCGCTGCGCCCGTGAAAGCACAGGCCAAAGTGGCTGCCATTGCGATAAGTTTGCGATTCATCAAGTTGTCTCCTAGGAAAAAATCAAACACCGAGGTATTCATGCAGCAAGGCCATCTTGTCAGGCAGTTCTGCGGCGGTAAAACCTTGCACCATTTGGCCGTGCTCCATCACGTAAAAGCGATCAGCCAGCGGTGCGGCAAAGCGGAAGTTTTGCTCCACCATGATGATGGTGAAGCCCTTGGCCTTGAGCGCCAAAATCATGCGCGCCAAGGTCTGAACAATGACGGGCGCCAAGCCTTCAGAAATTTCATCGAGCAATAAAAACTTGGCTCCGGTGCGCAAAATTCGCCCCACCGCCAACATCTGTTGTTCGCCGCCAGACAAGCGCGTGCCAGGGCTGTCACGGCGCTCTAACAAGTTGGGAAACATCTCGTAAATTTCGTCCACCGACATGCCATTCGGTGCAATTACCGGGGGCAGCAGCAAGTTTTCTTCACAGGTCAGTGCTGAAAAAATGCCACGCTCTTCTGGGCAATACCCCAGCCCCAAGCGTGCAATTTGGTGCGGTGCCCAAGTGATGGTTTCTTGGCCATTGATCTTCACAGACCCCGTGCGTCGCCCCACCAAACCTAGCAGTGATTTAACAGTGGTGGTGCGCCCTGCACCGTTGCGTCCAAGCAAGGTCACCACCTCGCCCTGGTTCACGGTCATGTCCACGCCATGCAAGATGTGCGACTCGCCGTAAAACGCGTGCAAATTTGAAACGCGCAAAAACTCTTGAGGCTCAGACATGGGCACCCTCTAATTCGTTGTCGGTGGTGCCCATGTAGGCTTCCAGCACTTGGGGGTTCTTCGAGACCACGGCGTAAGGGCCTTCGGCAATGATTTGGCCGCGCTGCAACACGCTGATGGTGTCGGCAATGCTCGACACCACGCTCATGTTGTGCTCCACCATCAAAATGGTGCGGTTTGCGCCCACTTTTTTAATCAATTCTGTGACTCGGCCCACATCTTCATGGCCCATGCCTTGGGTGGGTTCATCCAACAGCATCAGCTCAGGGTTCATCGCCAAGGTGGTGGCAATTTCCAAAGCGCGCTTGCGGCCATAAGGCAACTCAACCGCCGTGATGTCGGCCATGTCATGCAAATCCACTTCGTTCAACAAAGCCATGGCTTGGTCGTTGAGTTGATGCAACACGCGCTCAGAGCGCCAAAAGTGCATCGACAAACCCGTGGCACGTTGCAGCGCCACACGCACGTTTTCAAGCACTGTCAAATTAGGGAATGTTGCCGAAATTTGAAACGACCGAACCAAGCCCATGCGCGCCACTTGCGCGGGTTTGTCGGAGGTGATGTCTTTGCCGTTGAACAAAATCTGACCCCGCGTAGGGATCAAAAACTTGGTCAACAAATTAAAGACCGTGGTTTTACCCGCGCCGTTAGGACCAATCAAGGCATGAATTTGTCCACGCTTGACCGACAGGTTCACACCGTTGACGGCGACGAAGCCCTTGAACTCTTTCACCAATTCACGGGTTTCTAAGATGATGGATTCAGACATGCCGTGATTCTGAGATCTGTACCTGAACCCTTCGGTCATGGTTATCCCGAGTCGCTGTCTCCACCGCGTCTCTCGCGCAAGGGTTATCGCCAATCAGGCAAAATCACGGCCATGTCTGAACGCGTTATTCCCTTAGTCGATCAACGGCTCCAAGCCTTGGTGGCCACTGTGCCTGCACAGCCCATTGCCACCCTCGGCTTGTTGAGCGACAGCTTGGGTCGCCCCTTGCACGATCTGCGCATCAGCGTGACAGACCGTTGTAATTTCCGCTGCAACTACTGCATGCCCAAAGAGGTGTTCGACAAAGACTACGCGTATTTGCCGCACAGCAGCTTGTTGAACTTTGAAGAAATCACACGCCTTGCCCACATTTTTGTAGCCCACGGCGTGCGCAAAATTCGACTCACAGGCGGCGAGCCACTGCTGCGTAAAAACTTAGAAATCTTGGTCGAACAACTGGCCAACATTCGCACCCCTGACGGCACACCACTCGACCTGACCCTCACCACCAACGGCTCCTTGCTCAAACGCAAAGCCCAGCAACTCAAAGACGCTGGCCTGAACCGCGTGACGGTCAGCCTGGATGGTTTAGACGACGCTGTGTTCCGTCAAATGAACGACGTCGACTTTCCGGTGGCCGATGTGTTGGAAGGCATCGAAGCCGCCAAAGCCGCCGGCCTTGGACTCGACGCACAGGGCCGCTTGAGTGGTCTCAAAGTCAACATGGTGGTCAAACGCCGTACCAATGTTGACCAAATTTTGCCGATGGCACGCCACTTTCGCGGCAGCGGCATCACGCTGCGCTTCATCGAGTACATGGATGTGGGCGCCACCAACGGTTGGTGCATGGACGATGTGCTGCCCTCTGCAGACGTGATTGCCAAGCTGCAACAAGAATTCCCCTTGGTGCCGCTTGAAGCCAGCGCGCTCGGCGAAACCGCGCAACGTTGGGGCTACGCCAACGTAGCCGGTCAGTTCGACCCAAGCTTGGGCGAAGTCGGCGTCATCAGCAGCGTGACCCAAGCGTTTTGCAGCGATTGCAACCGCGCACGTCTGTCCACGGAAGGCAAGCTCTACCTGTGCTTGTTTGCCACCCAAGGCTATGACTTGCGTACCCTGATGCGCCAAGACAGCGCCACCGACGACCAACTCGCCTCGGCCATCGGCCACATTTGGCACCGCCGCGACGACCGCTATTCCGAACTCCGAGCCAGCTTACCCGCCGACAACGCCCCTGCGGTGCGTCGCGTGGAGATGAGCTACATCGGTGGTTAACCCCTCTTCCCTCACACACCTTGCCATGACCGACGCCATTCATCCACAAGACATCACGGGCCTCATCTTGGCCGGTGGACGCGGCAGCCGCATGGGCGGCGTTGACAAAGGTCTGCAAAACTTCAACGGCATCCCCCTCGCCCTGCACACCCTGATGCGCTTGGGGCCACAGGTCGAAAGCGTGATGGTCAATGCCAACCGCAACCTGTCTGCCTATGAGTCATTTGGCTCCTCCGTTTGGCCCGATGCCTCGGCCGACTTCGCGGGGCCGTTGTCTGGCTTTTTGGTTGGCCTGGAGCGCTGCGAAACGCCTTATTTGCTGACCGTGCCTTGCGACACGCCGCGTTTGCCGCTGGACTTGGCCGAGCGTTTGGCCCAAGCCTTAGTGCGCGAAGATGCCGACATCGCGATGGCCGCTGCACCCGAAACTGAGAGCGATGGCGAGGGTTCAAACCGCACCCAAATTCGCACCCAACCCGTGTTTTGCTTGATGAAGATTGCGCTGGCTGAAAGCTTGGTGCAATTCACCCATGCAGGCGGGCGCAAGATCGACGCGTGGACCGCCCAACACAAAACCGCCATCGTGCCCTTTGACGCGCCCAACGATGACCCACTGGCCTTTGCCAACGTCAACACATTGAACGAACTGCAAGCCCTCGAAAACGCCGCGCCATGAAAAGCATCGACGACATCGCCGCAGCCCTGCAAGGCTACGACCCACAAGCCCTGAGCGTGCGCCAAGTGGGCGATTTTCTGAACCACTTGACGCAACCCTTATCCGCCAGCGAAGCGCAAGACGTGTTTTTGTTTGACGCCTTAGGCCGCATATTGGCCCAAGACGTGATCTCGCCCATCAGCGTACCCGCCCACAACAACTCGGCGATGGACGGCTTTGCGTTCGATGCCGCGCAACTGCAACCTGACCAGCCCCTCACCCTGCGCGTGGTGGGCACAGCCTTGGCTGGTAAAGCTTGGCAGGGCAAAGTCAACACTGGCGAATGCTTGAAGATCATGACCGGCGCCATCCTGCCCGATGGACTCGACACCGTGGTGCCGCAAGAGTTGGCCCACATCAAGACCGAACACGATGTGACCACAGTCACCCTCCCTCCCAAGCTCTTGAAAGCCGGCGACAACCGCCGCTTAGCGGGCGAGGACCTAATGCAAGGCCAACCCGCCTTGAAAGCGGGACAACACCTCACACCGGCCGCCCTTGGGTTGATCGCCAGCTTAGGCCTGCCTGATGTGCGGGTACACCGCCGTTTGCGCGTGGCTTATTTCTCCACCGGTGACGAAGTGATGAGCTTGGGCGAATCACCGCGTGAAGGCGCGGTGTACGACAGTAACCGCTTCACCATCTTTGGCTTGCTCACACGCCTGGGCTGCGAGGTGATCGACATGGGCGTGGTGCGCGACGACCCGGCGCTTTTAGAAGCAGCGTTTGCCAAAGCTGCGCAAGAAGCCGATGCCATCATCACCAGCGGTGGCGTGAGCGTGGGCGAAGCCGACTTCACCAAAGCCATGATGAAAAAACTCGGCGATGTGGCCTTTTGGAAAATCGCCATGCGCCCGGGTCGCCCCATGGCCGTAGGGCGCATTGGCAAATCGGTGCTGTTTGGCTTACCCGGCAACCCCGTGGCAGTGATGGTCACCTTCCTCGCTTTTGTGCGCCCTGCACTGCTGCGCATGATGGGCAGCACAGCACAAGCTGCGCCACTGCTGCGCGCCAAGTGCTTGGAGCCTTTGCGCAAAAAAGCAGGCCGTACCGAGTACCAACGTGGCTTTGTCAGCAGCGCCGCGGATGGCTCGCTGCAAGTGCGTACCACCGGCAACCAAGGTTCAGGCGTCCTCAGCTCCATGGTGCAAGGCAATGGCTTGATTGTTTTGCACCACGACCAAGGCAACGTGGCCGTGGGCGACGAGGTCGATGTGATGATGTTTGACGGGGCGATTTAAATACCGCCCCATAGCCGCTCTGCCAGCAGGCAGCACTGCCTCAGACCAGCTCAAGCTTGCTGGCAAACCAACAGCTGCTCACCCCAACGCTGCATCAAGATCGCCGCAGGCAAGGCTTGCGCTTTTGGGTAGGCAGTTCCCGCCCACAGGCTTTGATGCTCACCATCGTTGCGTTGCACAGCGCGCTGGCGAATGGGGCCAGTCAAGGTGTTTTGAATGGGGAAGGGCAAGGTAGGCTGGCCTTGCAGCGCTGCGATGAAATCGTTGGCAATGCCTTGCGCACGTCGCCCCGAAAAACCACGCGTGAAGGCCGTACTTCTGGCATGTTCATGGCGAATGAACGCTTTGTGCGCGGGGCTCGCCCCCGATTCGTCACAGCACAAAAACGCTGTCCCCATTTGCGCGGCCACTGCGCCTAAACGCAACACGCGGTGAATGTCTGCGCCATCCATAACGGCACCCGCAGCCACGATGGGCAAGCGTATGCTTGGCATCAGAGCATGCAGCAAGTCGTCCAACGGCAGCTCTGCGTCAGCGCCATCGGGCTCAAACGTGCCACGGTGCCCGCCTGCCTCTGATCCTTGCGCCACGATGAAGTCAGCGCCCGCGGCTTCAATCTGCTTCGCTTCAGCCAGACTCGTCGCGGTGATGCCCACGGCAATCCCCAACGCTTTGGCCTGTTGCATGACGGCCGCAGACGGAATACCGAAGTGGAAGGTCAGCATGGCGGGCCGATACTGCCACACGGGCAGTAGCAAGGTTTCTAGATCCGGATAAAACGGCGCTTGCGGCATGCGCAACACACAGTCCTCAGACAAGCCAAGTGCGTGCAATGCAGCCAAGGCTGCTGTTTGTTGTGCCACGTCAGGCAATGCCACGGGTTGAAACACAAAGAAGTTGGCATTCAACGGCCCTGCCGTCAAGGCTTGGGTGGCCGCCAAATCGGCACTGATTTTGTCGGGGCTGCTGTAGGCAAACCCAAAACTCCCCACCCCGCCTGCATTGGCCACCGCTGCGGCAAGCTGAGGCGTATTCACACCGCCCGCCATGGGCGCTTGAATGACGGGGCATTGAAGTTGAGAGAAATCAAACGTCATCGCGTGGCCCCACGTTCACCTCAAACAGACATGCGTCACGCACCCACATCGTCATCTTCGTGACGAATCGTGATGGCGCCTGGCACTTTGTGACGTGCCAACAAGGTGTACATGGTAGGCACCACAAAAATCGTGAGCAAGGTACCCAAGCTCATGCCCCCCACAATCACCCAACCGATTTGTTTGCGGCTCTCAGCACCCGCACCCGTTGCCAAGGCCAAGGGAATAGCACCCAGCACCATCGCACCGGTGGTCATCAAAATGGGACGCAAGCGCAAGGTGGCCGATTGCGTGATGGCCGCAAACAACTCCATGCCCTCTTCACGCAACTGATTGGCAAACTCCACGATCAAAATGCCGTGCTTGGTGATCAGGCCCACCAAAGTGATCAAACCAATTTGGCTGAACACGTTCAAAGTGCCGCCACTGAACTGCAAAGCCAACAAAGCGCCCACCATCGACAAAGGCACAGAGAGCATGATGACCAAAGGATCGATGAAACTCTCAAACTGCGCAGACAGCACCAAGAAGATGAACAGCAGTGCCAGCACAAACACAATCACCAACGAGCCGGACGACTTCACAAACTCACGCGATGTGCCATTCAAATCGGTCGAATAACCGGGCTTGAGCAACTTCTTCGAGGTGGCATCCATGAAGGTCAATGCCTCCCCCAAGGAATAGGTCGGCGCTAAGTTGGCGGTGATCGAGGCGCTGCGACGCTGGCCAAAGTGGTTCAACTCGCGCGGCACCACCACCTCTTTGATCTTGACCAACGCGGACAACGGGATCATGGCTTCGTTGCGACCGCGCACAAAAATATGCTCGATGTCATCCGGCGTGTCACGTCCCGTGGGCGCAGTTTGCACGATCACATCGTATTGATCGCCCTCACGTTTGTAGCGGGTCACTTGTCGGCCACCCATCATGGTTTCCACCGCACGGGCAATGGCATCGACAGGAACCCCCATGTCTGCGGCACGCTCGCGGTCCACCTCCATGCTGATCTCGGGTTTGTTCAAACGCAAGTCGGTGTCCACGCTGACAATGCCCGGATTTTTAGCCAACTCTTCTTGAAAACTACGCACCACTTGCGACAAGTTTTGATAGCTGTCCGAGGTCAAAATCACAAAGTTCAACGGGCGTTCGCGGAACGCCTGCCCCAAGGACGGCGGGGTGATCGGAAACGCCGTCACACCGGGCAACGAAGCCACAGCGGGCGTCATGTCACGGGCGATTTCAAGCGTACTTCTCTTGCGCTCTTCCCAAGGCAACGCGCGATAAAACACGTTACCTTGCGCCACCGTAGGGTTGCCCACCACGGTGAAAATGCGATCGAACTCGGTGTACTTGGACGACATGCTCTCAATGGCTTTGGCATAGCGCGTGGTGTAGTCCATCGTGGCACCGTCAGGACCGTTGATGACCGTCAAGATCACGCCGCGGTCTTCGAGTGGCGCCAATTCACTTTTGGTCGACTTGAGCAAGGTGAACGTCCCCATACCGGCTGCCACCATGACCGCCACCACCAACCAGCGGCGAGACATCTCAAACCCAGCCACACGTCCGCGAGACAGGGTCCACGTCAGCACACGCCCATAAGCGCCGGACAAACGCTGCAACTGCGTCTCCATCGTGCGATCAAACCAACTCGGGTTGTGGTTGTGCTTGAGCATCAACGAACACATCATGGGTGTGAGCGTGAGCGCCACAAAGCCAGACACCACCACGGAACCGGCCAAGACCAACGCAAACTCGGTGAACAATTTGCCCGTGCGCCCCGGCGTGAACGCCAGCGGGGCGTACACCGCGGCCAAGGTCATGGTCATGGCCACCACCGCAAAGCCCACTTCTTTCGCGCCCTTGATGGCGGCATGAAAAGGCGACATGCCCTCTTCGATGTGGCGGTAAATGTTCTCTAAAACCACGATGGCATCATCCACCACCAAACCAATGGCGAGCACCAAGGCCAGCATGGTGAGCGTGTTCACGGTGAAGCCAAACATGGCCATCAACGCAAACGTGCCGATCAAGCAAACAGGAATGGTCACCAGCGGGATGATCGACGCGCGCAAGGTGCGCAAGAACACAAAAATCACCAAGGCCACCAAAATGGCTGCTTCAATGATGGTTTGATACACCGCTTTGATGGAGCGATCAATGAACACCGAGTTGTCGTTGGCTATTTCGATTTCAACGCCAGGCGGCAAGTTCTCTTTGATGCGCGGAATCATGGCGCGCACGGCGGCACTCAAATCCAGCGGGTTGGCCGTGGCATTGCGAATCACGCCCAAGGTGATGGCGTCTTTGCCATTCAAGCGCGTCGAGGTGCGTTCCAATTGCGGGCCCTGCTCCACGCGCGCGACATCGCCAATGCGCACTTGAAAACCGTTGACCGTCTTGATGACGACTTGGCTGAATTCCGCAGGTTTTTGTAAATCTGTGGAGGTGGTGACGTTGAATTCACGCAACTTACTTTCCACACGACCGGCCGGCACGTCGACATTAGAGCGACGCAACGCGTCTTCCACATCTTGTGGCGTGAGCTTGTAGGCGGCCAAACGATCGGCATCGAGCCAAATGCGCATCGCATATTTACGCTCACCGTACACACGCACGTCAGACGCACCGGGTGCCGTCTGCATCATCGGTTTGGCAATGCGGTTGGCGTAATCCGTGAGCTGAAGCACGTTCAAGGTGTCCGCGCTGAAGGACAGCCAAATCACCGGAAATGCGTCAGCCTCCACCTTGGCGATCACCGGTTCGTCAATGCCTTGCGGCAACTTTTGACGCACGCGGCTGACTTTGTCGCGCACATCGGCCGCTGCCGAGTCCGCATCCCGAGAGAGCACAAAGTTGACGGTGATTTGACTTTGCTCTTGGCGACTGATGGAGGTAATCACGTCCACGCCTTCAATGCCCGACAAGGAGTCTTCCAGCACCTTGGTCACCTGCGACTCGACCACCGCACTGGACGCACCGGTGTATTTGGTTTCCACCGTGACCACGGGGTTGTCGATCTTGGGATATTCGCGCACATTCAAGCGTGTGAACGACACAAAACCCACCAACACAATCAGCAACGAAAGTACGGTGGCAAACACCGGACGACGAATGGATATCTCAGGCAACTGCATAAGGTGTTCTTTGCGAAGGGGTTAGCGGTTGGCTGGAGTCGCTGCTGCAGAAGACGCCGATGCGGCGGCTGACGCAGGATTGGCAGGCGACTTACCCATGTCGACCACACGCAAGGGCGAACCGTCTTTTTGCAAGCGCTGCTGTCCCGCGGACACCACCACATCGCCCTCAGCAAGACCACTGATCACTTCCACTTGACCCGCACGTCGAACCCCCAACTGCACCTCGGTACGTTGAGACACCCACTTCGTGTCAGCCGGCAAAGTCGGCGCACTGGCTGAGGCTGCGGGTAAATCGGCAGGTGCCACCGCTTTGATCACAAACTGTTTGCCCCCCTGCGGCACGATGGCCTCTTCAGGCACCACCAGCGCATTGGGCTTCACCGAAAACACCGCGGTCACACGGGCAAACATGCCCGGACGCAATGGGCCATTGCCACCCGAAGGGGCTGCATTTTTGCGATGCTCAAACATGCCAGGCGGGCAACCCAAGCTTTGCGGTGTGGGCAAAGGCGTGGTGCGCCCGACAGGCACGGAGGTGTAACTGGCTTTGGGCGCGGCAGCGTCCGCCGAAGCTTGGCGACGTTCACCAACCGGCGCCAAGGCTTCGCCTGGGCCATTGACCAGCACGGCACGCACGCCAATTGAGCGGCCATTGGCATCAATCAAAGGATCGACGGCTTCGACCGTCGCTTTGAACAAGCGGTTGGCAATGGCATCCAGCTTGATGTCCACCACTTGGCCGGGCTTGACTTGCACTTGGTAACGCTCAGGCAATCGGTAATCGACATACAGCATGCCAATGTCTTCCAGATTGATGAGGTCCGCGCCGTCTTTCACAT
Source organism: Limnohabitans sp. TS-CS-82 (assembly GCF_002943475.1). Taxonomy (NCBI): domain Bacteria; kingdom Pseudomonadati; phylum Pseudomonadota; class Betaproteobacteria; order Burkholderiales; family Comamonadaceae; genus Limnohabitans; species Limnohabitans sp. TS-CS-82. The sequence continues at coordinate 44,504 of NZ_PTQX01000011.1, read as the reverse complement.
AATCGCCCACGTTGACGTTGCGCAGTCCCACCACGCCATTGAACGGGGACACGATGCGCATGCGCTCTAAACGGGCACACGACAACCCCAATTGCGCATCGGCCACTTGCATGGCGGCGGCGCTTTCATCCAACACGCGTTGCGCCACAAAGTTTTGCGCGACCAAGTCTTGGTTACGCTTGTAATTGGCACGCGCCACCGACATTTGTGCCAACGACTGCTGCACTTCTGCACGTTGAAAGGTGTCGTCCAACTGCACCAACAGCTGGCCCGCACTCACGCGCGCGCCATCGGAAAAGCCCAGCGACACAATGCGACCCGCCACTTCGGGACGCAGCATCACACTTTGTCGCGAGCGCAAACTGCCAACGGCTTGAGCGTCGTCGCGCAAGGTGGTTTTTTTCACCGGCACAACTTCCACCCCCACCATCTTGGCGCCATTAGGTGCACTGGCACCGGCCACCACAGTGTCCGACTTTGGGCTGTTTTGATACCACCACGCCACACCCGATGCCGCAGCAATACCGATCAGCGCGACAAGGGGATAAATCTTTTTGGATGCCATGAAGTTATTTCTTTTGAGTTTCATTCACACAGCCGGTCAATGTACCAGTCGGGGTGTACGTCACCACAGATTTACCAAGGCTTCACACAGCTTGTCACCGAGAGGACAGCACCAATTCCACACCTCGGTTAGCCAAGCCATCGGCACGTTCGTTGTCGACGTGACCGGCGTGGCCTTTGACCCAATGCCAATGGATGTGGTGATCGCCGTCGTGCACCAAAGCATCCAACATTTGCCACAAATCTGCGTTCTTCACAGGCTGCTTGGCGGCCGTGCGCCACCCGCGTGCTTTCCAGCCATGGATCCACTCGGTGATGCCTTTGCGCACGTATTCGCTGTCCAAGTACAAGGAGACGTGGCAAGGTCGCTTCAGCGCACGCAAGGCCTCAATCACGGCCAACAGCTCCATGCGGTTGTTGGTGGTACCCAACTCGCCGCCGAACAGCTCTTTCTCCTCGCCCGAAGGTGAGCGCAACAAAGCGCCCCAGCCGCCTGGGCCGGGATTGCCCTTGCAAGCGCCATCGGTGTAAATCTCAACTGCGTTCATTCCATTCCTTTGGTGGCCGTCGTGACGGCCTTGGCCGCGCGGGCCGGTGATGTCTTCCAAGCCGGTCCCATCAAGCGCATGCCACGCACACGCTTGATCGCCGACACCATATAAACGCCGCCAAAAATGGGCCACGAGCGCGAACCCGCAGGGTCCATCCAAGCCAAGCGCTGCAACCAACGTTCCGAGCGCAAGGCGGGCCGGTAGCAGCCAAAGTGGTTGTCCTGCACCTCAAAGCTCAAGAGCCGCAACCAATCACGCAAACGCCAATGGCCAATGAAGTCCCCCACCTCGGGCGGGCCTTTGCCACAGCTTTTTTGCACACCCCACAAACTGGTGGGATTGAAACCACAAATCACCACCCGCCCTTCGGGTACCAACACACGCTCAACCTCTCGCAGCGTGGCATGGGGGTCAAAGCTCAGCTCAAGCGTGTGGGGCAAGACCAACAAATCAAGGCTGGCATCCGAAAACGGCAACGCTTCATACTGGGTCAACAACAACTCACGCCCCAACGGCCCATGAACTGGCAAGCGGTCGCACCCCAACCAACGATGCGGCATGCGATTGGTGGCCAGCGCGTCGCACTCGGGCAAGCCCAATTGCAACGCATGGAAACCAAAAACGTCGCTCACCGCACGGTCAAACTGAGCTTGCTCCCAACGCAGCAAATACTGCCCCGTTGGGGTTGCCAGCCAGTCGTGCAAACTATCGGTTTTTATGCGTGGAGATGTCATGAAACTTGTTGAACTGCCCGCCTTCACCGACAACTACCTGTGGTTGTGGCAACAAGACGACCAAGCGGTGGTGGTCGACCCCGGAGACGCCGCCCCTGTGCTGCAAGCACTAGCACGTGAAGGTCTGGCACTGACCGCGATTCTAGTCACCCACCACCATGCTGACCATGTGGGTGGTGTTGCCCAATTGCGCGCCGCAACAGGTGCGCAAGTCTTCGGTCCCGCGCGCGAAAACATCCCCCAACCCTTCACCCCCGTGATGGCCGGCGAGCCCTTGTCTTTATTAGGTCAGCGCGTGGACGTGTTCGATGTCCCTGGCCACACAGCGGGCCATGTGGCGTACTTTTTACCCGACGCGCAGCCCAGTCCTGTGTTGTTTTGCGGCGACACCTTGTTTTCTGGCGGGTGCGGGCGTTTGTTTGAGGGCACAGCCGCGCAAATGCTGAACTCCCTCGACGTTCTAGCCGCCTTACCCGCCCACACGCAGGTGTGTTGCGCCCACGAGTACACTCTGACCAACTTGCGATTCGCCCTCGCTGTAGACCCCCGCAATACAGACTTGCAGGCCTACCAGACCCATTGCCAAAGTTTGCGCGCACAAGGAACACCCACCCTGCCCGCCCGACTTGGTACCGAATTGCAGATCAACCCGTTCTTACGGGCTCGTCACCCCGATGTGCGACACGCTGTGGCACAACACGCAGGCCTCAATGCCAAGACCCAAGCCGATGATGTGGCTGTCTTTGCGGCTCTGCGCCAATGGAAAAACGACTTTCAATGAGATTTTTAAACACTGCGTTGCTGCTGGCTCTTACCGTTTTAGCGGGTTGCGCCAACTTAGAACAAGCTGAGCCCCTGATAACACCGCGAGCGTCCAATGCGCCGCTGATGCCAACAGCCCCCGGCCTGAGCCCCATCGCCAAAGGTCAAGTTCGCCATGAAACGGTCACGCCCTTGGCCCTGCCCAACGATTTGTGGGAACGCATTCGCAAGGGCTACGCCATGCCCAACTTGGACAACGAGTTGGTCACTGACCGCACGCAGTGGTACAGCAACAAGCCCGACTATTTGCAACGCATGGGCGAGCGCTCCAGCAAATATCTGTATCACATCGTCGAAGAACTTGAGCAGCGCAACATGCCCACCGAGTTGGCGTTGCTGCCCTTCATTGAGAGCGCCTTCAATCCCCAAGCCGTGTCAAGCGCTCGCGCCAGTGGCATGTGGCAGTTCATGCCAGCCACCGGAAAAAGCTTTGACTTGAAGCAAAACGCTTTTCGTGACGACCGCCGCGATGTGCAAGCCTCAACCCGCGCCGCACTCGACTATTTAGAACGTCTCTACAAAATGTTTGGCGACTGGCACTTGGCACTGGCCGCCTACAACTGGGGCGAAGGCAACGTTCGCAAGGCCATCACGCGCAATCAAAACGCGGGCTTGCCCACCACCTACGCTGACTTGAACATGCCCATGGAAACGCGTATGTATGTGCCCAAGCTCCAAGCCATGAAAAACATTGTGGGCAACCCGAGCACCTACAGCGTGTCGCTGCCCAACATTCCCAACCACCCCTACTTTCAGAGCGTGCCCCTGCCGCGCGACATGGATGTGACGGTGGCAGCCAAATTGGCTGAAATTTCGTTGGACGACTTCAAAGCCTTGAACCCATCGGCCCACCGGCCTGTGTTGTTAGCAGCTGGCATTCCTGCCATCTTGCTGCCTTGGGACAACGCCGAAGTGTTCCAGCGCAACTACGAAGCCTCCGCCACAGGTCGCATGGCCACATGGACTGCTTGGATTGCGCCCAGCACCATGAAGGTGTCCGACGCTGCCCAAAAAGTCGGCATGAGCGAAGCCGACTTTCGCAGCATCAACAACATCCCACCCCACATGATGATCCGCGCAGGCTCTGCGCTGCTGGTGCCTCGCACCTCGCACATGGCCGATGACGTGACAGCCCGCGTGGCCGACAACGGCCGACTCGACTTGTCGCCCGAACAAGTGCTCAAACGCATCACGATCAAAGCCAGCAAGCAAGACACCGTGGCCAGCATCGCCAAACGCAACAACGTCAAACCCGAGCAAGTGGCGGAATGGAACAAGGTGGCGGCCAATGCCAGCTTCAAGTCAGGCCAGCAAGTGGTGCTGTTTGTGTCCGGCAAAGTACGCAGCGGCAACACGCATATTGCAGCCACCAAAGGCAAAAAAGTCACGGTAACGAGCAACAGCAAGGCCAATGCGGGCACCAAGTACGCCAAGCGCTAAATCGACCACGGCGTGGATGGATGTTATTTGGGGTCTATTGCTCGTGGAGTTGACGCACATCAAATCGTCATCGGCGTAGGGTGAAGAAAATCTGTGTTCTAACCAAGACAGATTGAAATGACATCCTTGCGCATCACCCCAACGAACGAAGAAAAAGTCATGCGTGAAGGAGACTTGATCGTCTCCAAGACCGACATCAAGGGTCGCATCACCTATGGCAATCGCACGTTCAATGAATTTTCAGGATTCACAGAGAACGAGCTCTTAGGCACGCAACACAACATCATTCGCCACCCCGACATGCCAAGGGCTGTGTTCAAGCTTTTGTGGGACCGCATACAAGCAGGTCAAGAGGTGTTTGCCTTTGTGAAGAATATCTGCAAAGACGGCTCGTTCTATTGGGTGCTTGCCAACGTCACGCCATCGTATGACGCACAAGGCACGCTCTTGGGTTACTTCTCCGTGCGCCGCAAACCCAACCCCAAGGCCATTGCGCAAATTCAACCGCTGTACCGTCAAATGCTACAGGCCGAGCGCAGCGCAGGCACGCGCGATGCCATCGCGGCATCCACTCAGTTGTTGACCGACACCTTGGCGGCCAACCAAATCAGCTACGACGACTTCGTACTGGGCTTGCAAGAGGCTTAAAACGCCATGCCCTTTTCAGAGCTGGGGCTGACCCAATCTCTGAGCGGGACACATCTCACGTTTAAGTTTCGAACTTCTCAACTTCGCGGCGTGTTGCATCCGCGATTTTGGAGAGTTCAATCACGGTGGCCGTGATTTCTTCAGAAGCAGCCGCGTTGCTGCGGGCAATGTTGTCCACGTTGCTCAGGTTCGCGTTGATCTCTTCCACAGCGGCGCTTTGCTGCTCAAGGGCGGCCGCAATGCGTTGCAGCATGGTGTCGGTTTCGCGCGCGCCTTGCTCGATGTTGGTCATGTCTTTGTTGACCTCCATCACAGCGGCCACCGCACGGTGCGCTTCTTCCACCGCTTGTTGCACCAAGGCAGCAATCTCTTGCGAGCTTTGGGCGCTGTTCAAAGCCAACTTACCCACTTCATCGGCCACCACGGCAAATCCTTTGCCATGCTCGCCTGCACGCGCAGCTTCAATGGCCGCGTTCAGCGACAACAGGTTGGTTTTGTTGGCGATCTTTTCGATCACTTCCGTGATCTTGTTGATCTTCTCCGAGTTGCTCGCGATGTTGTTGACCACCGTGACCATCTCTTCCATCTTGCGCATGCTGGAGCGCACGGACTCGACCGACTTTTTGGATTGGTGGCTGGCGAACTCGGTGTTCTTGGACACATCCGACACCGAGGTGACGGTTTGACGCACGGCCGTCGCCACTTGGCCAATGGCGTGCGTTTGATTTTGAGCGCCATCCGAAATCTGACCAATCGCGTTGCTGGTCTGGTTCGAGGCTGCGGCCACTTGACGGGTGTTGTTGTGGATCAACATCATGGCGTTGCGCAGCGCTTCTAATGAGCTGTTGATGTTGGCTTTGAGCGCTTCCAAGTCACCCTTGGCAGCCACCGTCACGCGGCCGTTCAAATTGCCTTGGGCCAGGCCCTTCATCACCAAGGTGATGTCTTCAAACACCGACTGCTGAGCTTCGATGCTTTGGTTCACGTTGTGCTTCAAGGCTTCCAAATCACCTTTGGCCGACACTGTCACACGGTCTGCCAAATTGCCATGCGCCACCGCATTCATCACGGACGTGATGTCGTGGAAAACCGCTTGTTGTGCCTCAATGCTTTGGTTGATGTTTTGCTTCAACGCATTCAAATCGCCTTTGGCTTCAACGGTCACGCGTCCTGCAAAGTTACCTTGCGCCACGCCGTTCATCACCTTGGTGATGTCTTGCAGCGTTGAATCCAAAGACTTTTGCATGTCCGAGACTTGCTTCAACAATGGGAAACCCGCTTGTGTCGTTTGATGCCCCTTCGCGGCAAAATTGCCTTGGCTGATGTCACCCGCTAACTCAGCCACCAAGGCCGCCTCGACGGCTTCGCGACGCAAGATCACGGCCATGAAAATCAACACCGAGGTCTCAAACACCACGAAGGCGGCATGCAAGATGATGATCCAAGGGTTGATCGCACCGTCGATCACAAAGATGCCGCCGAACCCCGTGGCTTGCAAGAAAGCAAAGCCCACGTGGTGCACCGCGATCACCGCTGCTGCGGCTACCAACGGACGCCAATCGCGGTAGTACAACAAGAAGGCCAGCAACGCAAAAATACCGAAATGCATTTCGGACATGCCGCTGGTTTGCTGAATCATCAACGCCGAATACACCATGAACGCGCTGGCATTGGCCAAGCGCGAACCCAGTGAACCAGGCGCCATCGAATAAATGACGAATGGCACGGCAACCGCAGGCAAGCCAATCGCCAAGGCCACACCCCACGTTTGCGTGAAGTAAGCAATGCCAGCGCTGATCACAGCCAAGAACACCAAGGTGCCCAACATCACCACATCGGCTTTGGCCCTTTGCGGCTGAAGAATCAACTCAATGTTGTGAGCGTCTCTTTTAGATTGATTCAGATTCATCTCAAGTTGTCCTGCAAAAAGCATTTAAAAAACCAGGGTTCTGGTGGATGTACCAACCCAAAGCAACAGTGCTGTAAACCAACCACGCCAACAACAAGGGCCAGACCAAACCCTTGCGCATCACTCCGCACCCGCTTGCCAAAGTGCCCAACCACCACCACCGGTGCGTTTGGTTTTGTACATGGCTTGATCGGCATGGTTGATCAAGGTATTGGCATCCGATTTGTCTTGTGGATAAATCGTCACGCCAATGCTGAAGCCCAAACGCGCCGAGTGGCCTTCCGCCAAAAATGGGGTGGTCGTTACATGCAACAAACGGCTGAGCACGGGCTCGATTTCCCATGTGTTTTCTAAGCCGTGCACGATCAACACAAATTCGTCGCCGCCAATGCGTGCCAGAAAATCGCCTTGGCGTGCCATGGTACGAATACGGCTGGTAACCGACTGCAGCACCTTGTCGCCAACGCGATGGCCGTGCTCGTCATTGACGGGCTTAAAACGGTCTAAATCGATGAAGCACACCGCCAAGCTGCCTGAGCCCGCTTCGTCCACGCGCGCCATGCTGTCTTGCAACTTTTGCATCAAGGCTGTTCGGTTCGGTAAGCCCGTGAGGGGGTCGTTGTTGGCTTTGTCGGTCAGGTGGGAGTTCTCGGTTTGCAGACGCACTTCGTTGCCATCAATCACCACATAGGCGCGGCGCAAAATCCAACCAAACACCAACAACATGAAGCCCGAAAAAATCACCGCCACAGTCAAGGTCTCACGCGCCAAGCTACGCAAAGCTTTTTTGGTGTCGTCGACGACTTCCAAACGCAACCACCCCACAGGGTTCGCGCCATTGAGGGCATGCCAGCTCAACAAATTACCATCATCGTCCAACACCGAAGTTGAACCACTGGTAGGCAGCGTCATGCGCTGCGTAGAAAACACCGCCATCGGACGGCCTGTTTTGGGATCACGAGCCACATTGGCAATCACATTACCACGCACATCTGTCACCGCTGCAGATTGCACGTTACCGTTGGACAAGGCTTGTATCAAGCGTGCCTCAATCGCACCGAAGTCGCGCACCAACAAGCTCTCTAACACTGCCAAAGACACGCCTTCCGTGAGCATGACCATGGAGGTTTGGCGACGCTCTTCAAAGAGTTTTTCAGAATGGCTGTACACCAGCCACGAGCCACCCAGCAACAAACATGACACCAACGCCACAAGGAAGATCGCCATACGAGCGAAAGCTCGGGATGAGTTTTTTTTCAAATCGGTCATGTAGGTGGTCAACGATCAGCGCTTGGGAACTTCGACAAACGCTTCAATTTTTAAATATTCAAGAGGCAAGTAATCACGGGCGTAGTCCACGGCCACGGGTTGAGGCATTTGCGCCTTGTTCATGGCCGCTTTGCCTGCGTCGGTGCTGGCGTAGGCGATGAGCGCTTTGCGCACGCTCTCTTGCACGGCGGCGGGCACCCGCGGATGCGCAGAAAACGGATGGGCGCGATAGCCCGACGACTCAAAGAGCACTTTGAGTTGAGACTGCAAACCCTCTGGCTCTCGCACCAAGGTGTTGTTCACAGCGCCACCCGCGACCACATCGGCTTGCAGCACGCTACGGTACACATTGCTGTGCGTTTTCACGTAGAGGGGCTTGATGTCAATGCCACGTTGGCTCAGGGTGGCACGCGTGATCAACGATGCGGCAAACGCGTTGGGTGACGGAAATGCCAATTGCTTGCCATTTAAGTCCTCCAACTTACTTATGCCACTGTCTCGACGTACCACCAAAATGCCCGTCAAGGGGGTGGCATCGGCCACCAAAGGCCGATAAGCCTGACGGCGATAGGCCATCACTTGGTGGTAAGGGTTCATGTACGAAAAATCAGGCGTACCGGCCAACAACTCCAACTCAAAATCAGGAATTGTTTTGGAAATATTCAGCGTGAAGCACTGTTTGGTGGCAAGGCCAATCGCTTCCAAAACAGGCGCCCAATGGCTGTAAGTCTCAGACGCAGGCAACTGAGGCACCACAGAGACCACGTAAGGTTTGCTTGCGCTGACATCGCCCAAGCAATTGGCCGCCTGCGCATGTGACAACGCAGGCAACAGTGCTGCGCACAGACCCAACAAAGCAACCAAGCACACACGAGGCAGCATCAAGGTGCGCCGCTTGACACCACAAAAAATCATCGTCATTTGGAGAGGTTTGCTTTCAACTCAGTTTGTGTCGAAGAGCCGGCAGTCCGAGATTGGGCACGCATCTCACGCGCCCAACGCTCATCCTCCAACACATCGCGGTGTTTGGCATCTGTCAAACGAAGATGCGACAAGGCCACCAAATCTTCGGCCGTCGTCGCATCATTAGGAAACAACGCCACCCCGAGGCGCACGCCCTTCCAAGGAGCCAGCGGCGAAGGTGGGCTTTCAAGTTTGTTCATCAAACGCTGCACCACCGCCGCAATGCCTTCGGGCTGCGTGAGCCGGTCAATGATGATGCCGAACTCGTGGTCGCCCAGACGAATCACGCGATCGTGCTTGCGCAACATGGTCATGATGCGCGTGCCCATCTCGTACAACATATTGCGTGCTGTGCTTGCCCCCAGCACATCGTTGAGCGCTTTGAAGGCCTTGATGTCGACATGAATGCATGCCACGCCATAGGCATGACGCTGCGCGGCTTCAAGGCTGTGGGTCAAATGGGCCATCCACGCCAAACGCTCCGCGTCATGGCCTTGTGGCACAGCTTGCGTAGCGACGGACTGCGGTTGATTTTGCGCAGCCAAGGCCGAAACCGCCGTTAACCAACGCTGCGCGAGGATGCGCAAATGCTCGCCCAATTGCCCCACATGCTCACCCACGACTTGAGGGGCGATCATTTCCAACACACGCACAGAGGTGCCGTCTACCAACAAATAACGGCCCACAAAGGGTTGTGCGCGGTCATCGTCATGCGCGGGGCGGGCGACGCCAATTTCACAACGCTCAGCCTGATGCAGGCGTTGTAAGCTCTGCGCTAAACCACGGACAACTTGCTCAGATTCAAAACATTCCATCCATGCAGCAGCTTCGCTTGCCAGAAACGTGGCAGCGTCAAACGTTGCAAGAACGGGGTCGTTCATCAGCAGTATTCTCAGTAAGGTTTAAAATTGTCACTAGTTTAGCAAAAGTGATGAAATCACAATAAATATCAAGGGTTTATTTCATCGTGGATTCATTCTTTTTCGGGATCAATACCCAAAAATTGTCAAAAATGGGACTGCTTGACAGCCATGGCGTCCCCCTCACTGATGCCGAACAAGACACCAAGCTCAGCAGCGAGGAACATTTGTTTTCGCGCCTGCGTTCTTCGAGCTTTTTGCGCAGTGCCATTTTCAGCAAAGGCCACATCTTGTTCAGCCAAGGCGACATGGTGGAAGAGGCCCACGTCATCTTTCAAGGGCAAGTGCGTGTGATCGCGGGTGACACCTCGTTTTACATGGGGCCCGGTGCCGTGATTGGCTTGGCCGAAGGCATTGCGGGCGTGCCCATGCGTTGGACACTGCAAGCCGAAACCTTGTTAAACACCCGAACCATCCCCATCAAACGTGCGGTGGAAGAAATCCGCACCACTGACGCTGGCTTGCGCAGCATTTGTCGCGTCACGGTCATGCGCACTTTAGGCGTAGACCAAACCCCAGAAAGTTTGCGATGAGCGAAGCCTATTTCCCCATTCAAAGTTACAAAGCGGGCGATGTGCTGTTTTCACGTGGCGATGCAGCGCACACGTTCTACATGATTGAATCTGGCGAAGTCGACTTGTTCGTGCCGCCCGCCAACACATTTTTGGTTCGTTTAGGCGCAGGCGAAGCGTTTGGAGAGCAAGCCATTTTGACGGGCGGTGTGCGCGGTGCCACGGCCATTGCCGTGACCGACATGGTCTGTATCCAAATGACCGCTGAATCGTTGCAAGAAATTGTGCAGAGCCAAACTTCGCTGATTCGTCCGGTCTTAGAAGGTCTGTTCCTTCAGCTGTATTTGCAGAACTCCATCCGTTCTGCCATTCCCGAACTTAACTCGTGATGTCGTCAGGCGTCACGTCGGCCTGAAACAACGCGCGGTCCAAAGGACGGCGCAGGCGATAAACCTGCGCGTCTGAATTGAGGTCCCCAATCAGCGCGTCAAAAAACACCTTGGTGGCATCGGGCAAGCGTGGCATGGGCAGCCACTGTGCGGGGGTGATGTTGCGCAAACCCACCACCTCATCGACCTCAAGCATCAACGGCTCATCGCCCTCGGTCGCGCTGTAGACCACGCCCATCAAGCGCTCACCCTGCGTTTGACCGAAAAACGTGTGCACAGCGACGGCGTTCAGCACTTGCTTGCGCCACTCGACATGACCACCCTGCCCGCCTACCGCCAAGTCGTCCAGACTCAGCACCTCATGCACGCCCAAGGCGTCCACCAAGAGTTGCAAAGGACCCGCGCGAACTTGGAGATAAATGGCCATACAGATCAGGCAGCGACTGGCATTTGAGACATTTGGGGCAACTGAGGCAGTTGCGCATGGTTGCCAATGTTCTCGGCCAAGCGGTAAATCGCTGCGCCATCCAGAATCAACACCACGCGACCGTCGCCCAAGATCGATGCACCGCCCACACCTGGCAAAGCAGCCAAGCGTGGATGGATGTCTTTGGTGAACAGCTCTTGGCGGCCCACAAACTCATCCACCGACACACCCAAGGTGCGTTGACCATCGGAGAGCACCACCACGAAACGGTGTTGACCTTCGCTGGTTTGCTTGAAGCCCAACAACTCTTCAAGTCGCACGATGGGCAAGAAGTTACCGCGCAACATGATGGCCGTGCGGCCTTTGACCGACTGCACATCGGCTTCGCTGATTTCAACCAATTCGGCCACATAGCGCCCTGGCACCGCCAAGGTTTGACCGGCTGTGTTGACCAACAACACCTCTTGCACCGCCGCCGACAAAGGCATTTGCATGGTGAAGATGGTGCCACGGCCCAACTCGGAATCGAGGTGAATGTTGCCGCCCAAACGCATCACGTTGGTACGGACCACGTCCATGCCCACACCACGGCCCGAAGTTTCAGTCACCACATCTGCTGTACTGAAGCCCGCACGGAAGATGAATTTCAAAATCTCGTCGCGGCTCATCAGCAGGCTGTCTTCTTCTTTGACCAAGCCGCGCTCCACCGCTTTGCGGCGCACGCGCTCGGGGTCAATGCCTTTGCCGTCATCGCTGACGCGAATCAAAATGCGACTGCCCTGCTGCTCGGCTTGAATGCGAATGACCGCCTCTTCGGGCTTGCCCGTCAACTTGCGTTCCGCAATCGTTTCAATGCCGTGGTCGGCGCTGTTGCGCACCATGTGCAACAACGGGTCAGCCAGCGACTCGACCATGGCCTTGTCGATCTTGACCTCTTGGCCCGTCAATTCCAAACGGATTTGCTTGCCTTGCGCTTGTGCCAAATCGCGCACCATGCGTGGGAAGCGTTTGAACACCAACTCCACGGGCACCACACGCAAGCCCATCACGCTGTCTTGCAAGCGAGACAAGGCGCCTTGAATCAAGGTGTCTGTTTCTTGCAGACGGCGGTTTTGCTCGTCAATCAAATCAATCAAGCGCTGAAATTGCGCCACGCCTGTGAGGTCGGCCAAACCGGCATCGCTCGAACGGCGCAGTGCCACCGCTTGCTCACGCAAACGCTGGTCGGCAATGACGTGGGCCAACTGGCCACGCACCAACACCATTTCGCCAATTTGGTTCATGAACTGGTCGAGCATTTCGCCCGGCACACGAATCACGTTGGCAGCGGCAGCTGCGGGGGCTGGGGCACGCGCGGGGGCGGCGGGTGCAGCTGCTGGCGCTGGCGCCGGTGACGCGTTGGCGGTCGGGGCTGCGGCCGCAGCGGCAGGTTCGGGTGCAGAGACAGGGGCCGTGGCCACAGGCGCCACGGCGGGCGCTGGCGTGTCCACCATCACAGGCGCATGCACAGGGTCCGGCAATGCCGCAGGTGACGATGTGGGCGCAGGAACGGAGACCGCCGCCACAGGTGTGGATGCAACAGCAGGCGCTGCGTCTGTCGACACGTCAGCAAACTCAATCATGGCGGGGCCGCTGGTCACACCGAACTGGCCCAACAACTTGATGAGGTTTTTGCCGGCATCGAGTTGTTTGATCTCTGCGTCAATTTCTTCGAAGTCGCCTTTGGAGATGAACAACATCTCGTACCAGCTCTCATCGTCCACAAACACCGAACGGTTGGTGATGATGCGGCCACGCTCAGAAACCCACGACAAAAATGAGGTCGCAATTTGCTCTGACGACTCCAAATGCGCCACGATCAAATAGGCCTTGGACCCATCGTCGATCATGTCTTTCAACTCACGCGTGTTTTCTGAGGACAACAACTCAGCCAACTCAGGCGGAATGCGCAAAGAGGTATGGAACGCTTGAATTTCCTGGGCCGACATGTCGCTGGCGTTGTCGTGCGCCCAGACATAGTCTTTCATGCGCTGCGACAAGCTGTCTTGTTGCGCCACGAACGTCGCGTTGAGCAATGGTTTTTTGTCTTTGCTCTGGCACACATCACGAACGAAGGCCACCGCATCGCGGGTCAAGCTGATGACTTCGTTGTTCAACGTCAAATGCGAACGCGCTGCACGGGCATAAGCATCCATCAACAACAACGGCACATCGCAATGGGCGTCTGGGTACAACGAGGTCAGATAAGCGTTCACGCGCGAGAATTCTTGCGACACATTGCCCGCAACGGTCTCATCGGCGTAGGCGACTGCGGCCTCTAAAGTTTCTAAATTTTGAGCAATGTTGTTGAGCAGATGGTCCAAACTCTCACGCAAGGTGCGCGACAGCACTTGGCTCAGCGACTCACCACCGAGATCGCTGCCTGTGGTTTCACCCAAATTACGCAAATCGCTCAAAAACGCCACGATGGTGTCCACCACCAACTCACCGTTTTCACGGCTGATGGTTTCGTCTTTGGGCAAGGCTTCCGAAATGTCTTGAATGCGCTTGGTGATCCCCAAGTAACCCAATTTATTGGACGCACGCACCATCCAAATCAACGGACGGCGGATGTCGTTGGCAACGGACAAAATTTGTTTGGGGTCTTCTTTGGCGGCAATCGACAAAGCCAATTGCTCAAGGATGGGCAAACCGTTCTTGAGCAAACGCAAGAAGATCGACTGATCGTCGGGCGCATCTTCGTCGGTGCCAGACGCAGAGATTTTCACCAACTGTTTGGGCTCAGGGGGTACTGCTTTTTTCGCGGGTGTTTTAGGGGCTGCAGGGGCAGTCGCTTGCTCCGTCGCGGCAGCAGGTGCAGCAGGCACCTCAGGTTCAGCGGCTTCCGCACCACCGCCAGAGGCTTTGCGAAACGCCGCTTCGAGTTCTTTGCACAAGGCTTCAGGCTTTTGACCATCGGAGCGCTCTGCCACCGCAATGTCGCGCAGTCCTTTGATGGCGTCTAAAGCGCGTAGCAACACGTCGACCGTCGGTTTGTCCAAACCGGTCACACCTTCGCGAACCAGTCCAAGCAAATCTTCGGCACGATGCGCAACAGCTTCAAGCGCACCCAACTCCATCACACGGCTCAAACCTTTGAGCGAGTGAAAAGCGCGAAAGAGGCTAGAAATTTCTTCGCCCGACAGCTCGCCGCCGTCGGCACGCACCAACAGTGATTCAATGCCCTCAATATGCTCTTCGGTTTCTACTGCATATTGAGCCCATATGGTCTCGATAAAGTCATCTGACATTGACTTGTGCCCCTTGTGCGCTGATTACCTGAATGACGTGGTGCGTTGATTGTTTCGCGAGCGAAAAATCAGATGCCGAGCACTTTGCGTGACGCGGTCACGATCTCGTGGCCCTTCTTCGCATTCAAGTCCAAGCTCATGGCACCCGATGGTTTGGCGATCACTTCTGCAGCGCCCAGCTTGCGTGTCTCCAACGCTTGTGGTGAACCTGTTTGGGCCACCGAAGACACGATGATGACGGGCACGTTACTGATGAGGCGCAAACGCTTCAGACACTCGATGCCGTCCATGTGCGGCATTTCGATGTCCAGCAACACCAAATCAGGGTTGAGTTCTTTGATGTTTTGCAAGGCTTCAAGGCCGTTGGTCGCTTCGCCCACCACTGCCAAATCAGGGTCGGCACTGATGATGCCTCGCAACAAAGCGCGCATCACGAAAGAGTCATCAACGATCAGGATATTTTTCTTCGACATTTCAATTCACCTCAAAACAAATCAAACAAGGGATGCGCCTAACAGGCCACCCACACCTGCCATGCGTGCCAACCGAGCACCCAGCGCTGCGGGCGCGAGTACGGCGGTGGCTAAGCCGGCATCAATCACAGAAGACGGCATGCCGTCCACGATACAACTGTCAGGCGTTTGCGCCAAAACGGCGCTGCCTTTGCGCGCCACCAACTCTTGCGCGCCCTTCATGCCGTCATTGCCCATGCCGGTCATCACGACCGCCACAACTGGGCACGACACCGTCGCCGCTGAGCGAAACAACACGTCAGCATTGGGGTGAATTGGCGCCTCGGGGCTGGTGCGCTCGTACAACATGATGCGGCCAGGAAACGGCTCACGAATCACCACATCGGTCCCGCCTTTGATGATGATCACCATGCCTGGTTTGGCTTCCATGCCGTCGGTGCTCTCCACCACTTCCAAGCCCGTTTCGGTGCTCAAGTGACGGGCAAAACCGCTGGTAAACATGGGCGGCATGTGCTGGGCCACGACCAAGGGACATTTCAGCTTGCCCATCGCTTTGAGCGTTTGCGGCAAGGTGGCGGGCCCGCCTGTCGAGATGCCCAACACCACCAAACCTGGCACGCCTTGGTTTTCAGTTTTGCGCTGAAACACCGGCTTAGAGGTGTCCACGCTGCTCACTGCAGGACGCAAGCCCCCCGCAGAAAAACGCGACCGCTTCTTGGCCCAATAGCGCAGCTTGTCCACCAACTCATCACCGATTTTCACGATGTCGAGTTGCACAAACGAGGATTTTTTGGCGATGAAATCAACCGCACCCAGCTCCAAAGCTTTGATGGTGGTGACCGAATTGCGCTCGGTCAAACTGCTCAACATGATGATCGGGCAAGCACAACGCGCCATGATTTGGCGGGTGGCCTCTAAACCATCCATGACGGGCATTTCGACGTCCATGGTGATCACATCAGGACGCAGTGTTTCGGCCATTTCCACGCACATTTGGCCCGTGCGAGCTTCACCCACCACCTCAATGTCGGGATGCCCTTCGACCATTTTGCGAATGGCGATACGCATGAACGCGGAGTCGTCGGAGATGAGCAACTTGATCATACGGACACCCCATTTCGCACATACCAAGGGCCACCGTTACCCAAGCGTTGTTCGAAATATTCAGGCACCAGCATTTGCACAGATGCACCCATCACCAACACGCCGCCAGTGGACATGGAACGGGCCAACATGGTTTGCACCGACTTCTTCACCGAGTCTTCAAAGTAAATCAGCACATTGCGGCAAAACACCAAATCCATACCTTGCACAGGTGGGCGGCTGTTCATCAAATTGAAGCGCTCAAAGCGCACACAGCTCTTCACCCAATCGCGCACCTTGTGGTAGCGCACACCAGGCATGGCGTTAGAAGGCGCCATCGACACATCGTCAAACATGGCGCGCCAATGGTCTGGCAAATTGCGGAATGAGCCCATGCCCAGTTCGCCATACACGCCTTCGCGGGCGGTACGCAAAGCTTGGTTGGACACATCGCTGCCCATCACAAACAAAGACCATCCGCCTTCAGGGACCACACGGCCATCGGCTTGTTGCCGTGCCTTGCCTGCTTTTTGCAAACCACGCAGGCACATATAGGCCAAGTCGTAGACCTCTTCGCCGGTTGAACTCGCACCAGACCAGACTTGCAATTGGCGGTTTTTTTCACGCGAAGCGATCAAGTTAGGCAAGATGTCTTTGCCCAGCATGTCCATCAAATCAGGGTCGCGGCAGAAGTAGGTTTCATGAACCGTCAAGTTCTCCACCAACGATTGCCATTCGGGGTGCTCCGACGAACAGGTGTTCATCGAATTGACCCAATCGCGCAACACGGAAATAGGCATTTCTTTCAAAATGCGCACCAACTTGCGCTCGACCAAGGTGCCTGGCTTGATACCAAAACGTGACTCCACACCCAGCATCAGTTGGTTCACGATTTCAAGCTGTGTGGCTGTATCGGAACGCGTGTGCGCAGACACCGGCGCAGCAGCCGCAGGTGCAAATGTGTTGTTCAGCGCCGCGGTGCTGCCCTTTGCGTTTTGCACGGCGGCACGCATTTGCGCAATCAAATCATCGACATTGTCTTTAGACAAACATATTCCTTTGAAATTAGGCAGCCCTAGACAAGGGCTCCAAAGACAGCAGAGAAATCAACTCGCCATCTAAACGACCGACTTCGGTCAAATAATCGTTCTGGCTGGTGCGCACAGGTGTGATGTCTTTTTCGGCAATCTCAATCACGCGATCGACCTTGTCCACCACCAACGCCCAAGGCGCACCTTGAATACGCACCACCACATAAGCGGAGGTGTCTTTGCCCTTGATGCCCAACATGTCACGCATGTCCAGCACAGGCGCCACCTCGCCTTTGATTTGCACGACGCCCGCGAGCGAGTCGTCGCCTTGTGGCAAGTTCACGGCAGAGCCATATTCCTCCACGCGATCCACCAACGACAGTGGCAACGCGCAGCGTTCATCGCCCAAACGGAAAGACAGCAAGCGCCGTACAGATTTCATTTCTTGCTCTGAGATGGCAGCCATGTCCACTCCGTGTTGAATCAAATAACGGCGGAAATGCGCCATGCTGTCCAGCGAGACCAAGCCGCCTAAAGCCACCAAACCGGTCATGCGGCCTTCCCAAGCACCGTAACCAGGCAAGTAGCCTTCAAGCTGAGAGTCACCACCGGTGATGGTTTGCAAAATGTCTTTTTCGTAGCGCTCAATGCCCACCATGTCGGCCACCGAAATGCCCAGACGTGAGCCATGAACGGCCACCACCAACACAAATTTAGGAGCAACCGTCTGCTCGCATTTGAGCAGCTTGGAGAGCGACAGCACCAGCAAAGCCGAGCCACGCAACTGCATCAAACCTTCCACCTCAGGGCCAGCACCAGGCAGGGCCGTGAGATCGCGAATTTCGATGATCTCCAACACGTCTTCCATGTGGAAGGCGTAGGTTTCGTCACCGTCTTGCACCGTCACAGTGGGCATGTCGTTGTTCACCAACTCGGCCGCTTGCGTCACCGTGGTGGCTTCGATTTGCCCCACCAAACCGCCGCCGCCTTCAGGCACGCCCACAGGCTCCATGTTTTGCAGACCCAATGAGGCCTCGTTGAGCAACAACACCATGCCATCGGGCAACATGAACTCGCCGCGCACCAGCGCATCAGAATCGCTTTCGTCATACAGCTTGATCGCGTCTGACTCTAGGCTGATTTTGTTGAACACGCGGTCCACTTGCACCACGACCGTGTCTTTTTGGGCCGTGACCACCAACAAATTACCGTTGGGATCGGCTGAACGCTCACCCATTCCCAAACGCGCGGCCAAGTCCACCTTCAGGTAGACCGCGCCCGCCACGTTGACCAAGCCCTCCACATCGGCGGGCGCATAGGGCAGCGGCGTCACGGGCAGAACGTCCAAGACCTTGCTGACACCAATGGCTGAGAAGGCGAATCGCCCCTTGCCAACTTCAAAGAGAACCAGTTCCATGGCGTGTTCCGTCAGATCTTGAATTTTTCGATTTCGCGACGTGTCGAGTCAGCCACCTTCGACAACTCGATCATGCTGGCAGCCAACTCTTCTGAAGCCGCGGAGTTGGTGTGCGCAATCTTTTCAAGGTTGGAGACGCTGTTGTTGATCTCTTGCATGGTTCGCGTTTGCTCTTCCACGGCGGCAGAGATACGCTGCAACATGCCATCGGTTTGCGACGAGCTGGCCACGATGCGCTCCATGTCACCGCTCACCTCACGCACCGCCAAAACGGCGCGGTTGGCTTCGGACACGGCTTGCTGAATCAGCTGCGTGATCTCTTTGGTGCTGTCTGCGCTGCTGGCAGCGAGCTTGCCCACTTCATCGGCCACCACGGCAAAACCTTTGCCATGTTCGCCGGCGCGGGCCGCTTCAATCGCTGCGTTGAGGGACAACAAGTTGGTCTTGTTGGCAATCTTCTCGATCACGTCCGTGATCTTGTTGATCTTCTCGGAGTTGCGGGCGATGCCGTTGACGACCTCGACCATTTGCTCCATCTTCACGCGACCATCGCGCACGATGGTGGCCGACTCTTGCGCCTGACGGCTGGCCGACTCGGTGCTGTTGGAAATGTCGCTGACCGCGCTCGATGTTTGGCGAATCGCGGTGACCACTTCACTGATGTAGTGGGTTTGGCTTTGCGCACCATCGGCCAATTGACCAATGGCGGTGCTGGTGTCGCTGGCGGCACCGGCCACTTGCTGGGCGTTTTCGCCAATGCTGCGCATGGAGATGGCCAACGCATCCAAAGAACGGTTGATGTCGTCTTTGAGCTTGCCCAAACTGCCTTCGCCTTGGGCGTGCACGCGGCTGGTCAAGTCACCACGCACCATGGCGTCCATGACATGCACCACTTGGCCCAGCACGACGTCCAAAGAGCTGATCGCCAATTGGGCGTTTTCAAGAATCAACTTGTACTCGCCTTGGTCTTTGCTGGCATCCAAGCGCACCGTGAAGTCGCCCGAAGCCATAGACCCCATGGCTGAACGCAAGGCTTTCACCGTGCGCGAGACGCTGTTTTGCGCTTCGGCCATTTTGTGCAGCACTTGCGGGTAAATGCCCTTCAAGCCTGCGGGTTGGGGTTGGCGTGAGAAGTTGCCCGCGCTCATGCGTGACACCACCGTGAGTGACTCGCGGAACACGGCTTCGACTTGGTCGAGCACTTCGTTCAAGCTCCAAGCACATTCAGCCAATGGGCCGGTGCTGGTGATGTTGGTCACGCGCGGCTCAAGCACGCCGCTGGCAGCGCCACTCAACACCGCATTCATGCGCTTGACCAAAGCGGCCTCGTTGTTTTGACCACGGATGGACAACGCCAACACCACCACCATCACCACCGCTAAAACGATGACAACGGGTGACATGCTGGTCAACACCAACAAGAACGCCACGGCGATTGCGCCCAAAAGCGCCTGCAGCCACAAGCCCTTGGCCGGGCTCAACTCAAGCCGACTGAAGAGAGAGGACAAAGTGCTCATAGCTCATACCTTTTTCATTCAAAAACTTTTCCATCAATTGGCTGGATGCCGCAATCGCATCACGCGTGCCTGCACGACGCTCTTCGTCCAACATCTTGCGGTACAACTCCGAAATCACTGGAATCGCGCGTGGGTGAGGTTTGCGACGCACCGAGTAATAGCCCAGCACTTTGCCAGCCTCGTCAATCGAGGGCGTGACGTTGGCAATGACCCAATAGAAGCTGCCATCTCTGCAAATGTTTTTCACATACGCAAAAATTTCTTTGCCGTCTTGGATGCTGCCCCACAACAACTTGAACACCGCGCGTGGCATGTCAGGATGACGGATCAGGTTGTGCTGAATCCCCAAAATGTCTTTTTCATCAAAGCCTGAAAACTCGATGAAGGTTTTGTTGCCGTACGTGATGCGGCCTTTCAAATCGGTCTTCGAGACGATGAAGTCATCTTCACGCATCACAATTTCTTTGTCCGTGGGGACAATGTCACGCAGACTCATGGCTGGTTTCTCCGTACAGAATTTTTCAAAGCAACTCCCATGGCATCAAGCCGATGCCTTAATTTGCGGCCCAACAAAAAATGTCTCGACCTGACCCAAACTCTTGACTTCAATCATGCCCCGCGCCTCCAACTCGAACTTGCCCGCTAGCAAATCGGCAGTGGCTGAAGAGACGTGAATTTTTCCGGGCTGACCGGTGGACTCCATGCGGCTCGCCACGTTGACCGTGTCGCCCCAGAGGTCGTAAGTGAACTTGCGAATACCAATCACACCCGCCACCACCGCGCCGCTGTGGATGCCAATGCGCATGTTCAGCGCGCCGTTGGTCCGCTCATACAGTTCTTTCAAGGCTTCGCACATGTCCATCGCGGCCATGACGGTGGCTTCGGCATGGTCCGTACGCGCTTCAGGCACACCGCCCGCAAGCATGTAGCAGTCACCAATGGTTTTGATTTTTTCGAGGCCGTGACGCTCGGTGATCAAGTCAAACCGAGAGAACAAATCGCCCAGCATTTCCACCAAGGCGGTCGCCGTGATGGTGCGGGTCATTTTGGTGAAGCCCACCATGTCGGCAAACAACACGCTGACCGATGGACATGCGTCGGCAATGCGCTCCTCACCCGCCTTCAAGCGCTTGGCAATCGTGCGCGGCAAGATGTTGAGCAACAACTGCTCGGTCTTTTCTTTTTCTTGACTCAGCTGCTCGTGTTGCTTTTTGAGCTGACGCATGCGTAGCGCGTTTTGGTCTTTCAAGTGCTTTTTATCGATGCAGGTGGTCACACGCGCACGCAACAACACTGGATTGAATGGCTTGGGCAAGTAATCTTCAGCGCCCAACTCAATGCATCGCACCGCATCGTCAATGCCCGAGCTGCCCGCGCCACCGGAAATCACGATGACGGGTGGCCAAGCTTGGTAAGGTGTTTCGCGGATCACTTCCAACACTTCCATGCCGCTCATCACGGGCATTTCCATGTCGAGCAACATCAAGTCGAAGGGCTCGCGCATCAAAATTTCGATGGCTTCTTTGCCGTTGTTGGCTTCGCGGATGTTTCGAAGCCCCACTTCTTCAAGCGAGCGACGCAAACCCATGCGCAACATGACACTGTCGTCCACCAACAAAACGCGCGCGCTCTCCAAACCCTTACGGCCTGTGGCGACGGCTTCAATGACTAACTCGGGGGTGACCGGTTCAGAAGCAAGGTTCAGATTCAACGAACTCATGGACGGTATATCTTGCGAAGCCTCAAGCGGTCAATAAGGTTTTGACTTTTTCGATCAATTGCTTGGCCGTGAACGGCTTGGTCAAGCTGGCATTGGCACCAGACAACAACGCCGAGTCCAAACCAAAACGTGCGCTCACGACACGGCTGCCGCCTGAAATCGTCAAAATTGGCACATCTGGGAACATTTCGCGCAATTTGGTGACGAAATCAACACCGTCCATATTGGGCATCACGATGTCGGTGATCACCAAATCGACTTTTTCAGCCATTGCAAATTGACGCAAAGCTTCTTGCCCATCGGAGGCTTCGATCACGGAAAAATCAGACATTTCCAAAATTTCGCGTACACCTTCACGCAACAAGTCTTCGTCATCAACCAACAATATCGTCGCCATTACCAACCTTTTCTTTTTTGTAAATTTAAATAAAATGAACGCTTATTTAGCGATTTTATTGATTAGATCACAAGTCTTTCGCAAATGCGTGAGAAACTTGAAAGCACTTTTTGTATTCGACTCAACACTTTGAAAGTTGAGACTGTTCTCCTTTTCGTATGAATGCCCTGATCAAAAATCTATCTTTCACATTACGCGGCGCTGTGCGCTGGATGGGTGCCCTCTTGATCTTGGTCATGGCGATGCTGGCTTTGCTCACAGGGTCGCAGATGCAGGCTTTAGAGTCATCGCTCTCGCGCATGTACGAGAACCGCGTCGTATCGATGAAGCGGCTGCTGGAGATGGAGCATGCGCTGATGGATTTTGGCGCGAGTCTGTCGTCCGCCGATGTCACCTCAAACCAAAGCATTGACCGCCTGATGCGCAAAGCCTACGCCATGCAGCAAACCAGCCGAGTGGTGCAAGACGCCTTGGTAGCAGGCGGCATTGAGCCTGAATTGCAACCCGCTCGCGCTGGCTATGAATCTGCGTTTTCACGCTGGCACTATGAAATGACGCGTTTGCTGGATTTGGGCCGCGAAAAAGGACACATCAGCACAGCTTTGCAAAACGAACTTTTAAATTCGCAAAACCGATACGGCACCTCTCTTTTGGGGGCGCTCGACACATTAACCAACCAACAACTGGTCCAAGCCAAACAAGATTACGACAGGGTGCAGGCGTCTTACAAGCGCATGACTTTTGAGTTCTACGCACTTGTGGCGCTGACTTTGGCTTTGATTTTGGGCTCTTTGGGCTGGTTGGTGAGCATCGTGCGCAGTCTGGTGGGCGGAGAACCCAGACGCTTGGTGAGCGTCACGCATGACATTGTTTTGGGTAATTTAGAGCAAACCATCGATGTGGCGGCTGGCGACAAATCCAGCGCGATGGCCAATATTCGCGTGATGGTCGATAGCCTGCGTGCCAACCAAGCCAAAAACCACCACCGTTTGTGGATCGACAACGGCTTGGCCCTGATCAACGAAACCGTGCGCAACGAGCATTCGCCTTCGCAGTTGGCCATGGAAATCAGCCAAAAAATGACCCACTACTTGGATGTGCAAGCGTGCGCCCTCTACGCCTACGGCTTCGGCGTGGTGGATGACTCCATGATTCAACGCCAAAAGCTGACGCTCTTGGGCAGCGAGTCGCATGACAGCACCACCTTCCCTAACGAATTGCCATTGCCCAGCCACTTGCTCAAGCAAGCCGCCAGCGATGGGCTGCTGCTGCGTAACAAAGACTTACCCGAGACCTGCCTTGAAGCGCTGGATGCCTCGCGTGCCGAGCAATCCCGCCACTTTTTGATCATTCCGTTCCATTTTGAAAACCGAGTGCGCGGCATTTTCGTGGTCAAGTCACGTTACCAATTGCCCACCCATGTGTCCGAGTTGATGCTGCCTGGCTCGGTAGCCATCGGCGTGGCGTACGAGTCCGCCCAAAACCGCGAAACCTTGCTGGCCTCGTTGATGGACTCGCACCGGCTGACCAACCAACTGCAAGAAAACCAAGAAAAACTGCAAGACAGCCAAATTTCGATTGAGCAACAGATTCAGTACGTGAACGGCCTGTTCTCGTCCATGCAAAGCGGCCTGATCGTGGTGGACGAACTGGGCGACATTCGCGATTGCAACACCGCGTTGCTGAGCCTGTCGGGTCTGAGTCGCAAAGAAGTGATCGGCCAGCGCAGCACCATCTTGTTCGACGACGACGAGGCCACGCTGTCCCTGTTCTTAAACAGCCTGAGCAAGAGCTTGACGCGCTTGGAGTTCATCGAACCCGGCGGTTATATGAATTTGCTCAACCAAACGCCTTTGGGGTGCGTGCAAATTAACGCCGAAGGCTGCATCCAGTTTGCCAACTCGCGCGCCAATCAAATGACCGGGTACTTTGGCAAAGAGCTCATCGGCCAGCCCTTGACCGTGCTCAGTCCAGAGCCTTTGCGTGACAACTACGCCAAACTCTTAAAGAGCTTCTTAGGCGACAAAAACGACCAAAAAACGGGCTACAGCGGCATGCTGTACCTGCAAACCAAAGAGGGGGAAAAGCTCTCCATCGAGTTGGGCTTGGTCAACCACACCGTGAACGGCCAACGCACCGTGCTGGCCTTCATTCGCAACGAACGCGACCTGCCTTGGTCGGTCACGATCACCACCACCCTGAATCGTTTGATCAATGACGACGACGAGTCCGTGGTGACTTTGCTGAAGAACAAAAAAGGCCCCAGCACGCCCGTGCGAATTTCGTCATCCATCATGTTCAGCGTGCGCGGCATTCCCGAGCAAACCGTCATCAACGTGCACGATGTGTCCTCGCTGATTCATAAAAACGAGCAAATCAAACTGCAAAACAGCTTGCTCGAAAAAACCATGGATGCCATGCAAGACGGTGTGCTGCGCGTGGACCGCACCGGTGCGTTGCTCAGCGCCAACCCCAAAGCCTTAGAGATTTTTGGTTATGCCAAAGTGCATGTGCTAGGCCATACCTTGGGCGCCTTACTGCCCTCGGCCGACAACAACCAGTTGATCGAACATTGGGTGCCCGAGTACCACGGCGACGTGATGCAACGTTTGTACGACATGGACCCCGAGCGCTTCTGGCAGCGTCTCGCCGACATGCCCTACCCTGTGCTGGGCTTTGACGCCTCCGAGCGCGTGAAGTTCACCAACTTAGCCAGTCAAACCTTTTTGGGCTACGCCCACCACAGCTTGCACGGCCACCACCTGCTGTCCATCTTGACCAAAGCCTGCTTGGACGAACTGCCACAACCCGTCAGCCTACACAGTCTGACCGCTATCGCCACGCAAGCCAATGTGCTGAATTGGCTCAAGTCGGACCAGAACGTGGTGTCTGAGAGCACACAGTTTTTCACCGTCAACACCGAAACCGAGCTGTGGGTGATCGCCTGCTTGGGCAACAGCGTGGAAGAAGCCAAAGCCCAAACCATGCATGCCGTCCAAAACGTGGAGTGGGTGGTGAACCAGCACGAAGGCGAGCAAATCCCCGTGGTCCTGACCGCTGCGCCTTTGCGTGACGCCCATGGCCTGATCACCGGCGCCGTGATCAC
Organism: Limnohabitans sp. TS-CS-82; assembly: GCF_002943475.1. Lineage (NCBI taxonomy): Bacteria > Pseudomonadati > Pseudomonadota > Betaproteobacteria > Burkholderiales > Comamonadaceae > Limnohabitans > Limnohabitans sp. TS-CS-82. The sequence continues at coordinate 19,322 of NZ_PTQX01000011.1, read as the reverse complement.
GATGAAGGACATGCGGGAGTTCAAGGAAAAAGAAGCCGAAAACCTGCGCATGGTGCAAAAAATGGAGCAATCGCAGCGCTTAGACGCCTTAGGCCAACTCGCGGCCGGCGTGGCGCATGACTTCAACAACCTCTTAGGCGTGATTCAAAACCACGCCGAATTGGTGGAAATGAAGATCGGCGAAGACTCAAAAGCGGCCAAGAATTTGAGCGCCATCATGCAAGCCACGACCCGCGCACGCGACATCGTGATCAAACTCAACGGCTTGGGCCGCGAACGTCCGCCCGAGGAAGAAGAAGAAAACCTCACGCTGTTTGAGCTCTCGCCGGTGATTGACGAAACCAAATCGCTGCTGCAAGCCAGCTTGAAAGGCATTGAAATTGCCATTGAACCCGTCACCCCCGATGCGGCGAACGTCCAACTCAAAGGCCAAAGCGGCAGCTTGCAACAAGTGTTGGTCAACTTGTGCGTGAACGCCAGCCATGCGATTGGCGAGCGTCGCGACGGTCGCATCGTCATTGCGGCATCCCGCCCCACCGACAACACTGTGTCTGTGGCCGTGATCGACAACGGCAGCGGCATTCCCCCGGAAACCTTGCCGCGTATTTTTGAACCCTTCTTCACGACCAAAGAAGTCGGCAAAGGCACGGGCTTGGGACTGGCGATGGTGCGCAGCATCGTCACGCGTATGGGCGGCAGCATTGACTGCCAATCTGAAATGGGCGTGGGCACCAGCTTCATCGTGACCTTGCCGTTCTCTCGGTGATGCACTGTTTAAGTGCGATTCATTCATAATGTCATTAGCAATTTTTTCGAAATTAACAATTAATCTAGAAAAACCATTTTTAATGAAGAATATGGGTACGGAAAAAACCTGTCATTGATGCACGTGCCAACCGATCAAGAATTACAACTACGCGCCATGCTGGATGCCTCGCAAGAGGCCATCCTGACGTTTGACGCCCAAGGTTGGGTCATCGATGCCAATGCAGCGGCTGAGCGTCTGTTTCGTTTCGGACATTTGGAGCTCAAAGGCGCGCGCGTGGTCAATCTGATCACTGAGTTGCGCGACGACCTGCCCTATTTCATCGATCAAATCCACCAACATGCGGCCAACCACCAAACGCTGAGTTTGGACACGTTCATTCACACCTCCAACGCGCAGGCCGTGCCTGTGCAGCTGACGCTGCGTTTGCTACCGAACAACGTCAGCACATCGAATGAACGCTTTGTGGCGCTTTTTTCTGACCGCAGCAAAGAACTGGCTTTGCAAGAACAGCTGCGCGAAGCCTTGCAGGGCTTAGGCTTAAAGAAGCCCGACACGGCCACGGTGTTTCACACCCGCAATTACCTCAAAGAGCGTTTCAACGAAGTCAAAGCTTTAGCCCTGGCCAGCGCGCCTCAGGCCTGTGTGGCGGTGGCGTGCATCAACATTGACCGCTTCAAGCGGGTCAACGAGTTGCTGGGCTACGATGCCGGCGACCACGCCATCACCGCCATTGGCCAGCGCATCGACGCGTTTTTACGCCGCGAAAGCGATGCCAACGGCTGGGACGTGGGCATGTGTCGTATGTCGGGTGATGAGTTTGCGTTGGTGCTGATTTCAGAATACCCCTTTGTAGGGCTGGCCGATTGGTGCAAACGCTTGCAACGCTGCTTGGGCGAGCCTCTCGAAACACACAACCAGCGCTTTGTGTTCTCCCTCAGCGCAGGCGTAGCGTCGGGCACATTGGTCAACGCTGAATTTGAAGCCCTGCTGACCGACTCCGAAATGTCCATGCGTGCCGTCAAAATGCGCGGAGGCAATGACTGCCTGATCTACACCGCCAAAGATGGCCAATCCTCTCGCCCTCGCACCACCGAACACAACGTGATTTTGGGCATGGAGCGCAAACAGTTTCAGCCCTTCTTCCAACCCAAAGTGTGTTCCGACACAGGGCAAATTTTGGGCTTTGAAGCCTTGCTGCGCTGGCAACACCCAGAGCGCGGCTTGATCCCGCTGGGGGAGTTTTTGCCGGTGCTGGAAAGCTCCAGCTTGATGCTCGATGTCGGGCTGCAAATTTTTGAACAAGTGGTCACCACCATGGCGCAATGGCAAGCCAAAGGCGTGCATTTGCCGGTGTCGTTCAACGTGTCCAACGGTGAGTTGCTGTCCGAGCACTTCCGCGCCAGTTTGAGCCGTTTGGTCAAACTTGCGGGCGTATCGCCCGATCAGATTTACCTCGAAATCACAGAAACCGTGCTGGCCAACTTGGGCGGCACAGGCGAAGACATCTTCACCGAATTGCAGCAAGCGGGCTTTCGCCTGAGCGTGGACGACTTTGGCGTGGGCACCTCTTCGTTGTCGCGCTTGAGCAGCATTCCCTTGCGCGAAATCAAGGTGGACCGCTCTTTCATCTCCGACGTGACGAACTCTAGCCGCGACCTCGAACTGCTGCGCGGCATCGTGAATTTAGCCAAGAGCCTCGGCCTTGAAGTTGTGATTGAGGGCGTGGAGTCGCCCCAGCAACTCTCGATTGCCAAGAGTCTCGGCCATTTGTCCATCCAAGGCTTTTGCTATTCGCGAGCCGTCAACCCCTTGCAGGCGTTTGAGTTGATCGAACGCCAACCCTTTGCCATTCACTGAGTCCTTCAGATTCAGCCGTTCGCACCGATAAAACAAAAGACAAAAAGGAAGACCCGTGTTAAAAAATTTAAACGTAGGCACACGATTGATGCTGTTGGTGGCGCTGCTGGGCATGCTGTCAGTCACGATTGGCGTGAACGGGCTGCGCGGCATGGCCATGTGCGTGGCGGGTTTGCAAACGGTGTACGCCGACCGCGTGGTCCCCCTGCGCGATCTCAAGGTCATTGCTGACATGTACGCCGTCAACATCGTGGACACCTCACACAAAGTGCGCAACGGCAACATTTCTTGGGAAGAAGGCCGTAAAAACTTGGCCGATGCCGAGTTGCAAATTGCCGAAAAATGGAAGCACTACAAAAACACCGTGCTGGTCGCCGAAGAAGAACGCTTGGTGGCAGAAATCGAGCCACTGTTTAAAAGTACCCAAATTGAGCTGGACCATCTGCGCGACATCTTGACCCGCGAAGACAAGCAAGCCATTGCCGAATTCACGGCAGGACCGCTCTACCCCGCCGTCGACCCCATCAGCGGCAAGTTCTCGGATCTGATCGAAGTTCAACTCAAAGTTGCCAAACAAGAATACGACGCCTCCAACGACAGCTACGCCTTCAACCGCGTGTTCAACATTGGCCTGATCTTGGTCGGCTTAGCGTTCGGCGCCGTATTTGCACTGTGGATTGTTCGCTCGGTCAGCGGCCCCCTCGAAAAAGTGCGCCAAGTGGTGCGCAACGTGGCCAAAAGCTCAGACTTCTCACAACGCGTGGCCGTCAGCAGCAATGACGAAGTGGGCCAAACTGCCCAAGCCTTCAATGCCTTGCTAGAAGCCCAGCAAACAGCGATTGGTGAAGTCAACCGCACCGTCACTGCCATGGCCGAAGGCGACTTCAGCCAACGCGTGAACGCCAATTTGCATGGCGATCTGAAAACCATGAAAGAGGCTATCAACGCCTCTGTGGACAGCATTCAAACCACCATCCAAGATTTGAGCAAGGTCTTGCACGCGCTCTCACAAGGTAACTTTGCAGCCCGCTCTACCGCGCAAGTGCATGGTGAATTCAAACAAGCCGTGGACCAAGCCACATCGGCCATGGAGGCTCTTGAAGCCATGATTGGCGGCGTCGGCCATGTGATGAGCCGCGTGGCTCAGGGCGACTTGTCGCAACGCGTGACCGCCGAAGGGCGCGGCGACTTGATCACCCTCAAAAACAACATCAACACCTCGCTGGATTCGATGAGCGCTGCCTTGCGTGCCATCCACGGCAACACACGCCAAGTGGCCACCGCGGCCAACGAAACCAGCCATGCGATCGGCCAAATTTCGGACGGCGCACAAAACCAAACCCACGCCATCTCGCAAGTCGCAGCCGCCGTGCGTCAAACCGCCACGTCAGTGGCCGATGTATCGCGCAACACCAGCGTGGCCAGCCAAAAGTCACAAGAGTCGATTGCCATCATGCGCGACGGCATGAAAAAAATGAGCGATATGGTGGATGTGGTCAACAGCATTGCCGCCAACTCGGACAAGATCAACCAAATCACCGAGGTGATCGAAAAGATTGCCAACAAAACCAACCTGCTCTCTTTGAACGCGGCCATCGAAGCGGCCCGCGCAGGCGAACACGGCAAGGGCTTCTCGGTCGTGGCTGAAGAAGTGGGCAAACTGGCCGCCAACAGCGCGGAAAGCTCACAAGAGATTGCGCAATTGGTGCAACAAGCGGTGTCTGAAACCGCCAAAGCCGTCGCCACAGTGAAAGAAGTCAGCGAAGACATGACGCGCATCGAACTCGCCTCACGCGAGACCGACCAAATGCTGCAACGCATCTCCGCCGCCTTGGAGCAGCAAAGCAGCGCCACCGAAGAAATCAACGCCAACGTGTTCAATTTGGACCGCATTGCCAGCAGCAACGCCTCCGCGTCTGAAGAAATCACGGCTAGTGTGGTGGAACTGTCAAAAATTGCCGATGCAACACGCCGTGAAGTTGAGAAATTCTCAATGTAAGATTAAGTTGGTGGAAATCTAATTAATTCTATTTTTACAACAAGGACGACAAAATGATCAAAAAAACAAGCTTATTGGCAACTGCATTACTTTGCGTCTTGGCGCTCACCCAGTCGGTGAGCTTTGCAGCCGGTGAACGCGCCACCAAAGCCGAAGCCGAAGCCATGGTGGCCAAGGGTGTTGCTGCGGTCAAAGCCAAAGGTGACGGCGCGTATGTTGAGCTGACAGCCCCTAGCAAAGCGTTTGCGGATCGCGATTTGTATTTGGTGGTGTACGACATCACCGGCAAATGCTTGGCACACGGTCAAAACCCCAAGCAAGTTGGCAAAGAACTGATCAATCTGAAAGATCCAGACGGCAAAGAGTTCATCAAAGAGCGCGTCGAGTTGGCCAGCTCTAAGGGCAAATTCTGGCAAGACTACAAGTTCACCGATCCGTTGACCAAAACCGTGCAAGCCAAGCAGGCCTATTGCGAAAAGGTGGGCAATGTGATCGTTTGCGGCGGCGTCTACAAACTCTGATGCCTCTGCCGTCATGGCCTCCTTGGAGGTCATGACGCTCTGAACTCTGCTGAACTGAACCCATGACCGCTGTTTACAAAAAAATGAGCATTGCCAACAAGCTCATGATGGCCCCCCTTTTGGTGGCTGTTTTGTTGTTGGGCTTTGGCATTTTCAGTTACGCCAACATGCATGCGTTTCAAGTCAGCGTGAATGCGCTATTGGCAGATTCGGTGGCCACGGAGCGCATGGCCCAAGAAACCGAAGCCACGGTCAATGCCACCCATGCGGCGGCTTACCGCAGCTTGGCCTTGCTCAACCTCAAGAGCGACAAAGCCGCCTTATCGGCTGAAACCATGATGACGGAGCAGCTCACCGCCTTGGGCGATGTGGGCCGTGACCTCGAAGCCAGCCCGAACGCACGCTTGCGCAGCCTGATCAAACCCATTCAAACCTACGAAAACGCGGTACGCGAGGCGTACGACTCATCGACATCGGACACCAATTTGGGCGCCATGATGATGCAAGACGCCGACAACGCGTACGACCAGCTCATCGAAACCCTGCACATGGTGGGTGCGGCCAGCCGCATCGGCGCTTCCAACGCCCAAAAGAATTTGAACGAGCGCATCGATTTGCAACAAGGCGTGCAAATCGCTGCTTTGCTGTTTGCCATTTTCGCGGGCTTGTTGCTGGCCTATGTGGCCGGTAAAAAAATCGCCCGCCCCTTGCGCGCCATGCAAGCGCAGATTTCTGCCATCGAAGACCGCGCTGACTTTTCTCTTCGTGTGAAGATCGAAAGCGGTGACGAAGTCGGTCAAACCGCCCTGTCGCTGAACGCCTTGTTGCAATCGCTGCAAAACGCGGTGCAAGAAGTCAACTCGGTGGTGGGCGCCGTGTCTGCTGGCGATTTCAGCCGTCGCGTGGAAGCCCCGTTGAAGGGCGACATGGCCGTGATGAAGGCTGCCGTGAACGACTCAGCGGAGAGCGTGAAGTCCACCATGAATGGCCTCAACGACATGATGCAAGCCCTGCAAAATGGCGACTTCTCCAAGCATCTGCACATCGAAGTCACTGGCGAATACAAGCGCGCCATGACGCAAGCGGTGGACGCCATGCAATCGCTCAACACCATGCTGGGTGACGTGGGCAGCGTGATGAAAGGCGTCTCGCAAGGCGACTTGAGCTTGCGCGTCAACGCCCAAGGCAGTGGCGATTTGCTGACCTTGAAAAACAACATCAACCTGTCCTTGGATGCCGTGAGTGGCTCCATGCGGGTGATCAACCAAAACGCCCGCCAAGTGGCCTCCGCCTCGGCCCAATCAAGCCAAGCGGTGGGACAAATTTCGGATGGCGCGCTGAACCAAACCCACGCCATTGGCCAAGTGGCCACGGCCGTGCGTCAGACCGTCACCTCGGTGGCCGATGTGTCGCGTAACACTGAAGTGGCCAGCCAAAAATCCAAAGAGTCGGTGCGCATCGTGCGCGACGGCATTCGCAAAATGGCGCACATGGTGGAGGTGGTCAACAGCATTGCGGCCAACTCTGAAAAGATCAATAAGATCACCGTCGTGATCGAAAAGATTGCCAACAAAACCAACCTGCTCTCGCTCAACGCCGCCATTGAAGCTGCCCGCGCAGGCGAGCACGGCAAAGGCTTTGCCGTGGTGGCCGATGAAGTGGGCAAGCTGGCCGTCAACAGCGCCGAGAGTTCACAAGAAATTGCCCAGTTGGTGCAGCACGCCGTGGCAGAAACCCGCCGTGCGGTGCTGGCTGTGCAAGAAGTCAGTGCCGATATGGCGCGCATTGAAAGCGGCTCCCAAGAGACCGACGACATGCTGCAACGTATTGCGGGCGCGCTCGAAGAGCAGAGCACCGCTGTGGAGCAGATCAACGCCAACCTCTCCAGTGTTGATAACATTGCGCGCAGCAACTCTGCTGCCTCTGAAGAAATCACGGAAACCGTGATGGAACTGTCCAAGATTGCAGATTCCACACGCCGTGAAGTTGAGAAATTCATCCTATAAGGTGGTCATGAATCTTTTGTATTTAGAAGCCACGTTGGACAATTTACGCACCAAGTGGCCCGATGCTTGGCCTGGTATGGCTGTCGTCGTTCGCAGTGCGCTGGGCCAATTGGGCTTCAGCCAAGGTGCGCGTCTGTCGGCGCGCCATCAAGCCCTGCATGACTGCATCTTCTCGGTCATCCAAGCCATTGAAAAAGACGGCCAGCGCCGCGCTAAAAGTCACCAAGAGCCTCAGTACCACAACCGCTTGCATTTTGCCGATGCGGTGGTGTCCTTGACGGTGCTCTTGGCCAATGAGCGCCAAGTGGCGGGCCGCGCTGCCAGCGAACTGCCCAACCACGCCGAATGGTTGGCCATGCTGACCGTGGTGAGCCACGACTTTTTGCACAACGGCCAGATCAACCAATTCCGCTCTGAAATTGAAGCCTTGTCGGTCAAGGCGCTGACGCCACACATGACCAAGCACAAGGTGCACAAGGCCGACCAAGCCTTGATCGGGTCGCTGATCTTGAAGACCGATCCGGCCTTTGTGCCCGAGTCACACCAGGCCATCGCTGGCGTGCCCTTTGATGTGTCGGACCCACGCTGTTTGTTGGTCTTGATTCAAGAATGTGACATTTTGGCCAGCACCCTGCCCGCCACAGGCCACAGTTTGACCCAACAACTCTCGGACGAATGGGCGCCGGTGTCCCCTGATCGCTCACAATCGCTACTGACTGCCAAAGGTCGTTTGTTTTTTTTAAAGCACATGGCCTTATTTTCTAGCCCGTCGAGCCGATTACTGGGTATCCAAGCCACCATTGACCAGCAAATTGCCGAACTTGAACAGGCGTAAAGCCCAACAACTTGGTTGACGCGCTGAACGCCGCCTCCCCTTTTTAAGCCGCAATGTCCGCACAACCCAATCAAGAAGCCCCAACGGCCTCTCGCACCCCCAAAACCGACGCTGTCGAGCGGTTCATGCACACGCCTGGCCGTCCTCCAGTCGGCTTTGTGTTGTCAGAATTCGCCCGTCGCATGGAGTACGAGCTGCGGGTGGCGATTGAAGTGGCCAATGGCCGCGCCACACTGGCCGATTTGGAACGCGTCCAAAAGCTCAACGTCAAGTCCTTGCCCGCGCGCGGCGCCGCCCCCGTGCGTGCCTCCGCCGTGTCCACACCCTCGGCCCCCGTTCGCAAAGCAGCGGCAGATGCGGCACCGCAAGCCGCAGCAGCGCCACGCGTGCCCCGCCGCAAGGTGAGCAGCGAAGGCGCGGGTGAGTCGGTGGTGTACGAAGAAGGCAAAGTGCTATTCAACCAAGGTGACAAGGCCGACCATCTGGCCATCATTTTGGAAGGCTCGGTCGAGATTTTTGATGCCAAAACGGGCAACAGCATTGCCGTGCTCAACAAGGGCGTGTCCTTTGGCGAACAAGCTATTTTGGAAGGCGGCGTGCGCGGTGCATCGGCCCGCGCCCACACGCGTGTGGTGTGTCTGGAGATCAGCACCGAACCGCTGCGCGCCATCCTCAAATCAGACCCTGGCATCTTGACGCCCGTGGTCGAGGCCATGCTGCTGCAACTGAACATGGCCAACAAGATCAGCAAGTCTGTGGACAGCGATGAGTTGGACTACGAGGTGACCAACGACAACAACCTGTCGTCCACCCAAGTGCAAAAAATTCTCGACGAGGTCTACGCCACAGGCGACAACAAGGGCATGAGCAGCGACGAGTTGATGTTCTTGAAGTTGCTCGCTTCGAACAAACTGCACACCACGGTGCACGAGGCTGGCACGGTCTTGGGCTCGCCAGACGACACCGAGTTGGGCTTGGGCTACATCATTGTGCAAGGCCACGTTGAAGCGGCCATTGGCAAGAAAAAGTACAAGCTAGGGCCAGGCAGCGTGCTGGGCTTGGCCGAAGCCCTGCTGGACAAGACATTGCCTTGGGAATTGAGCAGCTTAGACACCGTGACCTTGATGAACATCCCCATCGACAAGGCCTTGCGCGGCTTGGAACATGCCAACCCCGGCATTCGCGGCATCGTGCGCTACACGGCAGACCGCATCATGCATTTGCAAAACACGTTCTAAATCAGATCTTGAACTGTTCCACTTCGCGGCGTGTGCCGTCGGCGATTTTGGACAACTCGATCACCGTGGCCGTGATCTCTTCGCTGGCCGAGGCGTTGGACTGCGCGATGCGGTCCAAGGTCGAGACGTTGGCGTTGATCTCTTGCACCGCATTGCTTTGCTCCTCCAAAGCGGCGGAGATGCGCTGCATCATGCCGTCGGCTTCGGTGGCACCGGCTTCAATGCGTTCCATGTCGGCACTGACGTCTTGCACGGTGGCGACCGCGCGACGCGCTTCTGCGACGGCTTGCTGAACCAGCACCGTGATCTCTTGCGTACTCTCGGCGCTGCTGGCCGCGAGCTTGCCCACCTCTTCCGCCACCACCGAGAAGCCTTTGCCGTGCTCGCCCGCACGCGCTGCTTCGATGGCCGCGTTCAACGACAACAAATTGGTTTTGTTCGCGATGCTCTCGATCACCTCAGTGATCTTGTTGATCTTCTCGGAGTTGGCGGCAATGCCGTTGACCACCTCCACCATCGTGGCCATCTTGGCCTTGCCGCTGCGCACGATGTCCACCGACTCACGCGAGCGGCTGCTGGCGGTTTCGGTGTTGCGCGACACGTCGGTCACGGAAGCGGCGGTTTCTTTCACCGCGTTGGCCAATTGGGCAATGCCGTGCATTTGGTTTTGCGCGCCATCGCTGATCTGGCTGATGGCTTGGCTGGTCTGGTTGGCCGCCGCCGCCACTTGGCGGGTGTTGCTGTTGATGGCACGCATGGCCGCACTCAGCGCGTCCAGCGACTGGTTGATGTTGCCTTTGAGGCTGGCCAAATCACCGCGACCGTCGGCCGTGATGCGGCCGGTCAAGTCACCCGAAGCCACGTCGTTCATCACGTTCGCAACATCGCCCAACAAGGCTTGCATGGCCTGCATGGCTTGGTCCACCAAGTGGCGCAAGTCGCCCTTCACTTGGCTAGACATACGTTGGTTGAAGTCACCGTTGTACAAGGCCGTCATCACTTCGGCCAAAGCGTCCATGGTGGTTTTGACGCTGGCAGCGCTGGCGTTGACCGCATCTTTCATGGTGCGCAAGTCGCCTTTGAGGTTGGCGGTGATCGCTACGTCAAAGTTACCGGCAGCCAAAGCTTCCACCGCGTTGTTCACTTCAGAAATGGCCAACTGCTGTGCCGCCATGAGTTGGTTAAACGCACGCGCCGTTTGCCCCACCTCATCGTCAGAAATATCTTGAATACGACGCGAAAAGTCAGAGGTCGTTTCAACCAAGGTGACCATGTTGCGCAGAGCCTCCAAAGGCTCGGTGATGCTCTTGACTTGCCAGCGAATGACGGCCGCAATGATGAGCATGACCAACAACACCAACATCGAAAACTGCGTGGCGTGTTGCCAGAAGATCACTTCGACGTCGTCGATGTAAATGCCGCTGCCCACCACCCAATTCCAGCCATCAATTTTTTGCACGAAAGACAATTTTTCGTACACCTCGGTGGTCGTGCCGCCACCGGCTTTGGGCTTGGGCCAGTTGTAAGTGACGTAGCCCGAACCTGACTTGGTCGCCACTTCGGTAAACGCCACAAAGATGTTCTTTTTGCCGTCGGTTTTTTGGGGTGCCGTGTCCAAACCAAACTGCTGGCTGGTGGCCGAGTTGAAATTGGGCGCATCCAGCACCTTGCCATCCAGAGCGGGTACGGTGGGGTGCATGAGCATGACCGGCACAGGCTGCGTTTGGTCGTTCAACCAAAAATACTCTTTGGTCTCGTAACGCAAAGCCTTCACGGTTTGCATGGCCGCAGCCTTGGCCTCTTCTTCCGTCAACGTGCCGGCCTTTTGCAAGGCTTGGTAATGCGTGACCACGCCGTGCACCGACTCCACCAAATGACGCGTCTTGATCTTGCGGTCTTCCAACATGGTGGATTTTTCGATGGACAGCGCCACGATGGACACCAAGATCAGCCCCACAAAGGAGACGATCCCACCCAAAATCAACCGAGATTTGACGTTCATTGAATTTTTTCCTTGCTGAATTCGGCCGCATAAACGGCTGCCTCATTCTAATTCGATAAAAATAACAGGGAATTACAAAAAATCACAAATATGTCAATAGGGGATGCCCTGAAAAGACCGTCAAGCGTTGCGTCTGTCCACCATCGCGTGCGCAATGGTGCCTAAGTCGACGTATTCCAACTCGCTGCCCACGGGCACGCCGCGTGCCAAGCGCGTCACTTGCACGCCGCGCTTCTTCAAAGCTTCGGTCAACACATGCGCGGTGGCTTCGCCCTCAGCCGTGAAGTTGGTGGCCAAGATGACTTCTTGCACCACGCCATCGCTGGCTCGGTCAATGAGCTTTTCCAAGCCAATGTCTTTGGGGCCAAAGCCGTCGAGCGGGCTGATGCGGCCCATCAAGACGAAGTACAAGCCTTTGAACGCGGCAGTGCGCTCAATGGCCGATTGGTCAGCAGGGGTTTCGACCACACACAGGCGCGCGTTGTCGCGGCTGTCGTCCAAACACGTTTCACAAATGCTTTGGGTGGTGAAGGTGTGGCACAGCTCGCAGTGGCGCACTTGGCCGACGGCCTCGTGCAGGGCTTGCGAGAGCAACTGAGCGCCTTCGCGGTCATGCTGCAGCATGTGATAGGCCATGCGCGACGCGGTTTTGACGCCCACACCGGGCAGCCGGCGCAGGGCGTGAATCAGGCCATCGAGCGCAGAAACAGCGGCCATTAAAAGGGCAACTTCATGCCGGGTGGCAAACCGGCAGTGAGTTTGCTCATCTTGGCTTCACTGGTTTCAGCGGCTTTGCGCACGGCGTCGTTGAAGGCGGCGGCGACCAAGTCTTCGAGCATGTCTTTGTCGTCGGCCAGCAGGCTGGGGTCGATGGTGATGCGTTTGACATCGTGTTTGCACGTCATCAAGACTTTGACCAAGCCAGAGCCCGACTCGCCGGTGACGTCAATGTGAGCCAGCTCGTCTTGCGCCTTTTTGAGGTTGTCTTGCATGGCTTGGGCTTGTTTCATCAAGCCAGAGAGTTGTCCTTTGTTGAACATGGGTCGTCCTTTTATAAATAGAGATTGAAAACTTAAACAGGCTTGATGCTGCCGGGCACGATGCGTGCGCCAAAGTCGCGCATCAAGGTCTGCACATAGGGGTCGTTGAGGATGATGGCTTCGGCGCCCGCTTGACGCTGGGCGGCAGCTACGGCGTTGCGTTTGGCTGGGCTGTCTTGCACGCGGCCGACTTCAACGGTCAAGCGCACGGGGTAACCGGCCGTGGCCAACGCGGCTTGCAAGCGCTCGCGGCTCATGGTGCTGTTGAGCGATTCGCGCTCGACGCGCAGCATCCACGTGTCGGTGTCGCGTGCCATGAGTTGCGATTGCAGGCCCAACTCGCGCACCAAGGCGTTGATGGTTTCGGCGGCCGACATTTGCATGACCAAACCATGCCAAAACTCGCCTTCGGGCGTGGCTTCGACCTGCGGCACCACGGTGGTGGGCACCAAGGGTTCAAGTTGCGCACTGGGCACAGGCTGGTCGCGCACGGGCATGGCGACGACGGCGGCATCCGAGTCGTGGTCAAAGTCGTCGTAGTCGGGGGTGTAAGGCGCGTCGTCTTCGTCGTCAGAGGGGATGAATTCGGGCGCCTGATTAGCGGGCGCAGGCATCTCGCGCACAGGCAGGGCTTGGCCTTGAGGCGCTGGAGGCAAGCGCGTCGGCTCTGCGGCTTGAACCGGTGGCGCAGAAACAGGTGACACATGTTGGGCCGGTTCTGCGGCATTGGCCGGTTGAATGGCCACAGGCGCAACGGGCTGGATGGCGGATAAGGGCGTCGTACTCGGGGCTGCGATAGGCGCCACGGCAGCTGGCGTGGCGATGGGCGGCTTGTTCAGGCTCGGCGAAACCGTTGCAGGCGCAACGGGGTGAGCGGTTGGCGCGGGTGCTGACGGCGCGCGCTGCGCCTCAATCAGAGTTTTTTTTTCAGCCGAGGCCGAAGCGCTGGAGGCGGCCCCTTTGGGCTTGAAGGCCAGCAAGCGCAGCAGCACCATGGTGAGCGCGGCGTATTCGTCAGGGGCCAAGCCCAATTCTTGGCGGCCGTGCAAACACAGGCTGTACAGCAACTGGGTTTCATCGGCGGGCATCAAGTCAGCCAAACGCGCCATGTCGACGGCTTCGGGGTCTGCATCCGACTCGGCCATGCTCGGCACAGCTTGCAGCACGGCCATGCGCTGCAAAACCATGGACATGTCTTCCAGCGTTGCTGCAGCACTGAGGCCGTTCAAACGCAAAGCTTCGGAGGTGTCGACGACCGATTTGCCGTCACCATGCGCCAACGCCTCAATCAAACGGAACACATGCGAGCGGTCGGCGCTGCCCAACATTTGGCGCACCGAGGCCTCTTGCAACTGACCGCCGCCAAAAGCAATGGCTTGATCCGTCAAGCTCAAGGCATCGCGCATGGAGCCGCGTGCGGCGCGGGCCAACAAGCGCAAGGCTTGGGGCTCGGAAGCAATTTGTTCTTGGCCCAACACATGGCCCAAGTGCTCCAGCACGGTTTCGGGGGCCATGGGGCGCAGGTTGAACTGCAAGCAGCGCGACAGCACGGTGACCGGCACTTTTTGCGGGTCGGTGGTGGCGAGCACAAATTTCAAATATTCGGGTGGCTCTTCGAGCGTCTTCAACATCGCGTTGAACGCGGTGTTGGTGAGCATGTGCACCTCGTCAATCATGAAGACTTTGAAGCGGCCTTGCACGGGCTTGTAGACGGCTTGCTCCAGCAAGCTTTGCACTTCGTCTACGCCGCGGTTAGAGGCGGCGTCGAGCTCGGTGTAGTCCACAAAGCGACCGGCATCGATGTCGGTACAGGCTTGGCACACACCGCAGGGGTTGGCGGTGATGCCCCCCGTGCCATCCACGCCTTGGCAATTGAGCGATTTGGCCAGCACGCGCGACACCGTGGTCTTGCCCACACCGCGTGTGCCGGTGAACAAGTAGGCGTGGTGAAGGCGTTGCGTGGTCAGCGCGTTGGTCAGCGCTTGGACAACGTGCTCTTGCCCCACCATCTCCGTGAAGGTTTTGGGGCGGTATTTACGGGCGAGCACAAGGTAGGACATAAGCGCGAGATTCTAAAGCGAGCAGGCCATGCTCTTGAAAAGCCCACTTGTGTCCTACAATTACGCTCGACGGGCCTTCCCACATGGTGAAGCGGCCAACCGGGTCAGGCGGGGAACCGAGCAGCCCTAACTGTGGAGCCAGTGCTGGGGTCAAGGTCCGTCACCTTATATTTTTTCAAAATTGACTGCTTTTAAGAGGATAGGCCTGACCAAGATTTTGTAGCTATCAAGGTCAAAGTCATTTTTATCGAAGGCGGTTAGCGGACTTATGTCCCCTGCTTTTGAGCACTGCGTTCCTATATAGCACCAGTTATTGATCCGATGTTTCTGAACCCATTCACCAGACGTTTCGATCAAATCAATGGGGCCATCGAAGGGCCAAATTTCTACCTGTGAATCTATTAATGCAGATAAAAATCTGTTGTCGTGAACTGTCCGATCTTCCTTGCCAATACAAGCACCAAGACACGTTTTGACCTGTAATCCAAAGCAACCTCGTTTAGAGGTTCTTTCAAGGCCCAAAACAGACAAGCAAAGACGATACTGCTGTGCCAGCTCTTTAAGTTTCGCATTTGCAGCGTGACTTGATGAGAACAAGCCATACATTCCAGTCGCTCCCCCTAAATGGACAGATTGACTGTCTACGATCTCTGGCTCCATGCCCTTGTCTGTTTGATTCAGACGAATAGAGCACAGCGTGCGCAGACGTCGTAGGCGTTGATTAAACAGCGGGCTCTGTGCTTTGATCATGCGTGATTCAAGCAACAGCGCACCAATTTCACCTGCTGTCTCAATGAAATCAATTCGGCGTGTTTGCGCGATCATATTGGCTTCATCCGGCGCCCGAAGATGGCTCATCACCCGATTGCGAATATCAACGCTCTTGCCGATATACAGTGGCAGCGCTCCATCGCCCTTGAAGATATAAACACCAAAACTACGTGGCAAAGCATCCAGAGATGCTGGGTCAATCTTATGGTTTGAAACTCTTGGGTCTGATATTTGCATGGAAAAATTGAAACAGATCGGCGCTCTTTGCTAACCACCTTTTAATCATCTAAAGGCATGAGACTGCGGCTCAAAACAATCTAACAAGGGGGTCGGCGTTTCAGGGCTATGTTTTGACAAATATTCCCGAATGTAGGGTGCGGCTTTCCATGGTTTCGTGTATCCGCTCCATACGGCATTTGGGATGATGACTGAAATGTCATTGATACGCTTTGTTAGCACAACGGCAGGCAGCAGCTCCTTAAATTCCACTTCTGCCAGTGTCCATTCGCCGATTGTCCAAACACTTGCAAGTTGTGCTGAGTCTGAATTAGGTGGGCTGTACGCTTTAATGGTTTTCTCTACCTCTAAATACCGTCGATCGTCATTGGAAAGACGCAAGACATCGTCACAGCGACGCGCCCATCTGATCCACTGATTATTAGCCTCACCCACGATATCAATTTCGCGTTCATCAACCACGAGCAAAGAACCATTTTCTTTTTGTGCCAATGAAACATGGGAAGAGATAACTCCTAAAGTAACAAGACACAAAACGATCAATGAAACTCTTTTATTCATTTAATCGACTCTCTTTCCAGCGGGTGAACGCTGAAATCTCCTGAGCTTATTGAAAACATTCATGGTCACCGCTTTGCGTCCTGATGGGTATTTCGCAGCCCATTAGTAGTTGTCTCATCCAGGAATAAACGAACACCTAGTGAGCCGCTGCCACTTCGAACTGGGGCTTTACGAAGGTTAATTTCAATCGTTTTGATCTCAAGATAAGCAGCACAAGCGCTAGCAATCCGTGTCATGAGTCGTTCTTGCGTTTCATAGTGACAAAGTCCAGCAAGACGATCAATTTCTGCAATCAACGGGTCATAGTCAAAGACATGTGCCATCGCATCACTCGAAATTAAAACTAGATTCGTATCGATCTCAAGTGTTAGATCCAGCAGATGAACGTCGGGCCTGGTTTCATCAGGACCATATGTCCCAATTTGGGTTTTCAAGGACAGGTCACGTAACTCGACACGCGCTCGTGTCTTCATGATTGAAGCTGCTCCAAAGTAACGTAATCAAGAGCGTGGGCATGTGTGCTTTCAAGAACAACGGCCGGAGCGACGCCAGCATCATGCGCTTGTTTCCACCTGAGAGCACACAGGCACCAGCGATCACCTGCCTTTAAACCCGCAAACCGATATTCAGGTCGTGGTGTGATCAAGTCGTTTCCTTGTTGGAGGGAGAAATCCAAAAATGCCTGCGTTACTTTTGCACAGATGACATGGCTACCTTGGTCTTGCTCGTCTGTGTTGCAGCAACCGTCTCTAAAGTACCCAGTCAAAGGATCGTATGAACAAGGGACAAGGGGTGTCCCGAGCACGTTTAAGGGTTCTTGATTCATGGCAGGACCTTTTGGATGACTAATTTCATGAGACCTTCTGATGATTCTTCGATCGAGTCTAAAACGTGTTCAAACCCTTGTTCTGCTCGTCTAATTTCTTTTTAAACACCCACTCTGCACTTGGGCTACGACAGATGTTTCCCATACAGACAAAAGGGATTTTTAAGACAGGTCGAGTCATTGTTCTTTTTTGAAAATGACTACTTTTATATCTTTCAAAGCGATGTGTTTGTCAAAATTTTACAATTGAGTAGATCTTGAATAGATAATATTATGAAATACAGTTTTTTATGAAACAAAACCTGTTTTGCGTAGGTAAATATCTGAAAATTCTACTCAATAGGAGTTTGCATCATGATTTCGAAGAACGCCAGAAACGCCATTGGGCTTGACGAGCTGGAACTTGAGCAAGTTGTGATCAAAACATGAGATTCTCATACATGCTGCACAACAAAAACGGCCGTGGTCGTCGGGTGCCGTGCGGACAGGCTTGGCAATGGATTCATGACTTGGATAGCCTAGAACACTTGGGCCCAATTCTTGAGTGGATAGATCTGCGTGTATCTGTTGATCAACTGTGCCTTTTGAACGTCTACCTAGATCACACAGAAATCACGGCGCCCAAAAACCGTGAAATCTTTTCGAGTTGTAAATCACCAATTGTTTACAGCAGAGTAACTGCTGCTGATCGCGTCATCCATATGAAATTGATGACTTGCAAAAACTCGATGAGTCATTAAAAAATTGCTACGGCATTAATTCAAATAACCAAGGAGATAAATATGACAGAAGACACAAGATGCTGCGGAACGGGAACTTGCATCATCAATGAAGACGGATTTTGTTGGTGTGGTCAAAGATGGGACGGGGAAAAGATGTGTTTTCCAAAGCATGAAGAATCACTCCCCTTCGAGGCTGAAGCAGCAGATAAACCCAAAGACGTTCTTGGTTAAAAAGTTAACTTAAATTTTTATGTCTCTAACTGAATCACTCTCCAACTTTGCGCTGCAAACAATAGGCGAGCGTGTTCGTGCAATGACAGGTTCCAAATCAAATTTGGATGATTTCATGTCGCCAAAAGGTGACGCAGGTTTCTTTGGGCTTGACTCTGTGACCTGGAAGGTACATGCGAACTTCACGGCCATGATGGTTGGTGGACTATCGTCCTTGATTGTTCAGTCTTTGCACCCGCGAGCGTTATCGGCAGTTTGGGATCATTCAGATTTTCGAAACAAACTCAAGGATCGTCTAGGTCGAACCGCCTATTTTGTCGCGGCCACAACTTATGGCAGCGATGCCATGGCTATGAGTGCAATTCGCCGTGTCAACACTATTCATGCACATATTCGCGGCACCGATCTCAAAGGGAACCCATATATTGCAAATGAACCAGCCTTGATACGGTGGATCCATCTTGCTGAGGTAAGTTCATTCCTAAGCACATACCAACATCTGGCTAAGTCGCCACTCACTCAGCCTGAATGTGATCAATACATTCGTGAGATGGCTCGCATCGGTCATCTATTAGGAGCTGTTGATTTGCCTTTAACTTGGCAAACAACTCAGAAGGAGCTAGCTGGATATATAGGTGAGTTGCAATTTGACGCGCGGGCTCAAGAAATACTCAAGGTCGTTGAAAACTATCCAACTGACTTTTTTGACAAGCCTTTCATGCTTCTAACCCTGAAGGCTGCATTCGATGTTATGCCCTCGTGGGTTCTTGAGGTCATTGAAAAGCAACCTTCCTGCGCATTGCAGGCGCAAGCAACCCAAATAGCGCTCAATTTGATTTCCGAACCAATCCAGTGGATGCTCGATAAGCAAGGTGTCAGTGCGGTGGCTCGCCAGAGAATTCAGGGAGATTCTGCACATGCTTGAGATTGCTCTCGTTAATTGCTCTGATGAATTGGCGCAAAAGATTTCTCATGCTCTGCCTCACGTTAATTTATGCACGGCACGCTACGAATGCTTGTCTCAAATTCCTTCTGCTAATGGGAAAAAGAATTTTGAACTCATCGTTCTTGAATCGCCCCGTGTTTTGAGGAGGCTCCAACCTTTGAGAAGATGGAGCTATGAGCAAATCAAATCGTTTTTCCCCCGAAGTACGCGAACGCGCTGTTCGCATGTTGCAAGACCACCGTGGCGAATATCCGTCCACATGGGCGGCCATTGAATCAATTGCACTCAAGATCGGCTGCGCCCCTCAAACCCTTCACGAATGGGTTCGTAAGCACGAAGTCGACAGCGGCGTGCGCGGCGGCACCACCAGCGCTGAGCATGACCGAATCAAGGAGCTTGAACGCGAGAACAAAGAGCTGCGTCGGGCCAATGAGATCTTGAAGGTGGCCAGCGCGTTTTTCGCCCAGGCGGAGCTCGACCGCCGACTCAAGTCTTGAAGCGTTTCGTCGACCAGCATCGCAATACCTTCGGGGTCGAGCCAATTTGCAAGGTTTTGCAAATTGCCCCGTCTTGCTACAGGCGACACGCCGCCCTGCAACGCAACCCACAACTTCGCTGTGCAAGAGCCAAGCGCGATGATGAATTGATCCCTCACATTCAACGCGTTTGGAACGCCAACTTGCAGGTCTATGGCGCGGACA